>JAHEYB010000063.1 GCA_023251805.1 Bacteroidota bacterium | reverse complement strand
GTGGAAACGGAAATGCAGAGTGGAATGGTTCAACTTATTCTCTACAAGAATCCTAATTTTTAATTCCTCTGATTTTTTTCGAAAGTTTACTTCCATCAATGCACAACAAACAAATTGTGAATAGAAAAGGGATGGCTGTTACTTTATAGCGCACCATTGCTCCTACTACCGGAGTAGTTAATCCAATTATGGCAAATTGAAAAAGTGCAAATAATACACAAAACAAAACGACTTCCTTTTTCTCGAGAATTTTTTTATTGAAGAACAGAATAACAAGTGCAATTAATAAAAGAAGCCACATGTTTTCAATCCAAGAAAATAATTGGAGGAAGTTTTTTATAGAAAATAATCCGGGTTGCAAAAAAGAATTAGCAATTGCCAGAGGAATATTTTTCAGAACACCCATAAACGTAGGTTCCATTCTATTTAATTTTATTCTTGAATTTGCTGGCTTTATTTTGTAGACCAAGCGATAGAGGGCTGGCCCGGTTCCGTGATGCTCAATAAGAAACGTAGTGTCCTTCATATTATTCTGCTTCCAAGATACATAGCTCGTTCCTTCCTTAACAAAGTAAAGATCTTGCCCTCCAGAAATCAAGGCTGCCGAATCATTATAATTCAATCTAATGAAATAATCAGCATCTTCCAAGAAGATACCTCCTTCTGATTCACTAACAGCTTTTGCTTGTTTGTCGGCAATCAATTGATAGACATTTGTGCGAACACTTAATTTAGAAAACAAATGTGTTACCGTCATGAGCGACAGAAGCAAAAAAACAACTTTTAGTACATATTTTGCATTTCCCACTACTGCTATAAGGTAATTGATTAACAACAAGGGCAACAAGGCAATCAAAATATAAATTTTTAAGAAAAACAATAAGAGTAATAATAGCAACACTACACTTATCCTTTTTATTGAAAAGGATTTTTCTAAACCAAAATCTGTCAAATAAATGACAATCCCCACACACAAAATTGCAACTCCTTCTTTATAGATTCCCGATGTCCAAAACAACACCGAAGGCAACAAAAATAACCCAACAACTAGAACATTTCTTTTATCTGGAAAGTGTTTATCAAATGCTCTGTAAAGGCCAATAATTCCTACAAAAGAAAAGAAGCAAAAAAACAAGATGTGAACAAATGGATTATTGAAAGATAAAAACTGGATAATAAAATTGATGTAAATAATAATTCTGGTGCCATTAAAAAAAGTATCATCAAAACTGGAGTTCCAGCCTAAAACTTTTGGCGAAGGATTTCCTAAGAAATGATCAAACACATTTTTACCGCCTTCCATAAAAACATAAGCATCGGAATGAGGGTAATAGAAGATGTAAATGTAATAAGCAGTAATCCCAGCAGCAATTTTCAAAACAAAAAGACCAATCAATTGGAGTTTCGTTAAGTTCCCACAATCAAAAAATTTGATTTTTAGAATCAAAAAAATGAAGACTACAGCATATATGATGGGCAAAAGGAATTGCATTTGATAAAGATATTGAAAAAAGGGGACTAGGTGATTAAGGAATTGGGTGATTAAGGAATTCGGTAATTTTTAGTAATTTCGCATGCAATGAACATCAAAAAACATATTCCAAATGCGATTACCTGCGGTAATTTATTATGCGGGTGTTTGGCGATTACCTATGCCTTTGGTGGAAGCTTAGATAAAGCCGCTTACTTGGTGGGAATTGCTGCTATCCTTGACTTTTTTGATGGTTTTGCCGCACGACTATTAAAAGTAGGCGGAGAAATGGGAAAGCAATTAGATTCATTGGCTGATATGGTCACGTTTGGAGTTGTTCCTGGAATGATGATGTTTCACATGATGTACTTTTCTATGAGAAAGATTGTTAATCATACTTCCAGTGGCATGGCCTATAATATCCTTAGCGAGTATTGGCTGCTATTAGCATTTCTAATCACAATCTTTTCTGCGCTTCGATTAGCCAAATTCAATATTGATACTCGTCAAACAGACTCTTTTATTGGTGTTCCAACTCCTGCAAACACCATCTTAATCTGCTCAATTCCTTTAATAAATAAATTCCAACCCACTATTCTGGGATTTGACATCACAGCGATTACAGTAAATTTTTATTTTCTCGTAGGCTTAACCATTCTTATGTCCTACCTTTTAGTGGCTGAACTTCCTTTATTTGCTCTAAAATTCAAAAATTTTGGCTGGCTTGACAACAAGATTCGTTATTCCTTTTTGATAATTTCAGTGGTTTTGTTAATACTATTTCAGTTTGTTGCAATCCCTTTTATTATATTTTTGTACATCCTTTTATCTATCATAAATAATATGATGAATAAGAGCAAAATAAGCAAACATTAAAAAACTATAAAATGAAATTTAGAGCAGAAATTGATGTAATGCCATTAAAAGCATTGTTGGATCCACAGGGAAAAGCAGTAACAGGAAGCATGAAAAATTTAGGTCTTCCAGAAATTGAAAACGTTAGGATTGGCAAACACATCACATTAGAAATTGAAGCAACTTCAAAAGATGCGGCAAAAACAAAAGTAGATGAAGCTTGCAAAAAATTATTGGCCAATCAAATCATGGAGTTTTATGAATTTGAGATTTTTGAGAACTAGTTTTCAGCATTAACAATAAAAAAGCCTGTCACATTTATTGCGACAGGCTTTTAGTTTGGGCTTAAGCCCTATTCTGTTATATAATATTATTCCACGACCTTTAGGTCGTGGCTAATTATAAGGCTTCCGTATCTTCTGCTTTTTTACCTCTCAACTCAAAGTTTTTTCCCAAATACACTCTTCTTACTTGTTCGTCATTCGCCAACTCTTCTGCTGTTCCAGCTTTCAAAATACTTCCTTCAAAAAGCAAATAAGCTCTATCGGTAATTTGCAGTGTTTCTTGTACATTATGGTCTGTAATTAATATTCCAATATTTTTTTTCTTTAGCTTTGCAACTATACTTTGAATATCTTCCACCGCAATTGGGTCAACACCTGCAAAAGGTTCATCTAATAAAATAAACTTCGGGTCGGCTGCCAAACATCTTGCAATCTCCGTTCTTCTTCTTTCACCACCAGATAATCTATCTCCTAAATTTTTACGAATGTGTTGCAAATGAAATTCGTTGAGCAATTCTTCCAGTTTAAGATGTTGGTCTTGCTTCGTGAGCTTAGTCATTTCTAAAATAGAGCGAATATTATCTTCCACACTTAATTTTCTAAAAACGGAAGCTTCCTGCGCCAAATAGCCAATTCCCAATTGTGCACGTTTATACATTGGCTCATCTGTAATGTCTTTATCGTCTAAAAATATTCTTCCTTCATTTGGTTTTATCATCCCAACAATCATGTAAAATGAAGTGGTTTTTCCGGCACCATTTGGTCCAAGCAACCCTACAATTTCGCCTTGCTTGACATCTACTGTTACATTTTTTGCAACAGTACGACTCTTGTATTTTTTAACTAAGTTTTCGGTACGTAAAATCATTTTACTTAATATTAAAATGTAAACTGCATAGATGCTTTAATACTAAAAGGAACGGCCTTGGGATTATCAAGATACGATAAACGCCAAACAGCATCTACTCTGAAAATTTTAAAAATGTTTTCTATTCCGGCAGTAGCTTCCATGTAAGGCCCTCGATTTAACGCATACAAGTGTTCCGGAAAAATCAGCAAGCCTCTGTTATGCTCATTCACTCTTCCAATAAGCACCTTGGCACCTGCAACTTCACGCCATTTTAATTTTCGCATCAAAGGAATCCGGTTTAGAAAAAATCCATCGAAGTGATGTGAAATTGTGGCAGAAGCATATTCATCGCTTACAAATTCATAATAGTTCATTCCATTAAATGCGTAGATATCAAAAATGTACGTTTCATTTCCTCCATGTAACTCAAGTAATGGATAAGGAAGAGGGCTCCATACTTTTCCATACGATAAAATATAATCAAAATAACCAATCGGGTTAATACGGATTCGGTCATCCACATTTATCGTTAGTTTTTGATAACTATAATCGCTGTAAAATAAATTTTTAAGTCCTAATGTGTATTGCGCTTGAACTATTGGATAATGGGTTCCTAAACTCACTCGGGTAAATTCTCCATCAATATACTTTTCATTATATGCCAATCTTGCCAACAAGCGAACTTCCGAAGTAGTGATGCTTTCTTTAAAAGCAGTTGCGTTAGCAGTTTTTTGATATTCATAATGAAAATTTGCAAGCGGGCTCATGCTTCTGCTTACAAAACTCAACTTAGTGTTAAACCCTGTAAACCACTCTCGTTCGATATATGCGTTCACTTGTTTTACATTAGTTAAATTTCTTAATGGTGTAACTCTAAATACAGAAGCTAAAATATTATCGGTAGTAAATCCATTTTGACTTTGTCCCAAAATTTCGTTGTCGTTTTTATAATATAGGCCAACCATCGAACGAGGCTTTTTACTTATGAAAGAGCGAATTCCTAAACTGTATTTAAACTTTTCATCTCTGGTTCCATAAGCAACATAACCGCTCAGCTCGTACCATTTGCTAAACTGATTGCTGGTACGTCCTCCAAAACGAAAACGATTTCCTTCAATTTCATTTGTGCTAAACATATTGTAATAAGGGCCGTATTCGAAATTTCCTTTTACTTTATATCCTGTCACAAAAATAGTAATCACATCAATCCATGTTCTGTATACAGGCAAGGATTGCAAGGTATCCACCATTTTATAAATTTGTTTTTCATTTTTTGATAAGGTATCGTGACGATGTTCATCCCAAAATTTATCATCCTTTTTAAATGCATCATCATTTACTTTTAAATTATCGGTAAGAGAATAAAATTTGTCTTCTTTTGGCTGGTTAATTTTGAAATTGCTATAATCTGCTGTTTTACGACCATAAACACCCATCATCGATTTTTTCTTTTGCTCAATAGGGAAAGGATTAAAATCAATGACCAATCGTTCTTTCTGCATCATCCAAGTACTATCCACTTGAGTATATGTTTGAACAACTGCTGTAGAATTAATAAAATTAATATTGGCATCATCGGCAATGCTCATTTCAATTTGCTTGATTGCAAAAGAGGTATCTGCCGCCCATAAATTTCCAACAAAGGCTAATTCTTGTTTTCGTTTCGGTTTAAATTGAAGTTGATAACATTTATGTCCATCGATAATCATACTATCAATCAAATAAAATTTATAAAACAATAATGCGTTATCAGAAATCGGGCTGACAAAGTTTTTGCCGAACACTAAAATATTGTTGTCGTAAATATTTACGTTTTGATACATGTCTCCCATAAACTGGGAAACACTGGAATTTTCCAAACCTGTTACTTTACTTGCTTTAATTACTTCATTTCGTGTTTGAGGATTCCTTTTATAATAGTAATCCGACAAAGCTTCCGTCATAAATACGGGCAAGTAAGGTTTTTCTTTGGCGTTAGTACTATCAATATTATCAAAGATGAATGAAAAGGGTTGCAACAACCTATTGGTTTTAAAATCTTCACTTAAATTATTTAAATCGAACTCCACTTTATTATAGACTTCGTATTGATATGCATCCAATTTCTCTCTGTCGTTTTGATCTTTATGTGCAATAATTTTTCTAAGAATACGGTGAGCAGGATTTTCTCCCGGGTGTACTTCTACTACAAGCAAATCAACTCCTTGGCTCAAGCCAATATTTGCAGTTTGCTCTTGTCCGTATTTGATTGCACGAGTAAATTTGTTGTAGCCAACGTAGGAAACGGTAATTGAATCTACTTTTACATTTGCAGTTAATGTATAATTTCCTTCAATATCTGTAGCAACTGCAATAGTAGTTCCCTTAAAAATAATATTTACAAAAGGTAGTGGCTCACGAGTTATCGCATCTACAATTTTTCCGCTCACTTTTGTAGTTTGTGAAAAAACAGAAAATGTAGAGAGTAGCATTACAAAAAGTAATGCCGTATTCAAGAAAGGATATTTAAAATTATTTTTCAATCTATCATGCTTTGTTTAATTCTTCCCAAAACTCAACAGCTCTGCGTGTGTGAGGAATAACGATTGTACCACCCACAATATTAGCAATGGCAAATACTTCAAACACTTCTTCATTGCTAACATTGTTTTCCTTACACTTTTCAAGATGATATTTAATACAATCATCGCACCGTAAAACCATAGAAGCTACCAATCCTAACATTTCTTTCGTTTTAACAGGTAAAGCTCCTTCGGCATAGGTATTTGTATCTAAATTAAAGAGTCGTTTTAAAACAATATTATCAGCTGCCATGATTTTGTCATTCATTTTAGCGCGATAGTCGTTGAATTCTTTAATGGAGGACATAGTGAATGGGTTAATTGGGTTAAGTAAGTTGATTAAGTTAAATGGGTTAAATTACATAATGCCAGATTACCCAAATCAACTCAATTTAACTACGTTCTAGTTTCGCCTTTTTTCTTGCTACAAAGTAAGAAACAAAGATACTCGCTTCGTACAAGAAATACAAGGGAAATGCGACCAGTAATTGAGAGGTTACATCCGGAGAAGGAGTGATAACTCCCGCCACAATTAAAATTACTACTACTGCGTGTTTACGATACTTGCGCATAAATTCGGGAGACATAATACCAAATTTTGTTAAAAAAAACACCAAAATCGGGAGCTCAAATATTAGTCCGGTACAAAGGGTAAGTGTTGTTACGGTTGAAATGTAGGAATCCATTGTAAAATTATTTTCCACCATATCACTTACTTTATAATTGCCCAAAAAATTAATCATTAATGGCGCAATGATATAATAACTAAATGCTACACCAATCACAAAAAGCAAGGTTGCAGAAACAATAAATAAAGTAGAAGCTTTCTTCTCTTTTTCTTTTAAAGCAGGTTTAATAAAACGCCACACTTCCCATAAAACATAGGGAGAGCCAACAATTAAACCTCCAATAAAAGCAATCCACATTTGAGAAGTAAATTGGTCAGAAAGTCCCAAACTTTGAAGTTTAAAAGTATAATGCCCAAAACACAAATCATCGCCCAAATTAAGCATGTGACTCAGCTTACAGAATGCTTGATAGGTTGCAAAATCTTCTTTTAATGGTCCGAATATGACCTTATCAAAGAGAAATTCGGGAAAGCAAAAAAGCACACAAGCCAAAATAACGACAACCAGAGCGGAACGAAACAAATGCCCACGCAATGCGTCAATATGCCCCCAAAAGGACATTTCCCCATTGTTTTTTCCTGATTTATTAAATAGTCCGAATAGTGCCATTTTTCGAGGCCAAAGTTAATATTATTTAGCTTGTTTGATTGGTATTTTTCGAGAGAAAAATATGTATTTTTGAATGTTAAATTGACCGAAAAGGACATTTTTTGATATGAAAAAACAGATTGGCTTTTATGTTTTAGCACTTCTTTCATTGTTTCTATTGATAGGGGCATATTGGAATCATTTTGATAATCCTTTTCATTTTGACGATGCGCACACCATTCAAAATAATGATGCCATTCACAGCTTAAAAAACATTCCTTCTTTTTTCAAAGATGCCAGCACTTTTAGTTCATTACCTTCTAATCAAATTTATCGCCCCGGTGTTACTACATTAAATGCTATTGATTTTTGGCTTGGAGGGAAGGAATATCCTGTGCCTACCACTTTTCACAAATCCATTTTCTTCACTTACATTCTTTTAGTGATTTTAGTTTTCTTTTTGTTTATAAAATTATTTAACGAAAGTTTCGAAAATAAATGGAACAAGTATTTTGCATTATTTGGAGCCACATTCTTTGGTGTTCACACCGCAAATGCAGAAACCATCAATTACATTATTTCCCGCTCCGATTCATTTTCTACCTTAATGATTGTACTATCACTTATTATTTATTTGTACAAACCTGTTTGGAGAAAAAAATGTATTTATCTTATTCCTGTTGCCTTAGGTTTTTTTGTAAAAGAACCAACCATTATGGTTGCACCATTATTAGTTGTTTATAGTTTGTTATACATCAAAGAACTCTCTATTTTAAAATGGTTTTCAGCCACAGGAATAAGAGAAGGTTTTAATACCTTATTTACTTTTCTTCCGCTTATTGCATTAGTAATTGTTTTGTTTTTTATGTCGAGCACAATGGCTTCCGATACATTTGTTCCTGGTGGTGGCTCTCGATACGAATACATGTTGTCGCAACCTTTTGTAATTGTGCACTATTTCAATAATTTTATTTTACCACTTAATCTTTGTGCAGATACCGATTGGCTACCTATTGCAAAAATCTATGACGACAGAGTTTTAATTGGAAGTATTTTCATTATATTGATGATTGCAATTGCTGTTTACTGCTCAACAAAAAAAATGTTATATCCTATCACATTTGGAATAAGTTGGTTTCTTTTAGCGCTACTTCCTACTTCCGTTGTTCCTTTATCGGAAGTACTAAACGACCATCGAACATTTTTCCCTTACATAGGATTAGTGATGGCTACTGCTTGGATGTTGGGATTACTTATTATTAGGTTACAACAGCAGATTGAAACAAAAATTCAGTACAAAATTATTTTTATTGCAATTCCAATATTATTTGTTTGTGCACATGCTTATGGAACGCGACAAAGAAATAAAGTTTGGAGCTCGGGCGAAACTTTGTGGTATGATGTGGTGACAAAGAGTCCGAACAATGGCCGAGGATTAATGAATTACGGTTTAGCAAAAATGGGCAATAAAGATTATGTTGCCGCTTTGGATTATTTTGAACGCGCAAAAAAATTGCTTCCAAATTATTCTTATCTGTATATCAATCTGGGAGTGTTAAAAAACTTAATGGCAAATCCGGCAGAAGCAGAAGTAAATTTCAAGCAGGCATTGGCTTTAAATCCACAAAATCCGGAATCGTACTATTTTTATTCCAACTGGCTTCGCTCTCAAGGAAGATTTAAAGAAGCGTTGGATTTAGTTTCAGATGGCTTAAAAGTGAGTCCAACACATTCAGGAAACAAATTATTGTATAGCGATTTACAAGCTTTAGCAGCAAATGAGAATAATCAATTGCAACTGGCCGAACAAAATGCAAAAGCAAAACCTACTGTAGATGCTTATATTTCTTTGAGTTTGCTCTATTATCAAAAACAACAATATGAAAAATGTATTGGGGCTTCTAATGAAGCACTTAAAATAGATCCGAATTGTGTTGCTGCTTATAACAATATTTGTTCGGCACAAAATGTTTTGGGAAATTATGAAGATGCCATTAAAGCAGGTGAGCTAGCTTTAAAGATTGATGCTAATTATCAGCTTGCAAAAAATAATTTGGCAGATGGCTTAGCACGAAAAGAAAAAGAGGAAACCGCTTTAGCACTTGCTAAAAAAGAACCTACTGAAGGAAATTATATTAATCTGAGTTTGGTATATTATAATTTAGGTCGTTTTCAAAAATGTGCCGATGCAGCTACATCAGCATTAAGTGTAAATCCAAAATCAGATGCTGCATACAATAATATTTGTTCGGCATACAATATGCTTCAATTGTGGGACAAAGCAATAGAAGCAGGAGAAATGGGATTAAAAATTAATCCGGATAATCAGCTGCTTAGAAATAATTTAGCCGTTTCTAAGAAGGGCAAAAAAGGTAATTAGCCATTTTATTAGACTTACGAAGCGTCATTGCGAGGAACGAAGCAATCTTTCGTATTGATGATTTTCCTCTGCAAGAGATTGCTTCGTTCCTCGCAATGACGTAAAAAAATCAATTCTTCTTCTTAATCACAATGATGTGATGCAATGCAAAAATGGAATTCAAAGGAATAAAAAGGAATTCAAAAAACATTATTATTGGGGAAAAGAAAGAAGGAAGAATTTGTCGAAAGTTCAACCCGCCTGATAATAAATAACGCATATAATTATTTAAGGGTTTCTGAATAACAATTTCCAAATTAGGATACATTTCCTCAAACTTTTTTTTATCACGCTTAAAAACAATGTAGGAAAGCGCTTGATTGGCGCCAACCATAAATCCTTGAGACTCGTTCACCCACTCTTTCTGAGTCATATCAAAAGTTTCGGAGTCAAATATTTTTTTGTAGAAACGTTTTGCGATTGTTCCATAATAAGGATCAATTAATACACAACCGCAGCCTTTTTCCAGCACTCTTTCCAATTCTTTGAAAAACAAATTAGGGTTGGGTAAATGATGAAAGCAATTGATTCCATAAATAGCTCGAATGCTATTGTTCTCAAATGGCATATTTTGAGCATCCACCACCATATCTAAATTCTCTGCTTTTTTAATGTCTGTAGAAATAATTTCAGGATATTTTTTTTTAAAAAAACTCACTCCGGCTCCTATTTCTACTCTTTTGCCCTTGCTCTTTGAAAAATATTTTTCATCTAAAGAAATACAAGTATCATAAAATTCCGCAAACACACCTTTCATCATTGGCTTTTCATAAAGCACTTTGCTATGGATAGCAAGCATTTCATCGCTATCCAAATCCACACCGATTAAGCGTGGTTCTTGCATATAGGTTCTTAGTTTTACGAAAAGGCTCATAATATCTAATCTGCGTCAGTAAGTGGAGCTTTTCTTAAAGTGCCAAAACCATTTGGATCAAAACTGAAATAATATGCATAGCCGGCTGAAATTCCCACCGGGGAAAAAGAATCACTTAAAGCAATTTTTTTATTCGTAGAAAATTTAGAAGCTGGAACTTCTGCGTTCACATTTTGCACTGAGCGAATTAAAAATCCACTTGCAAAGAGCACTATCGATACTCCTATGCATACTTGTAAGAATTTATTCATTTTTTACGATTTAGTTTATAAATTATTATTTCACGCTGTACTGACTATATTTTTCTATCATTTTAACAATGAAAGTATTTGCGAATTTTTTATTGTTGTGAATCAAAAGTGACATTCGCTCACCCGAATCAACATTTAAATTAAAATGTAAGCCAACAAAACCATTAAAATGAACAAAACTACCGGGCTTCACTGAATGACGAGTAAATTTTTTATTTTCGTTAAACATTTTCACCAATCTTTTTGTCATTATTTTATTTTGAAAAAATAATTTAGAAATCATATGAGAAATTACATTCCCGGGTGTTTTTCTAGCATTTTCCCATAAAATAATATCCCCGTTCAATTTTGAATCTGGCACCTTCAAAGGAATTAACAAAGTAGATGAATAATTATCAAAATGCGGACAAAATGCAACTTTGGAATTTGCTTTGTTCACTTTTCTGGTAACTATATAACTGTCTTCTTTTAATGAATTGCATATTTCTGGGATATCTTTGAAAATAATTCTCAACTGATTTAAAAATTCAGAGTTATCCTGATGAAATGAAAAAGTTGTATTCTCCTGATGCTTCTTTTCCAAATAGCTGGTGAGAACAGACAATGTTTCAGCAGGAATTCGATTGGTATATTCTTCCATTTTACAATTTTATTTTAAAATTGATTTCAAACTTTCTTTATAACCTTTTATTTGTATTCCCATTTTGTTTAAATCCCCTTTCGTATCAAATTTAGCTAAATGTTTTAAACCAAGCACATTTTCGGAGGAAACTGGAAGGCTTATCCCAACACTTTCATAAACCTTACAAACAAACAACAACAATGGTAATGAAAAGGAAATGAATTTTATTTTTTTATTCAATTGATTGGCTATCTCTTGGTAAAAAATCTTCATTGAAATAACTTCTGATTCGGCTATATAAAATAAGCCAGCCATATTATTTGTAAATGCGTTATCAACAATTAAACACAAATCGTCAATGCAAATTGTTTGAATGGGTTGCTTTCCGCCACCTACTAGTGGGAAAAATGTGTTTGTTTTTATGCGATGAATTAATTGCCCCGACAAGCCTTTTTTTCCAATTACAAAACCCGGTTTTAAAATAATGTCTTTAGAAATATCAAATAATTTTTCAGATTCTAATTTTATTTTTCCATAATGTGATTCAGCATCTTTGTGTGCAGAAAAAGAAGAAAGAAAAAGAGGTTTGATAGTATACTTCCTACATAAATCAATTAGGTGTTTTGTACCCAAAAGATTAACTGCATCCGAATTTTTGTTTTTTTCATATTTCAAATACGCACAATGCACCAAATAATTTACCGACTCGAATTTTCTTTCATCCGGATTCTTTTCTAAGCTATATAAAACATATTCAACACCACTCAATTTATTTTGGGGCATTGAATGCACAAAAGCTTTAACTAACCAATCTTTAGCCACAAAATGGTTTACCAGACTTTCTCCAATAAACCCATTTGCTCCTGTTATGATAATGCTTGGCTTAGTCATTTTTCAAAACATTTTTTGCAACATTGTAAGCATTTGCCATCAAAGTAAAAGTTAAGCCTTTTGCCGGTAAATAATTAAATCCGGAGCCATCAGCAACAAATACATTTTTTGTTCCTGCTAATTTTCCGCTTGAACGAACTGAAAAAGCTTCAGCATTTTCATCAAATGGCAAAGTTCCGGCATAATGAATACTGCCTCCATGCGGAGTATAAACTGTTTTTAGTGGCCGACAACCCAAGGTTTTTAGAACAGATTTGATTTTTTGTTCTCGTTTTTCATTCGTTTTTAATTCTTGCTCAGATAAAATATATTGTCCGGTTAAAATATCTCCTGTAAAAGTATTTACATTTTGTTTCATCCGAATAAATTTTTGAGCTGATTTTTTTTCAGGATGATGAACTCCAGCAATGGTAAATGAGGATTGTAAATATTGCATAATGATACGAGCATCAGCATAATTAAGCGGAGTTTCTTTGATAAGCTTAAACAATAATAAAGAGCGATAACTATACAAAGCAGCTAATCCAACACCAAAATTTGATTTATCTTCATCTAAAAACAACATCAATTGTCCGAATCCAGTTTTATGTTGTTGAATTTCTTTTCCCAACATTCGCCATTGAACACAGGGAATATAGCAATATGGATTACAAATCACAGGCAATTGTTCCTTTTTGTAATTGAAAGAACGAATCACAATTCTTGCTGTCCCTAAAACTCCCGGAGATAAAATTAATTTTTTGCAAGTAAAAATTTGTTCTTCATTCGTATCTGTTCTTTTTACATAAACATCCACACCATTCTCGTGCTCTTTGAATTTTAGTACTAAACAATTTTTGTGATACGAAAAATTGGTATTACTGTTCAAGGTTTCAATTGTCATCCATGAGCGGTATCCCGATTTATCTTTATCACTCCAAAAATCCATATCCTTGTAT
>JAHEYB010000017.1 GCA_023251805.1 Bacteroidota bacterium | reverse complement strand
TACAAAAGCTAATTTTTTTGTATACCACAAACACAATTCGTCAATAAATACAAAGTGTTTGTGATTACTAACAAGTTTTTGAGTAAGCGAACTTTTCATTAGGCGAAAGCTACTGCCTTTTCCTTTTTGCGGACCTTCGAGTTTTGAAAGTAGTTTGTATGCGTTTGAAAAGAGGCCACGAAAAAATGGCTGATTTTGTTTTGGATATAAACCATAAACTAAATCAGCATTTGTTTCTTTTTGATTTCCGATTAGTTTTTGAATTTCTTTTGGATGAACTTCTAAGTCATCATCAATGGTAATTACAAATTCTCCCTTCGCGTGTTTGAAGCCACAAACTGTTGCTCCGTGCTGCCCGAAATTTTTACTCAAACGAATAATGGTAGTGTGACTAGCGCTTTGTTTTATTTTTTTTAATACTTCCCAGCTATTGTCGGTGCTGGCATCATCCACAAAAATAATTTCATAAGAATATTTGTTCTCGAAAAAAGAAACAATACTCTGATGAACTTTTTCAAGTGCATTTTCAGAACAATAAACAGGAATAACAATGCTATAGTTTACACTCATATCTTGTTGTTTAAAAGTAATCCTCCATCTATTTTAATGATTGAACCCGTCATCCATTTAGATGCTGAACTTAATAAAAAGGCAATGCTGTTGGCTATATCAATTGGCTCTCCAATTCCAAGTGCGTAGCGACTTTCAATCTCCGCAATTTCTTCTTTCGAATAAATTTGTTCTGCTTGCTCTAAAATTTTTGTTCTTACCAAAGCAGGAGAAAGTACATTCACGCGAATTTTTTTTGATGCTACTTCCAATGCCAAGCCTTTAGAAAATGATTCCAATGCCGCTTTTGATGAAGTGTACAATGAGCCTCCTGTGTATGGGTGTTCAGATGAAACAGATGAAATAAAAACGACAGAAGCGCCATCGTTTAATTTTTTTGCTGTCAATAACCCACTGCTCATCAACACTGCAGATGAAAAATTAATTTTGAAAAGTTCATCAATGTGTTTTCCCTTCAAAAATTTTATTGGAAGTGGATTAATTATTCCGGCACAATGAACAAATCCATCAATAGAAGGTAATTTGGAAATTAATTGATTGATTTCATCTTCGTTGGATAAATCAGCTATAAATAAATCTGATTTATTCTTTAATAAAGCTTTCGTCTTATTAAGTTCATCGGCATTGCGACCGGTAATAATAACAGTTGCACCCAAAGAATCACACAATTGAGCACTTGCTCTGCCTATTCCGGAAGATGCGCCTGTAATCAAAATTGTTTTTCCTTTAAGCTCTATCATATTCAATTAGTTTTGTGTAAACATTTTCTGTTTCTAAAAGAGCACTTCCCCACGAAAATCCAACTCCAAAACCACACAATAATAATGTTAATTTTTTTGATTTTAATACTTCTTCCATTTTATAGCACATAGTAAGTGGAATAGAGCCGGAACTGGTGTTGCCAAATACATCAATGGAATAAGGAACTTTTTCAATATCTATTTTCAATTTCTTTCTTACACTTTCGTTGATGAGTTTATTTGCTTGATGCAAAACAAAATAATCGGTGTCTTCTTTTTTTGCTTGACTCTTTTCGTAAAGAGCCAAAATGTTTGCTGCTCCTTCTTTTAAAGCAAAATTAAAAACATCCATTCCGTTTAAAATTAAATGTTTTTTTGCTCTGCTTATTCCGGGTTCAATTTCTGCAAGGTCTTCCAATGTTTTATCAAACGGAGTTCTACAACTCCCGTGTTCAATTATGATTGCATCTTTTCCGGAACCATCACTTTGTAAATTAAAATGCCAGTCTTTTTTATTTTTTGAATGTTCTATCAAAGTAGCTGTGCCCGAATCTCCAAACAATGGATACGTACTTTTATCAGTAAAAGTAGTGGATATGGTTGATTTGTCGCCCACCAATAACAATCCCTTTTTTAATTGCCCACTTTGCAATAAATTACTTATGACAGATAATCCGTAAACATATCCTGAGCAACCTAAATTAATATCAAAAGCAATACAATCTTTTTTTAAACCCAAACGATTTTGTAATAAAATGGATGTAGCCGGTAAAATATAATCGGGTGATTGAGAAACAAAAATCACAATGTCAATTTCTTCAGCACAATTGAATTTATCAATCAAATGCTTTGCAGCGGAAAAACATAAATCGGAGCATGCAACATCTTCATCTGCCACACGTCTTTCAATAATCCCGGTTGTTTTAGCAAATAGCTCTCTTTCCTCCGGGGAAATATGTGTGTAATCTGCAGTTTTTTCTATGTGTTTAGGAACACAACTACAAATGGCAACAACATTGGAATTGGAGGTACTTAGATAAGCCACTTATTTTAATTTTTCTTCAGTAATTTTATAAAGGTCACCAATAGTTTGAGCTGATTTTAAATCTGCACCATTTAATAATGCGTTGTAATTTGCATCAATGTAGGCTATAATGATTAAGGCGTGCATACTGCTCCAGCCTTTAATATTTCTGAAATTTGTATCGGGATTGAGTGTTCCTGGTTCAACATCTTCAAATTCAACTTCCAGCCCTTTTGTAAATTCTTCAATGTTAATCATAGAATATCTTTTATCAATGTAAATATATTAAAATATACTAAGCAAGATGATTACAACTCGATAATGGTTGCACCCCAAGATAAGCCAACCCCAAATCCTGCAAGCAATATTTTTTGCCCGGCTTTTGCTTTACCATCTTTCATTGCTTGATAAAGTGTAATTGGAATGGAAGAAGATACAGTGTTTCCAACATTCTCCATGTAATTGAAAACTTTTGTATCAGGAATGTTTAATTTTGAACACACAGTACTAATTAAAAATAAATTCGCTTGATGAAAAATGAAAAGGTCTACGTCCTCCAGTTTTAATTTTTCTTTTTCCAAAAGTTCTTTAATCATTGCAGGAATTGTTTTTAATCCAAAATAAAAAACTCCCGTTCCTTCCATGTGCAAATGTGCATTGCTAGTGATATTGCCGGTTTCATCCTCAATTTCTTTGTAAGAATTTTCTGAAATTGGATTTCTTCCGGCACCGTCTTTGATAATAATTTTTTCTGCTTGCTTGCCGTCTGTTCCCAAAACAAAGGAACCCAGTCCGGTTTCTTTTCGTGAAGAAATTAAAGTTGCTGCAGCTGCATCACCAAATATGAATCGATTGCTTTTATCCTTTGCATGAATTTTTTTTGATAGAGTAGAAGAGGTAATGAGCAAAACATTTTTCATTCCAAGCGACTCAATAAGTCCTTTTGCTAAGCCTAAGCCATAAACGTAACCACTGCAACCCAAATTATAATCGGTTGCTCCGCATGAGGAAGGGAGATTTAGTTTTTCCTGAATGATGGAACAAGATGAAGGGAAATGATAATCAAATTCTAAGGAGCAAAAGAGTAAAAAATCAATTTCTTTCGGATTAATATTGTGTTCTTTGAATAATGCCAAACCTGCTTTTACTCCTAAGTCGGATGCCGTATGATTCGCATCTACAATATGCCTGTTTTTTACTCCAATTCGTAAATAATTATCTTTTTGCTCAATAGCAGATGGAAATGTTTTAAAAAAATCCTCATTACTGAAAATTTTTTCTGGCAAATGATAACTGATTGCTTTTATATATGCCGACATCTCTATTTATTGAACAAAATTAGGAATCTGAAAATTAGCAAATAATTTTCCTTGATTTTCGAATTAAAAGTACAAAAATACTTTCTTATTATGCTAAAAACTTAATTATATTTGAGGTGTAAAGAATATTAATGGATTGCAATGAAAAAGAATAAAGAACAAGCAGCTCCAATTATACCCGAGTCCACAAAAAAATTGAATGCATCTGTGTCTACAGAAAAAAAAATCAACAGGAGAATCATTCTGTTTTTTGTGTTTTTGTGTTTTCTTATTTATGGAAAAAGTATAAGAAATGATTACTCCATGGATGATGAATTTGTTGTTAGAAATAACCAACTAGTTCAACAAGGATTTAAAGCAATTCCGGAACTTTTTAAGACCACTTATGTTATCAATAGTCAAAAATCAAACTATGAATACCGCCCGATTGTAAAAACTTCTTTCGCTATAGAATGTCAGCTTTTTGGGGTCAATCCACATGTCAGCCATTTTTTTAATGTGTTATTGTATGCGCTTTGTATCATCTTGCTTTTCTTAACGCTTAAAAAGTTTTTATCGAAATATTCTGTGCTTGTGCCTTTTATTATTACTACCTTATTTTTAATTCATCCCTTGCATTCCGAAGTGGTAATCAGCATTAAAAATCGAGATGTTATATTGAGTTTTATAGGCTGTATTCTTTCGCTTTTCTTTTATTTGAAATTTATCGAAACTAAAAAATATTACCATTTATTTTTTGGAGCATTTTTTATTCTTTTTGGTTTGATGTCGAAAAAAGATGCAATGACAATTGTTGCAATAATTCCATTTACACTTTGGTTTTTAAAAGATGTTTCTTTCAAACGCATGATTCCAATTTTTGTCTCCTACTTGCTTCCAGTTCTTGTTTACAGATATGCGAATAAAATTGCAAATCATAATTTTTCAAGAAAAACATTGGATTGGGAAAACCCGCTTTACCTAGGCTCTAACCTTTTCGAACGGATTCCAACCGGTTTGCAAAGCATTTATTTTTATATAAAAATGTTCATTTTTCCACACCCACTCGTTTCCTATTATGGCTATAATCAAATTCCTTTGGCCACATGGTCAACTCCTGTAGTTTGGATTGTATTGCTTGTTCTACTTGCACTTACTTACTATGTGATTAAAAAAATTAAAACGAAAGGCTTAGAAATATTTGGTGCAATTTTCTTTCTAGTAACTATTTCGATGTTTACCAATATCCTTGTTCCTGTGGTTGGAATTGTTGGAGAACGTTTTGAATTTATTCCTTCCTTGGGTTTGTGTTTTGTAGCTACATGGGCTTTGTTTAAAGGATTTAAGATATCATTTGAAAACAAAGAACTACCGTTCCCAAAATTGTCTAGTCCTATTTTTATGACATTGGGAGTATTTATTTTAGTTTTTGGAGGGCGCTCTTTTGCTAGAATTAAGGATTGGAAAGATACGTTTACATTGTATCAAACGGATGTTAAAAATGCTCCGGAATCAGCGCACGCCAACTCATTGGTGGCTGCCGCATCTATTCAAAAGATAAAGGAAAATAAGAATATGAGTATGGAGCAAAAACGATTTTATGTTCAAAATGCTGAAAAGTACTACCTTGAATCCGTTCGTATCATTCCTGATTATATCTCTTCTTTAAACAATTTAGGGATGATTTATTACACGTATTACAACAAACCCGAAAAGTCCATCCCCTATCTAAAAAAGGCAATTTCATTGGATACAAATTATGTTGAAGCATACTTTAACTTAGCCACCTGTGAGGCAAAGACTAAAAACTATGCTGATGCAGAAAAACATTACTTGAAATCGATAGAAGTTGACCCGAATTTCATTAGTACTTATTTTTCTTTGAGTGCAATGTATGCCGAAGACAAACAGTACGATAAAATTATTGAATTAAATAAAAATGCTATTAATAAAGGGATTAAGGCGGATGTGTTGTATGTAAATATTGGAAATGTTTACTTTATGAAAGGGGATACAACAACGGCTATTCCGTATTTTGAAGAGTGTATCAGGCTGAACTCGAATAACAAGTTTTTGAACTCATTTTTGGCCAATTATTTTAAAGACAAGGGCGATTTGGAGAAAGCGAACAAATATTATGATTTTATGGCCAAGTCAAAACATTAAATGAGGTGCAACTATATTGACTTAAAAAGCATCTTATTTTAACAGATTAATAGTAATTTAGACAAATTAAAACTAACAAATCGCGATAAATAATGAAAAACTCCTTTTCCTTTTCGCTTAAAGCCTTATTCATACTGGCTTTTATGGCATTTTCATTCAGTTCTTTTTCCCAAACCCAAAAAGCCTCTTACAAACTCAAATATACTACTGGTAGCGGTAAGTCTGTGGACGGTGAATTCGTTACCCATACGTTTTATTTGATTAATGTCGTTGAAGATATTGATTGTGAAAAGTTTGCTGCTCTGCTAAGAGCTCAAGACGGAGTTAAAAAAGTTCAAGTGTCGCCTGTAAGTGCTGAAAGTAATGCCTTGCTGGCAATTACATTTGCAAAAAGCTTCAAGCCTGAACTCGTTCAAAACATATTAAAAAAGGTTGGAATCGTTGAAATAATTATTGATGATGTATCTGTTCCAATTGATAACATGTACACGTACATAAGCAACCTTAAAAAACAAAAACAAAATAAATAATATTCGTTTACTCCCATTTTAGGCAACAATAACTAACCCAATTATGAAGCAAAAACTACTATTTTTTCTTATCGCTGGTTTTTTATTTTTTAATAAGCAAACTACTGCTCAAACATTTGCCGGAACTACTGGTGCTGTCCCCGATTTAGCAACAACCTGCTTCACAGCCAACGTTGTTGGTTTGGTTGGAACACTTAATCCTGCTAATGGTTTAATCACATGCTGCATTAATCTTACTCATACTTATGATGCAGATTTAACAATAAATTTAACTGCTCCATCAGGAGCATCTATCCTACTGACCAGTAATAATGGTGGTGCTGGAGATAATTATATTACTACTTGTTTTGATGGAAACGTATTAAACTCTGTTACAACCGGAGTCGCTCCTTTCAATGGATCTTATCGTCCTGAAGGATCAATGAATTGCGTAAATAATGGGACTAGTGGAAATGGTGTGTGGACATTGTGTATTACGGATGGTTTTGGTGGTGATGTTGGATTTTTAAATTCCTGGAATTTATCTTTTGGGGCTACAGGTATTCCTTGTACCAATCCAACTGCAAACGACAATTGTTTGGCAGCTACCCCTATATGTAATTTAAATGGCTACTGTGGTTCCACAAGTTCCTGTTACACCGCATCACAAGTTCCTGCCGGATTCTGTGGTTCAGTTGAGAATAACTCATGGCTTTCTTTTGTTGCGAGTGCTACGAGTGCAACATTTGACATTACAGTTGGTAACTGTTTGAATTCACAAGGTATTCAAATGGAGGTTTATAGTACAACAAATTGTGTTTCGTTTACTTCCTTCTCCAATTGTTGGAATCCGGGTGTAGAAACAAATGGAACAATTACAGCAACTCCTCTTGTGATTGGAAATACTTATTATTTGATGATTGATGGTTATGCAGGTGATGTATGTGATTATTCCATTTCGGCTACCGCTGGTGTATTAACTGTTAGCGCTAGTGCTTCGCCTGCTACCATCTGCCAAGGGTCAAGTACTACATTAACGGCCACTGCAACCGGGGCAACAAGTTATTCATGGGCTCCCGGTGGTGGAACCACTGCTTCCATAGTCGTTTCGCCTGCATCAACAACTACCTACACCGTAACCATATCGGGAACGTGCGGAGCATCCCAAACGGCTACAACTACCGTTACTGTTAACACTCCCGCAACTGTCAACGCTGGAGCTGATCAAATTATTTGTTCGGGAACAACTGCTACAATGGCCGGTTCTTTTGGAGGTGGGGCAACTTCAGCTACTTGGTCAACTAGTGGTAGTGGTTCTTTCAGTTCGGCAACATCTACAACTTCTGTATATACTCCTTCTGCAGCGGATATTGCAGCTGGTACAGTAACAATTACTTATACAACCAACGACCCTGCCGGACCTTGTCCTGCAGTGAACGATGCAATGGTATTGGCCATTAACCCTGCCGCTACAGTGAGTGCAGCTGCCGATCAAACAATTTGTTCCGGTAGCACAGCAACTTTAGGTGGATCAATGGGTGGTGGCGCAACAACAGTTACATGGACAACCAGTGGCACAGGAACATTTAGTAACTCCGCAATTTTAAATCCTGTGTATACACCTTCTGCTGCTGATATTGCAGCGGGCACCGTTACTTTAACGATAACAACTAATAATCCCGCAGGACCATGTAATGCCGTAACGGATTTTATGATTCTTACAATTAGTTTACCCGCAGGAGCTAATGCAGGTCCTCCCACAGCAATTATATGTGCTGGAAGTACTTATTCTACTGCAGGTGCAAGCTTTAGCGGAAGTGCAACTTCTTCTACTTGGACAACCAGTGGAAGTGGGACATTTGCTAGTGCTTCAACTCCTGTTACAACATATACTCCTTCTGCTGCTGATATTGCATCCGGAACAGTTACTTTAACAATTACTACAAATGATCCTGCAGGACCCTGTCCTGCGACATCTGACTTTATTACTCTTACGATAAATCCTGCCGCAACAGCTGCTGCTGGAGCCAACCAAACAATTTGTTCAGGAAATACAGTAACGTTAACGGGTTCAATTGGTGGAAGCGCAACTACTTCAACTTGGACCACCAGTGGAACGGGAACTTTTGCAAATGCCTCTTTGGTAAATACAACATATACCCCTTCTGCCGCGGATATCGCAGCGGGAACAGTAACTTTAACGATAACTACAAATGACCCTGCCGGTCCTTGCCCTGCTGCTACAAGCAGCTTAGTTGTAACAATAAATCCTGCAGCTACAGCAAACGCAAACGTTGATGCGACAATATGTGCAGGTAGTACTTATACATTGGCCGGTTCTATTGGTGGAGGGGCTACAACTTTAACTTGGACAACTAGCGGAAGTGGTTCTTTTAGTTCTTCCTCTTCTGCTACTGCTACATATACTCCTTCTGCTTCTGATATCAGCGCTGGCACAGTAACACTAACAATTACAACCAACGACCCTGCAGGCCCTTGTCCTGCAGCAACCGACAATATGGTTTTAACCATTAGTCCTGCTGCAACAGCAACTGCAGGAGCTAATCAAACAATTTGTTCTGGAAGCACAGTCACTCTTTCGGGTTCAATTGGTGGAAGCGCAACAACTTCAACTTGGACCACCAGCGGAACGGGAACTTTTGCAAATGCCACTTTGGTAAATACAACATATACTCCATCTGCAGCGGATATCGCAGCGGGAACAGTAACTTTAACGATAACTACAAATGACCCTGCCGGTCCTTGCCCTGCTGCTACAAGCAGCTTAGTTGTAACAATAAACCCTGCAGCTACAGCAAACGCAAACGTTGATGCGACAATATGTGCAGGTAGTACTTATACATTGGCCGGTTCTATTGGTGGAGGGGCTACAACTTTAACTTGGACAACTAGCGGAAGTGGCTCTTTTAGTTCTTCTACTTCTGCAACAGCAACTTATACTCCTTCAGCAGCAGACATTGCAGCCGGAACAGTAACACTAACAATTACAACCAACGACCCTGCCGGTCCTTGTGGCGTTGCTACAGATAATATGGTTTTAACCATCAGCCCTGGAGCTACTGCTAGTGCAGGCCCTGCGGCTACAATTTGCGCTGGTACTACCTATTCAGTTCCGGGTTCAATTGGTGGAAGTGCAACAACTGTTACTTGGACATCCAGTGGAACTGGTACTTTTAGCAGTACAACTTCTGTTACACCTACTTATACTCCTTCTGCAGCGGACATTGCAGCAGGCACTGTAACATTAACTATTACCACCAACGACCCCGCAGGTCCTTGCCCTGCCGCTACATCCAATATGGTATTGACCATCAATCCTGCCCCTACTGTTAACGCAGGACCTGCTACCGCTACTATATGTGCTAATCAAACCTTAACATTGGCTGGTTCTCAAGGTGGAGCAACAACTTCGGTAACGTGGACAAGCAGTGGAAGTGGTACATTTAGCAGCACAACCAGTTTAACTCCTGTTTATACTCCTTCTGCTTCTGATATTGCAGCTGGAACTGTAACGTTAACAATTACATCAAACGACCCTGCCGGTCCTTGTGGCCCTGTAAGTGATGTACTTGTGTTAACTATTACTCCTTTACAAAATGCAGCATTTACTTTTGGTTCTGCAACTTATTGTCAAACTGGAGCTAACCCAACGCCAACAGTAACAGGTGTTGCGGGTGGAACATTTACTTCTTCTCCTGCAGGACTATCTATTAATGCTGCAACAGGAACAATCAATTTAGCAGCGAGTGCTTTAGGAACTTATACAGTAACATATACAACTCCCGGTCCTTGTCCAAATTCAAGTAACGTGAGTGTTACGATTACTTTAGCACCTACTGCAACATTTAGCTATTCGGGTCCATATTGTACTTCAGGTGCCGATCCATTCCCAACGTTTAGCGGGGGTGCTACTGCCGGTACATTCTCAGCTGTTCCTGCGGGCTTAACATTTGTGAATGTGAACACAGGTCAAATTGATGTTTCTGCTACAACTCCGGGAACATATACTGTAACAAATACAATTGTTGCATCTGGTGGATGCGCTGCTGCAAGTGCCAACAATACTGTAACTATTAATGCTGAAGCAACTGCCAATGCAGGAGCTGCAGCTACAATATGCGCAGGTTCAACGTATACATTAGCTGGTTCAATTGGTGGAAGCGCCACTACGTTAACGTGGACAACTTCCGGTACAGGAACATTCAGTTTAGCAACATCTGCTACTGCAGTTTATACTCCTTCAGCTGCTGATATTGCAGCTGGGACAGTGACATTAACATTAACCACAAATGATCCTGCCGGTCCTTGTCCTTTTGTAACAAGTACTATGGTTCTTACCATTAATCCTGCTGCAACTGCTGCTGCCGGAAGTGCTGCCACAATTTGTGCCGGAAGTACTTACACACTTGCAGGCGCTATTGGTGGAAGTGCTGTTAGTTCAACCTGGACTACCAGTGGAACAGGAACATTTAATAATGCTGCTTTGTTAGGTGCAATTTACACGCCCTCAGCAGCTGATATTTCAGCAGGTACAGTAACATTAACCTTAACAACAAATGATCCAGCTGGTCCTTGTCCTGCAGCTACAAGCAGTTTAGTGCTTACCATTAATCCAATTCCAACAGTAACAGCTGGGGCAAATGCTACTATCTGCTCCGGTTCAACTTATACTTTGGCAGGAACAATGGGTGGTGGTGCAACAAGCATTACTTGGACAACAAGTGGCTCCGGAACTTTCTCAAGTGCAACATCTTTAACAGCAACCTATACCCCTTCAGCTGCTGATATTGCAGCGGGTACAGTAACTCTAACCATAACCACCAACGACCCTGCCGGCCCTTGTACTTCTGCTACAGCTTCAATGGTGTTAACAATAAATCCTGCTGCTACTGTTTCTGCGGGAGCTGCTGCTACAATTTGTGCCGGTTCTACTTATACGTTATCTGGATCAATTGGCGGTGGAGCAACTTCTTCAACCTGGACTACCAGTGGAACAGGAACATTTAATAATGCTGCTTTGTTAGGTGCAATTTATACGCCCTCAGCAGCTGATATTTCAGCGGGTACAGTAACATTAACTTTAACAACAAATGATCCTGCTGGCCCTTGTCCTGCAGCAACAAGCAGTTTAGTTCTTACCATTAATCCAATTCCAACAGTAACAGCTGGGGCAAATGCTACTATCTGCTCCGGTTCAACTTATACTTTGGCAGGAACAATGGGTGGTGGTGCAACAAGCATTACTTGGACAACAAGTGGCTCCGGAACTTTCTCAAGTGCAACATCTTTAACAGCAACCTATACCCCTTCAGCTGCTGATATTGCAGCGGGTACAGTAACTCTAACCATAACCACCAACGACCCTGCCGGCCCTTGTACTTCTGCTACAGCTTCAATGGTGTTAACAATAAATCCTGCTGCTACTGTTTCTGCGGGAGCTGCTGCTACAATTTGTGCTGGTTCTACTTATTCCTTATCTGGAACGATGGGTGGAGGTGCTACTTCTATAACTTGGTCAACAAGTGGTACTGGTACATTTAACAATACGGCTTCTACCACGGCTATTTATACACCTTCAGCTGCTGATGTTTCAGCCGGAACAGTAACATTAACCATTACTTCAAACGATCCTGCTGGCCCTTGTCCTGCTGCTACTGCAACAATGGTGTTGACAATAAATCCTGCAGCTACAGTTGTTGCAGGAGCAAATGCAACAATTTGTGCTGGTTCAACTTATACTTTGGCCGGTTCAATGGGTGGCGGTGCTACCTCAATTACCTGGACAACTAGTGGAACTGGAACATTCAGTCTAGCTACATCAACCACAGCTACTTATACTCCTTCAGCTGCAGACATTTCTTTTGGTTCTGTTACACTTACAATTACGACAAACGACCCCGCGGGGCCTTGTCCTGCTGTTGTTGATTTCTTGACCTTAACAATAAATCCTGCTGCAGTTGTAACAGCTGGAGCTGCTGCGTCAATTTGTGCAGGTTCAACTTATACTTTAGCAGGAACAATGGGAGGAAGCGCAACATTGGTAACTTGGACAACTTCCGGAACCGGTACGTTTAGTAATCCAAATATTACTACTCCTATTTATACTCCTTCTGCAGCGGATATAACTGCAGGAACAGTAACTTTAACAATCACTTCTAACGACCCTGTGGGACCTTGCGGGGTTGTAACTTCCAATATGGTGTTGACAATTAGCCCAGCTGCTACAGTTTCAGCAGGCGGTAATGCTACCATTTGTTCTAGTGGAACGTATACTTTAGCCGGTACAATGGGTGGAAGTGCAACTTCTATTACATGGACAACCACCGGCTCCGGAACATTCAGTAGTGCAACTTCTCCAACTGCTGTGTATACGCCTTCGGCTGGTGATATTGCAGCCGGTTCTGTAACATTAACAATTACTACAAATAATCCTGCCGGCCCTTGTAACGCTGCAACGGATGTAATGACATTGACTATTAATCCTGCTGCTACCGTAAATGCAGGACCTGATAATGTTATTTGTTCTAATGTAACAGCTAATTTGGTTGGAAGTTTTGGTGGTAGTGCATCAGGTGTAACTTGGACAACCAGTGGAACAGGTACATTTGGTAGTTCAACATCAGCTTCTACTACTTATAGTCCTTCTGCTGCTGATATTACAGCAGGTACAGTTACTTTAACAATTACTTCAAATGACCCTGCAGGAGTTTGTGGTGCAGTTACCGATGTAATGGTGCTGACAATTAATCCTCAGGATAATGCTTCATTTAGTTATCCTTCTTCGACTTTCTGTCAAACAGGAACCGATCCTGTTGCAACTATAACTGGCGGAGCAACAGGAACGTTTGTAGCAACTCCTGCTGGCATAGTATTTATTGATGCTACAACAGGTTTAATAGATGTAAGTGCAAGCGCGTTGGGTAATTATTTCATAACATTTAATACGAGTGGTATTTGTCCAAACAATAGCACTATTAGCGTAACAGTTACTGCTGCTCCTAATGCAACTATGAGTTATGGAACTCCTTTCTGTCAAAACGGAACAGCATTCCCAACATTTGGTGCTGGTGCTAGTGCAGGTGTATTTAGTGCTACTCCTGCTGGATTGGTCTTTGTAAGCACGTCAACAGGTGAAATTGATTTGGCAGCAAGTGCAGCAGGTACATATACTATCACAAATGCTATTGCAGCTGCTTCGGGTTGTGCAGCAGCAAGTGCAAATACTACGGTAGTGATTGATCCAATTCCAACTGTTACTGCAGGTATAGATGGAACCATTTGTGAAGGAAGTGCTTATTCGCTTTCTGCAACAATGGGTGGAAGCGCTTCTTCTATTACTTGGACAACAAGCGGAAGCGGAACATTTAGTAATACTACTAGTTTGACTTCTACTTATACTCCTTCAGCTGCTGATGTGAGTGCAGGAAGTGTAATATTAACAATTACTACAAATGATCCTGCCGGTGTTTGTACTCAAATAACCGACATCATGACTTTGACAATTACTCCTTTGGATCTTGCTACTTTCAATTATACAGGTTCTACTTTCTGTCAAACTGGAACAAATCCAATTCCTACTGTGACGGGTTTAGCCGGTGGAACTTTTAGCGCAACTCCCGCAGGCCTTGTTTTTGTTAGTACGGCTACAGGGGAGATTAACTTAGCAGGAAGTACATTAGGAACATACGATATTATTTATACTACTAATGGAGTTTGTCCGAATACTGATACAGTAAGCATTACCATTACAAATGCTCCAAGTGCAGTATTTAGTTATTCAACTCCATTCTGTCAAACAGATGCAGATCCATTCCCTACATTCCCTGTGGGTGCAAGTGGTGGCGTGTTCTCTTCAACTGTAGGATTGGTTTTTGTTAGTACAAGTACAGGTGAGATAGATATGTCATTATCAACTCCCGGAACGTACACTATTACCAATTCAATTGCAGCAGGTGGTGGTTGTGCAGCAGCAACTGCTAATACAATAATTGTTATTGACCCTTCTGCAACTGCAAATGCTGGTGCTGATGGAGTAATTTGTGCAGGTAGTACTTATACGATTACCGGTGCCGCTATTGGTGGAAGTGCAACAACATCTACATGGACAACCAGCGGCTCGGGAACATTTGATAATACAGCACTTTTAGGTGCAACATACACTCCTTCGTTAGCTGATACAACTGCAGGAACTGTAACATTGTATTTAACTACAAATGACCCTGCAGGTGCTTGCGGTGCTGTTTTGGATAGTTTGGTCATTACAATTAATAATACACCTCCCGCTCCTACAGCGACTAATCCTCCTGCTGCTTGTTTTGGAAGCCCAATTTCACCAATCTCTGTAACAACGAGTGGTTCTGTTACTTGGTATGCTGATGCAGGATTAACATCCTTGGTAGGTACGGCAAACCCGTATACACCAACTGTTTCAGTGACGACTAATTTCTGGGTAACAGGTACAATTGGCGCTTGTCAAGGTCCTGCTACAATGGTAACAGTTACCATCAATCCTTTGCCGGTTGCTGATACTTCTTTAGTTTCTATTGTGGATGCTGATTGTGGAACATTAACAGGTTCTGTTAGTGGAATTACAATTGTGAGCGGAACAAGTCCATTCTCTTATATATGGATTAATGCATCTTCTTCTGATACTTTGTTAAACCTTACCAATGTAGGTCCGGGCAGTTATTTCTTAACTGTTACCGATTCAAACGGTTGCTCAATAACATTAGGAGGATTAACAGGATTTGTGGTTAATTCATCATCCAACGTTGTTGCATCGTTCAACACAGATACTACTTCCGGTGAAACACCACTTACTGTAAACTTTACAAATACAAGCACAGGAGCTACTAGTTATTTCTGGACATTTGGAACAGGTGATACATCAACAGTTTTTAGCCCGACATATATTTACACACCACTTGGTCAGTTTACACCATGTTTGATAGCTACAAATGCTGCAGGATGTGCTGATACAGCTTGTACAACAATTGATGTGTTTATTAATTCGGTATTCATTATTCCAAACGTTTTCACTCCAAACGGTGATAATAATAATGATGTATTTACTGTTCAAGCTATCGGTTTGGAAACAATGGATGCGGAAATTTACAATCGTTGGGGACAAAAAGAATTTGAGTGGCATACAACCAATGGTGGTTGGGATGGCCGTACTGCCAGCGGTGTTGAAGCTCCCGATGGAACATATTATTACCTCATAAAAGCAAAAGGATTTGACGATAAAGAATATTTTGAAAAAGGATATTTTATGTTGACGAGATAAATAAAAGAATACATTAAATAAAAAGGAGCTCTAATTCCAGAGCTCCTTTTTTTGTTTTATATTTGATTGGTAACACTACTCTCATGAAAAAGATACTTTTCGCATTTTGTTTTTTGCTTTTCACATTCTCTGGGAAAGCGACTCATATTTCTTATACAGATATTACGTATAAATGGATTAGTGGACTTACTTATGAATTTACACTTACTCTTTATAGAGATTGTGGAGGAGTGGCGGCACCTTCTTCAGTGATTATTTCAGTCTGTTCTCCATCTAGCGGGTCGGCTCCTAGTATGAATTTTCCTCAGGTTTCAGGAACAGGTCTTCCTGTTTTTCCTGTTTGTTCCTACCCTCTGTCTGTTTGCGTTGGCGGAACGGACGAGGGTTTTGAAAAATATATTTACAAAGGAACCTATACTTTCCCTTCCGCAAAAAACGATTGGACAATAACTCATAACTATTGTTGTCGAGAAGCTATTATTACAAACGTTCCAGGCCCATTAGCGTTGGGGACAGGAATTAAATTTATGATGGATAACTTGAATTATCCGGGAAACAGTTCACCTACTTTTAATGAAGAGCCCGTTTTATTTGCTTGTTGTAATCAATCGTTTAGCTACAATCAAAGTGCAACAGATATTGATGGCGATTCACTTTACTACAGTTTGTACAATCCGTATACAGATAACACAAGCTGTCCGGGAGGTACTGCAATTAGCTATTCAGCAGGTTTTAGTTATTTGCAACCCATCACGTCTTCACCATTGGTGAGTATGAATTCGGCAACAGGTTATTTAACAATGTATCCAACCGTTTGTAGTGAAGTAAGTATAATGGGCGTGAAAGTGGAAGAATACCGATCTGGAATTTTAATTGGAAGTATTTTGCGCGACAATATGGTGATAGTTACAAATCAAGCAGCCTTAAATGTTGAGAACTTAAATTTTAATATTACTGATTCTGTTTTTCCGAATCCTGCTATGGATAAGGTTTTTGTGAAGAGTGAAAAAGGAGGACAATTTATTTTGTACAATGTGATAGGAGAAAGTATGCTAGAAGGAACTATTGAAAAAGAAGATGAAATTGATATTTCTAATCTGCCATCTGGGATTTATTTTTTAGAATTTAAATCAGAAAAAGACATTTTTACGAAAAAAATAATAAAAGAATAATCAATTGACTCTTCTTTTTATTTTGTATTCTTAATCACCACACTCGCAAAAGAAACATTTTCTATTTTGCTTTCCAACCAAGAAGTGAAATCAAAATACTTGAACGCTTTGTTCTCGTAAGGGTTGTTCTCAAGCACTTTTAGCTGATTCTTTAGTTTTCCAAATGCTACCAGTACTTCTCTCGGAGAATTATTTACAGGCAATCCACGAAGGAAAAGTAAAATTGTTTTTTCAAATTCATATAGTCGCTCCATTTTTAATAAGGATCGATACGTAGATTTAACGATGTAATCCATGTGGTCGAAATTTTTAAGCTCAAAATGAACAATTAAATTCATCAACAAAACAACAGAGCCAACATCCGGTCGCGCCTCCAGTTTTTTAGAGTTTAACGTTGTATTTATCCATCGTAAGGATGATTTGAAATTGCCTGTCATAAAGTGAGACAAAGAGAATAAGTAATAGAACAAAATCACATGGTCGTCTCTCAATTTGTTCTCGAATTGTTGAAATGCATTTTCTGCTTCTGTAATGATATAAGCATCTTTCGGTTTAAGTGTATTTACATAGTATGTGAGTTTACCCGGATAGTAAGCTAAAAAAAGCAAGAGTTTATCTGCTTCAGATGTGGGTTGTAAGTTTTTTAATTTATCACTTGTAAGGTTAAATGCATCATACTGCCTTTTATCTAATTGCACATTCATTAAGTTTTGTACAATAGGAATATAAACTCCCGGATTTTCTTTTATGAAATGTGGATAATCTTCCCATAGTTTTAAAAGTGTTTCTCTATAGGTATTGCTCTTTTCATTGTCTTCCATCAATCGATAATAGTAAGACTGAATCTGATAGAAAAATGTTTTAGAGTCAAATGTTAATGCTTGATTAATGTTTTTTAATAAAGGATGTTGAAGTAATTTTTGTACTTCCTTTTTTTCTTTTTCAGTCCTCAAATGAGCCTGTGACGATACAATTAGAGCTATTTCTTTGTGAAGCAATGCATAGTGAGAAGTGTTGTTTAGTTTGTTAATCGTTTCTTGTTCTTGCTCAAATATTTTTTTTGCTTCTTGAAGATTATTTTTTTTACTGTTGCTTACATTCATCAATTTCTTTTCCCACTTTAAAATCCGCAAGAGGATTTCGTGCTTCTCGTAAATATTCGCAAGGTCTTTTGCTTTGCTCAGCGATTTGTTGGCTCCATCGTATAACGTTTTTTCAAATTGAAATTCAACTGAGAATAGCAATTCCTTTAGTTGTATTTCCAATGAATGTGCTGCATGATATTGATTCATGCTTTTTAATATTGCTTTGTAAAGATTGTGTTTCGCAACCGGTAACTGCTCAATAAATTTTTGAGAATGAAACCGCTTTTTTATAACGGTTTCATTATATACCTCTTGTTTGTTAATGGCCTCAAAGAGTAATGTGTAAGTACTTCCTTCGCGATTTGTGGCTGAAAAAAGCTGGAAATATCTTTTTTCTTGCTTGTTTAATGATTTTATGAGTTTAAATAGTTGCTCAGATGCTATCATGGAAATTTAATAATAAAGTATAATAAAATCATTAAATTATGTATAAATATACAAAAAATAGTATTTGGAACTTTAATAATAAAGAAATATATGTTTGCCCTAAAAAGAATATCAGACTAAGTTTGATTCAAGAAACAACATAAAAAACGCTCCAATATGAAAACATACCAAAATTTCTCAGCAATCAGTGGCGATTTCGCATCAATACAAAGAAGCAAAACTGTTTATGCTATCGCTACCAAAGAAGAAGAAGTTGTTATTTCTGTCTTTTCTAAATTCACATACATAATTATGATTGTGATTTTCTTCGCTTCTGCTTTTGCATTTTAAAAACCAATCAGATGAAACCAATACTCTCTTTTTGTTTTGTATACCTCTTGTTTTTTTCTGTTCTTAAAGCGCAGGATAGCACTAAACTTAATGGTGTGAACATTAATACAAATGAAATTGTAGAACCCACGCTCCGTAATGGTAGTGGTGCTTTGGGACAAACCTATAACAAAACATTGTGCGGATTAAATTTTGCTCAATGTTCTAAAATGATTACCCCTCGCTATACGCCTAGTCCGGGTACAGGATTCCCTTGTCCACTTCCAATTACAGGAATTCCGCCCTGCTATGTGGTAGATACCGCGTTTTTATATTGGACAGTGAGTTATACTGCCGGCTCTTCAACAACACCAAGTGTGAATCTTACAAATCCATCCGGTTTAACCGCAAATTATCCCGCTGTTATGACCGGACAAGATGGTCCAAAATGTTGGTCAGAAATTGGCTCTCGAAATTTTAGAGCAAATGTTACTGCAGCAGTTGCTGGAAATGGAACGTATACGATTAATACCATCTCCGGAAATACTGCTTGGGAAGTAGACGGAGCAACACTAATAATTATTTACAAAAATACTGCAGCATCCTGGAAAGGCTCAATGATTTTGGACGATGGCATTTCAACACGAGATACTTACTCAAGTAGCTTTAGTCATACAATGACCGGTTTTACTGCTTGTGGAGCAGGTTCTGCATCTAAAGCTTTTTTAATTTGTTCGGATCTTCAAAATAATATTGGTACCACATTTACTGCGCACATGAATGGAGATAGCGCAATTTATCCCAAAAATTTTTACAATTTTGCTGAAATGAACACCATTGTGACAGCCGGTCAAAGCTCTGCCAACTACGCTTTTAATCAATCGGTAGGAGAATGTTTTTCATTTACTGTAGCAGGATTGTATTTTCAAACTACCACTTGCGGAACTTGTTCAGCTAGTAGTTTAACGGCAACTTCAACTGAAACTCCTGCAACTTGCTCTGCTTGTAACGGAACAGCAACTGTTGCACCTGTTGGTGGAGCATCACCTTATACCTACTCATGGAGCACCACTCCCGTTCAAACAACCGCAACTGCAACAGGTTTGTGCCCAGGTACCTATACGGCTTCTGTTACTGATGCAACGGGTTGTTTAACAACTACTATTGTATGTACAATTGTTTCGGCTACATTGCCTGTAATTATTGTAAACTCACCTACAATTTGCTTGGGGCAAACTGCAAATCTTACTGCAAGTGGCGCTACAACATATACTTGGAGTGCCGGAGCGGTTTCTACCGGTGTGAATACGGCAAACGCAAGTCCGATTAGTACCACTACTTATACCGTTACAGGAACTATAGGTGGATGTTCAAACACTGCAATTTGTACGGTTACCGTGGGAACAAGTATGGCTATAACAGTTAATTCTCCTGCTATTTGCGCAGGTCAAACCGCTAGTCTCACAGCAAGCGGTGCAACAACTTATAGCTGGACTGCTGGAACAAATCCAACAGGAATTAATACTGCTGATGTTACTCCCACTTCTTCTACATCCTATACGGTTACAGGCACTACAGCAGGATGTTCGGGTACGGCAGTAGCTACTGTTACAGTAAATTCATTGCCAATTATTTTGGTAAATTCCATTAGTGTTTGTGAAGCTACAGTCGCAAACATAGTAGCATCAGGAGCCTCAGGGTATGTGTGGTCAACAGGTGCTACTACAAATTCGATAGCAGTTACTCCTCCCTTAACAACTACTTATAGTGTTATTGGAACTTCAGCTGCTGGTTGCAGCGCATCTGCAACAGCAACAGTTACTATTTTAGTAAATCCTGTTGTTGGTTTTAATTCTGATATTATTGCCGGATGCGCTCCTTTGTGTGTAAATTTTACTGATTTGTCGAGTTCATCAAGTGGTCCCATTGCCAGTTGGGACTGGGATTTTGCTGATGGCGGTGCTTCCATTCAGAATCCAAAACATTGTTTTCAAACACCCGGAACTTATTCAATAAGTTTAACAATAGTTTCAGTAAATGGTTGTTCAGCTTCTTATACAAACAATAACATGATTACTGTATTTGCTAACCCTGTGGCTGAATTCAGCAGCAATCCAAATCCTGCAACAACTTTGGATGCAACAATTAATTTTAATAATCAATCATCAAGCGATGTTAATTATTGGTTTTGGGATTTTGGTGATGGAAACACGGTAGCTCCTAATACAGCAAATCCTACTCATTCTTATCCAAATGAACAACCCGGAGTTTATACTACAACTTTAATTGTGCATAATGCAAATGGTTGCTACGACACGGTTTCGCATGACATTAGAATTTTATCAGAATTTGCTTTTTTTATCCCCAACGCATTTACACCGAATGATGATGGCAGCAACGATTTTTTCAATGGAACAGGAGTAGGCATTGCTGATTACGATTTATGGATATACGACCGTTGGGGAAATATGATTTTTCATTCCGAAGATTTAAATAATAATTGGGATGGAAGAGCAAAAAACGGAGCAGAAATTGCCCAACAAGATGTATATGTTTGGAAAGTAAAATTGACCGATGTTTTTGATAAAAATCACGATTATGTTGGCACGGTTACACTCGTAAAATAATTTTTTTTCAAGTTTTTCCTCTTTTCAAAAAAAGGCTCAACCTCAGCCGCTAATTTCAAATTTTAAAATTTGGAATTCCTTAATTATTAAGCGATTCCGACTTTTCTGTCCCCGAAACCATAAATTTTTCAAAGAAATGGCGTTTTTTTTTGAACGAACTATTGTTTATAATAAATATTTATTACCTTTGCCCTCCCCAAAAAAGCGGGGTGTATTTTATTTACACGAAAAAAAATAGAAATTTAACAACAGAAAAATGCCTACAATATCACAATTAGTGCGTAAAGGGAGATTAAAAGCAGTTAACAAAAGTAAGTCTGCAGCTCTTGATTCTTGTCCTCAAAAACGTGGGGTTTGTACCCGTGTTTACACAACAACTCCAAAGAAGCCCAATTCGGCTATGAGAAAAGTTGCCCGTGTTCGTTTAACCAACAAAAAAGAGGTGAATGCTTACATCCCGGGAGAAGGCCATAACTTACAAGAACACTCGATTGTGTTGATTCGTGGCGGTAGAGTGAAAGATTTACCTGGAGTTCGTTACCACATCGTTCGTGGTGCATTAGATACTTCAGGAGTTGATGGTCGTAACCAAAGACGTTCTAAGTACGGAACAAAAAAACCAAAAGCAGGTGCTAAACCGGCTGCTAAAAAATAATTGACAACTGAGCGAGAATTTGAGTAAGGAAAATCCTGAAGCAACAAATACAAGCTCCAAATAAACCAACAATGAGAAAGACCAAAGCAAAAAAGAGAATTCTTTTACCTGATCCAAAATTCAATGATATTTTGGTAACACGTTTCGTTAACAATTTGATGTATGATGGTAAAAAAAGTACTTCATACGATGTATTTTATGATGCAATCGAAATTGTACAAAAAAGAACTCCGGATGTTGATGGTTTAGAAACATTCAAAAAAGCATTAAGCAACATCACTCCAGCAGTTGAAGTTCGCAGTCGTAGAGTAGGTGGTGCAACTTTTCAGATTCCATCTGAAATTCGTCCTGAAAGAAAGTTATCAATGGGAATTAAATGGATGATTCTTTATGCTCGTAAACGTAACGAAAAATCAATGGCTCAAAAATTAGCCGGAGAAATTGTTGCAGCAGCAAAAGAAGAAGGTGCTGCTTTCAAAAAGAAAGAAGACGTACATAAAATGGCAGAAGCTAACAAAGCATTCTCTCATTTCAGATTTTAATTAATGTTGGAGCTTTGCTCCTTTCATTTATTTATTCCGAGCTTGACTCGGAATCTAATAATTAAAAGAATAAGAATAGAGTTGTTGAATGTGAGTTTAGGTAAAACCAACAACAAACAACCAACAACAAACAACAAAATAAAATGGCAGATTTAAGATTTACAAGAAACATTGGGATTGCAGCTCACATCGATGCAGGTAAAACAACCTGTACCGAACGTATTCTTTATTATACAGGAGTGAATCACAAAATTGGTGAAGTACATGATGGTGCGGCAACAATGGATTGGATGGTTCAGGAGCAAGAGCGTGGTATCACAATTACTTCTGCCGCAACAACTTGTTTTTGGAAATACAGAAACCAGCAATATAAAGTAAACATTATTGATACCCCGGGCCACGTTGACTTTACAGTTGAGGTCAATCGTTCATTGCGTATCCTTGATGGTTTAGTGTTTTTGTTTTCTGCTGTTGATGGTGTTGAACCACAATCAGAAACAAATTGGAGATTAGCAAATAATTATAACGTTACTCGTATTGGTTTCGTTAATAAAATGGACCGTTCTGGTGCAGATTTTTTAAAGGTGGTAGGACAAGTGAAAGAAGTATTGGGTGGAAATCCATTACCATTGCAATTGCCTATTGGTGCTGAAGAAACATTTGTAGGGGTAGTTGATTTAATTAACTTCCGCGGAATTGTTTGGAATGAAGAAGATCAAGGAATGACTTTTAAAGAAGTTCCTATTCCTGCTGACATGATGGAAGAAGCAAAAGAGTGGAGAGGAAAATTATTAGAAGCAATCGCTGAATTCGATGATCGATTGATGGAGAAATTTTTCGAAGATCCGGAGTCTTTGACAGAGCGTGAAATTCTTGATGCACTTCGCCAAGCTTGTGTAGCTAACAAAGTTGTACCAATGGTTTGCGGATCAGCTTTCAAAAACAAAGGTGTTCAAACAATGTTGGATTTGGTTATGGAATTAATGCCATCACCATTAGATAAAGAAAGTACAAAAGGTACTCATCCTGATACAGGAGAGGAAATTTCTCGTAAGCCGGATGTAAAAGAACCATTCACCGCATTAGCATTTAAAATCGCAACAGATCCTTTCGTAGGTCGTTTGTGTTTCTTCCGTGCATATGCAGGTCGTTTAGATGCAGGTTCATATGTATTGAATACACGTAGTGGAAACAAAGAGCGTATTTCTCGTATTTTCCAAATGCATGCAAACAAACAAAATGCAATCGAATTTATTGAGGCAGGAGATATTGGTGCAGCAGTAGGATTTAAAGACATTAAAACAGGTGATACACTTTGTGATGAAAAACATCCAATTGTTCTTGAATCAATGAATTTCCCTGAGCCCGTTATCGGAGTTGCTATTGAGCCAAAAACGCAGGCCGACCTAGATAAACTGGGTGTTTCCTTAAATAAATTAGCAGAAGAAGATCCTACTTTCCGTGTAAAAACGGATGAAGATAGCGGTCAAACTATTATTAGTGGAATGGGTGAGCTTCACTTAGAAATCATTATGGACCGCTTGAAGCGTGAGTTTAAAGTAGAATGTAATCAAGGCCCTCCTCAAGTATCTTACAAAGAAACTATTAATGCAGAAGTATCACACCGTGAAGTTTATAAAAAACAATCCGGTGGTCGTGGTAAATTTGCCGATATACAAGTTGTTATTTCTCCTGTTGATGCAGATTTTGATGCAACTACTAAAAAAGCAGGTGGATTACAATTTATCAACGAAATTTCCGGTGGTAACATTCCTCGTGAATTTATTCCTGCAGTTGAAAAAGGATTTAAATCAGCAATGGTAAATGGTGTGTTGGCAGGTTACCCTGTAGATACATTAAAAGTTAGATTGTTGGATGGTTCCTATCACAATGTCGATTCTGATGCCTTGTCTTTCGAGATTTGTGCTCGTGCTGCATTCCGTGAAGCAATGCCAAAAGCAAAACCAGTTTTATTGGAGCCGATTATGAAAGTGGAAGTTTTAACTCCAGAACAAAATATGGGTGATGTTGTAGGTGATTTGAATAAACGCAGAGGAATGATTGAAGGAATGGATACCAGAGCAGGTTCACAAGTAATCAAAGCTAAAGTACCATTGTCGGAAATGTTTGGATATGTTACAACATTGCGTACAATCACTTCTGGTCGTGCAACTTCAACTATGGAGTTTTCTCATTATGCAGAAGCTCCAAAAAGTACTTCTGATGAAGTAATTGCAAAAGCAAAAGGAAAAGCAGAAAAAGTATAATAATAAATAAACATCGTTCTTTATAAAAACAACTATGAGCCAAAAAATCAGAATCAAATTAAAATCTTACGACTTCAACTTAGTTGACAAGTCAGCAGAGAAAATTGTTAAAACTGTGAAAATGACAGGAGCAGTAGTAAGCGGACCAATTCCATTACCTACTCAGAAAAAAATCTACACTGTTTTACGTTCACCACACGTTAATAAAAAAGCGCGTGAGCAATTTCAATTGTGTTCATATAAAAGGTTGTTAGATATCTACAACTCAACTTCTAAAACAGTTGACGCACTTATGAAATTAGAATTACCAAGTGGAGTAGAAGTAGAAATCAAAGCATCGTAAAAAATAGAGAATTAGAGAAATGGAGAGTTAGGGAATTCTCCAAATCTAAAAATCAATAAATCAATAAATAAAAAAAATGTCTGGAATAATAGGTAAAAAAATTGGAATGACCAGTGTTTTCGGTGCCAATGGTAAATACATACCATGCACAGTTATCGAAGCCGGTCCTTGCGTTGTTACGCAAGTAAAAACCTTGGAGAAAGACGGATATGCTTCAGTACAATTGGCATTTGATGAGAAGAAAGAAAAACATACTTCTTCTGCAATGAAAGGTCATTTTGCAAAAGCAGCCACTACTCCTAAACGTAAATTGGTTGAATTTAAATACTTCGAAACGGAGAAAAATCTTGGTGAAGTAGTTACAGTTGATCTTTTCGCTGAAGGCGATTTTATTGATGTGGCAGGAACTTCTAAAGGTAAAGGTTTTCAGGGTGTTGTTAAGCGCCACGGTTTTGGTGGAGTTGGTGGAACTACTCACGGTCAACACGATCGTTTGCGTGCACCAGGTTCATTAGGAGCTTCTTCTTGGCCTTCACGTGTATTCAAGGGAATGCGCATGGGTGGTAGAATGGGTGGAGACCGCGTTAAAATTCAAAACCTAGAAGTAATAAAAGTAATTGCAGATAAAAATCTTTTAATCATAAAAGGTTCTATCGCAGGAGCAAAAGGTTCATACGTTACAATAGAAAAGTAATTTTTGATTTATTGAATTTTAGATTTTTAGAATTAAAAGTTTAGAATTTTTAAATCAACAATTCAACAAATCAACAAATCAACAATTTGACAATGGAAGTATCAATTTTAAATATAAGCGGTAAAGCAACTTCTAAGAAGTTGAGCTTAAACGATGCAATCTTTGGCATCGAGCCGAATGACCATGCAATTTATTTGGATGTAAAACAACATTTAGCAAATAAACGTCAAGGTACTCACAAATCTAAAGAAAGAGCCGAAATTCAAGGTTCTAGTAAAAAATTAAAAAATCAAAAAGGTACTGGTGGCGCTCGTGCTGGTAACGATAAATCTCCAACGCGTGTTGGTGGTGGTAGAGCATTTGGTCCTCGTCCTAGAGACTACGCTTTCAAATTGAATAAAAAATTGAAACGTTTAGCTCGTATGTCGGCATTGACTTATAAAGCTCAAGGAAGCAGTATTACTATTTTAGAAGATTTCCTTTTTGATTCTCCTAAAACTCAGAAATATGCGGATTTGATTAATAATTTGAAGCTTTCCGACAAAAAAACGCTATTGGTGTTGGGCGAATCAAATAAAAACATATATTTGTCGTCCCGAAATTTGACCAATGCTAAAGTCGTAACTGCTTCTGATTTAAACACTTACGATATTTTGAACGCAAATAATTTATTGCTAGTAGAGAGCTCAGTGAAGGAAATTGAGAGTTTATTAAGTTAAAATTCGTAATTATTAAGGAAAATGAACGTGATTGTAAAACCGGTTATAACCGAAAAAATGACAGCCCAAGGCGAAAAATTTAATCGCTATGGTTTTGTGGTAGCAAAAACTGCTAACAAAGTAGAAATAAAATCTGCTGTCGAAAAATTATATGGTGTTACTGTTGAAGCAGTAAACACTCAAAATTATATTGGTAAAGTCAAAACCCGTAACACTACAAAAGGTATTGCTATTGGTAGAGTAAATCAGCATAAAAAAGCAGTTGTGACGCTTAAAGCAGGCGAATCAATTGATTTTTACGCAAGCATTTAATAGTATGACAGGTTTTTAACCTGTCTGGTACGAAAGTAAAAGCAGTTTTAAGCTGCTAGAAATTTTTTAAGTAACTATACTCCGAGCAGTCGGAGTGATAATAAAAAAAACTGAGATGGCTTTAAAGAAATTTAGACCCCTAACCCCAGGGCAACGATTTAAGTTAGTTAGTGATAACGATGACATTACTCACGGTAAACCTGAAAAGAGTTTATTAGTGCCGGTAAAAAAATCAGGCGGACGAGATAATACAGGTAAAATGACAATGCGCTACATTGGCGGTGGTCACAAACAACAATATCGTATTATCGATTTCAAAAGAGATAAAGCAGGAATTCCTGCAACCGTTAAAACAATTGAGTACGATCCAAATCGTACTGCTCGTATTGCTTTAGTTGTTTATGCTGATGGTGAAAAACGTTACATCATTGCACCTGCAGGACTGCAAGTTGGAGCAAAATTAGTATCTGGTAAAGATGCAACTCCCGAAATTGGAAATGCAATGTACTTAGCTGATATTCCATTAGGAACAAACATTCACAATATAGAATTACGCCCTGGACAAGGAGCTATCATGGCTCGTAGTGCTGGTTCTACAGCTCAATTGAGCGCTAGAGATGGTAAATATGCAATTATTAAAATGCCTTCAGGTGAAACACGTATGGTGTTAATCACTTGTATGGCTACTATTGGTAGTGTTTCTAATGCTGACCATAACTTGGAAATTAGCGGTAAAGCTGGTCGTACTCGTTGGCAAGGTCGCAGACCTAGAACTCGTCCGGTTGCAATGAACCCTGTTGATCACCCTATGGGTGGAGGTGAAGGTAGAGCTTCAGGAGGTCACCCTCGTTCACGTACAGGAACTCCTGCTAAAGGATACAAAACACGTTACCCTAAAAAGGCTTCTAACAAATACATTATCGAAAGAAGAAAAAAATAAAATAAACAGTTTAATGGTCCGCAAGACCTGACACGGGGGCTCGTCCACCGAAGCTTCAGCGAAGGTGGGTTCACAACTTAAAAACAAAAATAGATGTCACGTTCATTAAAAAAAGGTCCTTTTATCGACTGGAAACTTGAGAAAAAATTATTAGATCTTCAAGCTTCAGGTAAAAAAACAGTTATCAAAACATGGTCTCGCAAATCAATGATTTCTCCTGATTTCGTTGGTTTAACAGTTGCAGTTCATAATGGTAATAAATTTATTCCTGTTTATGTAACAGAAAACATGGTAGGACATAAATTCGGTGAATTTGCGCCTACAAGAACATTCAGAGGTCACTCTGGTAACAAAGATAAAGTAGCTAAATAATTAATAAATTTTAGAATTTTAGATTTTTAGAATTATTCAAAAAATCAAGAATTCAAAAAATCAAGAAATAAAATGGGAGTTAGAAAACAAAACGCAGCAGACGCTCGCAAGGAAGCAAACAAAAGCAGATATTTTGCTGTATTGAAAAATTGCCCTACGTCTCCTCGTAAAATGAGATTGTTGGCCGACCTTATCAGAGGGAAAGAAGTATTTATGGCTTTGAATATTTTAAAATTCAATCCAAAAGAAGCTTCAGGTAGATTAGAAAAATTGTTGACATCAGCAATTTCAAACTATGAAGCAAAAACAGGACAACGTCCTGAAGATAGCAACTTGGTTGTGAAAGAAATTTTTGTAGACAGCGCACTTCAAATGAAACGTTTGAGAACTGCTCCACAAGGACGCGCCAACAGAATCAGAAAACGTTCAAACCACGTTACGATTGTTGTTGACAGCAAAAAAGTAGAAGTTAAAAAAGTAAAAACAGAAGAAACTAAATAAAAATGGGACAAAAAGCAAATCCAATAGGCTTACGTTTAGGCATCATTAAAGGATGGGATTCAAACTGGTATGGTGGAAAAAATTTCGCTGATAAATTAGTTGAGGATTTTAAAATCAGAGAATATTTGAAAGCGCGTTTAGCAAAAGCTAGCATTTCAAAAATTGTGATTGAAAGAACAGTGAAAATTATTACTGTTACAATCAACACATCTCGCCCCGGAATTATTATTGGTAAAGGAGGAGCAGAAGTTGATAAAATTAAAGAAGAATTAAAAAAGATTACTAAAAAAGATATTCAAATCAATATTTTTGAAATTAAACGCCCTGAATTAGATGCCCGTTTAGTAGCTGATAGTATTGCTCGTCAAATTGAAGGACGTATCTCTTTCCGTAGAGCTGTGAAAATGGCAGTTGCTTCTACAATGAGAATGGGTGCTGAAGGTATTAAAGTAAAATGTTCCGGTCGTTTAGCCGGAGCTGAGATGGCGCGTGTTGAAGGTTACAAAGAAGGACGTACACCATTGCATACTTTACGAGCTGATATTGACTATGCATTGGGCGAAGCTCACACAACTTATGGTCGTATTGGTGTAAAAGTTTGGATTTGCAAAGGAGAAGTTTATGGAAAACGTGACCTTTCCCCTAATGTTGGAAATGCTGCAGCTGGTGCAAAAGACGGAAAAGGCGGACCAAAAGGTGGAAATCCAAAGTTTGATAAACGTGGACCGGGCGGACCTAGAAAAGGTGGAAACGATAGAAGAGAGAGAAAATAATGTAAAGTTTAGAATTTTTGATTTGTTGATTTTTAGAATCAAAATCAATATTTAAATTTCTAGTGAAATATTAATAAATAAAAAATTAAAGTATAAAGTTTTAGAATTTGTAATTCAACAAATCTAGAATTCAACAAATCAAAAATTAAAAAAAATGTTACAGCCGAAAAGAACCAAATATAGAAAGATGCACAAAATGAAAATGAAAGGCAACGCAAAGCGTGGCGATCAACTTTCATTCGGTTCATTTGGATTAAAGGCAACTGAAGGATGCTGGGTTACAGCTCGTCAATTAGAAGCTGCAAGGGTTGCAGTTACTCGTTTCATGAAACGTGAAGGTCAAATTTGGATTTGTGTTTTCCCTGATAAACCTATTACATCAAAACCTGCAGAGGTTCGTATGGGTAAAGGTAAAGGTGCTCCTGAGTATTGGGTTGCTGTTGTAAAACCAGGTCGTATCATGTTTGAGGCAGAAGGCGTTCCTATGGAAGTAGCAAAAGAAGCATTGCGTTTGGCTGCACAAAAATTACCACTAACAACAAAATTTATTGTTAGAAGAGATTACGCAGCAGATTCAAACTAAACAGTATCTCAGGTTTTTAACCTGTGTAAAATAAAAAAATAGTAAATAAAATGAAACAAGAAGATATCAAACAACTTTCAACTTCTGATTTAAGCGACAGAATCAAAGAACAAAAAAATTCTTTGAATAAATTAAAGTTGAATCATTCAGTATCTCCTATTGAAAATCCGTCTAGCATTACCGCTAACAGAAAAACAGTAGCTAGATTACAAACAGAATTACGTTCAAGACAAATAGCTGAGGCTAAAAAATAATTTCAAACATGGAAGCAAGAAATTTAAGAAAAGAAAAAATTGGTACAGTTACTAGCAACAAGATGGAAAAATCCATTGTTGTGGCGGTTGAACGTAAAGTAAAACACCCAAAGTATGGTAAGTTCGTAAACAAAACAACAAAGTTTGTCGCGCACGATGATGCAAACACTTGCAATATTGGCGATACTGTAAAAATTATTGAAACTCGTCCTATCAGCAAAAACAAATGCTGGAGATTGGTTGAAGTAATTGAAAGAGCGAAATAAAATAATAATTTTAGAATTATAGATTTTTTGAATTGTAGAATTTAAAATCAACAAATCAAAAATTCAACAAATCAACAAATAAAAGATGGTACAACAGGAATCAAGATTATTAGTAGCAGATAACAGCGGTGCAAAAGAAGTGCTTGTTATTCGTGTACTTGGCGGAACGAAAAAAAGATATGCTTCTATTGGAGATAAAGTGGTAGTAACTGTAAAACACGCTTTGCCTTCCGGAAACATTAAAAAAGGTGCAGTTTCTAAAGCAGTAGTTGTAAGAACACGAAAAGAAATTAGTCGTTCAGATGGTTCGTATATTCGTTTTGATGACAATGCTGTAGTATTATTAAATGCAACAGATGAATTAAGAGGAACACGTATTTTCGGGCCGGTTGCTCGTGAATTAAGAGATAAAAATTTTATGAAAATCATTTCACTTGCTCCAGAAGTTCTGTAGGTGAATAATAAATACAACAATGAAAGTTAAATTACATATCAAAAAAGACGACTTAGTAAAAGTCCTTGCAGGAGACTCAAAAGGTCAAGAGGGGAAAGTTTTATCAATCGATAAAATTAAAAACCGTGCAGTTGTTGAAGGAGTAAATTTAGTATCAAAACATACTAAACCGGATGCAAAAAATCCTCAAGGAGGAATTATTAAAAAAGAATCTACTATTCACGTTTCAAACTTAATGTTGGTTGAGCCGGGAACAGGTAAAGTGACTCGCGTTGGTCGCAAATTAGATGAAAAATCAAACAAATTAGTACGTTACTCAAAAAAGACAGGGGAGGTAATTAAATAATGGCTTATTCACCACGTTTAAAAGATAAATATAAAGCAGACGTAGTTCCGGCTTTACAAAAAAAGTATGGTTACAGCAGTTCAATGCAAGTGCCTAAACTTACTAAGATATGCCTCAATCAAGGTGTTGGAGACGCAGTTTCTGATAAAAAATTGATTGAAGGTGCTATTAAAGAAATGTCAACAATCAGCGGACAAAAAGCTGTATCGACTATTTCTAAAAAAGATATTTCTAACTTCAAACTTCGTAAAGGTGTTCCTATCGGAGTTAGAGTAACTCTTCGCGGAGATACAATGTATGAGTTTTTAGACAGATTAATTTCTGTTGCTCTTCCACGTATTCGTGATTTCAGAGGAATTAACGACAAAGGATTTGATGGAAGTGGTAACTATACTTTAGGTGTTACTGAGCAAATTATTTTCCCTGAAATTGATATTGATAAAGTAACAAAAATTATGGGTATGGATATCACTTTTGTAACTACTGCTGACTCTGACGGAGAAGCTTTAGCATTGTTAAGTGAATTCGGATTACCATTTAAAAACCAAAAGAAATAAAAAATTAATTCCGATATCTATCGGGACAAAATCTTAAATAAAAGAAGAATGGCAAAAGAATCAATGAAAGCAAGAGAAGTTAAACGTAAGAGACTTGCTGATCTATACGCTGAAAGAAGAGCTGCATTAAAAGCTGCAGGTGATTCAGTTGGGTTACAAAAATTACCTAGAGCATCATCTCCAACTCGTCAACGTAATCGTTGTAAATTAACAGGTCGTCCTAGAGGGTATATGCGTCAGTTCGGTATTTCACGTAATCAATTTCGTGAAATGGTGTTGGACGGATTGATTCCAGGACTGACAAAATCAAGCTGGTAGTGCCCTTCGTAGCTTTAGCGAAGTAGGGTAGTACCCACACAAAAAAGAGTATTAATATAATTATCCTGCGTGCGGGATAACATATAAAACCAAATAAAATGACAGATACAATTGCAGATTACCTCACAAGAGTGAGAAATGCTATCAAAGCAAACCACAGAATCGTAGAAATACCTTCTTCTAACCTTAAAAAAGAAATCACTAAGATTCTTTTCGAAAAAGGCTACATCCTAAGCTACAAATTTGAAGATTCAACTTCACAAGGCAATATCAAAATTGCTTTGAAATACCATCCTGTTAACAAACAGTCGGCTATTAAAAATTTGGAAAGAGTAAGTTCTCCTGGTTTACGTAAGTATGCAGGTTCAACAAAAATCCCTCGCGTTTTAAACGGTTTGGGTATTGCCATCATTTCTACTTCTAAAGGTGTAATGACCGACAAAGAAGCGAAAACACAAAAAGTAGGTGGTGAAGTATTGTGTTATGTTTATTAATATTTAGGAGGAAAAAAGATGTCAAGAATAGGTAAATTACCAATCACACTTCCAAAAGGAGTTGAAGTAAGCATTTCGGATAAAAACGTTGCAACTGTTAAAGGGCCGAAAGGAACCTTGACTCAAGCGATGGATAATGCTATTACAGTTTCAAATGCGGATGGTGTTTTAAATGTAAAACGTGCTACAGACCAAAAACGTCATAGAGCAATGCATGGCTTATACCGTGCACTTTTAGCTTCAATGGTAAAAGGTGTTAGCGAAGGATATAAAACAGAACAAGAACTTGTTGGTGTTGGTTATCGTGCTGCTAATAAAGGGCAAATGCTAGAATTAACCTTAGGTTATTCTCATAACGTTGCTTTTCAATTGCCTGCAGAAATAAAAGTTTCTACGGCTACTGAAAAAGGTGCTAACCCAAAAATTATTTTGGAGTCGGCTGATAAACAATTATTGGGAGCTGTTGCTGCTAAAATCCGTTCATTACGTAAGCCTGAACCATACAAAGGGAAAGGTATCAAATTTACGGATGAAATTTTGAGAAGAAAAGCAGGTAAATCGGCTGGTAAATAAAAAAATAAGTTTTAGATTTTGAGAATTGTATAAGTAAGAATACAAATCAATAAATCAAAAATTCAACAAATCAAAAATTAGAAAAATGGCTAATACAAAAGATTTCAGAAGAAACAGAATTAAACAACGTATTCGTAAGATCGTTAATGGTGACGCACAAAGTCCCCGTTTGTCTGTTTTCAGAAGCAATAAAGGTATCTACGTTCAGTTGATTGATGATGTTTCTGAAAAAACATTGATAGCAGCTTCTTCAGCAGATAAAGGAATTGCAGATGCAAAAGGGAACAAAATCGATCAAGCAAAATTGGTTGGTAAAGCAATCGCTGAAAAAGCAATTAAAGCAGGTATTTCATCTGTTCGCTTTGATAGAAACGGATATTTATACCATGGTCGTGTAAAATCATTGGCAGAAGGTGCTCGTGAAGCAGGATTAAAATTTTAGAATTGTAAATTTTTAGAGTATAAAATAGAAAAATTTAATTAGAGATTTAGGATTTTCCAAATTCAAAAATTCTAAAAATCAAAAAATCAAAAAATAACAATGTCAAACGCAAACATTAAAAGAGTAAAATCAAGTGATATCGAATTAAAAGATAAACTTGTTAGCATCCAACGTGTAACTAAGGTTACCAAAGGAGGTAGAAATTTTACATTTTCAGCTATTGTTGTAGTTGGTAATGAAAAAGGGATTGTTGGTTATGGCTTAGGTAAAGCAAAAGAAGTTACTGATGCTATTACTAAAGGTATTGATGATGCTAAAAAGAATTTGATTAAAGTTGCTATCGTTAAAGGAACTGTTCCTCATGAGCAATATGGTAAGTTCAGTGGATCATTGGTTTTCTTAAAACCAGCAGCTCACGGAACAGGTGTTATTGCAGGTGGTGCCATGCGTGCAGTTTTAGAAAGTGTTGGTGTTACAGATGTATTGGCAAAATCAAAAGGTTCATCAAACCCTCATAACGTTGTTAAGGCAACAATGGATGCATTGATGAAAATGCGTGATGCAGCAACAGTAGCACAAACACGTGGTATTTCAATGGAAAAAGTATTTAACGGATAAAAATTAATTTTAGAATTTTAGATTTATACAATTCTAGAATTCAAAAAATCTAGAATTCAACAATTAGAAAAGATGGCAACAATTAAAATTAAACAGATAAAAAGCGGAATTGGTCAAACTGTTCGTCAAAAACGAACTTTGCAAGCTTTAGGTTTTATTAAAATGCACCAAACCATTGAAAAGGAAGCAACTCCTCAGATAATGGGAATGGTAAATAAAGTAGCTCATTTGCTTACTGTAATTAAATAAAAATAAATTATAGATTTTTAGAATTATAGATTTTTAGAATAGAAATCAAAAATTCAAAAATTCAAAAATTCAAAAAATAATAAGATGAACTTAAGTAAATTAACACCGGCAGAAGGTTCTGTAAAAAATGCTAAAAAACGCATTGGTAGAGGTCAAGGATCTGGAAAAGGCGGGACATCAACAAAAGGTCACAAAGGTGCTCAGTCACGTTCAGGCTACTCGGCAAAAAGAGGTTTTGAAGGTGGTCAAATGCCTTTGCAAAGACGAATTCCAAAATTTGGATTTAAAAATATTAACCGTGTGGAATACCGCGGAATAAACTTAGATGTGATTCAAGGATTAGTGGAAAACAATAAAGTGGCTACCATTGATTTGGCTTTTTTAGTTTCAAAGGGCTTGGCTCATAAAAATGATAAAGTAAAAGTACTTGGTCGCGGTGAGTTAAAATCAAAAGTGGATGTTTCTGTTCATGCATTTTCGGCATCAGCAAAATCAGCAATTGAAGCAAAAGGCGGATCAGCAGTTTTGGTTGAAAAAGCTTAATTAAACACAGTAATACTGTTTTATGAAAAACTTTATAAATACATTAAAAAACATTTGGAAAATTGAAGAACTACGAGGGCGTATTTTAAATACTCTTGGGTTTATTTTGATTTACCGTTTGGGTTCATATATTGTTCTACCTGGAGTTGACTCAATTGCTTTACATGATGCAAATCAAAATGCAAATGAAGGAATTGTTGGTTTGATTAACATTTTTGCCGGTGGTGCATTTTCTCGCGCTTCTATATTTGGATTAGGTATTATGCCATATATATCTGCATCCATTGTTGTTCAGTTATTAGGAATGGCATTGCCTTATTTTAGAAAATTACAAATGGCTGGAGAAAGTGGCCGTAAAAAAATAAATCAAATTACCCGTTTTTTAACAGTGGGTATTACCTTAATGCAAGCACCGGGTTACATTGCAACTCAAATTACAAGTAAAGCGGGTGTTGTTGTTGATCCTGGTTTTGGCTGGATGGCACAATCGGTTTTGATTTTGGTAACAGGTACCATGTTTGTTATGTGGCTGGGTGAAAAAATTACCGATAAAGGTATTGGAAATGGTATTTCATTAATCATTATGATTGGTATTATCGCTCGTTTACCAGTATCGTTTTTGCAAGAATTTGCTAACCGTTTAGGCGGTGAAGGTGGAGGCGGAGGATTGATTATGTTATTAATCGAAATCGTTCTTTTATTATTAATCATTATTGGTACTATCATGTTGGTTCAAGGAACAAGAAAAATTCCTGTGCAATACGCCAAAAAAATTGTTGGTAGCAAACAATATGGTGGAACACGCCAGTACATTCCTTTAAAAGTGAATGCTGCCGGTGTAATGCCTATCATTTTTGCTCAAGCAATTATGTTTATTCCAATCACTATTATGCAATATGCAAAGTCAGATGCATTAACTGGCGTTTTAGGTGCATTGTCAAATCATAATGGAATTTGGTACAATTTGGTATTTGCTATATTGATTATTGTTTTTACTTATTTCTATACTGCCATCACTGTTAATCCAAACCAAATGGCTGAGGATATGAAAAAGAATGGTGGATTTGTGCCGGGTGTTGTGCCAGGTAAAAAAACAGCTGAATTTATTGATGCAGTTATGTCACGTATTACTTTACCCGGTTCCATTTTGTTAGCGTGCGTGGCTATTTTACCTGCTTTTGCCTATATTTTAAATGTGGATGCTGGCTTCTCGCAATTTTTTGGTGGTACGTCTTTGTTGATTTTGGTGGGTGTTGTATTGGATACATTGCAACAAATTGAAAGTTATTTATTGATGCGTCATTATGATGGATTGATGAAAACAGGAAGAATAAAAGGTCGTTCTTCGATGAGCATGACCACAGCATAATATAATAAGAGGGGAAAGCGAAGCGTGAAAGGCTTGTATTATAAAACGAAAGAGGAGATTGAATTAATAAGAGAAAGTTCTTTACTTGTTGGAAAAACTTTAGCCGAAGTTGCAAAAGTTATTAAACCCGGAATCACTACTTTATCTTTAGATAAGGTTGCTTACGAGTTTATTAATGATAACAAAGCAATTCCCGCTTTTTTGAATTACAGTGGTTTTCCGAATTCATTGTGTATTTCTGTAAATGCACAAGTAGTTCACGGAATTCCTGGAAAGTATGAACTAAAAGATGGTGATATTGTTTCTGTTGATTGCGGAGTAATAAAAAATAAATTTTTTGGCGACTCAGCATACACGTTTACAATTGGCGAAGTAAAACCCGAAATTGTAAATCTATTAAAGGTGACGAAAGAAAGTCTTTATAAAGCAATAGAAGTAGCAGTGGTTGGAAAACGGTTAGGTGATATTGGCGATGCAGTTCAGGTACATGCTGAAAAAAATGGGTTCTCTGTTGTAAGAGAATTAGTTGGACACGGTATCGGACAAAATCTTCACGAATCACCAGAAGTGCCAAATTATGGCAAACGTGGTACAGGATTGAAGCTTCAGGAAGGGTTGGTAATTGCAATTGAACCAATGATCAATTTTGGGAAAAAAGCAATTAAAACAGAAAACGATGGTTGGACAATTACAACAGCTGATAAATTACCATCAGCACATTTTGAACACACGATAGCAATTGGAAAAAATAAAGCAGATATTTTATCAAGCTTTGAGTATATAGAAAAAGCATTAAATAAAAAATAAAATTTTAGAATTGTAGAATTGTAGATTTTTAGAGTAAACAAAATCTACAATTCAAAAAATCAACAAATCTAGAATTAATAAAATATGGCGAAACAAGCATCAATTGAGCAAGATGGAACAATTTTAGAAGCATTGTCAAATGCAATGTTTCGTGTTGAGCTCGAAAATGGACATGTGATTACGGCTCACATTTCAGGAAAGATGCGAATGCACTATATAAAAATTTTAACAGGCGATAAAGTAAAAATTGAAATGTCACCCTATGATTTAACAAAAGGAAGAATTTCATACAGATATAAATAGAGTTAGGAGATAGGTGTTGGGAGGATTTTAATTAAAAAGGAAATTTTAGAAAACAAAGAATAAATACAAATTAGTAATTCGTTAAAATTCGTAATTCATAGAAATAATGAAAGTTAGAACATCAATTAAAAAGAGAAGTGTTGACTGCAAAATCGTTCGCAGAAAGGGCGTTTTGTATGTAATCAACAAAAAAAACCCAAAGTTTAAACAAAGACAAGGGTAAAATAAATTATAGAATTTTAGAATTCTATAATTTTAGAATAAATTAATTAAAATTAGTTTTTTAGAATTCAAAAAATCTAAAATTCTACAAATCAAAAAATAAAAAAATGGCTAGAATTGCAGGTATTGACTTACCAAACAACAAAAGAGGAGAAATCGGTTTAACTTACATCTACGGAATAGGCCGCAGTACTGCTCAAAAAGTACTAACTGAAGCAGGAATCAATTGGAACATTAAAGTTCAGGATTGGAACGATGATCAGTTAACAGCTATCCGTACTATCCTTGCCGATAAATATAAATTGGAAGGTTCTTTACGTTCCGAAGTTCAATTAAACATTAAACGTTTGATGGATATTGGTGCGTACAGAGGAATTCGCCATCGTGTAGGTTTACCTGTGCGTGGTCAAACAACTAAAAATAACGCTCGTACCAGAAAAGGTAAACGTAAAACAGTTGCTAACAAGAAAAAAGTAACTAAATAGTAATTAACCGGTCAGCGTTACAGCTGATGATCATATAAAAACTAAAAATGGCTAAAACAAATCAAACAACAACTACAGTTAAAGCTGCAGCTAAAAAAAGAGTTGTAAAAGTAGAGGCAGTGGGCGAGGCTCACATCAATGCTACTTTTAACAACATTATTATTTCATTAACTAATTTGAGCGGACAAGTTATTTCTTGGTCAAGTGCTGGTAAAATGGGATTTCGTGGATCTAAAAAAAATACTCCTTACGCTGCTCAGTTAGCTGCTCAGGATTGTGCTAAAGTTGCACATGACAACGGCTTGAGAAAGGTAAAAGTATTTGTAAAGGGCCCAGGTGCAGGTCGTGAATCTGCTATTCGTACTTTAGCAGGTGCAGGAATAGAAGTTACTGAAATTATGGATATTACGCCAATCCCTCACAATGGTTGCCGTCCTCCAAAACGCAGAAGAGTATAAATCAATTTTAGAATTTTAGATTTGATCAATTTTAGAATTTTTCAAATCAACAAATCAAAAAATCAACAATTCAAAAATTAAAAATAAATGGCAAGATACATCGGCCCCAAATCAAGAATAGCAAGAAAATTTAAAGAGCCAATTTTTGGACCTGATAAAGTTTTAGAAAAAAAGAACTACCCTCCGGGACAACATGGTTTATCGAAGAAACGTTCGAAACAATCAGAATATGCTGTTCAGTTGCAAGAAAAACAAAAAGCAAAATACACTTATGGTATTTTAGAACGTCAATTTGCTAAAATTTATACGATGGCACAACGTGCTCATGGTGTAACTGGTGAAGTGTTATTGCAATTAATCGAATCTCGTATTGATAACGTAGTTTATCGTATGGGTATTTCTCCTTCACGTAGCGGAGCCCGCCAATTGGTTGGTCACCGCCACATTACTGTTAACGGAAATGTCGTAAACATCCCTTCTTATATCTTAAAAGCTGGTGATGTTGTTGGTGTTCGTGAACGTTCTAAAACATTAGAAGTAATTAACAGCGCTGTTGCGTCTGCTAGCAATGCTTACCCTTGGATGGATTTTGATAAAACTACTATGACAGGAAAATTTATTTCTGTTCCTGAAAGAGTTCAGATTCCAGAAAACATTAAAGAGCAACTAATTGTCGAGTTGTACTCTAAGTAAAATGAATGGATGGTTTTTATCATCAATCAGACAAATTAAATTAGTAATTAACTTAATAAAATATAACACATGGCAATTTTAGCTTTTCAAAAACCTGATAAGGTGATTATGATTAACTCTAGTGAAACTGAAGGTCAATTCGAATTTCGTCCTCTAGAGCCTGGTTATGGTATTACTGTTGGTAATGCTTTAAGAAGAATTTTATTGTCATCTTTAGAAGGTCATGCTATCACTACTATCAAAATAGAAGGTGTTGATCACGAATTTTCAACACTTAAAGGTGTGGCTGAAGATATCACAGAAATTATTTTGAACTTAAAACAAGTGCGTTTCAAAAAACAAATTGAAACAACTGATTTCGAAAAAGTAACTGTAACTGTTGCCGGTAAAACACAATTAACAGCAGGTGATATTGGTAAATTTACTTCAGGGTTCCAAGTATTAAATTCAGATTTAGTAATCTGTAATATGGAATCAAATGTGAAATTGAAAATTGAATTAACAATTGATAAAGGTCGCGGTTATGTTCCAGCTGAAGAAAATAAACCGATAAATGCTTCTGCTGGGTTAATTCCTATCGATTCTATTTATACTCCTATAAAAAATGTTCAATATAGTATTGAAAATTTCCGTGTGGAGCAAAAAACAGATTATGAAAAATTAATCATGAACATCACTACCGATGGTTCTATTCACCCGAAAGAAGCTTTGAAAGAAGCAGCTAAGATTTTAATTCACCACTTCATGTTATTCTCTGATGAGCGTATCACCTTGGATACTGAAGAAAAAATGGCTACTGAAGAGTTTGATGAAACATCATTACACATGCGTCAGTTGCTTAAAACTAAATTAGTAGATATGGATTTGTCAGTTCGTGCTTTAAATTGCTTAAAAGCTGCTGATGTTGAAACGTTAGCTGATCTGGTATCATTCGCTAAACACGACCTTTTGAAATTCAGAAACTTCGGTAAAAAATCACTTACTGAATTGGAAGACTTAGTTGCTAATAAAGGGTTGACATTTGGAATGAACTTAGCAAAATATAAATTAGATAAAGAATAATCAATTTTTGAATTCTAGATTTTTTGAATTGTTGAATTCAATCTAAAAATCAAAAATTCTATAAATCAACAATTAACAATGAGACACGGAGATAAATTAAACAATTTAGGAAGAAAAACAGCTCACCGCAAAGCGATGTTGGCGAATATGGCTAGCTCTTTAATTCTTCACAAACGTATTAGCACCACTGTTGCTAAGGCTAAAGCCTTGAGAATATACGTTGAACCAATTTTGACTAGATCAAAAGAAGATTCAACACATTCAAGACGTACTGTTTTTGCATACTTGGGCAACAAAGAAGCAGTAGAAATGCTTTTCAAAGACATATCTACTAAAATTGCTGATCGTCCGGGTGGATACACACGTATCCTTAAAACAGGTGGCCGATTAGGCGATAATGCTGATATGTGCTTTATTGAATTGGTTGACTACAACGAAAATATGCTTGCTGCTAAAGCTCCTGCTAAAGCGAAAACATCTAGACGTGGTGGTAAAAAGAAATCAACAGATACAACCGCTAAAACAGTTGAAAAATCAGAAGAATCAACAGACGACAACACAAAAAGTGAATAATTTGTTAACTGAATATTTTTAATCTTAAAAAGGATAAAGTAATTTTGCTTTATCCTTTTTTTATGGGCGTAAAACGCCTTTTAATATTTGAGCAAAAGCCAACAATAAATGACCACAATACCAAATCATTCATTGTATGCAAAAAATGAACTATGAAATATATAGCTAAAATACCTGCAATTTTATTACTCGAAGATGGGAAAGTATTTTACGGAAAAGCAGCCGGAAAAATAGGCATCGCTACAGGTGAAATATGCTTTAATACCGGTATGACAGGCTATCAGGAAATTTTTACTGACCCTTCTTACTACGGACAAATTATTGTTGCAACAAATGTGCATATTGGTAATTACGGGGTGAATGATGATGAAGTTGAATCCGATTCAATAAAAATAGCTGGGTTGGTTTGTAAACAATTCAATGAGTTTCAGTCCCGCAAACGTTCAAACGGTTCCTTAAAAGAGTATTTTGAAACTAGTAATACTGTTGCTATCTCCGATGTAGATACGCGCGCAATCGTTCGTTATATTCGTGATAAAGGGGCAATGAATTGCATTATATCTTCCGAAACTCAAGATGTAGAAGTATTAAAAGCAAAACTTGCTAAAGTGCCTTCCATGGCTGGATTGGAACTTTCCTCTAAAGTAAGTACCACAAAACCTTATTTCGTTGGTAATCCAGATGCAGAGTACAAAGTAGCCGTTACCGATTTTGGTGTGAAGAAAAACATCCTCCGTTCCTTAGCCGAACGCGGTTGCTACTTGCAAGTATTTCCGATGAAAACTTCTTTCGAAGATATGAAAAAATGGAACCCTGATGGATTCATGATTTCAAATGGCCCTGGCGACCCTTCCGTGATGAAAGAAGAAATGGCAACTGTTAAAACCATTATCAATTCTGGTATTCCAACGTTTGGAATTTGTTTAGGGCATCAATTGATTGCCGAAGCATCCGGAATTTCTACATTTAAAATGCACAAGGGTCACCGCGGAATTAATCACCCTGTGAAAAATTTGATTACCGGTAAAAGTGAAATTACCTCTCAAAATCATGGATTTGGAGTGAAAGCAGAAGATGTTGCAAAAGTAAAAAACATGGAAGTAACGCACATCAATTTAAATGATAAAACCATTGAAGGTTTGCGTTATATTGATAGAAATGTATTCTCTGTACAATATCACCCAGAAGCTTGTCCCGGCCCATACGATGCTCGCTATTTATTTGATGATTTTATTTCTATGATTTCATCGGTAAAGAAAGCAAATAAGAAAACTGCAGTATCAGCTTAAAAAAAGTCCTCTAAAATAAATTAGAGGACTTTTTTGTGATCCCGAGAGGAGTCGAACCTCCAACCTGCAGAACCGGAATCTGCCATTCTATCCAATTGAACTACGGAACCATGCTTACAAAGGTAATAATAATGGATAGTTCACATTAGTTTTTTTCAATTTGATGTATCAGAATGCTATTTTAATTCGTAATTCGCAAAAATTCGTAATTCGTAAAATTTTATACAATAAAATCAGTACTTTTATGTTAATATAGGGTTAATCAGCCTTAATTTTTAGAATGAAAAAAATAAGCCTACTTCTTCCTTTTCTTTTGTTTTTGACTTTGCTTTCCGCACAACAAATTCCTATTGGCGGTTGGCAGGAACATCTTTCTTATAAAAATGCTCTTTCTGTTGCCGAAGGAAATGGTTGGGTGTATTGTGTTACTACCAGCGGAATTTTCAATTTCAGAAAATCAGATAATTCTATGAATCGTTTATCAAAAGTAAACGGTTTGTCGGATATTGAAGGAGTGGTTGTGAACTACAATCCGTATAATAACAAATTTTTAATTGCTTATAAAAATTCTAATCTTGATATTATTGAAGTTGGACAAATAATTAATATTTCCGATATCAAAACAAAACCAATCATTGGAAATAAATCCATAAACAATATTTATTTCATCAATCAATTTGCATACTTGTCCTGTGGCTTTGGAATTGTGGTTTTAGATACCGAACGAAATGAAATAAAGGATACATATTATATTGGTCCGAGTGGTGCAGCAATTAATGTAAAAGATATTACTTCTGATGGAACCTACATTTATGCAGCTACAGAAACAGGTATCTACAAAGCACTGTTGAGTAATCCAAATTTGGCAAATTATTCATCATGGACCATGATAAATGATGTTGCGTCAGGTATAGATTTACCAACAGGCATTTACAACACCATCACTTCTTTTTTCGGTAAAGTATATACAAATTTTTCTAAAAATTTAATGACAGGCGCCTATAATGAAGATTCTATTTTTGTTTTTGATGGTAGCACATGGTCGCATTTCATTCCAGCTGGTTTTCCTGTTTCTGGGAGTGGATACATTACTTATTCATTAAAAAATAATAACAATCAACTGGTGCTGGTCGTTGATGGATCTATAAATACATTTAATTCCTCTTTAGCAGGTACAGGGTACTATGCGGGTTATTTTTCAGATCTTACCAGAGCCAAAGCGGCCGCACTGGATAATACAGGTGCTATATGGTTGGCAGATACTAAATATGGTTTGGTTTCCTGGAAGCCAGGAGTTGGGTATGAATATCGTTATCCAAATGGACCGTCATCTGAGCAATCGCTGAATATGGTTGTTTCTAAAAATCAAGTGTATGTCGCTCCCGGTGGATATGCAAACTTTTTGGTTGATGGCGTTTATCAATATAAAGAAGAACAATGGTATAATATGAGAACAACATCTACTGCAGTTTCAATGGATTCTATTTATGATATAATGAATGTGATTATTGACCCAAATGATCCCAAAAAACTCTATGCTGCTGCTTGGGGACAAGGGGTTTTGGAAATAAATGATGGAATGGCTGTGAAAATGAACAATTCTACCAACAGCTCATTGCAAGGGTTGATGTTGCCGGGTTATAATCCCGTAAATACCTACGGGTTAGCATTTGATGAAGGTGGAAGTTTATGGGTAACTAATTCCGGTGTCCAGAATGCCCTTTCTTATAGAACATCAAGCGGTGCTTGGGGGCCATCATTAAATTTTCAACCTATTATTGGTTTAGTGAATTTGGAGCAAGTTATTGTTGATAAGGATGATCAAAAATGGGCGGTGCTTTCAAATGGTGGTGGTGGAATTTTGGTGTACAAAGGTAGTGGTGCTCCTGTTCTAAATTCAAATGTTAAAAAACTTACTGTTACAGCTGGAAATGGTGGACTTCCAAGTAATTTAATATATTGTTTGGCAAAAGATCAGGATGACGAAATTTGGGTTGGAACGGATAAAGGTATTGCCGTTTTTTATTCACCTGAAAATGTATTTACTGGTGGTAATTTTGATGCACAACAAATTTTAATAGAGCAAGATGGGCACGTTCAAATATTACTAGAAACAGAAAATGTTCTTTCCATTGCCATTGATGGGTCAAATCGAAAATGGATTGGGACCTCCAATTCAGGAGTGTTTTTAATGTCTGCTGACGGATCTACTCAAATTCAACATTTTGATGTATCCAATAGTCCATTGTTTAGCAATACAGTAAAAAGCATTGCGATTAATCAGGAAACTGGTGAAGTTTATTTCGGTACTACTAAAGGAATTATTTCATATAGGGGAACATCAATTGAAGGCTTTGAGGGATTTACAGATGTGTACGCTTTCCCAAACCCTGTAAAACATGATTATGCGGGCCCTATCGCTATAAAAGGCTTAATGAATAATTCCACCTTAAAAATTACCGATATCAGCGGAACATTAGTTTATGAAACAAAATCTGAAGGCGGACAAGCCATTTGGTATGGCACAAATTTCAAAGACGAGCGCGTGAGTTCTGGTGTGTATATGGTTTTTTGCACAAGTGAAGACGGCTCAACAAAAGCAGTGACTAAAATATTGGTGATTAATTAATTTCTAAAATCATCGGATACTACCATTGATGATATGCTTCACAAAACGAGCGGTATAGTACTGCAAACAATTAATTATTCTGATACGAGCTTAATTACAAAAATTTATACCGAACATTTTGGTTTACAATCCTACATAATTTCTGGCGCCCGAAGCAAGAAATCAAAAACTAAAGCATCGTTGTTTCAACCAATGACAATTGTGGAGATGCAAGTTATTTCTTCGCAACAATCGGGTTTACATCGTATCTCAGAGATTGCTAATCAGCACCCATACTCCGAAATTCCATATGATATTATAAAAAGCTCCATCGCTATTTTTTTAAATGAAGTATTATTTCGTGCTTTAAAAGAAGAACATCCTGATGAAGATTTATTTTCATTTATTAAAAATGCTCTTTTGATTTTAGATATCAAAATGGAAAGCTGTTCTAATTTTCATCTTAGTTTTTTGGTTCAGATAAGTAAATTTTTTGGCTTTTTTCCTCAAGGAACGTATGCTCCTTCTAGCGAATATTTTGATTTATGCGAAGGAAAATTTATTATTAATGTACCCAGCCATAACAATTTTTTGCATCCAACGGAAGCCTCAATTTTGTACCAATTAATGAATGCTAATTTTGAAAAAATTCAAGAGATTAAAATGGACTCCAAGCAACGAAAAGTGCTGCTCAATTCTTTAATTTTTTTCTTCCAATTTCACATCCAATCATTCGGAGAAATCAAGTCAGTGGCTGTTTTGGAACAAGTTATAGCATAAATTTTGTTTTTTAGGGGATTTTTCGTAAGTTTGGATGTTATAAACCAATAAACCCTAATCATATGAAAAAAATTTACTCATTAATTTTTGCTTCTGCTTTTGTATTGTTTAGCTTTAATTCTCATGCGGCTACTATATCTGTTGGTGTAGGTATTGACGCTTCTTTTAATCCAGCTAACCAATTTACTCCTGCTTCTGTAACAGCTGCAGTTGGCGATGTAATCCAATTTATTTTAGGAAACGGAACTCACAATGTTACTAGCACATCTGTACCGGGTGGAGCTGCTGCAATGAGCTCTGGTACCATGTCTACTGTTGGACAAATGTACAATTATACAATTACAGTTGCTGGTACTTACCTTTATGGGTGTACATTCCATGCTGGTATGTCAGGATCAATTAACGTTGCTGCAGGTATTGCTACGCCAACTGTTGATTTATTAACGAGTGCTTACCCAAATCCTTTTAAGGATAAGTTAACACTTAAATATAATGCTGTTGAGTCAATCGACTTGTTTAACATTGTTGGTGAAAAAGTAAAATCTTTTGATTTGCCAGCAAACGAAACAAAAACAGAAATTGACCTTACTGATTTGAATACTGGTATCTACTTTATCCGTACTTACAAAGAAGGTGTTGTTGTTGAAACTAAAAAAATTGTAAAAACGAAATAATGTTTTTTCGATTTTGAGAAATCGCCAAGGGTATTACTCTTGGCGATTTTATTTTAACCAAATTTAATACCATAAAAAATGAAATTACTCATGTTGTTTACTTGTGCACTTTTATTTTCTCTTAATTCATTTGCTCAGGCAGATAAACAAAATATTAAAGTGGTGACCAGTAGTGAACCTTCTTTTCCCAAAGGTGACAATGCTTTGTACTCCTATGTTTATATGAATTTGAAGTATTCGGAAGAATCAAAAAAGAAATATGTTGCTGGTGAAGTTACACTTAGTTTTGATGTGAAACCCGACAGCACAGTCACAAATGCAATAGTGATAAGTGGCGTAGGTTATGGTGTTGACGAAGAAGTAAAAAGATTAATTCAAACGCTTAAATTTAGTCCAGGTGTTCAAAACGGAACCGTTATAAAAATGAACACAATGTACACTTTCCCAATAAAGGCTCATTAATTTTCTATGAGATTAAAATTTTCCATATCCTTTTTATTGCTTTCTATGTGTGTATTAGGGAATGGGCGATATGGTAGACATGATACGCTACATATCTATAATAAGATTGACACTACTTACATTGAAAGCTATAGAGATTGGCTTAATGCAAAATTGATTTGTGTGGTAAGAACAAATAAATTTAGCATAACAGATAATATTACTCAATCGAAATTGGAATACAGTATAAACACCAATGCAAATATGGGCTTAGGTATGAGCTTTAAAGGAATAGGATTTGAATTTCAGTACAATCCTCCCGGTTTAAATAATGATGATAGTAAATTTGGGGCATCTAAGCAAATTTCTTTTGCTACTAATGCAAATGGAAGACGTTTTATTTATGATGTATTTTATAGATACAATCAAGGATATCACACAACGGCCACTTTTAAAGTTCCGGTTGATACTGGATTCGTTTACGAACACATTTATCGCCCCGATATTAAAAACACAACTATTGGTGCTGAGCTTGTTTATGTTGTTAATAATAAACGTTTTTCCAGTTCGGCTCCTTATAATTTAACTCAAAAACAGAGAAAAAGTGCCGGCTCTTTGCTTGTAGGAACATTCGGGTCGTTGTATGCTATTGATGCCGATTCGGTTATTTTCCCCGATTCATTAAAAGATAATTTTAATCAAGAAGTACAATTTAAAAGTGCTGGAAGTTATACTTGGGGAATATCTTGTGGTTATACATATACTTTAATATTTGGAAAAAATTGGTTTGTGAATTTATATACGCTTCCAGGATTAGCAATTCAACAATATTATTCAACCAATGCATTTGACCAGCAGTCGCATTCAAATACAGCAATTGGGGGAATTTTACAAAGTCGATTTTCATTAGGCTACAATAAAAAACGATATTTCATTGGTATCTCCTGGACAAATACTCAGTACTTTGTCGACAATGATAAAAAATCATCTCTCAATTATAAAAATGGATGCTTTCGATTTTATTATGGCCATCGTTTTGATTTAAGAAAAGTTTTGAAGAGAAGAATATAATTATTTCCTGCCTTTTAATCTAGCAATGTTTTTTTTCAATATACTTTGCATAAGTAATGTCGACTAAAATGCAATATATTTTATTGTTTTTTCTTGCTAACAATTTCAAATTGCTGAACAAGTGACTCGCCTTCTTCATCAACCAGTGTAAGGGTATGGATTCCTTCATCAGGAGCTAACCCCATCTGGTGATTGCTTTGAGTGCTTCCAACAAATACTCCATCCAAATGCCAATAAATAATTGTGTTAGCTTTCCTGTGGGCTACTTGAAAGACAGTTTTCCCAGTGCTACCATCAATTTCTACCGGGACATAAATTCTACTAAATTGCTTTGGATAAATAATTTCCATCCCACTCAATCCACCCGTTTCGCAATCGCTCCGTAATGGAGGCAACTCTTTGTAAGTAGTATTTTTTGATTTATAATACCATTCCATTGCAGGTGGCAAAACAAACCAGTTCACATGCTTCATTTTAGCAACATCTTCGCAATTGCTATTTACTCTATAAGCGCCTGAGGCATCCAAATGTATTAATCTGTGATATTTGCAGGGCTCGGTTCGCAATCCATTTTTTTGAATCCAAACCATTTCGGTTGGTTCACAAATATCACTTGCCCTGCATCCACTTTGTTTGCAAAGCTTTACTTTTTCCATTTCATCATAAGGTGGAGAAAACCATTTGCTGGGTTTTAAAACGCTAAAAATGTCAAATAAAATGGGTGCTGCGGTTTGTATGCCTACTAAGCCGGGGCGACCTTCACCATCTGCATTTCCTACCCAAACACCAACAACATATTTTGGTGTGATTCCGATAGCCCAACCATCTCTAAAACCAAAGCTGGTTCCAGTTTTCCACGCCACCTTTGAGGATGAAGTGTATTGTTTCCATCCGGCATCTTCATCGGGGCGAGAGACTTCAACCATCGCTTCAAATGTAAAATAAATGGATGCGGCATCTAAAATGGATGCATTTTCTATATCAGGATCTTTTTCTTCTTGCGTAACATAAGATGGAGGGTGAAAATCATTCTTATCATATTTGCCATTATAGTCGGTATAATGATTTAATGTTCTCGCCATGCTAGCATACATGCCTGTTATGTCCCACAATTTTCCTTCTGCTCCTCCTAAAATTACTGATAAGCCATAATGGTCTGGAGCATAAGTAAGCGTTGTCATACCCAATTTTTTTAGGTTGTAATTAAATTTTTCAATCCCATAACTTTGTAGCATCCGAACGGCTGGAATATTTAAACTTCTGGCTAAAGCGCGCTTTGCAGGAACAGCACCATCAAATGTTTCGTTATAGTTTTGTGGGGCATAACCCGCTATTTGTGTAGGAATATCAGGAATAAGTGTTGTAGATAATAATTCTCCATCATTTAGCATGCTGGCAAATAAAAAAGGTTTTAAAATACTTCCGGTACTTCTTGGTGCATTAATTACATCTACATCTCCTTCGTATTCAGGTTTTCCCGTATTTAGAGTATTTCCAACATAAGCCAAAACCTTCCCTGTATTTACATCTAAAACAATTGCACATGCATTATGAATTTCATTTCCCTTTAAAATCTTATGATGATTTTCTATGATAGTATTTACTCGTTCCTGCAAATGCCCATCTATTGTGGAGCGAATTCGTTTTCCTAAAAATGTTTCTTTGGATGCACGCAACAATAGGTGAGGTGCAATTTGTGGGATGGCATGTGGTTTTCCTGGTAAAGGCTCTTGTTTACTCAATTCACACGTTTCTTTATCAATTATTTTTGCAACATATAGTTGGTCCAATAAACGATTTCGTTTTTTTAATAATCGTTCCTGATTTTTCCCCGGATAAATTAAGCTTGGAGCATTGGGTAAAACAGCTAAGGTTGCAGATTCTGCCCACGATAATTTTGAGGGCTCCCGACCAAAATAACGCCATGAAGCCGCATCAATTCCTACGACATTACTCCCAAAAGGTGCGTTGGATGCATAGAGTGCTAGTATTTCTTTTTTTGAATAACTGAACTCCAATCGAGTTGCTAAAATAATTTCAATTGCTTTTTCAAAAACAGTTCGTTTTTGTCCTTTTCGAGCCATACGTACTACTTGCATAGTAAGCGTACTTCCTCCACTTATTGTTTTGTTCGCTTGTATGTTTTGCTTCGTTGCTCTGACAATTGCTGTTGGACTTACTCCCCAATGGGTGTAAAATCCTCGGTCTTCAAATTGAATAATACAGTCGATAAATTTTTGAGGTAATGTTGTTGTTAATGGAAACCTCCATTGACCGTCTTCAGCAATTTTAGCTGCTAATAGCTCTCCTTTGTTATCTTCAAGTACAGTGCTTGTTTTGCTTTTAAAAAGTGGTGAAGGCAAACAAAAGCAATACCAAACGAACAGAATGAGCAAAAGAACTAAACGTATTCCTTTTCTGCTTTTCAAGAATATTAATATTGAAGGAACGCGTTTCAATTAAGATGTTTAAGTGGTTGATTTTTTTTTCAATAATTCGTTTCGTAATTGGCGGGAAGTTTTTTTACTGCCATCGTGACTCCAGCCTGGTGGTCCGAACACATACATAAACTTGGCTTTTAGCGAAGATGGTTTTCTTAAATCATTAAAGATGTTTATCCATTCGTGGAACACCATCTTTACCGGATGATGTGTTTTAATATTTTCGGTTAAACCATAAACAACATTTTCTTTTTCATCTTCAGGAACAAATGTCCCGAATAATTTATCCCAAATAATAAATACCATCCCCATATTTTTATCAAGGTATTTTACATTGCTTGCATGGTGCACCCGATGGTGTGAAGGGGTAGATAAAAAATATTCGAAAATACCAAGTTTGTTTACCGTTTTGGTGTGAATTAAAATACCATAGATTTGAGTTGCAGAATAAATAAACATAATGTCGATGCCTCTGAATCCCAGTAAAGCAAGTGGAATAAAATATATAAAGCGATACAAGGGCTGAAATACCGAAGAGCGAAACCCTACAGTTAAATTAAATTCTTCAGAAGAATGATGGGTAACATGCACTGCCCAAAACATTCTACAATAATGGTCAACACGGTGCAACCAATAATACATAAAATCTTGTGAAATTAACAAAATGCCCCAATAGGCATATTGATTGTCTATTTCAATGAATTTAAATTGGCAAAAATAATTCAAGACCAACAAACAAATTCCTCTAACTAAAATATCCAATCCCAAGTTGAGGGAAGTCAAATATATATTTGCTAGTGTACCTTTTATAGAATAATAATTTTTGTGGTGTAAATAACTGAACAAAATTTCAGCACCAATTACAATTGCATAAATTGGAGTTGTAATAGCAAGGAGAAGGGCTTCACGGAATTCGTTCATAATACAAAAATAAATAAAAAAGCCACTCGAAATTCGAATGGCTTCCTAATAAAATCTGTTGGAATTAATGGATATACACCTTTTTGGTATAAACAATATTATCTTGCGCAATGGTCACAAAATAGATTCCGCTTTTTTCTTTTGATAAATCAATCGTATTTTCTTTATTGGATAAACCTGCTGTATATACCAATTGTCCGATAGAATTAGTGATTTTTACATTGGCATTAATCAATTCGGTAGTCAAAAACTGAATAAAAATGCTTTTGTTTGAACTATAGATAGAGGTATTGGCCAATAATGAGTTTTCTGCTATTCCAACCGGCATTTCTCCTGCAAGAATATAGGCATCGGGCACAGCATTATAAGCATAATCTTTTATGGTAAATTGACTGGCAGTGGCGTCAACATCAAATCTAGCCCAACCATAATACAGGGATGGTCCAATGTTAAACTGTAAACCAATGAACTTATCAGCTAGTCCCAAGAAATTTCCATAACTATATCCTGCACCAAAATAACTTGCCATCGATTGACTCGAAGTAAAATTAAATTGTAAGGTAGATTGAATGGTATCGCCTGAGTTAAAAGCAAATGGGTAAACATAAGCACCTGCTGTATCTCCTGCTATTCCATTGCTTCCTGTAGGACTTACAGCAACTTGCTGAGAAGTGGAGGCACCGGTTCCAATATTTAATGTGAAAACAAAATCAACTACACCGCCATTATCCAAATCCAAATTGTAAATATTACCGCCTATATTGGTAGTAGAATCCGGATTAATATCGGTATAAATAATTTGTGCATCGGCCTGTGAGCCCATTAACACAATCGAACCGGCTAAGGCGGAATACGATTTTAGTTTGTTGTTAAGAGTAGGAGTAGTCATTGTTTTATGTTTTATCAAATATAGTAAAAAAGTATTAATATCTTATTTTTTTTTGTTTCTATAAAGTGAAACATCCACACTCTCCGCCATTGCCTTTATATTTAAATCTGAATCAAGAAAAAGAGATATGCTTTCGGCTACTTCTGAAGGATTTAAAATAGTATCTGCATAGGATACATACATTATCTCAAATTGAGGATGGTTTTTTACCCAGGATTTTGTTTTCTCTAATTGCTTTTTAAAAGTATCTGCTAGAGTTGTTGGGTACACCTTATTCTCAACATCAACAGTTTTTCCAAGCATAATTTGTTGCGACCTAATAATTTCCTCCATCTCCCTCTCCATAAATAACACTTTGTATTGGTAACTGGAAGGTAAAAATTGAAGAAGTTGTGCTATTACTTTTATTGCTTTATTTTGTCCTTCGTGTAACCAGGAATTATCATTTGCGAGGTTTTTTACTTTTTGATATTCTAAATACCCTTTTGGGTTATTATTGTCTTGAGTTCGAATATTGTCGGTTAATATATTCATTCCACCTGCATTCAACATCTGCATCATCATTGATGTTCCAGAACGTGGTAATCCCGACACGATAGTAATTGTTCCTTTGATATTATTTTTCATAAATAAGGTATGCTTTTCTGCTTCTTCCGGTTTAATAATGTGATTTGAGTACAACTTTATTAAATAACTATGTGCTTTTCGGTTTCCCGGTTGATAAGTGATGACTACTTTAAATGCTTCTTCGGCTCTTTCATACATTTCCAACCTGTAAAATGCTTCTCCTAAAAAATAGTGCGCTAAAGAGTTATTGAATATCAAAGAAACAGAATTTAATAAATGGTCCAGTGCTTTTTCTAATTCATCTTGTCGTAGTAACGCTATCCCCATTCCCATATAAGCTCCGGCATTTTCCGGGTCAATCACCAATGACTTTTCAAATGCTATTTGCGCTTCTTTCCATTCTTTTAATTTTATGAATGCTTCACCAATTTTAATGTGCAAAGTAGGCATGTGGGAAATTGTTTCTGTCGCTTTTTTGAAGAGTGCTAAAGCTTTTCTTGGTTTATTTTGAGAAACTAAAAATACTCCTTCTAAATAATCCAATTGAGGTAAATCCTTTTTATCGAGTTTTTTTATTTCTTCAATAACTGAAATACAGGTTTCGAATTTTTTTAATTTTTGTAAACACTCAATGTATTTTAATCCATATCTGGCAATACTCGGTTCTTGTTTGTAAAGGCTTTCCAGTATTGGTTCTGCTAAATCAACTTTTTCTTTGAATAAATAAATGCGAGCCAAGTTAAATTGAGTTTCATTCACCACATTCCTTACATTTTTTGCGCTGTCTTCTGATGGTGCTTCTATATATCCCAATTCTATTAATTGCTTTAATGCTTCTTGCGATGCTAGCGGATCGTATTGTATGTCTTTAGAATGCCTTCCGGAATTGCCTTCTACAGTTTCCCAAGTTTCAATGTAATCAGGAATAATTTTTTTATCAAACACTTGTGTTAATACTTTCCCATCCATATCTTTTCCTACCGGCAATCCGAACAATGTCAAAATTGTAGGGGTGATGTCCAATAAACTTGCGCCATAAATTCGTTCATCTTTTGCAATATTAGGACCCGAAATGCAAAACATTCCAAATTGTCGATGTTCTAAGGCTGGGCCCATTGGCTCTGTTGGTATTCGTTTCGGACGCAAATGGTCTGAGTGAAAACCGTGGTCAGATAGAATAATGATGGTTGCATCTTCTCCGGCAAGTTTAATATAACGTTCCAGCATCATGTCGTGAAAACGATAAATTCCATTCACCACATCTTTATATAATTCAAATTGTTCATCCGCTATTCCCTGCATTTGAGGAGGATGATATTTCATGAAACCATGACTAAGGTGATCAATCGTGTCGAAGTAAACTGCTGTTAAATCCCATTCTTGATTTTCCATAAGCCAAGTGGCAGCAGCATGTATGGAGGCACATTCAGATATATTTTTTGCAAGAACAATTAGATTTTTATCTTTTTCTTGATTTACTAAATGTGCTTTTGGGATAAAAGGCAGAATGTGTTCGGATGTTATTTCGGTGGGATGAACACGATATTCGGAAATTATTTCTGAAAGATTTTCTGGAAAAACTGTTCCCGCTTTTAGTTTCCAATCTTCCATTTTTTCACTCGTTATTTTCTGAAAAAAATTAGAAACCATTGCACCATTGATTGGCTCAACAGGGTTGCTAGGCCACCAACCTACGATATTTGATTTTAAATCATTCTGTGATAAAATATTCCATAAAGCTTTACATTTTCTGGAAGTAGAAGTTACAGGACGAATTTCCATTTTATCCGGCACTGGCTCTGTGAAATTTAATATTCCATGTTTTTCTCCTGTTTTTCCGGTTGCAATGGAAGTCCATAAAATTGGAGAAAGAACTGGTTCGAGTGTGGCAATGTCACCCATTACTCCTTTGTTGATTAATGATTCGAGCGAAGGCATGAGGCCCTTATCCAGCAATGGATTGATGATTTTCCAATCGGCAGCATCCCAACCAAGCACCAACACTTTTTTTGCCAATCGCTTATTCATTTCCTGGATTTGTTTTTTGCTTGGATTGCACTTCTTCTCGTTTTTTTCTCCATGCTTTTATTCCAACTGCTCCTAAAGCAAGCAGTCCCAACGAGCCACTAGCAGGTATTTCAATGGCATTGAATGATTTTTGTTCGTTTGAATTTTCAGAAGGAGTATTTTTCTTCATCTTGTTTTTTGTAGTAAAAATAGGATTTTTCAAGCAGAAAGGCCTTGCAACCCTTGATAAAAGGTCTATTTTGACCTCGTTTATTAACAAAAACCGCTGTTTTCAACAAATTTTTAATTTTTTTGCTTTAAAACTTGCCTTGTGTATGTTTTCTGCATTACATTCGTTACATAAATTAATGTTTAACCCAAAAAACAAAACAAGATGAACAAAGCAGAATTAGTTGATGCAATTGCTGCAGAAACAAAATTAACAAAAGCTGATGCTGGAAGAGCATTAGATGCATTCGTTAACGCTACAACAAAAGCACTTAAAAAAGGTGACAGAGTTGCATTAGTTGGATTTGGTTCTTTCTCAGTTTCTAAAAGAGCTGCTAGAAATGGCCGTAATCCTCAAACAGGAAAAGCGATTAAAATTGCTGCAAAAAAAGTAGCAAAATTTAAAGCTGGAGCTGATTTAGCTAAAACAGTTAACAAATAAATTTTTGTTAATCAAAAAATAAAAAAACCCAGACGTTATTGTCTGGGTTTTTTTATTTCTATACGCTTTATTTTTAGTCTTCTATTTTCACCTTCCCCATTTTCGGCTCTACTTTTTTAATTGTATCAGGTAGAATCATTACTTCGCCTTGTGTACGCTCAATGTATTGAATATCTACATCGCCTTGTAATGGAGTACATAGCGGCTTCTTTATTGTTGTTTTGTTTTTTGTGGTATCGCCTTCAACAAATGTAATGGTATCTACACCAAGCTGTTTTGTAATTTGAGTGCTGTCTACAAATGCAATATCACCTACCAAATGATCTTCGGTTGTTCTACAACTAAATAAACTTGTTCCAAAAGCAAAAAACAAAGCTATTGCAAATGCTTTTCTGTAAGAAACATTTTTTGGTAATAAATAAAAGGGGATATTTAAATTGAATGAATCTGTTGGTTTTTTATCTAATTGATTTGTCATAAATCGGCCACATACTTTTTTTCCACTTTCTGCTAATAAAGTGCTTTTAATTTCTTCCGGAGATTTAGTAGTAAAATCCACAACAGTTTTACAGCATTTTCCGCAGAATGAACCTTTTTCATTTGGAGTCATTTTATTCCAATCTTCGTGACAGGGTTTTGGAATGCTGATTTTGATTTCGTTTGAGTTTTCCATTTTGTAGCGTTTTGTTAATTAGATGCAGGCTTTTTCTAAATTCCATAAACCTAAATTTTTTGTTTTCTGTATCTTATTTATTCGATATCGTTATATCAGTATCTAAACTAAAAACGGAGGTCACAATGAAAAATGTAACGCTTATCCTTTTACTTATAGTATACAATTCAATCAATGTGTATGCCCAAGAAAATATTTTGCACCCTTCAAAATATCCTGATTTAGCCTATATCAAAGACAACTCAGCCAATCGAAACCCTATTTCAGGAGCTTCTTTGCGCGAAGCCGATATGATGTGGAGTAAACGGGTTTGGAGAGTAATTGATTTAAGAGAGAAAATGAACTTTCCTTTGTACTATCCCGATTCGCCTGTTTTGGACCGCAAAAGTATGTTTGACGTTATCAAGGATGCTGCTTTAGGCAAAGGGGAAATTACTTGTTTTGGAAATCCTGCAACTGACGATCAATTTCGTTACGAAATGACAATTACAGAGGCAACTAATTTGCTTTCTCCTGTTGTAATTAAATATATTGAAAAAATTGATGGTTCGGGAGATATGGATACTACTCCGGTAATAGAACCCATTACATCAGCACAAGTTTGGAAATACTGGGTGAAAGAAGATTGGTTGTATGATAAACAACGTTCGGTGATGGATGTACGAATTATAGGTATTTGTCCGTTAATAGAGAAAGTTTCCGAGTCTGGAGAGCATTTAGGTGCAGATAAACCCCTTTTCTGGATCTATTTTCCTGAAGCTCGTCCGGTGTTCGCCACTTCAGAAGTCTATATGCGTAATAATGACGCTGAAAGAAGAACACTGGACGATATCTTCTGGAAACGGATATTTTCTAGTTATATTCGTAAGGAAAGCAATGTGTACGACAGAGGTATTTATGATTATAAA
>JAHEYB010000075.1 GCA_023251805.1 Bacteroidota bacterium | reverse complement strand
TGCAATATAGGCTGGAATACACACATTTTCCAATGCAGTAAACTCGGGAAGTAAATGGTGAAACTGGAAAACAAATCCGATATTTTTGTTTCTGAATGCAGCTAATTTTTTATCGCTCATTCCGGAAATTACTTGGTCGTTTATTTTTAACTCACCTTGATTGGGTTTGTCGAGTGTACCTAAAATGTGTAATAAGGTGGTTTTCCCAGCTCCAGAAGCACCAACAATAGAAATAACTTCCCCTTTTTTAATGTCCAGAGAAACGTGCTTTAATACTTCTAATGCGCCATACGATTTTGTGATGCCGGATGCTTGTATCATTTTAACCTCGTTTTTTACGAAGGTAAAGATAATCGAAATAATACAATACTTTTAAAGAAACAGTATTCAATTGTTTGGCACCCATCGTATTGGTGAAATTATTTGAATAGCCCTTTACTACAATCGTCCCTTCATCGTAAATAATATTTTTCCATACCAGATTTAAAGAACTTCCAGGAGCAAATTGCCATTGAAAAACTACATCCGAATTAAAAGCATTGAAATTAAAATCGTGGCTGGTAGTATAACTGATGTTGTCTATCAAATAACCTTCATCTGTTAAATTGTAGAATCCTGTATAGTGTCCGCCCGTCCAGTAATGTCTACCTCTTAATGTCAGAGATAAATTATTTCGGAAAAGATATTTTATTGCTAAAACATTTTCAATCGTTTTGATAAATCGCAAGCCAAAAATAATGTTGTTGTTGTAATCAATGTCAACAAAACCTCTGTCGCCATCATCTTGAGAATAATTTGTTGAGAAATTGAATGACAATTTATCTGTTACTCTCACATTGGGAGCAAGTGTAACTCCGAAATATGGATTGTAGCCAATTGTTGGCGAAATCAAACCAGTCGTTCCTCCGTAAACATTAAAATTAAAGCTTATTTTCTTTCGTGTGTCGGAGTTGAAGCCTGTCCACATTGTTTGATTTGTTGGTCTTATAAAAACACGACCCGGAACACGTGCCTCGTAATTATCAACGGCCTCCAGTGGTTCGTATGAGCCACCTAAATAAATACTGTGAAACGATTTGAACGTTAGATTTGTATTCAATTCCATTCTGAAATTATTTGTTCGGTGTGTTGTGAAATTCGAATTGTGATTAATGTTCAATCTCATATTCGAATTTAGGATACTTTTATATGGTTTAAATTGAAAAAGACTAAAATTTCCCCCTCTATTGATGAAATTCGTTTCTTGGGTAACTCCCAAATCATTTATATTAAAAGTAGGATTTATAACTCCTTGATATATTTCGCCTTGAAACCAACCGGATGTTTTCCCGAGAACTAAAATATATTGGTAACCAAACAAATCAGTATATTGATTTAAAACGGTATCTGTTTTTGAAAATACATTACTCATTGCACCTCTGGCAGTGAATGAATAACTATTTTTTTTATTATTCAATGTAAGTCCCGCTCCGGTTGCATCTGCATTGTTAGCATTATTCTTTCGGAGCACATGTGTGTTGATCAAATAAATGGAAGAGCTATTTTTTATCTGTTGGTCAAAAACCACAATATTGTAATTTGAAAATGGCTCTGTCAATATTTTACGCTCGTTTCCTAAACTATCTTTTGCTGTTGCATAGGTATTGTCTAAAACAGCATTTAATAAACCAAGTCCCAATCCGCTGGGAGTACGACCTGAAACTTTTGTAGCATTCAATAATTTTGCTTGATCCGGATTTTTAATAATGACTTCTTTATCTGCTAATTGAGAATATGCGTCATAGTAACCCGCTGGCCTTCTTCCAATTCTTCTGGAATAAAATAATTCTCCTTTTTGAAAAAGATCTATTCCTTCCTGAAAAAATGGACGTTGCTCATCATATTGTCGTTCAAATGCATCCAAATTTTTTACGACATTATCACTTTGTACTTGTGTAAAATCGGGTAGGAGTGTAGCATCTACTGTAAAACTTTCGTTGATGCCATATTTCAAATCCATTCCTCCTGTAATATTGGAAGTATAATTACTTTCGCCTTCTATGTTTGCCGGATAATGTGAAGTATAAGCAGTTATGTAAGGTGTTAATGATAGGCGAATGGGCTGTTTGATGTTTTCCATTCCTTTTAAATATCCCCAATACTTAAATGGATTGGAAACACCTCGTGGCAATAATCCCCATTGATCAAATTCTCCGTTTCGCATTAAGCTACGTGTAATTTGCATTCCCCACACTTGTTTATCAACATTTGGAAAGCGCAAAGCTGAAAAAGGAATTTTTATTTCTACTGTCCAACCTTTGTCGGTAATTTTTACTGCGCTCTCCCAAACAGCGTTATATAAGTAATCCGAAAACCGGCTATCTGTTTGGACTCCGGAAGCTGTTACTATTAAATCAAAAGCATCTTGCTCTGTATTATAGGTGTCAAAAACAAGTCTGAAATTATCCGAATTTAATTGGTCATCTCTATTTCCCAGCTGTTTTGCTATACTATCCGGACTTTTATCATACAAAACAGCAGCAACATAGATTGCAGTATTGTCGTAAACAATTTTCACTTCCGTTTGTTGAGTTGGCTCTGCACCATAATTTGGAAAGTTTTGTTTAAAGTCGGAAATGGCTTGAACATTTTGCCAGGTTTCATCATCCAGCATCCCATCAATCTTTGGTGTTTTTAAAGTTCGTGTAGTAAAATATTCTTTTCTTGTGGGAACAGTATCATTTTGAGCAAAAGAAAATTGAGGGAGCAAAAGCAGGAAAAGCGCAATATATTGGGGATTCTTCATAGTATTGTAAAAGTATATTTATTATATATGCGTTCAAATGTAAATGTAATAAGCGGTAAATCTTTTATTTTAACGGCTTTTAACAATTATGGATATTTACATAAGACTATATAATTGAATTTGGTTGCTTCTAATAAAATGTATTACCATTTGGGTAATAACGCTCCAAATCAAAAAAGATACAGAGAGAGATTTGATTTGTTAGATTTTAGATGTGAGAACAGGATGAATATTTTGCTCAGTTATCATCAAACCTTAAACTTTTCAACCTTCTAACCTTCGAACTTTTTTTTATCTTTACAAAAAACTACAAAAAGCCGAATTCAGTCCATGAGCAAAAATTTAAAATTCAAAGGAACGGGTGTTGCAATAGTAACTCCATTTAACAAAGATTCTACAGTTGATTATAAGTCGCTCAATAAGTTGATAGATTTTATTATCAAAGGAGGTGTAGAATACGTTGTTGTTTTGGGGACAACTGGTGAATCGGTTACGCTTAGTAAAGAAGAAAAGCAATCGGTTGTAACACACGTGATAGAAAATGTAAACAAACGTGTTCCTATTGTATTAGGTTTGGGTGGAAATAACACTCAGGAAATTTTAAGTAGCTTTAAAAAGTCATCCGACTTCAATAATATTGATGCTATTCTTTCGGTATCTCCTTATTATAATAAGCCGAATCAGCGTGGAATTTATCAGCATTATAAGGCTATTGCCGAGGCTTCTCCACTTCCTATTATATTATATAATGTTCCAGGTAGAACAGCTTCAAACATTTTACCTGATACAACAATTAAATTGGCTAACGATTTCAAAAATATCATTGCCGTCAAAGAAGCATCCGGTAATTTGGAGCAATGCATGAAAATCATTAAACATAGACCCAAAGATTTTATGGTGATTTCCGGTGATGACATGATTACATTGCCTATGTTAGCATCTGGAGCAGATGGAGTAATTTCTGTTGTTGCAAATGCATTCCCAAAAGATTTTTCTGAAATGACGCGTCAGATGCTAACTGGTAACGTAAAAGAAGCGCAAAAACTTCATTACAAATTAACCGACATCATTGAGCAATTGTTTGCCGATGGAAATCCTGCCGGAGTAAAAGCGGTATTGGAAATGATGAAGATTTGTTCGGCTAATGTTCGTTTGCCTTTGGTGAATGTGAATAAAGGCACACAAAATGCTTTGAAGGAAATGGTAGAGATGTACAAGTA
>JAHEYB010000074.1 GCA_023251805.1 Bacteroidota bacterium | reverse complement strand
GGTCCTGCTGTAAATGAAATGTTCTTTGTCGAAAATTTAGAGAAATTTCCAGGGAGCTCTTTAGCGATTTATAATCGTTGGGGCAACAAGGTATTTGAAAGTTCCGATTATAAAAACAATTGGAATGGTTCTAAAGCAGTGGATGGTATTTATTATTATGTGTTAACCGTTCCTGTTGCAGGAACAGTGTTGGCAAGCGCAAACCCTAGTCCATCATTTAAAGCAACCAGCTCTGACGATAACAAAGTATTTGCAGGATATTTTCATATCACTAGAATGAAGTAGTTTGCGAAATTTATTGATAAATGAATTTTACAAATGCGATTAAAGAAAATTCTCTTATTATTTTTAATGCTATTGTCATTAAAAAATTTCGCTACTCATATTGTCGGTGGCGAAATTTATTATGATAATCTTGGTGGAAATAATTATCGCATCACCTTAAAAGTTTACCGCGATTGTTTTAATGGCATTCCTCCTCTGGATAATCCTGCTTGTGTTTTTATTTTTAATAGTGCCGGAACTTTTATTGATAGCATTGAAATGCAACTTCCGCCAACCACTATTTTACCTACTACTATTAATAATCCTTGTTTTACTCCCCCAACTAATATTTGTGTGGAAGAAGGAATTTATCAATCAGTGATAAATTTGCCAAATATTCCCGGTGGATATAATTTAACTTACCAGCGTTGTTGCAGAAACGGAACCATTTTAAATTTAGTGCTACCCGGTGATGTTGGCTCAACGTACATGGCGCATATTCCCGACAATACAATTGCTCCCGGAAATAGCAGTCCGAGATTCACAAATTTTCCTCCCATTTTTTTATGTGCCGGTGTTCCTTTATTTTTTGATCATTCAGCAACTGACCCCGATGGTGATTCTTTGTATTACGAATTGTGTGACCCCTATACAGGTTTGGATCCTACTTGTCCTTCATTAGGACCACCGGGCGTTGCAGCAGGTTGTCCCGGAATTGGTTCTCCTCCGCCTTTTGCTTTTGTTCCTTGGCAAGCTCCTTATAATGCTACTTATCCTTTGAGTTCGTCACCGGCACTAGCAGTAAATTCTACAACAGGATTAATGACCGGAACTCCAAATATGATTGGACAGTGGGTAGTAGGTGTGTGTGTGAGCGAATATCGTGCAGGAGTTTTAATTGATGTTAATAAAAGAGATTTTCAATTTAACGTAGTTACTTGTCCCGGTTTACCTGTTGCATCCATTCCTTTGCAAACTACTTTTTGTTTTGGCTACAATGTAAATTTTACACAAGCGAGTGTAAATGCATTTTCCTATCACTGGGATTTTGGTGATTCATCCACAATTTTAGATACAGCAAATGTTTTAAATCCTTCTTGGACCTACGCTGATTCAGGAACCTATGTGGTTACTTTAATTATTAATCCGGGAACAATGTGTGCCGACACACAAACAAACACTTTTTATATTTATCCATTACTTGATCCAACATTTTCGCCACCACCGGGTGAATGTATTTATGAAAACAGTTATAACTTTAGTGGAAGTGGAGCATATATGGGCAATGGAACATTTACATGGAACTTTGGTTCGCATGCAACACCATCAACCAGTACCACTTTAAATCCAACAAATATTATTTTCGATTCTATCGGAACCTATCCCGTCACATTTACAGTAAGTGAAAATGGCTGTACCGAAATGTATACTGCCAATGTGGATGTATACCCAAAACCTATTGCTGATTATACTTTGGCTTCTCCGCTTTCTTGTAATTTACAACCTGTACAATTTTTAAATTTGTCTGCTAGTCCGCCTTTAACGTATTTGTGGACTTTTGGAGATGGTACTACATCAACTTTACAAAATCCTTTTCATACTTATCCGGGAATAGGAACTTATCCAACAAGTTTAATTGTTTCTTCTTCCCAAGGTTGTAAGGATACTTTTTCATTGGCTTCACCGGTTGCAGTTTTAACATCACCAATAGCAGGAGTAACAGCCACTCCAACCGACACGTCTATTTTTTATCCTTTAGTTTCTGTATTTGATATGAGTTCAGGCGCTATCGATTGTGATATTTATTGGGGCGATGGAAGTTTTAGCACCAATTGTGATACCTCACATTCTTACGGAGCGCCAGGAACGTATACCATTATGCAAGTGGTTGTAAATGCAAACGGTTGTACCGATACTGCATATATTGAAGTAATTATTCGTCCCGAGTTTTTATTTTGGCTTCCGAATGCATTCACTCCAAATGGAAATGGCTTGAACGATGTATTCAAACCAAAATTATTGGGAGTGCACGATTATTCCTTTCTGATTTTTGATCGTTGGGGAGAAAAAATATTTGAAACAAACAACGAAGAAGCAGGCTGGAATGGATATTTCAAAGGAAGGCTATGTACTAATGATGTGTTTGTTTACAAAATAAATTTCCGTGACGATGTCCAAAATTTAGACCATCAATATATTGGACGAGTTACTTTGGTGAGGTAAATTAGAAAACGTTCAAACTAAAACATCTCCATCCATCTCTTTTGGAATTTCAATTCCCATCATTTTTAAAATTGTTGGAGCCAGGTCGGCTAATTTTCCTTCTCTAACAGATTTGTATTCATTGTCAATTAAAATACAAGGAACAGGATTGGTTGTATGCGCTGTATTTGGCGAACCATCAGGGTTTATCATGTAATCCGAATTACCATGATCGGCTATGATAATAAATGAATAGCCATTTTCAATTCCTGTTTCAACTACTCTTTTTGTACAAGCATCCACTGTTTCAACAGCTTTTATAACGGCATTGTAATCACCGGTATGTCCTACCATATCAGCATTTGCATAATTCAAACAAACAAAGTCGGCCTCTCCCTTTTTCAATTCGGGTAAAATGGCATCCGTTAGCTCAACTGCACTCATCTCAGGTTTTAAATCGTAAGTTGCAACTTTAGGAGATGGTGCCATGATTCTTTTTTCTCCAATAAATTCTTTTTCTCTTCCACCAGAAAAGAAAAATGTTACGTGCGGATATTTTTCGGTTTCTGCAATTCTAATTTGTTTTTTGCCGGCACGTTCCAATACTTCTCCCAATGTATTTACTAAATTATCTTTGTCGTAAAGGATGTGTACATTTTTAAATGAAGCATCGTAATTGGTCATTGTAACATAATAGAGTGGAAGAGTTTTCATTCCCTGCTCCGGCATATTCTGTTGAGTCAACACTTGCGTAATTTCTCTGCAACGGTCGGTACGAAAATTAAAACAAATCACCACATCGTTTTCTTTTATCACGCCAATTGAATTTCCGGATGCATCTGTATTTACAATTGGTTTTATAAATTCATCCGTTATGTTTTCGGCATAGGATTCTTCAATTGCTTGAATAATATTCTGAGTTTTTTTACCTTCGCCTTTTACCAATAAATCATAAGCAAGTTTTACGCGTTCCCAACGTTTGTCGCGATCCATCGCATAATATCTTCCAATAACTGAAGCTATTCTTACGGAGCCAACTCCCTCTCCTTTGGAGAGGGCTGGGGTGAGGTCTGAGAGGTTTAAATGGGTTTCTAAATTCCTTAAATATCCCAATCCACTTTTCGGATCTGTATCTCTGCCATCGGTAAAGGCATGAATAAAAATATTTTGTAATCCTTTTGCTTTTGCTAAATCACATAAATAATGTAAATGTGCTTGAGAAGAGTGTACACCGCCTTCTGAAACCAACCCAATAAAATGAATGGCTTTGTTGTTTTTTTTAGCGTAATCAAATGCTTTTTGTAATTCCACATTTGTATCAATTGTTTTTTCACGAACAGCTTTATTGATTAGGGCAAAATCTTGATACACAATTCTTCCTGCACCAATATTCAAGTGCCCCACTTCACTGTTTCCCATTTGACCATCAGGCAAACCCACATTTTCACCTGAAGTGCGTAATGTAGCATGCGGATATTTTTTATACAAACTATCTATAAAAGGAGTGTTTGCATTTGCAATGGCATCTGATTTAGAGCCATCACCAA
>JAHEYB010000016.1:44027-61280 GCA_023251805.1 Bacteroidota bacterium | reverse complement strand
GTGAAAGTAATACGCAATGCCACTACTTCTCCTGATGAAAAAACCTTGGTGTTTAATTCTGTAGGGTATTTATGGAAAAAAGAGTTGCCATCCGGAATACCAAGTAGAGTGAGCGGTTCAACAGACTTTGAATTTGAGCCTTCTTTTTCTTCCATCTCCAACGAAATTGTTTACACCACATGGAATGATGATAACATGGGAGCGATTTATAAAATGAATTTAACTGATAAAAAATCTGTAAAAATTACTTCCGAAAAAGGAATTTATCGAACACCGCATTTTTCTCCTGATGGAAAATACATCGTATATCAAAAAGAAGATGGCAATGATCACATGGGCTTTACATTTTGTGTGAACCCCGGAATTTATATCATCGAAAATAAAATAGGTGCTGTTGCTAAACTTCTTTCTAAAGATGGAGCCAATCCGCAATTTATAGGTAATGACAGGGTTTTATTCCAATCATTTGAAGGAGAAGATAAAACATACAAAAGTATTTCCATAGAAGGAAAAGATATTAAAACACATTTTACTTCAAAGTATACAACATCTGTAGCCGTTAGTCCGGATGGGAATTGGGTTGCATTTATTGAATTATTTAAAGCATATGTTGCCGCCTTTCCAAAAACAGGCAAGCCTCTTGATTTGAGTGCAAAAATGGGTGCTGTTCCAGTTACACAAATTGCAAAAGATGCAGGATTAAATTTGCATTGGAGCAAAGACAGTAAAAAAATTCATTGGACTTACAGCGATGAATATTTCACTAACGAGCTAAAAAATCGTTTTTCTTTTATTGATGGTGCACCCGAAAAAATTGCTCCGATGGATACTGTCGGAATAAAAATAAACCTTGTATTGCCAATGGATAAACCTAAAGGCAGAGTTGCTTTCACCAATGCAAGAATTATTACAATGAAAGGTGATGAAGTAATTGAAAATGGAACCATCATCATCAATGAAAATAAAATTGAAGAAATTGGCAATGCTGCAGAAATAAAAATTCCAGCTGATGCAAAAAATATTGACTGTAAAGGTAAAACAATTATGCCGGGAATGGTTGATGTACATTCACATTTAAGCACTTGGCGCGTTGGACCTAGTCCGCAAAAACAATGGAGTTATTATGCCAATGTTGCTTTTGGTGTCACCACCACACACGACCCTTCTTCTACTTCTGAAATGTGTTTTTCACAATCCGAAATGGTGAAAGCTGGATATATGGTTGGACCAAGAGTATATTCAACAGGAACTATTTTGTATGGTGCCGAAGGTGATTTTAAAGCAGTAATTAATAGTTATGATGATGCTCGTTCTGCAATTGCGAGAACAAAAGCATTTGGTGCTTTTTCTGTAAAGAGTTACAATCAACCTCGTAGAGAGCAACGCCAACAAGTCATTCAAGCAGCTCGCGATTTAAATATTTTGGTCGTTCCGGAAGGAGGCTCTACATTTTTTCACAACATGAGTGAAATTTTGGATGGACATACAGGAATAGAACACAACATTCCTGTTGCTGATTTAAGTAAAGATGTTGTAAAATTATGGAGTGCAAGCAAAACCGGCTATACTCCAACACTAATTGTTACTTACGGAGCCATTAATGGTGAAGATTATTGGTATCAGAAAACAAATGTTTGGGAAAATAAACGTTTGCTAAACTTCTTTCCTCGTGGCATTATTGATTCTCGTTCTCGTCATCGTACCATGATTCCAGATTCGGAATATGAAAACGGTTTTATTCAAGTTTCTAAATCGTGTAAAAAATTAACGGATGCAGGAGTAAAAGTAAATATGGGTTCACACGGACAAATTCAAGGAATTGGTGCACATTGGGAATTGTGGATGTTGCAAATGGGAGGATTAACTCCTTTACAAGCTATTAGATGTGCAACAATGAATGGAGCAAATTATATTGGAATGGATGATCAAATTGGTTCTTTGGAAAAAGGGAAATTGGCCGATTTAATTGTGATGGAAAAAAATCCATTAGAAAACATTCGCAATACCGAATCTATAAAATATGTGATGGTAAATGGAAGATTGTTTGATGCTGAAACAATGAATCAAATTGGAAATTATGATGTGAAGCGAGGGAAATTTTATTGGGAAAATACTAAATCAAATACCAATTACCCTTGGCACGAAGAAACAAATAGCTTTATGGGTGGTTGTGAAAACGGTGATTAGGGGAAGTTTTTTCGATAATCTATGCTTCGACTCCGCTCAGCATGACGTCACGCTGAGCATTCTGCGTTGAAGCAGACATATCGAAGTGTGCATGATTAGAAAAGAAAATGTTTTATTTACTATTTAATTAAATATACTTCTTAATCGTATTTACCAATACATCCAACATAATTGGTTTGGAAAGATAATTATCGCACCCTGCCTCAATACATTTTTCTTTGTCGCCCTGCATTGCATGAGCCGTAAGAGCAATAATTGGCGTGCGATTTAGTTTTTGCTCCGCTTCGTGAAAACGAATAATTTGTGTGGCCGACAAGCCATCCAGCACCGGCATTTGAATATCCATAATCACAATCTTAATATTTTTTTCAGTTTTATAATAATCTACCGCTTCCTGTCCGTTATTTGCTGTGATTACTTCATATCCTGCTTTCTCTAAAATTAATTTAGTTAATCGTTGATTAATTAAATTATCTTCTACCAACAACAATCTATCTTTTAATACCTCCGGCACTTTTACTGTTTTCGCTTTTTTCTCTTTTACGCTAGATGCAGGTTTATAAGGCAATGTGAAAAAGAAAGTTGCTCCTTGCCCTTTTATTGATTCTACCCAAATTTTTCCACCCATTATCTCAACCAGTTTTTTCGAAATTGTCAAGCCCAAACCACTTCCGCCATGCTCCCTTGTTGAAGAAGCATCTACTTGACCAAACATTTCAAATATTTTATTTTGGTCTTTTGTATTTATTCCTATACCTGAATCTTTTACATAAAACTCTAACATTGTTTCATCTTTTAAAACAACACCAAATTCTATCGCTCCCTTATTTGTAAATTTTATTGCGTTACTCAAAAGATTATTTAAAATTTGCTGTAAACGCAATGGATCAATGTAAACTTCATCAGCTATAGCATCTGAATACTTTTTTATTAGCTGAATAGTTTGTCCGGATTTTAATACCAACTCTTTTGCCCAAGATTCTTTCAAAGCCAATAAATCACTTAAAGAATGGGGAACACTTTCAATCACTAATTGCCCTGCTTCAATTTTTGACACATCTAAAATGTCGTTTATTAAATTCAATAATAGTTTGCCACTGTCTTTTAATGTTTCCAAATAATCACGGTGCTCCCTGGAAACTTTATCTTGTAACATTAAATCAACATAACCAATAATCGCATTCATTGGCGTTCGAATCTCGTGGCTCATGTTTGCCAAAAATTCTGATTTTGCCTTGTCCGACTCTTCTGCTTTTTTTCGGGCATTGCGCATTTCTTCTTCCACTTTTTTTCTTTCAAAAAATGTAGGAATATCATAAGTGATTTTTTTATTTACATATTTTGAATCAGAAGTAAAACGATTGACATGTTCCTGAATTTTGTGCGGAGGCGACATAATAAAGGTGCAATGTTCATCTCCTTTTGCTTTACAAGTAACCTCTACAGCAGTAAGTGGAATACCAAAACTTTCTTCACACCAACCGGAAGAATAACCCGAATTCATGACACAAACAGGAGTATCTGATTTTTTTCCCGACCGTATCCAAGAATCTGCTTCAAATGAAAAAGGGTGATTATAAATCAAATAATAATTATCGTCAGGTGAAGGGGTACTCTCAGGCTTTATATCCACATAAGCCCATCCTGAATAGGCAAAATGCACCGGACCGGCAGATAATTTTGCAATTGGATCAACCAAATTCATTTTTTGATGAAAATTTTTGGCATCATTCATCCCAATCACGTGAGCAATATCGAACAAAAAGTTTTTTCCTATCGACAAAGCTTCTTTCTCGCCTCTATCAGAATATAAATGCTGAATGGTATTTAAAAAGTCGTTCGATAAGGCAGAAGCTCTTACTAATACATAACGCTGATCGTTAATTTCAATGGTTCCTCGGGTGGGATCCATTTTTAAATTTCGAAAGTACTCACCAACTATTTTTTGAGCTTCGTCAAATAAAGGTTTTATTGCATCCGGAACGCTTACCGTATCTCCTTTTGAAACAGAGGAGAAATCTCTTTTCAACATTGCATTTTCCTGCTCCAGCTTAGCAATTTTAGCTAATAATTCCTCTGTTTTTTTTACATCACTCATAAAATCTGTCTATTTGAACAACAAAGGTAGCTTATTTGAAAGAAATATAGATTTAATACGCTGATTTTTATTATTGTATATTTACATAAGTAAAAACCAAAAAATGAAGCTCCACAATTGCCCTCGTTTCTATCTAAAAAGTAGTTTTGCGTTTCTATTGCTATTTTCAATTTCTATATCCTCTTTTTCTCAAGCATCAACCATAACAGTTTGGAAGGATGGAGTCATTGGCGCTATTTGGAACGATTCAACCAAAACTGTAGCTTATGGAAAAAAGGATGCAAATGGCTATTATAAAATATATTTATCCGATTCGTTAGGTGGTGGAGAAACGCCTCTGACTTATTCGGGCTGGGATCCAAACCGCCATCAATGGGCTGAGGAATGGTATCCTTCCGGAGATTATTTATTTTGTTATGTTGAAAAAACAGCGTACGTCCCCGAAACTGGCCACACCCGCGTTCCCGATGATGCTATTCCGGGATATGGAGCCTATACAGATATCTGGCTGGTAAAACGAGATGGTTCACAAGCATGGCAATTAACCAACTTTGCAAATAATTATGATAATGGTGTTATTCATGGCGCCATTTCACGTGACGGTTTAAAATTTGCTTGGTCGCAACGTGTGCTTGCTCCACAACTTTTTGATTTAAATCTTGCTGCAGGTTCCTATGAAATGAAAGTCGCTGATTTTAGTTTAACTCCCACTCCAACATTATCAAGCATTCAAAGCTTTAAGCCGGGCGGACTAGAAGCTGCAAATGAATTGGAAAGTATTTCAAACGACCACACATATCTTACTTTTTACAGCTCCTTTGAAAGTAAAAATCTTTTTGCTACTCCTGCTTATTCTTTAAACATGATAACGGGAGCCATCAGTCAGTTAACCACCGAAAGCTTTACACAATGCCCTACCTTCAATCCCAATAATACAAAGTTGGTTTATATGACCGGACAAGATTGTAATATTTTTCCCGGAGAAATTCAAGGTGCCGATTGGTGGATGATGAATCCAAATGGAAGCAATAAACTAAGAATATCCCGAATGAATGTGACTAACGACCCACAATCGGTAAATCATTATCGATTAGCTGGTAGCCTTTCATTTACCTCTGATAGTACATTTTTTGGAGGGGTAATGACAAATCCACTTGGCTTAACCGGATATACTGCTAAGGTTCGTATTCTATCAACCATTGGTGCTGACCAAGATCCGGAGTTTTATGTTTTTCCAAATCCTTCTACAGACTTAATCTCTGTACAACTTTTCAATATAAAAGAAGAAGAAGAAATTCAAGTTTTTAATTCTCAAGGAAAAAAGATGTTGAGTAAAATGGTTTCTGAGGTTTCTTTCATGGATGTAAGTACTTACCCTAATGGAATCTATATTATTAGCTTGAAAAGAAAACCGAAGATTTGTATAAAGTTTGTGAAACAATAATCCTATCCTTCCAACTCCTTCTTCAGCATTTTCAAAGCAACATTTGCAGTTTTTTGAATATTGCGTTCACGATTTGCTCCGAACAGAAATTTTTCTGAAATTATTTTTGTAGGAGTAGCAATTGCAACCCAAACTGTTCCAACAGGCTTTTCTTCTGTGCCTCCACCCGGACCAGCAATGCCGGATGCGGAGATGGAATAATCTGTTTTGTACTTTTCACGAATTGCTTTTGCCATTTGTTCAACAACAGGTTGTGAAACAGCTCCATGTTTTAAAATAATATCATGCGGAACTCCTAGCTCCGTTTCTTTAATCTCGTAAGCATAAGAAATCACCGAGCCAATATAATATTCAGAGCTTCCCGGAACTTTGGTAAGCAAATGAGAAATAAATCCTCCGGTACAACTTTCTGCTGTTGAAATCGTTTTCTTTTTTTCTTTTAGCAATTTTCCAACCATTTGCTCCAGGCTTTCTCTTTCTACTCCATAAATTTCGTACCCATAAATAAATTCTGAAATAAGTGGTTTCACTTCTTCTATTTTCTTTTCTACTTTTTTAATGAGTGCATTTTTATCTTCCCCTTTTGTACTTAAGCGTAAACGTACCATTCCGGGTGATGGTAAATAAGCCAACTTAATATTTGCGCTCGCTAAGCTGCCTTCCCAATCCGAAATCAATTCTGATAAAGCAGATTCTCCTATTCCTTGCGTTAAAATGGTTTTGTGATAAATCGATGGAAATTTAAATCGTTCTTTTAATTTCGGCACCACTTGCTCTTTCATCAATGCTTTCATCTCATAAGGAACACCGGGCATTGAAACGAAAATTTTATCATCCACATCAAACCACATACATGGCGCTGTGCCATTATAATTATGAATCACTTCGCAAATTGCAGGAACTTCTGCTTGTAATCGATTTATTGGAGAAACATCTTTACCATACGTTGCAAAAATATTTACTACATCTTGATACGCCCCTTCATCAAAACGCATCGTTGTTTTAAAATATTCACACAATGTTTTTTTTGTGATATCGTCTTTGGTAGGACCTAATCCTCCTGTAATCAAAATAATATCGGCACGGGATTTTGCTTCCTCTAATGCTTTTAAAATATGTTCACGCTCATCGGAAACAGAAGAAATTTGTTTTACGCTTATTCCGTTTAAATTTAACAGCTGAGCAATAAAAGCAGAGTTCGTATCAACAATCTGACCGATTAGTATTTCATCACCTATGGTAATAATCTCTACGTTCAAGTTTAATTGGTTTTATAATTTAGAGCACTTCGACTACGCTCAGTGTGACGTTCTATTTATATAACTAGTACTTATTTAAACATTTTAAATACTCACAGACTGACATCCTATTTGAAATCATTTTAAGTGGCGTCACCCTGAGCGAAGTCGAAGGGCGTATCCGTATTACTTCACAATTTTCATTTCATTTAACAAGTATCCTGCTCCGGCAAATTTATCTATCACAAACAAAGTGAATCTAACATCTAACACAATGTTGCGCACTTGATCAGGATTGTAAATAATATCACTCATTGTTCCTTCCCAGTTTCTGTCAAAGTTGGTTCCAATTAATTGTCCTTCTCCATTAAAAACCGGGCTACCTGAATTTCCACCTGTTGTATGATTGCTGGCACAAAATGCAACTGGTAATTCTCCTTTTTTATTTGCATATTGACCGTAGTCTTTATTCTTATACAACTCTTTTAATTTCGGAAAAACAATAAATTCATCTACTGAAGGATTTTCTTTTTCCATAACACCTTCGAGAGTAGTGTAAAAATCATAATGGACACCATCTTTTGGATAATAACCGCTTGCTTTACCATAAGCCACACGCAAGGTGCCATTCGCATCGGGATAATATTTTTTGTCTATAATTAATTCTCGCATTGCTTTCATATAGGTGCGATTCAGACTTGCAATTTTTGCATCTAGCTCCATATACTTAGGAAGTACTTCTTGTTTGTACTTCGACAAACAGCTATACATCAATTTGTAAATAGGGTCCTTCTCTATCTTTTTATAATTTTTATCTAAATTTTTCATTGCTTCCTGTACCTTTTCCTCCGAAACAAAAATTGATTTTGAATAAATGTCCTTAGCATATTTTTTAAAATCGCCTTTATATTTTTTTTCTATCTCTGAAAAAATACTTGCCTGCTTTGTCTTGTCAATATTATCAATATACGTTTTCAACATTGCTGCACATATCTTTTCATCGGCAACAGCATTAAAATCTTTATAAAAATCTGCAACATCTGCTTTTGTTCCATCAATGCGTTTTTGCAAATCACTTGCTTTTTTGCCCGACTTTATAGCGTCTACAATATCATAAAAATAAGAAGCAACACTCACTGCTTCAATTCCCATAATTGCCTCTGAATGATAATCTCTTTGCTTGCTCCAAGGACTTATTTCAGAATACATTTTTTGAAAATCAGAAAATAAATTTCCGTATTTCCCTTTTGCATCGTCATCCGTATTTACTTTCAATAAAAAATCTTGCTCAAACAATTTCTTTTTATTAATCGCATCTGCTTTTTTTAAACCTCTGATTTCGCCATCCCATTTTTTCCAATAATTAGCAAGACTAGCATATTTAGCAGAATATTGAATTCGAACCTTATCGCTCGCTTTCATGTCTACATCCCAAATTGCTAAACGGGTTTCACGTATTTTCACCTTTGCTGGATCGCTTTCATTCATAATCATATTTACAGCGTACGAACTTAAGTACTCTGTTGTTCTACCCGGGAAGCCATACACCATGGTGAAATCATTTTCCTCTATTCCTTTAATTGAAATGGGAATAACATATTTAGGTTTGTAAGGAACATTGTCTTTCGAATACTCTGCTGGTAAATTATCTTTGTTTGCATAAATTCTAAAAATTGAAAAATCTCCTGTATGGCGTGGCCACATCCAATTATCTGTATCTCCCCCAAATTTTCCTATGGACGATGGAGGTGCGCCAACCAAACGAACATCTTTAAAAGTTTCTGTTACGAAAAGGTAATATTCATTTCCGTAGAAAAAAGGACGAATGTAAGCACCATAATGTGTGTCTTTAATTGCATCCTTTGCAATTTGCACCATTGCTTCATTCACTTTTTTATCTCGCTCCGCATCCGTCATTCCACTTGTTACATTTGCTAATACTTGTTTTGTAACATCTTCCATCCGCACAATAATGGTTGCTGTTAAACCCGGGTTAGGCAATTCTTCTTCATGCGACTTCGCCCAAAAACCATTGGTCAACAAATCATTTTCAACAGTGCTGTGTTCTTGCAGTTGCCCGTATCCGCAATGATGATTCGTAAACATCAAACCTTGGTCCGAAATAATTTCGGCTGTACAACCGCCACCAAAATGCACAATCGCATCTTTTAAACTCGATTTGTTGATGCTGTATATATCTTCAGCAGATAATTTTAAGCCTTTACTTTGCATATCTGTTTCATTCATGGCTTTGAGAAACATTGGAAGCCACATGCCTTCATCGGCTTTACAGAAATTGAAAATTGAAAAATTGCAAATTAAAACAAGAAGAATGAATTTTTTCATAAAAAGGAGGAAAAAAATTATTGTTTGATGATTTTTGAATAATGTGTTTTGTCGGAGCCGACTATACTCAAGGTATAAACACCTTTTGAGATGGTAGAAAGCGTTGAAATAGAAATTCTATTTTTAATATTTGCAAAAACAAATTGCTCTTGCGAAAAAACTTTTCTTCCTGCAACATCAACTACTTCTACTCTTACCATTTCTTTTTTAGAAGAATAAAATTCTATCTCAAAATTTGAGTTAAATGGATTAGGGTAAATCCACAAACTATTTTCAGTTGTTTCATTAAAATTATTTACACCAAGCATAACAGTTAAAATAGAATCGGCTTTACAAAAATTAGGAATTCCATATCCCATGATTGAATCGGGAGAAGAAAACTGAGAAGCACTTTGTTGAATAGCCGATAACAATTGCATATTTGTAGCAGTTGGATTTGATTGCCATAAACAAGCAACAGCACCGGCTGTAATTGGAGAAGAAAAAGAAGTTCCGCCCGAAGTAGTTATACCACCAGTATTTGCAGCAATAACAGCTGCTACTCCACGAGCACAAGTATTGGGTTTTATTCTTCCATCAAATGTTAATCCCCTAGAACTAAATCCTGCTATTACTCCAGCTGAATCAATTGCACCAACCGTTAATGCACTATCAGCATCTGCCGGAGCGGTTATTTTAAACCAAGGTGGACCGCCCGCATTTCCGGCACTCGTAGTAACAAAAATTCCTGTTCCTGCTGCCCAATCTGCTGCATTACTTATGATGGTAGTGTTTCCATCCATATCAGAATAATAGTGATCGCCAATACCTCCATCAAATTTACTATAACCCAATGAAGAATTAATCACATCAGCTCCAACACTATCTGCAAACTCCGCTCCCACCAACCAATTGATTTCTTCTTGTATTGTTTCTGTGAATGCATCTTCGGTTCTTAATAACCAAAATTTTGCTTTGGGAGCTGTTCCAACTAATTGTCCCGGTAAATTTCCTCCCATACACGAAAGCACATTCATGCCGTGCGGATAATCTTCAAACACGAGCGTATCGCCCGTCACAAAATCTCTGCAACCTAAAATCTGATTATTTGTTCTTAAACTATCAAAAGCAGGAAGTGAATCTGCTTTAAAAAATCCTGCATCCAAAACTGCAATTGTCATTCCCTGCCCCATATAACCTAAATCGTGCATACAATCAATTCCGATTTGGTTGGCCTGAAAAAATGATGGTCCGTAATTTAAAAGAGAGGTAACCGATTTTTGATTGTTTGAAAAAATAGAAACTGGCTGCGTAACATTTTCATAATCAAACTTAGTATCTTTTATCTTTTGTGAGGCCGGATCAGCGGTTAGTATAATTGATTTTACAAAGGATAATTCTTTTATGATTACCAATTTCCTTTCATCAGCTATTGCAACAGTGATAGCATTTAACCACTTTGTTTGATTTACAACTTTTACACCAACATTTCTCACACTATTTACATAAGCTGTATTTACAGGCAAATCGCGTTCTTTTATAGCAATATTTTGTTTTTGTCTACGAGCAATGGATTTTGTAGAAAGAAATTCAGTTGGTTTATCGATTGAATAAGTAGAATGCGTTTTGTCTTTAAAAACTACTAAATATGTTTTAGAAGTTTGAGAAAAAACAAATTGTAGGCAAATCGAAAAAATAAAAAGAGAAATGATTTTTTTCATAGAAATTTATTCCGTTCCGGAGGAATTATAAATGTAGGTATATTGAAACCCAGATGTAACACGATCTAAAATTGGATCACCAAAAAAAGCTGCTAAGGAATCACTTCCAAAAGGGTACAATGTAGTGTTGTACCAATCGGGATTGGGTTGCGATTCGATGTCTATCACTTGCCTATATACCAAGCCTGTTCGCTTTGCATATTTTTCGATATAATATTTTTGGTGAATAATGGATGATTCCTCTTGCTGATTTACTTGTAACACCGAATCAAATGCTGTTCCGCCAATAGTCCTCGCTTGATTGATAAATTGGTATGAATAGGTTAAGCCACCAATTGTATTTTGTGCATTGCCATCCCAGGTTTGTTCTTGTTTAACCGCAAAGGCCAATTTTATGTATCGAACATTTTCTTCTACTTTTTCGGCAGTAGTGGCTGTTCTGTTAGCAGCCCAAACGTCTCTCAACACCCAAGGTAAAGATGAATAAGGAACCAAAGGATTATAATAACGTACATAACGTTCCAAACGGAGTGTAGTGCGATTTTGATTATCAAGATAAGTTGATTGAATTTTTTCTTTTAGCTGAAATTTGAACGTATCAATGGTAAGAGGAACATTAAAATCGTTGTAATAAAACGAATCCACATCATATATGACGTACTTACCTACTTGATTTGGAAAATAGTTGTATCCCATATCGGGAGATGGGTCTTTTTCTTTTTTGCAAGAAATACTCCCCGATAATAAAACAAATAGCACAAATAAAAAGCTGATGATTTTTTGCATTGAATACATTTTAATCATCAGCTAAGTTAAGGAATTTTGTTGGGAAAAGAAAATAATGTCCCTTCTACTGCGCTCAGGGTGACAAAATTGGCAAAAACTATATTAAAAATGGCTTCTGGCGTTCAATAATGCCACCACCTACTAAATCTTCGCCTTCATAAAACACTGCCGATTGTCCTGGAGCAACAGCAGAAACGGGATTATGAAACAATACATTTAATTTGTCGTTCACATGAGAAACAGTTGCCATAGAGCCTGGGTCTTTGTAACGAATTTTTGTAAGTAACTCCATGCTATCCGGTATAGAAGCGTATTTAATAAGATTGAATTTCCCTACAATCATTTGTTGTTGCTCCAGATCTTCTTTTGTACCCAACACTACAGTATTTGTTTCCGGAACAATTTCCAATACATGCAAAGGCTCACCAACGGCTATTTCCAAACCCTTACGTTGCCCAATTGTATAAAATGGATAGCCCTTGTGTTTTCCTAAAATACGGCCAGTTCTATCAACAAAATTTCCTCCTGCCACTCGTTCTTCCAGCCCACTAACTTTACGTTTTAAAAAACCTCGATAATCATTATCAGGCACAAAACAAATTTCGTAACTCTCACTTTTGTTTGCCAAATCAACATATCCATTATCTATTGCCATTTGTTTTATTTCCGATTTACGAAAATCCTGCAAGGGAAAAATGGTACGTTTTAAACTTTCTTGCGTTAAGCCCCAAAGCACATACGATTGATCCTTATTGGTATCCAAACCTCTTGAAACAACAAAACGATTGTTCTCTTCACGAATTCTGGCATAATGTCCGGTTGCAATAAAATCACATTCCAACATGTCAGCACGTTTCAATAATGCTTCCCATTTGATGTGTGTATTGCACAATACACAAGGGTTTGGTGTTCTTCCAGCAATATATTCATCTACAAAATTATCAATGATATAATTTCCAAATTCCTGACGGATGTCTAAAATAAAATGCGGAAAGCCTAAATTTACGGCCAACATTCTTGCATCGTTTATCGAATCCAAACTGCAACAACCTGTTTCTTTTGTTGCGCCACCTGAAGATGCATAATCCCAGGTTTTCATAGTGATTCCAACCACTTCATATCCTTGTTCGTGCAATAACAAAGCAGCGATGGAACTATCAATTCCACCGCTCATTGCCAATAATACTTTTCCTTTTTTACTCATTAGTTCTCCGGATGATAATTTTCCTGTGAAGGGTCTTTTATCTCAAATTTTTGTGAATTCTTTTTTTCTTCTAATTGCTGCTCTTTCGTAATCACGTCTCTGTTCTTATTCTTATCGGTGGTCTCAGTCATTTTACCAAACTGATAAGTATCTGTTCTTAATACCGTACCATCTTCCTTGTAATATTTCCAAGGCCCATTTTTTAAGTCATTTACATAAAGTCCTTCCGCATCCACCTTTCCTGAACCATAATAATATGTCACTTTTCCTTCTACTTTATTTTTTGAATACCCTCCCGAATATTTAAGCTGACCACTTTCGAAATACTTTTTACAAGGACCTTCCAGCACTCCATTTTTCCACATCTTCTCTTCAGAAATTTGTCCATTTGAATAATATACTTTTACAGCACCATTTTTTAGTCCGTTTGAATATACTTCGTCCGACAATATTTTTCCTTCTTGATTATAAAATTTCCAGACACTGTCTTTTTTCTCATTCACATATTTTCCTTCACCTACGAGCTTTCCACCGGCATCAAACATTTTTGTACGTGCAACGGTTCCGTTTTTAGAAAAAACCGAAATCGACCAAGGAATACCACTATCATAATAATAGGTGAACGTTCCCACAGGCATATTGTTTAAAAAATTACCATCGTAAATCTTTTTATGGTCCGCATCAAACTTAATCCAATGTCCTTGTTTCTTTCCCGAAGCATCAGTAATATTAGGAGCTTCTTGCGCAAAGATGGCCGAGGAAACTAAAATTCCGATTGCGATTAAAAACGAGTTTTTCATGGTAAACAAGTATTGGTTTTTAATTAAAACGGGGAAAATGAGAAAAGATACATTCCTTTTTCATGATTCACCATAAATCAAGTACAAAAGTACGAAAATTTAAGAGGGCATTTTCAAATATTGAGCCATTATTTACAATGGTGATTGATGAATGGTGAATGGTGAGTTAAAGCTGATGGTAGAGGATTCTAAGCCCTTCCACAAAACTGCTCCACAAGAAGCGCTTCTTTTCAATAATGGTATTTGCAGTAAACTCCTGCTCTCTAGACCTTGAATAAAAATCTACAACAGCATCGGCAATGGATTTGGAAGATATTTCGGTGATATAACCTACTTTTAGGTGAGGGACAATTTCTGGCAAACCTCCAACATTGGTAACCAACATAGGTCGTTCATAATGATAAGCAATTTGTGTTACACCGCTTTGAGTAGCGGTCCTATAAGGCTGTGTAACCATATCGGCTGCACAAAAATAGTAACGTACATCATCTGAATGAATGTACTCTGTTTTCAAAATAATATTCTGTTCTAAGCCATTTTTTCGGATAATTTCATTGAATGGAGCGGCATCCTCATAGTACTCTCCTGCCACAATCAACTTTATATTTAAAGCTTTCACGCGTTCGTCTGCCATAGCTTCCAACAATAAATCCAGGCCCTTATATTTTCTAATGAAACCAAAAAATAAAAGATGTTTATCGTTTGGATTCAACTGTAATTTTTGTAAAGCAGCATCTTTACTCACTTTTTCACCAAAAATATCATAAATCGGATGAGGCAAAAAGGACTTTTTATCGGTTGCAGTAAATTCTTTTAAATCGGTAAGAACAGATTGCGACATAGCAATAAATCCATCGCATTGTTTGATAAAATACTTTGTAAAAGGGCGGTCCCCAAAACGTTTTTCATGAGGAATCACATTGTCGGTTATAGCAATTACTTTAATCTTACTTCTTCTTTTTATACGTTTTGCAATTGTTCCTAAGCACGGTCCCATAAAAGGAAGCCAATAACGCAATACAACAAAATCAGGCTGTTCTGCTTTAATTTGAGATGCGACTTTCATCCAATTGAAAGGATTAATAGAATTTATTTTAGTTTCAATGCGAATGTCACTAGGACCTTTTCCCTTATCATATTGCGTTTTTCCGGGGAATAGGAAGTTAGGGTATTGCAATGAAAAAGAAATAATTTTAGTCTCTATTCCTTCTGCATTCATTGCCCTGCACAAAGCTTCATTAAAATTGGCAATCCCGCCCCGTAATGGAAATGCGGGTCCTACTATAATTGCTTTTTGCTTTTGAACTGACATAATGATGTAAAGATAATAAATTACCTCAGCCCCGCCTCTACCTTTAAAAAGGAGTGGGGTTATAAGGTCTTTTTACTACATTTGCTTCCCAATTAAAAAATACAAATATCATGAAGAAATTACTTGTTCTATTTACCGCTTCCATATTCATCTACTCTTGTGGAAATGATACAACAACCGATGATGTTGCAAACAAAGCTATTCAAGACAGCGTTCAAACTTTTTTGGATGGATACAATAAAAAATATCAGGACTTGAGTGTAATCAGCAATGAAACCGATTGGAAAGCGAATACACATATTGTGGAAGGCGATACCACCAACGCAACAGCTTTGAACATTGCTCAAGAAGAATATGCAAAATTTACCGGAAGCGCAGAAAATATTGAAACAGCAAAAAAATATCTAGAACAAAAGGATAAATTAAAACCGATTCAGGTAAAACAATTGAACAGCATTATGTATAAAGCTGCCAACAATCCTGAAACAATTCAAGCTGTTGTGAAAGAACGCATCAAAGCGGAGACAAAACAAAATGAAAACATGTTTGGTTTTGATTTTAAAATTGATGGGAAATCCGTTTCTACAAATGACATCGATGGAATTTTGTCACATGAAATCAATATGGCAAAACGAATGAAAGCTTGGGAAGCAAGTAAAGAAGTTGGTAAAGGATTAAAAAATGGTTTAGTGAACTTGCGTGACCTAAGAAACAAAACCGTTCAAGGCCTTGGTTACAAAGATTATTTCGAATACCAAGTTTCTGATTATGGAATGACAACTCAGGAAATGATTGACATGCTTCAAAAATTTAATAAAGAATTATACCCACTTTACAGAGAGTTGCACACCTATGCACGTTACGAGTACGCAAAAAAGTATGGTGTAAAAGATGTTCCAGATTTATTGCCGGCACAATGGTTACCGAATCGCTGGGGACAAGATTGGGGAAGCTTGGTGGATGTAAAAGGAATTAATTTGGACAGTGCCTTAAAAACAAAAGATGCAGAGTGGATTGTAAAACAAGGAGAACGTTTTTATGTAAGTATTGGTTTTCCGGAATTACCAAAATCATTCTGGGAAAAATCCGACCTCTACCCCGCTCCGAAAGATGCCAACTACAAAAAAAACAATCATGCCTCTGCTTGGCACATGAATTATGATCAAGATGTTCGCTCATTAATGAGTGTAGAGCCGAATAGCGAATGGTATGAAACCTCTCACCATGAATTGGGGCATATTTATTATTATTTATCGTATAGCAATCCCGAAGTGCCTATTTTATTGCGAGAAGGAGCAAACAGAGCCTATCACGAAGCATTGGGAAGTATGATGGGAATGGCGGCAATGCAAAAACCATTTATGGAAAACTTGAATTTGATTCCAAAAAACACAAAGTCGGATGAAATGCAAACACTTTTAAAAGAAGCATTGAACTATGTTGTGTTCATTCCTTTTAGCACAGGAACTATGAGCATGTTTGAGCATGATATTTATTCAAACAATTTACCTGCAGATCAATTCAACAAACGCTGGTGGGAATTAGCTGCACAATACCAAGGAATTGCTCCTCCAACAGTTCGTGGAGAAGAATTTTGTGATGCTGCTACAAAAACACATATCAATAACGATGCTGCTCAGTATTATGATTATGCATTATCGTTTGTATTGTTGTTCCAAGTTCACGACCATATTTCTAAAAACATTTTGCACCAAGATCCACATGCTACCAATTATTATGGAAACAAAGAAGTGGGTAAATTTATTGGAGAAATTATGAACCCAGGCGCAAGTGCTGATTGGAGACAATTGTTAAAAGATAAAACAGGAAGCGAATTGAGCGCAAAAGCAATGTTGGATTATTTTGCTCCATTGATGGATTATCTAAAAGAACAAAACAAAGGCAGGAAGTATACGCTGCCGGAGTTGAATTAATTTCAGATTACAAATTTCAAATTAAAAGTCTCGCTATTCAGTGGGACTTTTTTTATCTTTACAAGTATGAGAAACATTAAAAAAAATTTATTCGGTTTCATTTAGTGCAAGAGCTAGGATGGTGATAAAGGAACTAAATCGAAATTAGTCTCACATTAGGTCAATCCCCCTAACCCCCTTCTCCAAGGGGGAATTGATCCGTTT
>JAHEYB010000016.1:0-43927 GCA_023251805.1 Bacteroidota bacterium | reverse complement strand
ATCCGTTTTTATCCCTTTTTTCCGTGACACCCGCGTTCCCTTCTCCAATACACAATAAAAAAAATCAACAAACCAATTAATCCCATCGCAAAAGTAAAAAGCGTTTGTCCGCCATGAATCAAAGTCGCCAAATCTTTCCCCCATGAATCTGACAAACCGTAAAGCATAACAACACTCATTACTAAAAAATGATAGGCTCCCATTCCACCGCCTTGAATGGGAACAGAACGGCCTATGGTTCCAATTGTTAAAATTGACAAGCAAGCTCCCAAAGTCAATACAGAAGTTTCAGGGAAAACAAAAAACCAGAAATACGTCATGAGGTAATAACAAACCCAAATCAAAATGGTATATAAAATGAAAAGCTTTTTTTGTTTTAGCTTTCCAACACTCGTTATTCCTTCTTTTAGTCCTTCCACAAATTTTACAATCAATTTCGGTGATTTTTCACGGATGTATTTTCTAAAGTAAAAGAACAAAGCACCAGAAACGACAATAAAAATCAATATTAGAATGAGAATTGTCGTATTTCCATTGATGATTTTCAAAATAATTTTATCATAGAAAGGATGAAACACATTTACTTTTACAAATTCAATAATTTTATCGAATTGTAATGCTAGTGTTAGAAACAAAAGAATAATCAAACAGATAATATCTATAATACGCTCAATTATTACCGTTCCCAGCAATTGCATAAATGGAATGTCGTGTTGTTTTTTAACAGACAAACAACGCGTTACTTCTCCCAAACGTGGAACAACAAAACTCACAAAATAACTAATGGAGAGTGCAGAAAATGCATTATGAAATTTAGTTTCATAACCAATCGAACGAATAAGCATTTGCCAACGCAGTGTTCTAAAAACATAAACCATCACGGAGACGAACATTACAATATAAAACCAAGATAAATTTCCGGAGCGGATTTTTACTTTTAGATTTTTAAAATCAAGATGATTGAAAAATAAGTAACAAAGCCAAATACCAATGCCAAGTAGAAGAAAGTATTGCGCGAATTGAAGGGCTTTTTTGTTCACCCTGTAAAAATAATGAAATAATAGCAGAATGCTCTTATGCTTCTATGTGTCTGCTTCAATGCTGAATGCTCAGCATGACGTCACACTGAGCGTAGTCGAAGTGTAAGTGACATAACTAAAGAACAAACTACCCTACCAACAAAAACTCTTTCTTCCCATACGATTTTCCATTAACGATAATCTCAACCGCGTGTTTGCCCGGATAATGCTTACGTGTTGTGAAATCCATAAAACGATGCGCTTTGGAAATAGAAACAGCTTGTTTTGGTTTCAGCTCAATGTCTTTTAATTTAAAAACCTTAGGAGCGAGTTCACCTGACTTTTTTTGATAATGAATGGCATAATCAATCACTAGTTTTTGTGATTTTGTTTTTTCAGATTGAAGTTCAAAATCAAATTTTAGGCTTTCGCCTAATTTAATCTTCAATTTTTCAATCTTCAATTTTTCAATTTTGATTTTCGGAGATTTCTCATAATCAAATACCGCCAAAGAACGTTGATCACCTTTCTTAATCAAAGTACGACTCGCATGCTTCACAATCCAAGCGGTATCAACATTTTTCCTATCCCAAGAATTAATAACCTTCAGCATCCAATCGGGATTGATTCTAGAAAAATCATTTAAATGATTTGCTACCGATTTTTTAACGTATAGTTCCTTATCGGTTTTTAATTTTTCTAAAATGGGTTTCGTGAGTTCGGGATTTTTTGCAATCTCATCCAAATTAAAAGACCAAGGCAAACGCGGACGACTTCCTTCACTTGATAATCTTCGGATGTGATGATTTTTATCCTCCGACCACTTTTTCATCACCGAAAGCGTTTTCTTCATGTCTCGTTTCAAAAACTCACGAATAGCAAATTCAGAGGAACCAAATTGTGTGAAATAACTCAATGCTTCCATCGACTGCTCAAAATCAGAATGACCATACTGACCAACAAAATCAGGAAACAAGAGTGACGTGTACGAACCTTTAAATTGGGGAACAACTTTAGAAAGTACAGCAACAGATTTTTTATAATCATTAGGAAGATGTTGTTTGAGAACAACAGATGTGTTTCTCATGCGTTGGTTTAAAGAAAGTTCCTCTAAGCCTTTTGTTACACATTTTACAAATTTATCGGGGTGGATGTTTTTATCCGCTTTATACAATTCCAGAGACAAGCGCTCATAGAATTTTTTGGAAAACATATCTTTTAGTGCATCAGCCATAGTACAATGTGAAAATTGAAAAATTTGAAAATTTGAAAATTAAAGTTAGCAATTATAAACTATATAAGATCAAGTTGTCGGATGTCACCCTGAGCGAAGTCGAAGGGCGGATGATGCAAAAATCTAATTACACTTCGCAGCAATCATTTGAATAGAATAAAACAACATTTGTCTCACGAAGTTTCTACCCTTCGACTCCGCTCAGGGTGACGACAGAGTTAATAATTATAAATCAAGAATTATAAAGTTCCATCACAGTAATTTCAGGCAAGATACCTACTCTACCTGGATAACCTAGGAAGCCCAATCCACGATTCACATATAAATGTTGTTTTCCTTTTGAATACAAACCTGCCCATTGTTTATAAACAAATTGAGATGGACTCCATTTAATCAATCCTGGGATTTCGATTCCAAATTGAAAACCATGTGTATGTCCACTAAATGTAACATCTACATCTTTATACAATTCTGACACTTCTAAGTTCCAATGCGATGGATCATGTGATAATAAAAGTTTCACGGGATATTTTTCTGTTCCATCGTGTGCTTTTTTCATATCACCATACTTTGGAAAGTTTAAATTTCCACCCCAATTTTCAATTCCTAATAGCGCAATTTCAGCATCTCCTTTTTTCAAAGCAACATGCTCATTCATTAATAATCTCCAACCCAAAACCCCATGCGTATCTTTTAAATCTTGTAAATTTTTACTTTTAGCTGCTTGACTTTCCCACGTAATGTAATCGCCATAATCATGATTACCAAGAGTGCTGTATACGCCCATTGGAGCTTGAATTTTTTTCAAGACATCAATATATGGCAATACTTCCGGTGTTTCATTGTTTACTAAATCGCCTGTAAAAAAGATGACATCTGCATTTTGCTCCATTACTATTTTAATAGCAGCTTCAAGAGGAGAAGTGGACACAAAACTTCCTGAATGTATATCAGATATCTGAACAATTTTTAACCCATTGAATTCAGAAGGAAGATTAGGTAAGATGACTTTTACTTTATGCACTTTATAATCAAATGCTCCTTTTACCATTCCGTATATGAAACTTGCAAAAGGCAAAGCAGCCATTCCAACGGCTACATAATTCAAAAACTTTAATCTGGAAATAACATGTGGATTTATGGCTACTTCATTAGAAACAACTTCTTCTGGTTTCAGTATATAACTTGCTATCCATCTAAAAAAACGGATTACATCATCCAACAAAACGAATGTAGTACCAATCAATTTTGAAATGATGACCATAATAAAAAACGCGAAAACATATACTCTCACTACTTTTGGCAGGTCACTAAAGCTAAAAACAGCAGGAACTAAAAAAACTAAAAGACTAATTAATGTAAAACCCCAATAGATATTAAAAACTAGATTCTTTCTAAACGTAGTGCTATTGGCAAACAAGGTTCGTACAGATTGATAAAAATATACGTCTAATAGTAATAATACCACACCAATAATGATAATCCTTAAGCTAACAGCCATTCTATTTTAAAATTATGGGACAAAACTATGGAAACATTTTTTGATTTCAAAGTTTCCTATTGAAAATTAACATATATTTGCATTCAGTTAAACAGACGATTGAGAACAGATAATACTTTAAAAAGAAAAATAATAATGAACACAGAAGTAAAAGCAGCACCACCAAAATTTGAATCCTATCAAATATTTATAATAACCATATTAGCACTTACTCAATTTACAGTTGTACTTGATTTTATGGTTATGTCGCCACTGGGTGACATACTAATGAAATCAATGAATCTTACAACAAAACAGTTTGGATTGTCGGTTGGAATATATGCGATTAGTGCATTTTGTTCAGGAATCTTAACAGCTGGATTTGCAGATAAATTTGATAGAAAAAAATTACTCTTGTTCTTTTACATTGGTTTTATACTTGGAACATTGTTCTGCGGATTAGCAACTAATTATCCAATGTTATTGGCCGCTCGCATTATCACCGGTTTGTTTGGCGGAGTAATTGGTTCTATTTCTATGGCAATTGTTGCAGATTTTTTTCCAATCAATCAACGTGGGCGAGTAATGGGATTTATGCAAATGGGCTTTGGCGCAAGTCAAGTACTTGGAATTCCAATCAGTTTATACCTTTCCAACCATTGGGGATGGGAAACTCCGTTTTTTATGATTGTAGGAATGGCAACTTTGGTGCTTGCCACACTTTTTGTAAAAATGAAACCTATTACAGAACATCTGAATGATAAGATAGAAAACAATGCATTCATGCATCTTTGGAACACGATCAAAAATCGTAATTACAGAATTGGGTTTTTAACCACTGCTTTACTTTCTTTAGGGGGATTTATGATGATGCCATGGGGAAGTGCTTTTGCAATTAACAATTTAAAAATTACAAACGAACAACTTCCAATATTATTTATGGTTGCTGGAGTGGCAACTTTATTTATTATGCCAATTATTGGAAAACTAAGTGATAGTGTAAGTAAAATGAAAATTTTTACATTCGCTTCTATCTGGATGATTATTGTTGTAGTGATTTATACCAATATGGGTCCTACTCCTTTATGGGTGGTTATGATTGTGAATGTAGCGTTGATGATTGGTATAATGGGCCGAATGGTTCCATCTATGGCATTAGTAAGTGCTTTGCCACAGATGCATGATCGTGGAGCATTCATGAGTCTCAACTCATCACTTCAACAATTAGCTGGTGGAATCGCATCTATTATTGGCGGAATGATTGTTGTACAAAAAACAAAATTGAGTCCCCTGGAGCATTATAGCACGCTTGGTTATGTTGTTTTGGGCTTTGCTGTGATTTGCATTTTTATGCTTTATAGAGTAAGTAAATTGGCGAAAGTGAAATAAAGCTTCAAAAACCCAACAAATTTCCTTTTATTCCCTTTTCAGAAAACTCAAGTGCAGGAGCTGGAATTTTTATAAATCCAATTGAATAGAAAACCGTATTCAAGAATCTAGATTTAGTTTTTATTCTTGTAAGATCTACATCAAACGACAAATAATATTGCCGGTAGCGTTCATGATAAATTTGAAAACCATCTGCATCAATGTAGGGTGGATTAAAATTTCCTCCAGTCATTCCATCCGCTCCGTAACCAACCGCAATGTTTAGCCATTTTGGAAATTTTGTGTCATCTGACATAAAGGAAGCAGGATTTACAGAAAGCCAATATGTTTGGCCGTTATAATCTTTCAGCATATTTTCTTGTAAATTTTTTCCTAGTAGATTTGGACGAAATTTTGCAAATTCACTTTGCTGAAAAGAATATTTTAAAACAATTCGCTGTTCGTCCCAAATCAATTCTTGCCCGATACAGAGCAGAGAACCCGCAGTATTTGCAGCAAAATCACCATAAGAAAAACCCCATTCAGAAGAATAACCATCTAATATTTCAATGGTGCTTTGATAAACAGACCCCAACATTCCACCAAACCAAATTGCTTTTGCTCGCTTCACTCCACTCCAGCGATACAATCCTATTCCAACTTTGCCAACATAATAAGAGGTAGTGAGATGGCCTACTTTATCCATTTGCATCCACTCTTCATTGTCGTTAAACGTATGAAAAGATGAGCGAGGATAATCTTTGTACCACAATTGATTTAATCCAATCATTGAACCTGCATACAAAGCACCTTCTGTTCCTGCAACTAAAGCAAATCGTTTTGTTGAAAAACCTCCACCATTGCGATTAGTAGAACACCATATCCCATCGTTCGACATGCGGTAACCACGCATACCAGTGCTATCCGTTTGTGCCTTTAAGAAAAAAGACACAGCACATAACATAATAAGAAGGAAGTATTTTCGCTTAGAAAGCACAGATAAAGATAAGAAAGTTTTGTCTTATAAATATGTATGCTTCGACTACGCTCAGCATGACGGCACGAAAATATTCCAGATAAACTTGAAAGCACGTCACACTAAGTACTTCGACTCTGCTCAGTATAAACTAAAGTCGAAGTGTAGTTAATAGCATACTTAAGGTCACTCCTGCCTAAAATAATTCAATGCAGAAAGATCCACCAGATGCACATCTCTGTAATAAAAGTTCAGAATGTCTTTATAAGAATAATTTAAAATTGCCATGCGCATAGCCCCTTCCTGGCAAAGCCCGACACCATGTCCATAACCCCTTCCATTAAAAATAATGGATTCTCCCTTTTGCTCTACGGAGAAGTAAGTAGATTTTAACTGAAAATCAGCACGAATAATTTTTAAAGGTATTTTTAAATCGTTATCCGTGAAAAAAATCGCTCTGCCATTTGGCTGTGCAAATGAAGTGGCATCGTTTAATTTTAAGCTATCATCAATCGGATATTTGTGTTTCAATTGTAAATATGCTTTCCAATCTTCCAAAGGAATGGTCCGTTTCCAATTTGCATGTGTTTGTTTTAGGCAAAAAGTATCTTTCACAGATTTTAGATAAGTAGTTGACATTGCCCATACATCCTGCGAGGCAACTGTTTGACCGCCACAATTTGAATGGAAAGCAGCCGTAATTAAATTCAAATCGTTATCCACTACCACCAATCCTTTCGTATCCCAAACCCCTTTTTTTATGTCGGCATCCGTTGTTCTGCTCAAGTACGCCTGACAATGAACATCGTCACATACTTGAAATCCTTCTAAAATATGTCGTGAAATATGTGCCAATAAATAAGTGCGACATAAAATGGATTGTAATTTATAATATTCTAAACTAGTATGAGTTCCCGATTCTGATTCCACCACACCAGCAATATACTTTTCAATATCTACTTTATTAATCAGTAAAAATTGTTTTTTATCTGAAGTTAAAGTAATTATAACATCATCTTCATAGGTCCTTACTTTTCCTTCCGGTACAACTGATTTTATTTTAAAAGCACCATCCGTTTGTTTGGACAGCATTTTAAGAGAAGCGTACTTGCCAATTGTTTTTTCAAATGTTTTTAAAACAATTGAATCTCCATCAATGTTTAATTGAAAAATCCCCGGAGTATCGCTATTGAGCAATAAAACACCATCACCATACACATCATACGTTCCTGTGATGGGTGAAAAAATAAACGACTGTATCACCTTTGTGGTAAGGATTCTAACACTTATCGAAGATGCTGATGAGTACGCTATTGTAGCGATAAATAGGATTGATATAAATAGTTTACGCATATACTTTAACTGATGTGCAACTGTGCAGATTTGTAGATGTGCAGATAAAAGTAAAACTGTTTTGCTTTTTGCTACCTTTTGTCATTCGCTCAAGTATTTAATCATCAACTCAGCGGTTTTTTGAGAAGCGCCTGAACCACCTAATTTTGTTTTCAATTCGGTATAATCCGATAAAAGTTTTGCTCGTGTTGCAGCAGTCAGCAACTTATCCAATTCCATTTTTAAATTTGCTTCGTTCAAATCATCTTGAATTAATTCTCTTACAATTTCTTTATCCATAATTAGGTTTACCAAAGAAATGTATTTCACTTTTATCAATTGCTTTGCAATGACATAGGAAATCTTTCCAGCGATATAACAAACCACTTCGGGTACGCCAAACAATGCTGTTTCCAATGTTGCTGTTCCGGATGCAACCAAAGCAGCTTCTGACTTTTGGAGCAAAGGGTAGGTTTTTCCAAACACAATTTTCACGTCATCGTCCGGAAAAAATGTTTTGTAATACTCGGAAGATTGTGAGGGGGCACCCGCCACAACAAATTGATGATTTGGATAATATTTTCGCATGGATAACATCAGGGGCAAAAGAGTAGAAATTTCTTGCTTTCTGCTTCCGGGTAATACAGCAATAATTGGCTTAGAAAAAGTAATTCCTAATTCATTTGATTCTTTTGCATAATTATCTACAGCATCCAGCAAAGGATGACCAACAAAATCAACTTCATAATCAAAACGTTTGTAAAACTCTTTTTCAAAGGGAAGAATCACAAACATTTTATCGACAATCTTTTTTATTTTGTGAACGCGAGATTGTTTCCAAGCCCAGATTTGCGGAGAGATATAATAAAAAACTTTAATTCCGTTTTGTTTTGCAAAATCTGCAATACGCATGTTAAAACCAGGGTAATCAACCAAAATCAAAACATCCGGTCTGTTTTCCAGGATGTCTTTCTTACAGAAATCGATGTTTTTGAAAATCGTTCGAATGTTCATCAACACTTCTGTAAATCCCATAAATGCTAAATCGCGGTAGTGCTTTACCAATTTAGCTCCTTGTTTTTCCATTAAATCACCACCCCAACAACGAAAAGTAGCACTTCCATCCAACATCTTTAATGATTTCATCAAATTGGATGCATGCAAATCTCCAGAAGCTTCTCCTGCAATGATATAATAGTTCATTTATCCTATGCGTAAATAATTTGTAAAAAATACCAAAGAAAAAATAACAGCCGCCCAAGCAAATGTTGCTATTAAAACTCCTTTTAGCCCATTGTATTTTTCTTTTCGTTGGTACAAATAAAATGGAATTAAGTCGGTAGCGATACACAAACTCACATTCATTTTTTTTAATCCCGAATTATAAACGAAATAATAGTAGATGGTGTAAATCACCACAGGAGTTAGAATTCCAAGTACCAATCCTACCCATGTTCTATCCCAATTAAAATTTTTCATCGTTAAAAAATTAAAGTTTCCATTTTTCGATAACCTTTATCGAATTGTGAGAAGTCATATCAAATTGAGTTGGCACCACCGAAACATATTGATTTTCTAATGCCCAAACATCTGTATCTTTTTTTCCTTTATCGTAATTATCAAATCTGCCTGTCAACCAAAAATAAGTCTTGCCGCTTGGGTCTTTACGCTCATCCAACTCTTCAATCCAGTTTGCACGTGCTTGTCGACAAACTTTTATTCCTTTTATTAATTCAAATTTTATTTTCGGAATATTTACATTCAAACAAACGCCTTTTGGCAAACCATTTTTTAAAACTTGTGAAGCGATGGTTTTTACAATTTTTTTTGAAGCAGAAAAATCTGCATCAATCGAATCGTTTAACAATGAAAAACCAATAGAAGGAACGCTTTCAATAGCACCTTCAACTGCTGCCGACATGGTTCCCGAATAAATAACATTAATAGACATGTTAGAGCCATGATTGATTCCAGACACAACCAAATCGGGTTTGCGTTTCAAAATTTTGTTTATAGCAATTTTTACACAATCTACAGGAGTTCCCGTACAACTGTATTCCTCTTTCACACCATAAATACTTACTTTTTGAATGCGAAGTGTTGCGTTTATTGTAATTGCATGTCCCATACCCGACTGCGGTTTATCAGGAGCAACCACCACCACATCGCCCAAAGTTTTTACCACTTCAATTAACGAAGCAATTCCTGGTGCAGTTATACCATCATCGTTGGTAACAAGTATTAAAGGACGTTTTGTTTTCATTATTACAAAAATACTTAGTTATCTGAAAAATAGGGGATTTTAATCAATATTACATTCACAACTAATTGTTGATAAAAGACCTAGAAATCCTATAAAATCACAAACTATTTCCTAATTTTATTGAAAATGAAAACAATTGCTATTATTGGTGGAGGCTGGAGCGGAATGCTAACTGCCATTCAACTACTGGAAAAAAGCAAAAATATACACGTTAAAGTAATTCATTCCGAGCAATCCATCGGGCTTGGAAGTGCATACAGTACAACGGATGAAGCTCATTTATTGAATGTTCCTGCAGGAAAAATGAGCGCTTTTCAAAAAAACCCCTCTCATTTTATCGATTGGCTTAAAAACAATGGATATTCCTCTGAAAATATCGAGGCTCAATTTTTCCCTCGCTACATTTATGGAAAATACATCACCGAATTAGTAGATTATCATAAAAAAAATAAACTACTAGAATTTATTCATGCTAAAGCAATTGATATCACAAAGCAAGAATCAGCCTATCGTGTTTTATTGAGTAATTCAAATTCCATTCGGGCTGATAAAATAGTTTTAGCATTGGGAAACTTTTTGCCGGCCAACCCTAAATCAAAAAGCACTTCCTTCCATTTGAGCTCAAGCTATTTTCAAAATCCTTGGCATACCGGCTATTTGAAAAATCTCGACTTAAATAAAGATGTTTTAATAATCGGTACCGGTCTAACAATGATTGATTCGGTGCTCAGTCTCAAAAAAAATGGCTTAAAAGGCAAAATCTTTGTTGTTTCTCCAAGAGGATATACTTCGGCTGCACATTCCAAACAAATTACTTATCCCAATTTTTACCATGAGCTTAAAGGAAAAAGTTTGTTGGAAATATTCCAAATTGTACGTAGACATCTAAAATTTGCCGAAACAAAAAACAGTTCTTGGCAGGGAGTGATTGATTCTTTGCGGCCACATTCACAACAAATATGGATTGCCCTATCTAAAAAAGAAAAACAACAGTTTATTTCCCACATACGTCACATTTGGGGAATTGCCCGTCATCGTTTGCCACTAACAACTTACAATGAAATAACTATTTTAAAGAAAAAAGAGCAATTAGAAATAATTGGTGGAAGAATAATCGATATGCAAGAAAAAAACGGGAATGTTTCAATTGCGATTAACCTAAGAAAAAATTCAGCTATTCGAGAACTAGTTGTTTCCAGAGTTATTAATTGCACCGGACCGCAAAACAATTATGCAGAATTAACCGATGAATTAGTACAACGGTTGTTATCAAAAAAAATGATTCTTGCTGATGACTTAAAAATGGGGATAAAAACAACACTCAATGGCAATGTTTTAGAAAAAGATGAACACATTTCATCCGATATTTTTGCAATAGGCAGCTTACTCAGAGGTGTTTTATGGGAAACGACAGCTGTTCCCGAAATACGCGTTCAAGCTGAAAATATTGCAATGCAAATTATTGATTCGATTGAATAGAAATATGTAATTTTGTAGTAGATGAAAAATTTTATTATCCCTGATTTTTATAAAAGTCCGATTATTTCGAAAGTAAAAGAAATTCGAAAAATAACCGACCCTCGTAAAAAGGATTTCAGTCCTACTCTTTTAGACTTTGGCCCCATTCGCTTTCATATTGCCCGTCATTTTGGATTTTGTTACGGTGTTGAAAATGCTATAGAAATTTCTTATAAGGCCATAGAAGAAAATCCTGATAAAAAAATATTTCTTCTTAGCCAAATGATTCATAACCCTGACGTAAATAACGATTTGTTGAATCGCGGTGTAAAATTTTTGATGGACACTTCAGGCAATCAAATTATTCCTTTTTCGGAATTAAATTCAAGTGACATTGTTATTATTCCTGCATTTGGAACAACATTGAAAATAGAAGATGAATTAAATAACATTGGAATCCAAGTTCGTAAATACGATACTACTTGTCCGTTTGTGGAGCGCGTTTGGAAAAAATCAGAAAAATTAGGTGAAGAGCAATATAGCATCATCATTCACGGGAAATTTAATCACGAAGAAACAAGAGCCACTTTTTCGAGAAGTGAGCAAAATGCTCCTTCCATTATTGTGAAAGATATTCATGAATCAAGAGTACTTGGTGAATTTATTTTAGGAACTATTGCTTTGGAAGACTTCAATAAAATTTTTAAAGGGAAACATTCTGATAATTTCGACCCTCAAAAACACCTTTCCCGCGTTGGAGTAATCAATCAAACAACAATGCTGGCTACCGAAACACAAGAGATAGCGGACTATTTTAAAAATATTATGGCAAAAAAATATGGAGAGAATGATTTAAAAAATCATTTTGCCGATACACGTGACACCTTATGCTATGCAACCAATGAAAATCAAGAAGCGACTTACGGACTTTTGAAAAACAAAGCCGATTTAGCAATAGTTGTTGGCGGTTACAACAGTTCAAACACTTCTCACATTGTTGAGTTGTGTGAAGAAAAACTTTCTACTTATTTTATTTCTTCAGCAAAAGAGATTATTTCAAAAAATGAAATCAATCATTTTGATTTTTCACAGCAAAAGCATCTGCATAGTTTGAATTTTTTACCACAAAAAGAAGTATTGGATATTATTCTAACCAGCGGTGCCTCCTGCCCCGATTCAATTGTAGATGAAGTTTTGCAGAAAATTGTTTCCTTTTTTCCTTCGGCCAAAAACATTGAGGAAGTGATTGACGGGTTGAAATAAAATTCAGCCCTTTTAAAAACCGAACTTAAGCCGCAGACCTGTCTGCCTGTCGGCAGACAGGTCTGCGGCCATAAAACAGGCTATCAAAAAAAGGTGCCAGAAAACATCTGAACACCTTTTAAATAAAAATCAAAAAAATATTTACTTCGCGATTACCAACTTTCTTACAATCACATCTCCATCAACAGCAATTTTACAAGTATAAATGCCCGCATCTAAGCTATTCACAGAGATACTTAGCTTTCCGCTATTTGATTGAACAGATGAAGAAGATACATTCACTAATTTACCTTGCACATCATATAATTGGTAAAAAATGTTTTTCACATTAAATGGAATGTCATAATTGATAGTTGCAATATTAGCTGATGGGTTTGGATAAAAATCTCCAAAATAATTACTCATTTCGCTTTCGTGAATTCCGGCACCGGATACAGGAATTTTTTCGATACTGATGTTAATCATCACATCTTCTGTTTCTCTATAGCGATAAGGCGCCCAAGTACTTCCTAAAATTTCAAACGTTCTGAAAGAAAAAGGAGGAACTTGATTTTGTCCAAGTGTTAAACCGTCACCATTCATTTTCCAAGCCACATAAACACCTCCCGAGTTAATAGTTATTGGAGTTGCTAAAGGTGTGGTATTCCAAGTAGAAGTAAATACAGAAGAAGGAGTCATAAAAATAGAATCTAATTTTGTACCTGCTGCTCCACCTGTTCCGTTATCATCATACACCACCATAGAATAACCAAACGAACTCGGATTTGATACAATGTAAGCGTACAACTCCGTTACTTTTACAGGATAACAAGGAGGAACAAAATAAATAGCTGTTCCACCTGAACCACCTGTCCAGTTTAAACCACCCAAACCTGCTTCAACGTTATTATCGTACGACAAACGAATAGCTGTAGTAGTTGTATCCACCACAACCAACTCTTGCACTTTTTGATCGTTACTAGGTGTTGCATCACCGGGTAATTGTGTATTTGTTAAAAAACGATATGTTCCTGCTGTAACCGGATTAAACATATTTGTCATAGTAATATTTTCTGTTTGCCCCGGAGTAGATGTTAAACTCATTCGGTTATCCGAAACCATTGTTGAGCCTACAGAATTTAATACTCGAGAAAAAACATTGTAAGAAGGCAGCACTTGATTTCCGGTATTTTTAATACTGGTATTCATTGTGAATTGTTGTCCGTTTTTTGAACGAAACAATCCGCCAGTTTCTGTGTTATCGTTATAAGTTGTAGAAGCATCGTTCACAACAAACGTAGTATTGCTTGGATAATAATATTTAATAGCATAATTCACCGGAGGAAAAACATTCAAAGAATGTTGCAAACCAATACTTCCCGAATTGTTTTCAATTCCAATAACCACATTTGTTCCTGCAGCAGGAAAACCTGTTTGAGTTTTATATTGGTAAGTGATAGAACTATCAACAGCACTTAATATAATTTGAAACTCGTTGTTGCCAGCTCCTGCAGGAATGGTAGCATCATAAAAAGGAACATTTATCCACGAAACAATTAAAGTATCCGCAGCAGGATTAGTATATCTCCAACATTCTGCAATGTTAGAAATATCAAACAATAAATCACAAGCCATTGCTGCAAGGAAATTTTGTGTTCCAGCCGGACTAGGTATTCCGGCAAAGGGAGCAGATATTTGTCCGCTTGTAAAACCAACATATCCATTAGAACCTACCCAAAATTGAGAAACATCGTACCAGTAATAATGAAAAGGAAAACCAACAGGAAACGAACCAACGGTATTATCATCCGCCAAAAAGCGTACTTCCTGCGCTCCAGTTAGGGGCAAAATATCTATCCAGTTGTAAACAGGTCCCGAAGGATCATTACTATCTCTCCAAATGTATCCATAAGCATCAGGACCGCCAGTAGTTTGAGAAAACAAGGAGTTGAATCCTAAAACGCAAGCAAAAAGTAGTGTAGCTATTTTTTTCATTTTAATGGTTTTTTGAGTTTGAGTTTTGTGTAACAAATATATCAAAATTTGCTTAAAATGGAAGAGAAAAATAACATTTATTCCCTAATTACGTTCAAACATTCAGTACATTTCGGAAATGAAAAAATTATTCTTAATACTATTTTTTATGCTTCAACTGACCCTTATGGCTCAGAAGAATTGTGCTATTGAGAATAATAGTTTTAAAGCCGGGGAGCAATTCAACTATAAGATATTTTACAATTGGGGAGCCTTGTGGATGGAAGCCGGTGAAGCTAGCTTTAGTGTTTTTTTAAACAATTTAAATGGGAAAAGTGTTTACCATTTTGTAGGGTTAGGAGCTACTTATCCAAAGTACGACTGGTTTTACAAAGTAAGAGATAAATATGAATCCTATGCAGATACTGCAACCATAAAACCCATTCGATTTATTAGAGAAGCCAGAGAAGCCGGAAGCTATACGTATGATGATTATGTTTTTAATCATAACCGAACAAAAGTATATACCTCTTCAAAGCGTAACAGAAAAGCGAGTAAACTGGATTCAATATATATTACTTCCTGCACAAACGATGTAATGACTGCCATTTTTTATGCCCGTTGCCTCGATTTTTCGAATTATAAACCAAAAGATACTATCCCCATTACATTTGTACTGGATGGCGAAATTTTTCCATCTTATATTCGCTATCTGGGAAAAGAAACAATAAAATCGGAACTGCTAGGAAACGTTCGTTGCATAAAATTTAGTCCGAAACTAATTGAAGGTACCATTTTTAAAGGTGGCGAAGGAATGGTGGTTTGGGTAACGGATGATGAAAATAAAATGCCTGTTTATGTTGAAACACCTATCATAGTTGGTACCATAAAAGTACGATTGTTTAAATACGAAGGACTAAAGAACCCAATCAACTGCATTGTTCCTAAATAAAAAACAGCTCTTATCCGAAGATGAAGAGCTGTTTAGAAATTGTTTAGAGAGACAATTTTTACTTTACAATGAGTTTTTGATGAAACACTTTATCGTTTGCTGCTGCAGTTATCAAATATATTCCTGAATTCAAACGATGACCATCTGTAGTGATAGTAAATAAGAAACCATCGTTCTCAATCAGTTCAACTTTCGAATAAATTTCTCTTCCTAACATATCGTACACCACTACCAATAAATTATCTGCTTTAAATCCTTGCAAACTCACATAAGTATCCGCTTCACTTTGATTCGGATTAGGGAATACTTTGAAGTCGGCACTTTCTGCAGGAATTTGAACATCTTGGGCATTCATAGTTTGTGCAATCATAAAAAATGAAAAACAAAAGCAGATGAATGATATTCTTTTCAGTAAATTCATATTCATTTATTTAATATTGATGTAACAAATAGAGTTTAATTTTTTTACAAAAGCAAAGTCCTTCTAAGTAACTTATTAACAAGGGTATGTGCGATTTCACTAACATTTTACTACTAAACATGCTATTTTATCGATGAATTCCTCAGATTCCAGCATAAATACCTTAAAATGCCAGTAAACTGAAAAAAGGTACATTTGTTTGCTTTAATTACAATTGTTTGCTTATGCCCAATGGAGTTTCGTTTTTAGGAGAACTTGTTGCCTTAGGAACCACACTTTCCTGGAGTATTGGAATTTTTCCATTTACCGAAGCGGCAAAAAGAATGGGTCCAAATGCTGTTAATCATATTCGTTTAGTATTTGCTGTTATTTTCCTTACAATTATTTCAGTCCTATTTTTACCAATATCGTTTATTGATTTATTTACGATTCCACTTCCACAACATTGGATTTGGTTTGGTGCATCCGGATTAATTGGTTTGGCTCTAGGTGATTATTTTGGTTTTACTTCTTTTGTTATTCTTGGTCCGCGCATAGGAAGCATATTCACCACCCTTGCTCCTGCTGCGGCATTAATTTCAGGTTTTTTTATTATTGGTGAGCGAATCAACTTTATTGGAATAGTAGGAATACTTATTACAATTGCCGGAGTGGTTTGGCTGAGCCTGAATCGGGGTGGCAAAGAAACGATGAAAGACCATGCCATTGGAAAAGTAGGAAAGGGTATTTTGTGCGCAATTTTATCTGCTGTTTGTCAAGGCGTTGGACTGGTGCTTGCCAACAAGGGTTTTGAAACACAAATCAATCATGTTGATTTACCTTTTTTTCAAGCAACTTGGATTCGATTAATTTGTGCAACCAGTATTATGTATTTGATTACAATTGTTAGAGGAAAATTTAGAGAAACGACTCAACCTGTTTTAGAAAACAAAAACAACGGAGTAATTTTTGCTTTAGGCGGAACCATATTCGGACCGGTAATAGGAGTTAGTTCTTCTATGTTGGCAGTTTCATTGTTGCATAATAAACCTTCGGTTGCACAAACTATTTTTGCTTTGGTACCGGTTTTTGTATTGCCACTCTCCTATTTATTTTACAAAGAAAAATTTACAATAAAATCTGTATTTGCTGCACTTATAGCCATTGCAGGAGTGATTGTATTAATTTGGAGAGAAGATATTATTCTCTTTTTTACTTAGGCATTTTTTTATACTCTTCCTTTTTGATAGTTTTCCCTTCGGGCTTGGGCTCATCGTTTATGATTGGCTCATCTGACATTATCATAATGCCATCTAACATTATATCTTGGTTTTGTTCTAAATCAAAATCTACAACAATATTTTTACCCGGAGAAATGGAAACTCCTTTAAACACTCGGCCATTGTATCCAATATAAATGGCTTTTACATCTACGACAGTATATTCTTTTGGAATTTTTAGTTCGTATTCTCCCTCAATATTGGTAGTAGCGGAAGAAACAATGGAATCTGCATAATATGCAACCACATTTACAAAAGGAATTTTTTCACGCGTTTTTTTATCCTGAACAATTCCTTTTACGATAATTGTATCTTTTGTATCGACAACCAAATTTAAAAAAGACAATTTGACTTTATAAAAAGTGCTTGCTTTTGCAGCATCAATTGTAAACAAACTCGCTCCGAAACAAAGTATTGCGGCTAAGTAAAACTTTTTCAAATAACTGAAATGTACTTTTTGAATTTCTCTTTCAACATATTGCTCTTGCAATAACTTCACAGGAACATGTCCGCATAAACCATTTTTATTTTGCAAATAGGCCAACTTAATTTCATCAAGGCTTGAATTGGAAAAATCATGCACATCCTTTTTACAAGAAGAACAAAATTTTCCTTTTTCGGAAACACTCATATTCTCCCAGCCTTGGTGGCAGGGCTCTTGAATAGAAATAAAGCCATTTGCGTTCATTGATTGCGATTTTTACAAAGACGTATTTTCAGAAGAAATTCCATAGAATCCATAAAAATTGAAAAATAATAATCTTATTAATAAATTTACAGATATTTGCACCTCAAAAATAAGCTATTAAAAGATGGATAATACCGATAACCTAAAAAAATATTTTAACTCAAAAGAATACGCTACTACCATAGTTGGAAACACAGAGGAAGTAAGCATACCCGTTACAAACGAAGATAAAATATCAGCTTTAATTTCTTTATTAACCGACCCGGCAAATAAAGATGTGAAGGAAGAAATATTGCTGACTTTAAAAAAAGAAAAAGGTGGAGATACACTCTTGATTGCAATTGCTAGTCCTAAAGCAAAAGAAGTGAGACATATTTTAGTTGCTGCTTGCTGGGAATCTGAAATTAATTTTAGCAAATATTTGCCATTTTTTGTTTTGTTGGCTTTGGACGATAATTATTTAATTTCCTTAGAAGCAATTACTGTTATTGAAAATATGGAAGGACCATTTACTCCATCGGATGTAACAAATGCCATTCAAAAAATAAAAGAAGCGAAGAAAAACATCACCAATGAAAAAGTTGTTTTGTTAAACGATTTGATTGTTACATTGGAAGATTTTATTGGTATAGAATAGTTGGTTGTTACGTCATGCTGAGCGTAATCGAAGTACTCAGTATGACGATTGACCTTACAAGGACATAACGTCACACTGAGCGGAGTCGAAGTGTACATGATTCAGCGCTGTATTTATATACACTTCGACTTTAGTTTATGCTGAGCGTAGTCGAAGTACTCAGTGTGACGGCATAATAAACATCGGCATCTCCCTGCAATAAACAGATCCCGTGTCGCGGCACGGGATGACAGTTGAATTTTACTTCTTCTTATAATACTTCATCGCCTCGGGCAAAAAAGCTTTTATGTCAGCTATACGAGTAGCATCACTTGGGTGGGTACTCAACATTTCAAGAGGTTTATTTCCTCCACTCGCTTTTTCCATTCGTTCCCAAAAAGCAACAGCTTCAGTTGGATCGTATCCGGCAATTGCCATAAATACCAAGCCCATTTTATCAGCTTCACTTTCGTGAGTACGTGAATATTTTAACATTCCAAGTTGAGAAGTAAGTCCATACGATTGTAAAAATAAATCCTGCGTTAATTGTGGTTTTTGTGAAAGTGCAACCGATAAAGCTGCTCCTCCTGCCTGCACTAATAAACCTTGGCTCATTCTTTCGTTTCCATGACGAGCAACAGCATGCGCAATTTCGTGTCCCATCACACAGGCTAAAGCAGGTTCGGTTTGAGTGACAGGAAGTAAGCCGGAATAAACAACTACTTTCCCGCCTGGCATGCACCAAGCGTTCACAGCATTTTCGTTCACCATATGAAATTCCCATTTATATCCTTCCAGTCGACTAGACAATCCTTTTTCAGCCATAAATGTTTCAACAGCTTTTTGCATTTCCGTTCCAATCCTTGAAATCATTTTCGCATTTGCATCCGATTCCGCTACAGCAGGATTTTTTGCTAGGAACTCAGAATAACTGGTCAAGCTCATTCCAATCATTTCGGATTCAGGAATCAAACTCACTTGCTTTCTCCCTGTGATTGGCACTTTCTGGCAAGCAATCATAACAATTGCACTACAACTTATAGCAAATAAAATTTTGTATTTCATAAACTCTTTTATTTTTATTCTATCTCCGCAGTAATTCCTCTTTCCAACAATGCTGTACACATTGGTTCTAAAACTTCATAAGCGCCTTTTTTTACCGAACATTTTCCTTTGTAATGAATCAAAAAAGTACATTGTTCCGCTTGAATAGGGTCGTGCTTACAAACTTTTATCAATGATTCAATTACATGATCGAAGGTATTAAAATCATCGTTGTAAACTATCAATTGTTTTCCTTCAACAGCAACCTCTTCCGGAGCAATTAATACATCCGAATCAGTATCTAAATCGTGTTGTTGTTTATCGAAATTTTCAATATTCATATTTAAAATTAATTTCCTGACAAAGCCCTCGCCTCTTCTATTGTAATTTTTAGTCCATCTTTATATGCAATGATAAATGCATCAACAATTGCTGCTTCATTCACTACTTCTGTCCTCACGGTGTTTGCTTCTGCGTAAGTTTTGTAAGTTCCAACCGTGTATATCGTTAAGCCATTTGCGTCTTTATAATTTTTAACTCCCTTTTTAGAAATCTTCAAAAATTTATTTGCAATTTCTAATGGAATTTCTTCTCTGAAAGCGCCAATCTGAACTTTAAAAACTACACCCGAATCAATTTGCATTACATTACTAGCTTCGGCAGCAGCTTTTACTTGATCACTTACCACCGGAGTAGCAGTAACAACGTTTGCTTCTGTTGGATTAGTATTTACAGGAGGATTTGTTTTACCAGCACTAACAGTTTCAGTAGGTTGAGGTTTTACTCTTTCTGTAGCATTAACTGGTGGAGTAACACTAGCTGTTGCTCCAGGATTAGTTGCCGGTCGAGAGGACGAAGCAGTAAAAGTTGGCAATGCATTTAAATTAGGTGCAGAAGAGAATGTTGCGGAGCCATCTGCAATTAATTTTTCAGCTTCGGGTAATGAAACACGTTTACCATTATAGTAAGCAGTTACAAAAGCATCTTTGATTCCAACATCCACAATCATATTTTTCGCTTCAATAGCACGAGGAATGTTATTATAAATTCCGGTGTTGTATCTAAAGTTTCCGTTAGGAGCAATTTCGGTATAAAGTGGTTGAATATTATATAATTTACTGGAAGAAACAACTTGAGAATAAACACCAATTTGAACGGTGTAAAACAAACCACCAACTGTAGCAACGTTTTGTGTATTCTCAGGAGTAGTAGCGTTTGAATTTAAATTATTTACAGGTATTGCAACATTTGTTGCAATAGTGGTATTGTCGGTCGTTTTAGTAGTGTTGTCAACAGCTGTATTGGCAGCAACTTGATTATTATTAGGAACTGGCGTACCAATCATCGACATTGCTTCTATCATTGGAATTCGTTTTCCATTTAAAAATGCAACAACAAATGCATCTTTATATCCTAAAGCTCTTATTTCTTCTTTTACTTTATCAGCTGTAACGAATGTAGTAAATACACCCGCTGTATACCTGGTAAAGCCTTGTGGAGTAGTTTCTCCGGTAATTGGTGACATACCTTTAAATAAATCTTGTGGAATAGGATTTCTAAATGCTCCTATCTGAACTTTAAAAATTAATCCTTCGGGCAATTTTTCGTTAACTGGAATTGGTTTGGCCGCAGAATAAACTGGGACGTTTGTTTTCACAAAAATTTCAGCACTTGAATTCCCGATTGTTTTGTTATCCACCAGAGTATTGCCAACTGTTTTATTGTCTACTGTTTTATTTCCTACCACAGCATTGTCTACCGTTTTATTCTCTATTGTTGTATTGCCAACTGTTGAATTATCTATTGCTTTATTGTCTACTGTTTTATTTTCTACCACAGCATTGTCTACCGTTTTATTTTCTATTGTTGAATTGTCTACTGTTTTGTTTTCTACTGTTGAATTGCTAACTGCTTTATTATCCACTACAGCATTGCCAACTGCTTTATTGTCTACTGTTGAATTGTCTATTGCTTTATTGTCTATTGAATTAACAGCAACATTAGGAGTATATTTTAGATAAATTGTATTGGCTTTCTTTTGTTTTTCCAAAGCTATCATTTCATTTTTATATGCATCTTCTAGTGCAGTTTCTTTATCGTAAAAAGAAGTACTGTTATTTGCAATGTCACGTGATTTTTGTGCACGATTAAAATAAATATCCGCTTCATCTTTCATCATTTCAGCCATTGAAATATCATCCGCTGTATTTCCTTTAGTTGCAATTGCAAACTGATTTAATCGGTTTTGATTGTCTAAATATTCTGTTTTGTTAGCAATCGCAAAAATTTGTGCCGACTCAATCTGTTTTTGCTCTGCCTGTTTGTCTAGCTCTTCGGCTTTAGCGTACAAATCATTTTTTGTAGCAGCATTATTCTCTGAGGCAGCTTTGGTTTTTAAATCGTTGGATTGAGTTGTTAAATCATCCACTTGTTTTGTTATTGCGTTTGCTTTTGTTGCTTGCTCGGAAGCAACACTAGAAGTGTAAGCAAAACCTGTTTCGGAGCTAGTATCTGTTGTTTTTGTTGTGTTATCCACCACAGCATTGTCTACTGTTTTATTATCCACTACAGCATTGTCTACTGTTTTATTATCCACCACAGCATTGTCTACTGTTTTATTATCCACTACAGCATTGTCTACTGTTTTATTATCCACCACAGCATTGTCTACTGTTTTATTATCCACCACAGCATTGTCTACTGTTTTATTATCCACCACAGCATTGTCTACTGTTTTATTATCCACTACAGTATTGTCTACTGTTTTATTATCCACTACAGCATTGTCTACTGTTTTATTATCCACTACAGCATTGTCTACTGTTTTATTATCCACTACAGTATTGTCTACTGTTTTATTATCCACTACAGTATTGTCTACTATTTTATTATCCACCACAGCATTGTCAACTGCTTTATTGTCTACTGTTTTATTAGTAACAAGACTAGGATTTTTCAATCGGTCAGCTTCCTGTTGTTTTTCTTTTGCTAAATCTTCTCCTTGTTTAATTTTAATTGCCAGCAAGGCTTTCATTTCTGGGTCAGAACTTGCATCCATATCCAGCTTTTTCTTTGCCACATCTGCATCAATTGCTTTGCTCCAGCTAATCAAAATATCCGCTTTTGCCTTATCTCTATCTGTTGCACTAGAAATATTATCTGTTGCTGCAATTTCATCGCTATACTTCTTATTAATATTTACCGGGGTTGAATTGTCTGTTGTTGCGTTATCGGTTGTTTTTGCTGTATTATCAGCTACAACAACACCGTCTTTTTTCAATTTCTCAACAGTTGCTAAGGCAGTTGAAGTTGTTTTTTGTTTTTCTTTTAATTCTTTTTCAAGGGCAGCAATCTCTGTGTTTAATTCTTTTTTCTTTGTTTTATCTTTTTCAGTCTTTACTTCTGCTTTCTTATTCGTTAAATCTTCATTAATAGATGCAGTCCACTCTTTTAACACATCAACCTTTTTGTTTTCTCTTTCTAATTCATTTGTAATATTATCTGTTGAAGCAATTTCGTCTGTAAACTTTTTAGAATAATCAACTTTAACTACAGCATTATCTAATACAGTATTGTCTACCGTTTTATTGTCTACTGTTTTATTATCCACCACAGCATTGTCTACCGCTTTATTGTCTACTGCTGTATTGTCAACTGTTTTATTGTCAACCACAGCATTACCAACTGTTGAATTATCGGTGGTAGTATTTTTAATCGTATTTACCTGAGCTTCTAATTTAGCTTTGTCGATCATGGCAACATCAGCAGCCGCTTTTTCATTTGTAACAGCTTTGGCGTTATCATATACACTACTAACCAAGGTGGTTTCGTTTACAGCGCCATTATAATCCTTTTGAAGTTGAATAACTTTTTGTTCGTTTAAAGCCAAATCCTTTTTACTGTCTTCGGTATCCATCTTTAAGCCTGTAACCTGATCCAGTAAACCTTGTTTTACTTTAGCATTTTTTTCTTTGTCTGCTTCCTCTTGTGTTGTAATGATTAACGCTTCGTTATCAGCTATCTCTTGTTTTATATCAGCGGAAGTTTGAACAGCTTTTTCCCATTCACGTTTTTTATTATCAACATCCATCTTTAAACTATTAGCTAAAGTTGGATTGTTATTTTGTTCAGCAAGCGCATCTAGTTTTTTCTGCTGTTCTTCCAGCTTCGCAAACAAAACAGGATCTGTATTTTTAGATTTTACAGCTGCTTCTAAATCTTTTGCATATTGCAAGGATAAATCCGCTTCTTGCTCTTTTGCGGATGCTCTAAATTCAATCTTTTTAGCAAGATTAAAAGCTGCAACTGTTTCCTGATTTAAATCTTCTGCTTCTTTTGTTGCAGCATTTGCTTCTTCAATAGTGGCCTGCTTTTTCACATTATCATCCATCTTAGAAGCATCACTCATTAATTGTTCTGCCTCTTTTGCTTTATTAATTGCCAGCTCATTTTTTTGATTTGCCAATACGAGAGCAACATTTGCTTGTTCTTTTAAATCTGTTGCTTCGTTAGCAACTTCCTCGGCATCTGAATAACCAATTTTCACAATGTCATCGTTACTGAGCTTTGCATTTTGATTGCTTGTTTTGTCTTTTGAATTTGTTGTAGCCGCAACAGAGGTAGTAGCTGAAGTATCTTTAATTGCAGTGGAATTAATTGTAGAAGCTTCGTTCACATTAACATCCATTTTGGATTTTTCTTTTATGAAATTTAATGCCAGCAAATAACTTGCATCGTCCAATACTTCATCAAATAAATTTTTTATTATCAATTTGTCTGTTCCTTCTTCATAACTAATTTCTTGCTTCATTGGACGAAACACATATTGAACAGGCACTTCCACCACATCTGATTGTGTTGCAAATCCTGTTGCTTCTACAGTAAATAAAAACTTGCCACCGTTAGGAATATTTATTAAATAAACTCCATTAACGGCTTTTGAATTAAATATTCCAAGTATTACATTGTCTGTAAGGTCCTTCACAGTAATCTTAACATCCAGCGCTTGGTTATCACGATTTTTTACTACCGCACCTTTGATGATTGTAATGTCGATTGGTTTACGTTCAACATTGATGTGATAAACTGCCGTCTTCCCACTTTTACTTGCACGAGCAGAAGAAAAGAAAGCCTCTTTTTCATCTTCATTTGTGACATACAACACGTCATCATCCGGAGTATTAATAGGAAAATCGAGATTTACAGGTTTGTTCCAGGTATTTGTTTCTTCGTTTAAAGTAGTTTTATAAATATCGTAACCACCCATAGAATTATGTCCTTTGGAGCAGAAATACAATACTTTTCCATTTGGATGAAGAAAAGGAAAATCTTCATCATACTCGGTGTTAACAGGATAACCAAGTGTTTGGGGTTTACTCCATTCTCCTGTAGGGAGTTTTCGAATAATGTAAATATCTTTCCCTTGATCCATATTATCACCATAGCTGGAAAAAAATACTTGATTGTTGTTGGAAGCAAGATAAATAATTGATTTTTCTTTTTTCTTTTTATCGAGTGATGTTTTAAAAACATCTTCATCCGGCTTAGCCAATAGCTTTCCACCAATACCGGAAATATCGTAGGAGCGGTAAAAATCGTTGCGACTCATTTCTTTTTTCTCAATTACTACCAAATCGGTTAAGTTGCGCAATAATTTTTTACCATTCTTACACATTTCAATTTGTCGGTCCACCATCAATTTCTCGGCCTTTGCAGCAGATGCAACGTTCTTGTATTGCGTGTATCCTTTTATCGCATCATCAAAACGATAATTCAAATGGTATGCTTTTGCCAAATAAAACAAGGCCTCTTTGTCAACATCGGGTTTATTTGCGGCAAATTCTAAAAAAGCGATGGGTTTTTCTTTGTCATCGCTGGCGTATAGCATACAAACGCCCAATCGATAATTAAAATTTGCGTCTTTTGGATAGATACTCGTAAGTTGGGAATACAAAGGATAGGCCTCTTCAAACTCATCATTATCAAAGAGTTTGGCAGCTTGCGTTTTTAATTCTTCTTCAGAACCAAAAGTTGTTTGAGCCGAAGCTGTGCGCGTGCTGAAAACAAACGTTATTAGCAATAAGTAAATAAACCTTACCTGCTTGTTCATATAGAGTATTCTCACATTGTGAGAAGAATTGTGCTTTAGCTGATAATTAATAAAATAGTGATTTACAACACGTTGTAAGCTTAAAAACGATATTATACACCACCTTAACATACAAATTTAAGTTATTTTATTGATTGATGCTATTTCTGAGGAAATTCCATAGTTTCAGAGCAATTTCCCCCCTATCAAAATAATAAAGCCCAAAATCCGTTTCTTTTATTGCATACGCTATATTTGCACTATGAACCTGAAACGAATTCTACCTTTTTGCTTACTTTTTATTGTTGCGTTATCGTCTTGTAAAAAAGATGAACTTATTACGGACTCTTCTGCTAAGCTCGAATTTTCAGCCGATACCGTTTTATTTGATACCGTTTTTCATTTTGCAGGTTCTGTTACTAAAGTGTTTCGCATTTACAATAAGCACGACCAAGCCATTAATATTTCAAAAGCTTATTTAGCCGGTGGTTCTGGCTCCGCCTTTAAACTAAACATTGATGGTGTTTCTACTACATCAACTATGCCTGTTTTAAATGATATCGAAATTTTAGGTGGCGATAGTATGTATGTTTTTGTTCAGGTATATGTAAATCCATCCGGAACTGCTCCTTTGCTGATAAAAGATTCCATCATTTTTGAAACGAATGGAAATATTCAAGATGTGAAATTGATTGCGATTGGACAAGATGTGTATTTGCATAAGCCCGACCCTGGAAAATTTTATTCAGTGATTACTCCTCCGGGGACAAATTATACTTTCCCTATAGACAAACCACATTTAGTATTTGGCTACTTAGTTGTGGATTCGGCTACTATTGTTACCATTCCTGCCGGAGCAAAAGTCTACATGCACAATCATTCTGTACTTTGGGTTTATAAAGAAGGTACTTTAGAAATTTTAGGAAGTTATTTAAACGAAGTAACATTTCAGGGCGACCGCTTAGAGCCGGAATATAAAGATGTTCCAGGGCAATGGGGAAAAATATGGTTTTCCCCTTTGAGTAAAAATAATATTGTGGATTGGGCTGTAATAAAAAATGGAGGAATAGGAATTCAAGTAGATACTGTTGCATCATTGACTGTTCCTACACTTCGCTTATCAAATACCATTGTAAAAAATATGTCGGCTGCTGCTTTATTCGGACAAGGTGCTCACATTCGTGCTGTGAATTGTGTGTTTGCTAATTGCGGACAATTTGTTGCGGCACTTACTATCGGAGGAAAATACAAATTTGAGCATTGTACTTTTGCAAATTATTGGACTTATGATAGTCGCAGTACACCCACTTTAGCATTAAGCAACTGGTATGTTTCTTCCGGAGGCTCTGCAATTCTTCGTTCGCTTGATAGTTGTTATTTTGGCAACTGTATTATTTATGGTGATATAGCAGAGGAAGTTGGAATGGATTCGTTGGCTTTAGCAGGACCGGGATTTTTCTCTTACAAATTTGATTATTGTGATGTAAGAACAACCAGAAATATTACTACCGATGGACATTATGTTTCTGCTTATAACAGCGACCCCGGGTTTGCCGATGCTACAATAAATAATTATAGATTGGGCTCTTCAACAGTGTTTGCGGTAGACAAAGGGAATCCTGCTATTTCTGTTCCGTTTGATTTAAGAATGCAACCTCGTCCAAATGCTTCTCACCCACTTCCTACAATTCCTGATTTAGGGGCTTATGAATATTGGCCATAAAAAAAATCCCTCCAGATTATAAACATCTGGGGGGGATTTTTTTATTATTTACTTCTTACAAAAATCTTACACTTGATTTTTTAGAATTTTTATTTTTAAATATTCCTTTGTACTGAAGAAACAATTCAAAACCACCAACAGATTTTGAAGTTGGAGTTAATTTAGAAGCAGTAACTTCATAAGCTGCACCAAAAGCATACTCTTTAAATTCGTAGCGAAATGTCACATACACGGCATCTCTGAAACGATAAAACACACCAAAATAAACTGCTTTGTCGGTTTGATTATCTGTATAACGAGATGCTTCTTCCAAAACATATTTCACATTAAATCCGCCATTCAACAAAAGCGATGAACCTTGCTGATACGCAATTAAACTAGGCAACAAAGTTGTATTACTTGTTTCGCTCAATTTATATCCAATGTTCCATTGCACACCAAACTTTGGTAACAAGCGTTCATTTCTTCCGAGAACACTTACACGAGGAGCAGTAAAATGATGGAAAGAAAATCCCAATGCACTTCTAAATAAGTGGTTGGTTCTGAAATTCCATACAAGTCCGGTTGACATATCCAAAAAGCCACCACCGCCTCCACCTTCAGCTACGCCATAACCAGCATCATACGTTCCAGAAACAGGATTGTATTGACTATCCCATTTTACACCACCAAGCGCAACGGATTTAATATTGTAACCAATGGTATAACCTAAAGTAATATTGTGCTTTTGTCGACCGCCAATAAATTTTGTGTACGACACCAATGCATTATACGATTGTGTTCTTAAATGAACCGGGCCGTCATTATCACTTGTAATATTTAATCCGGCTGCAAAAAAATCATCGCTCAACATTCTCTTTTTAAAAATGGGTCCATCCACTGCAATGTTAAAAGTTTTGTAGGGATTTGTTACTGTAAACCATTGCATACGATATAAAGTATAAGCTCTTATATCGGTATTAATTGCTCCGGTATTTCCGGGATTAGCATTTAATGGTGCTAAATAAAATTGAGAAAAATGCAAGTCCTGCGCAAAAGTTTCAACAGAAAATAAAAGTACTATTGAAGCAGCTAGTGTAATTTTTTTTATCATAATTTTTTTCTTTTTAGAAAAAATAATTTTTGTTTTTTTAAATTTTTATCGTGCAAGCATAATTGCTCCATGTTCCTTGGCTTCACTTCCATCACAAAACACCACCAACAAATCATACACAAATACATTGTCATTCATTCGCAAGCCTATTAATTTTCCATCCCAAGCCTGCAATGGGTCAGTAGTTTCAAAAACCTTTTCTCCTATTCTATCAAAAATTTTCAAACTAATATAGTCGATACCACGACCGTGTACTTGAATGACATCATTTATTCCATCACCGTTAGGAGAAAAACCGGTAGGCATGTAATAAGTAAAAATATTTTCTACAACAACAGTTGCTGTTTCTGTATCGGTGCAACCGGCAGGGCTAGTATATTCAACAGTATACGCAGTTGTGACAGTAGGAGAAACAGTTACTTCGGGGCCCGTGGAACTTAATCCAGGAGACCACACATAGGTTCCATCGGAGGGACTAGCATATAAAGTAGTTGACTCACACGCATTGATAACTAAATTTCCACTTATGGTAACAGTAACAGGAGAACCAACAACAATGTATGCTGTTTGTGTTAAAGTGTCGGAACCATCGGCATTTGTTGCAATTAGTGTTACATCGTACGAACCATTTGAATTATAACAAATATTCGTAGGATTTTGTGAGGTTGACGAAGTAGTTGCTGCACCAGGGAAAGACCAAGTCCATGAGGTTGGAGAGTTTGTACTTAAATCTGTAAAATTCACACAAGCAGGTGTTGTACAAAAAATAGTTTGATTAGCAGAAAAATTTGCAACAGGAGGAGCACATGAATTTACAGTTATTGTAACAGTATTTGAAGTAGCAGGAGAACCGGTTACACAAGATGCGTTTGAAGTCATGATAACCGTTACCACATCACCGCTAGACAAACCTGTTGTTGTAAATGTTGCAGAATTTGTTCCTGCGTTTGTTCCATTCACTTGCCATTGATAACTTGGAGTTGTACCACCATTTGTAGGTGTTGCAGTAAATGTCACCGGGTCACCAACACAAATTACTAAAGGTGCACCAACAATTGAAACGGATGCAGTAACACTTGGATTAACAGTAATTGTAATTGTGTTTGAAGTAGCGGGAGAGCCTGTTGCACAACTTGAACTTGAAGTCATAATCACCGTTACTACATCACCATTCACTAAAGTTGTAGTTGCAAAAGTAGAAGAAGTTGCACCACCAACGTTGGTTCCATTTATTTGCCATTGATATGTTGGTGTGGAACCGCCTCCGGCTGGAGTAGCTGTAAAGGTTACTAAATCTCCCGCACAAATGGTTGTACTTGGGCTAGCTGAAATACTTACCGAAGCTGCAACAGAAGAAACAACTGTAATTGTTATGGTGTTTGAAGTTGCAGGAGATCCTGTTGCACAACTCAATGAAGAAGTCATGATAACAGTTATAACATCTCCATTTACTAAAGTAGATGAAGTATATGTTGAAGATGTTGCTCCGCCAATATTGCTTCCATTTAATTGCCATTGATAAGTTGGAGTTGCTCCACCATTTGTTGGAGTTGCTGTAAATAAAACTGGATCACCGGCACAAATTGTTGCACCCGATGAAGAAATGCTAACAGAAGCAGGAACAGAGGCAGAAACAGTTATTGTAATTGAATTTGAAGTAACAGTGGCAGGAGAAGCACACGTTGCATTTGATGTCATGATAACTGTTATCACATCGCCATTTACTAATGTAGATGAGGTATATGTAGAAGATGTAGCGCCACCAATATTAGAACCATTTAGTTGCCATTGATATGTTGGCGTTGTTCCACCATTTGTTGGAGTGGCAGTAAAAGTTACTGGATCGCCTGCGCATATTGTTGCTCCTGTAGAAGTGATAGTGACTGATGGAACAACAATAGGATTAACTGTCATTGTAATTCCGGTTGATGTAGCTGTAGTAGGTGATGCACAAGCTGCATTGGATGTAAGAATTACCGTTACTACATCACCATTAGCTAAAGTTGTTGTAGTGAAAGTGGACGATGTTGCCCCGCCAACATTTGTTCCATTCACTTGCCACTGATAGGTTGGAGTTGTTCCACCATTTGTTGGAGTGGCTGTAAATGTAACGGATGTTCCGGCACATATCGGTCCGGAAGGAACAGCAGCTATAGTAACAGAAGGAACGACCACCGCATTGATTGTAATATTCACACCATTATCTGTTCCAGTTATTGGTGGTGTTGAACTTATTACTCTCACTCTGTATCCTGCTCCTGTTGGTGTTCCACAAGGAATAGTGCAAGCAATTGTTCCTGCATTTGCCACACTAGCCAATGTTCCGATAGCTACCGGTGCCGCAAAACTTCCGACTGCATTAGATAATTGAGCGGTATAAATATTTCCTGCGGTAAAAGTTCCAGTACTCGTAAACGGAACACTCATTGCACTACAAGCACAAAACGGACTTCCTGTTATTGTACCGGTTGTAATAGTATTTGTTGTTGGAACTGTTAAAGTGATATCATCAACAGCAAAGGAAGGATCGAATCCTGCACCATCGTCATTGTTTGTCCAGTTGAATCCTATTTTTACATTTGGATTACCATTTGCACTTGCCGGCAACGCAATTGAAAAAGCGGTCCACAATCCTTGAAAACTACCACTATTACAAGGACCTCCACAGCAAGATGTTTTCGCTAAATTTGTAAGTAGCGACCAAGTAGCACCATCAAAATACCATAAAGTAGCATCATCATTTGTTCCATCGCCAAATTCAATATAATTAAATGCAAGTGTAATTCCTGAGTAAGGTGTACAATTTATTGTTGGGGATTCAGCTCTCAAATTAGCTTCTACACAAATAATAATTCCGCAAAAACCACCAATTTCATATGCAGCTCCAACATCACCAACCCAAAAAGGGCTTGAACTCACATGCAATGATGCATCCGAACCACAAGCAGTTCCGCATGCTCCAGCTGCATTTCCATTTTCAGCACAACTGATATACCACTCACTTCCTTCTGCCCCATTTGCACCGGTGCTGGCAACTGTCCATGGACCATTTGGACCAGTAGTATAAGTTGCTGCACCACAATTAGCAGTGCAACCATTCGTAAATGTCTCCGTCCAAAAAGTCTGTGCTTTTGCTTCAAAAGAAAGAAGTGATAAAAGTAATGCAGCAATTGCAAAGACTTTCATCACAGAACATTTAATTTTAAGTCTGTAATAAGTACTGTTTTTCATATATTCTTTTTTATTGGGAGTTCGCTTAGTATTAAATAGCTCAGCAAATTAAGAATTAATACTAATAATTCAAATTTTGGTTGTATTTAAGATGCATTGGCGGTCTATTAGGTTGCTTGAACTAAACTATAATTTATAGATTTGCAATTTTTAGAGCATGATCTTCTTAGAAATAATTTTATTTCCATTTGACGCTTTGAGCATGTAAATACCTTTGCTTAATGTGTTTGTTGGAACATCAATCTTAATACTTTTTCCTGTTGCATCAAAAAATGATGAATACACTTTCTTTCCAATCATATCATATAATTCAAAATCGATTTTACAATCGCCACTACAGTTAAGAGTTATTTCCAAAATATTTTGTTCAATAGAATTAAAAGTATTCACAATTTCAAAATTGTTTTTTTCTATCTCTATAGGAACAATATTGCTATATGAAAAATTTCCATCAAAATCAGTTTGTTTTAAACGATAATACGATAAGCCATTTAAAGGAGAGGTGTCAAAATTTGAATAATTAATATGGCTGACACTGTTACCAGCACCATCAACAGTAGCTATGCTAGTATATTCATTAGCATCAGCAGATCGTTCAACAGTAAAAAAATCATTGTTTATTTCAGTTGCAGTCGTCCACTTAACATCAACTTCATGACCATTATATTTTGCTGTGAAATCTAGTAATTCAATTGGCAAAGGATTTTGTGTTGAAACAGAAGCAAGTGTGAAAGGACTAAACCAGGTTACAACACCACTTGTTACAGTACCAGAAGCAGTTGTTCCTGTTGTACCTGTATTCCCTTCATTCTGCCATGTTGCACCATCCCAATGAGCTACTCTTAAATCAGATAGAAGTGTAACAACACAACTATTTGCATCCCATTCTAGAGTAACATTTTTATTTTCTGTTCCAGCATTGCGTGTTAAAGTCCAGTATTCGCACATGCTAATGTGATCTAAACTAGGGACAATCACATTATTAAAAGTTGTTTGTGGGTTAGCAGGAAAATATTCTGCTGTAAAATCTACTACAGGACCAGGTGCTGTCGCTAAAGTAATATCATCTATCGCAAAAGAGGGATCCCAACCAATGCCATCATCATTGTTTGTCCAATTAAATCCGATTTTAATATTTGGATTATTATTTGCACTGGCAGGAAGTGCAACAGAATAGGCCGTCCATAGTCCTTGAAAGCTACCGGAATTACATGCTCCGCCACAGCATGCAGTTTTAACAAGGTTTGTAAGCAGTGACCAAGATACTCCGTCAAAATACCAAAGTGTTCCATCATCATTTAATCCATCACCATATTCCAAATAATTAAATGCAAGTGTTATTCCTGTTTGTCCGGTACAATTAATAATTGGTGATTCGGCTCTAATGTTTGCAGTGAAGCACCAACCAAAAGATGGACAAACACCTCCAATTTCATACGCAGCACCAATATCGGCTGCCCATCCAGGATCGGAACTTATGTGCAGAGAGGCGTCTGATCCGCAAGCGGTACCACAAGCGCCAGCTGCATTACCATTTTCGCGACAACTGACATACCATGTATTTGGAAGCAAGTCATTAAAACCTGTTGAAGCAACTGTCCATGCACCATTGGGCCCTGTTGTATAAGAAGAAGCCAAACAATTTGCGGCACTACAACCATTAGAAAATGTTTCTGTCCAAAAGGTACCACCGCCACCTGATCCTGCAGATATAGAAAGTGCCTGATAGTCGGTTCCCTTTCCAATTGGATATACAAATGCAGCTGTTCCAATGTATCTTACAGGGCCGGATACAAAACTTGTATTAGATGCGCCTGCTACATTTCCATTTGTGTTAATTGTCAGCAAATTTACTGAAGTAGAAAGAATCAATCCATTTGTAAAAGTCAATATATTGTCTACTACAATTGGACGGCTAAGCGTCAATGAATTAGCAGATTTATTCATGGACATATTAAAAATATTTAATGCACCTGCACCGGAAATCGATTGCGCATTTCCTCCGCTAAAAACTATTTGCCTAGCATTCGCAGCACCATAATTTAAACTCCCGCTTATCGTCAGGTTTCCTTGTACTTCAATGCCTGTACCATTATTAGCAAAAATATTTCCTGCTCTTATTAAAACATTGCCCATCACAAGTGATGGAGAAGCAGCTGTGTGTTGGTTTAAAAAATTCACTGTACTTGTTCCTGCTCCACCCAAATCAAAATTTCCTTTTATTGTTGGGAAACCACCGGCACCTTGAAAAGTTGAGCCAGCAGCAGTATTCCAGATTCCTGCAACATTGTTTTCAATGGTGAGATTCCCATAAAAGGCTCCAATTGTAGTAAGAACAGGGTTGGCCGCAGCAACTTTTCTTAATATCCAATTAGACGTTGCAGGTATTGTGGAAGCACCACCATTATAAGATGATTGCCATGCATTTGAACTGGATGCACTTGTTTTCAACAAAGTTCCCGAAGGCCCAAATTCCCATGTCCCTGTCCATGTAATCACTCCGGTAGTAAATAAATCCCAAAAAGTGCCATTTACAGTGAGATCTACCCCAACACCATTTGCAACAGTAAAGCTCCCTAATGCAGCAGTTGTCATTGTTTGCAACATTCCGTTCACTACTACCTGGTCGATGCTAAGTCCTGCAATATTTTGTGTTACTGTATTACCGATTGAAATAGTAATAACATTTGCATTTGCAGCAGTTGGAGTAACAGCAGCAGCCACCCATGCAGCCCCGTTATATGTTTGCCATGTGGCAAGTACGCTCCAATTTCCTGTTGCAACTGAACGATAATCAGTAGCTACTTGAGAATATGATTTAGAAAAAAACATAGAAAAAAGAACAACGAAACAGATTCCTAATAACTTGTTCAATCGGACAAATAATCTGGGTGGCAGAAGAAGGATTGGCTGTTTCGTTGTCATTTTTGCACAGATTAACTAAATTCTTACATCTAAATTAATGATGAAAGAGTCAGAATTTATTCCAAAATGCATTTATTATACTAAGTCTAATTTGATATTTTAATAATTTTTAATATATTTGATAGTGTATGCATTAAATAATTATACTTTTTCATGATAGCTTCTGAAGAACTCCATAAATTGATAAAATCTTTGTCTCAATCAGAAAAGAGATTTTTCAAAATATATGCCTCTCGTCATGTAATTGGAGAGGTAAATAATTATGTGTACTTATTCGATGCAATTACAAATCAAAAGCACTATGATGAAAAGGAAATAAAAAGAAAATTTGAAGGCGAACCTTTTATGAATCGTTTTGCTGCAGTAAAAAATTATTTACATCATTTGATTTTGAAAAGCATGCGCAATTTCCATTCAGGTTCTACAATTGATATTGAATTAAAAGAGATGCTTATCGACATTGACTTCCTTTATCAAAAAGGACTTTACAAACAATGCCAAAAACTTCACTCTAAAGCAGAAAAATTAGCTATTGAAACGGATAAGAAAACCCGTCTATTGGAAATATTAGAGTGGAAAGCAAAAATATTACAAATCACAAATAAAGATTCGGAGCAAGAACATTTTCATAAAAATGTTTTTTTAGAGGAAAGTCACATTCTAAACACCATAAAACTCAGTCTGGAATTAAAAAGTGAAGTGCTGGATGTGTTTGCTATGATTCGTAAAAAAGGGTTTGCACGTTCAACAAAAGATTTGGAATTAATAAATGAAGTAGTTAAAAAATACAGCAAATTAAATTATCAAAAATTAAATTTCAACGACAAATATTACTTAAACTATATCAATACCGTTTACTTTACCTCTTCCGGAAAGAATCAAAAGAGTTATTTCTATACCAAGAGAAATATTGATTTGTTAGAATCTATACCAGCAAAATTAAGAGATGAAGAATTTGAAAAATACATTGTTTCATTAAACAATCTGGTTGTTAACCTCATTAACATTAATAAAGTAACTGAAATAAAGCCTTACTTGGAAAAGATTCGCTCCCTGGCAACGCACAATATAAGGGAAAATATTATTTTGTGGGCAACATCTTACAAACTAGTATTGGGAGTTACAATAAAATCGGGAGATTATGACGAAGCGGAAAGAATTGTTGAAGAAGTAAGCACAGGAATGGCGTTTTATAGCGATAAAATTCCGGCCACAGATATTGTATTATTGAAATTTAATATGGCAATCGTTTATTTTGTTTGTAATAACTATTCAAAAGCGATACGGGCATTAAATGAAATTATCAACGAAAATGAACTCTCGCTCCGTAGTGATATTCAAAGTTTTGCAAGAATCATTCGCTTGATAGTGTTTTGGGAAAAGGGAGAACAGGAAATGCTTCCGTATGCTACCCTTTCGGCCTATCGTTTTCTTTACAAGAAAAAAAAGTTATATAAATTCGAAAGTATTGTACTTCGATTCATTAAAGAAAAAGTTCCCAATATTAATACGAGTGGAAAGCAAAAAATGGCTTTTATCGAACTTCAAAAAGAATTAGAAAAACAATTAAAAGATCCCTTGGAAAAAAAAGCGCTTGATTATTTTGATTTTATTACCTGGATAGAAAGTAAAATATCGAAAAAAGATTTTAAACAATTGGCAAAAGAAAAAATGGCTAGTTAACCGAAAGTGTAAGGTCGGTAATTAATTTCATTACAAACTCCAATTGTTGCTCCCTAGTAAGCTCTGAATTATCAAGCACAATAGCATCCTCAGCCTGAGTTAAAGGATTTTCTTTACGATGCGTGTCTTCATGGTCACGATAAATCAAATTTGATTTCACATCATTGAAAGAAATATGCTGGCCTTTGGAAGACAATTCATCAAATCTACGTTGAGTTCGAATATCTGTATCTGCTGTCATAAAAAGTTTAAGTTCAGCAAAAGGGAAAACATTTGTTCCAATGTCTCTTCCATCCATCACAATGCCTTTATTCTTTCCAAGTTTACGTTGAATAGCAATCATTTTTACGCGAACATCGTGAATGGCGCTTACTTTACTTACATTTTCGGAAACAATCATTTGTCGGATTTCTTTTTCTACATTTTCTCCATTCAAAAAGGTTTCGGAAGATTTGGTATTGGGATTGAATTGAAAAGTTAAATGGATTTCATCAAGTAACCGAACAATGTCGCTTTCCTGAAAGCTATGATCTTTGATGACACCTTTTCTCAAAGCATAAAGCGTAACGCAACGATACATAGCACCTGAATCCACATACGCGTAACCCAGCTTTGAAGCCAATGCTTTTGCCAGTGTGCTTTTTCCACACGATGAATATCCGTCAATGGCGATGGTTATTTTGCTCATAAAGTAATACTATTGCGAACACAATATTACTGATAATTTTTATGAATAAAAATTATGGGGCAACGGGAGATTTAAATTTTTTACCATAGAAGCTGTTTAGGTCCATACTCACCGAAAAATTGTTGGATGGCCCTGCTAAATGATACACTGCTCTTCCATAACTTATATGGAATTTATAGATTCTAAAACCAAAGCCAAAAGAGAAACCTGTAGCCCCTCTTTTCTCAGGAATTTTTAATTCTTTTCTTCGTTGATAGTTATAGCCGGCACGCAAAAAGAAGTTTTTGGTGATGATGAATTCACCTCCAATAACCATGTGACGCATAAATTTGTCACCAAAAATTTTCGTTTTGTTTTGTTTAATAGGTTCTCCAGTTAATGGATCTTCTGTTAGTGGTGGATTTGCCGGATCGACATAGGTCAAGTCCCACTTCTCAAAATTTTCATATACTAAAGAGAAACGAAAAGGCACATGCTTTGGCTTTTTTGAAATTCCAAGTTGTATTTCAAATGGTAATTTTTCCCGATTGCCTTCCACATAAGGTTTCCATTGGCGACCCATATTTTTGATTACAACAGCTGTGGTAAATCCGTGAGAAGGACGCACATACGTTGCGCCTAAGTCAATTGCGGAGCCCCAGGAAGTATACGATTCCAATTGAGAATAAATTGTTTTTAATGTTACTCCAATTGTAAGATTTGTATCGAGAATAGATTTTGCATATGCCAAATTAAAACTCATTTCACTCGCTCCGAAAGTTCCATCTGTATTTCCGATTTCATCGGCACGAGTAAATTTTCCATAATCTAAATAATGTATGCCTGCACTAAAATTTCCAAGTTTATCAAAATGTTTTGCATACGCTACATAACCATAATTAATGTCAGCAAAATAATTGATATAGCTTAATGCAACATTATTGCTCATTGAATCGGAAAGCAAAGAAGGATTGATTAAAGAAACGTTTAAGTCGTTATCCTTTACAGGAATCAAATTTCCGCCAAGAGCAGATACTCTTGCAGAAATAGGTAAATTAAGAAATTCGTAAGTATTATTTCCACCAACCTGCGAAGATGCCGGAATGGTTACAACTATTGATAAGAAAAGGAAAAATATGCGCTTAAAGTTCATTCACACAAATATAAATAAAAATATCCGTGTTTTAAACGGATATTTCTGGTGTTTATTGCCTTACTTTTTCTTCTCTTCTTCTTTTATGGTCAAATCAATCGGATTTTCTACTTTCTCCTTTAACAAAGCCATTTTCACAACATCTATCATCTTCTCTACATAGTAAAATTTCAAATCTTTGATGTATTCTTTTTTGATGTCTTCGATGTCTTTTTTATTGTCGATGCTCAAAATTATTTCCTTGATTCCCGCACGTTTCGCAGCAAGTATTTTTTCTTTAATTCCGCCTACTGCTAAAACTCTTCCTCGCAAAGTGATTTCACCGGTCATTGCTAATTTGTTTTTTACTTTACGCTGAGTAAATGCAGAAGCAATAGCAGTGAGCATGGTTATTCCTGCACTTGGACCATCTTTTGGAGTTGCTCCCTCAGGAACATGAATGTGAACATTCCATTTGTCGAACACTTCGGGCTTTAAGCCTAATATTTGACTGTGTGATTTTAAATATTCCAGCGCAATTACAGCAGACTCTTTCATCACTTCTCCCAAATTGCCTGTCAATGTTAATTTCCCTGTTCCTTTTGTAATGCTTGTTTCGATAAATAAAATGTCTCCTCCTACACTTGTCCAAGCCAAACCTGTAACAACTCCAGCAACATCATTTCCTTGATATCTGTCTTTTGCATGAGCGGGACCTAAAATTTTTGTCAAGTCTTTTTCTGAAACTTCCACATTGTATTTTTGTCCCATTGCAATTGACTTAGCAGCATTACGAACCACCTTCGCAATTACCTTTTCCATTCCACGAACGCCACTTTCGCGTGTATAATTTTCGATGATGTATTCAATCGCTTTCGAATTAATGTTCAATTGATTTTTCTTTAAACCTTGCTCATTCAATTGTTTTGGAAGTAAATGACGTTTTGCAATTTCCATTTTTTCTTCAATGGTGTATCCTGTAATTTCTATCACTTCCATTCTATCGCGTAAAGCGGGCTGAATAGAGCTTAAAGAGTTTGCAGTTGCGATAAACATTACATTGGATAAATCATAATCTAATTCAACATAATTATCATAAAATGCATTGTTTTGCTCAGGATCTAATACCTCCAATAATGCAGAAGATGGGTCTCCATGAAAATCATTTCCAACCTTATCAATTTCATCTAAAATAAAAACGGGATTGGAGGAACTGGATTTTTTGATGCTTTGCAATATCCTACCTGGCATAGCACCAATATAAGTTTTACGGTGGCCACGAATTTCTGCTTCATCTTTCAATCCTCCCAAACTCATTCGAATGTATTTTCTTCCCAAACTTTCTGCAATACTTTTTCCTAAAGATGTTTTACCAACTCCAGGAGGTCCATATAAACATAGAATAGGGGATTTCATATTTCCCTTTAATTTCAAAACGGCTAGGTGCTCCAAAATTCGCTCTTTTACCTTATCCATTCCAAAATGGTCTTTGTTCAATACTTTTTCGGCACGTTTTAAATCAAAATTATCTTTTGTTTTGTCACCCCAAGGCAAATCCAACAAGACTTCCAAATAATTTGTTTGAATAGAATACTCAGCTGCGTTCGGATTCATTCTTTCCAATTTCCCTAAAGCTTTTTCAAAAGCCAACTCTACTTCTTTGCTCCAAACTTTTTTTCCTGCACGCAATTTCATTTCCTGAATTTCCTGAGTGAAATTGTTTTCACCCAATTCTTCCTGGATAGTTTTCATTTGCTGATGCAAAAAATAATCGCGTTGTTGTTTATCTAAATCTACTTTTACTTTCGATTGAATTTGGTTTTTCAACTCCAACATCTGAAGCTCTTTCGTAAGATTGGAAAGCACCATTGTAGCGCGCTCTTTCAAATCAATTACTTCCAACATTTTTTGTTTCTCTTCCACAGGGGCATTCATATTGGAAGAAATGAAGTTGATTAAAAAAGAAGGACTTTCAATATTTTTCAAAGCAAAACCCGCTTCACTCGGAATATGCGGGCTTTGCTTCACAATCTGAAGTGCTAAGTCTTTTAAAGATGACACCAAAGCATCGAATTCTTTATCATCTTTTTTCGGACGAGTTTCTGCAATGGCAAAAATGCCCGCTTTCATATAAGGTTGTGTTTGCTTAATTTCTTTTAACTCAAATCGTTTTTTTCCTTGAATGATTACGGTTGTATTCCCATCGGGCATACGAAGCATTTTCATAATTTGGGCAACGGTTCCTATTTTATTCAAATCTTCTGCCGTTGGATCCTCAATAGAATCGTTTTTTTGAGCAACTACGCCAATGATTTTATCGCCTTTATAAGCATCTTTTATCAAATTAATAGATTTGTCGCGCCCAACGGTAATGGGAATAACAACACCTGGAAATAATACGGTATTGCGAAGAGGTAAAATTGACAGCTCCTCAGGCACTTTTTCTGAATTCATTTGGTCTTCATCTTCCGATGATAACAAAGGAATAAACTCTGTATCCTCATCCATCAAATTGTCGCGAAGCATTGGTACTAAGCCATTTAGGTCGAAATTATCAGTCATATTGTGAGTAGAATTAAGCTTTTATTAAAATTATACCCCTACGTTTTCAATTGCTATGCCATTAGGGGAATTGGGACAGTTTGGCAGAACCCTTCGACTACGCTCAGGGTGACAAAGAGCTTACAAACATGCCTGCAGTAGATCTGTCTTTGTTTACTATTACGTTCTTTTCAACAAATAATAAATATTTATTCCAACAATTGCCACATTGGTAATTATTATTGGAATGGAAAATAATAAAAGTCCGTATGCAACAAAAAGTGTACAACCAACACAATTAATAATTCGAAGTGTTTTAATATCTTTCATAATGAAGGATATCAATACAACTATTGAGGCTAAATAGCCAAGTATTTCGGTAAAGTTAAACATTGATTCCATTGAAATATTTTTTCGTGTGCAGTTATTTTAGCTAATGCTTATTAATAATCTACACTTCGCCCTTCGACTCCGCTCAGGGTGACAGCTCAGCGTGACGGTTGTTTAATTATTTTCTCATTCGCTTATACTTCGACTACGCTCAGTATGACGCCACAAATTCAATACTATTTTCTATATTTTTCTGTTAACTCAAATACATGAGATAAAATATTTTGTTCCATTTCATTAAACACCATTCCTCTGCGTTCCATCACTCTAGTTGCTACTTCAAAAGCATCGCTTGTTTTGTATGTTGTAAATCCTGCAGCACCACCCCAAGAAAATGAGGGAATAAAATTTCTAGGAAATCCCGAACCAAAAATATTTGCATTTACTCCCACAACAGTTCCCGTATTAAACATGGTGTTTATGCCACATTTGCTATGATCGCCCATAATCAATCCACAAAAAGTAAGTCCGGTATTTACAAAGCGTTCTTTTTCGTAATTCCATAATTTCACTTCGGCATAATTATTTTTAAGATTTGAATTGTTGCTATCGGCACCAATATTACACCATTCTCCTATAACAGCATTTCCTAAAAAGCCATCGTGTCCTTTGTTCGAAAAACCGAAAATCACTGAATTGTTTACTTCCCCCCCCACTTTACTATGGGGGCCAACAGTAGTTGGTCCGTATATTTTTGCTCCTAATTTCAAAGCAGCATGTTCACACAATGCAAATGGTCCTCGCACGATTGAACCTTCCATAATTTCTGCATCTTTTCCAATATAAATTGGGCCGGTTGATGCATTTAAAATGGCGCATTCTACTTTTGCTCCTTCTTCAACAAAAATATTTTCAGCACCAATGACCTGATTTGTTTTACTTAATGCCAGCGATGTTCTGCCTTTGGTAATCAAGTCAAAATCATTCTTAATAGCTTCACCATTTTTTGAAAAGATATCCCAAGAATTTTCAATCCTCATGGCTTGTGCAGCAGATTCAAAATTTGTAAAACCTACTATCTTTTCAAAATCAAACACTTTCTCGTTTCCTGAATTCGCGGCAATCAAAACACCGGCAGCCAGCAATGCTTGATTGGCTTCTAATAATTTTATTTCTTCAAGCAATTTTTCATTCGGGCAAATTGATCCATTGATCCAAACATTGTCGGTATCAATTGCAAATTCAGTTGGAAATTTTTTATTTAAATACTCTTCTGTCAACGAAGAAACGTTGCATCCCAAAACAAATTCCCATTTTTCGCGAATGGTCAAAATGCCGATACGAATTTCTGCAACCGGACGAGTAAAGGTAAGCGGTAGAAGATTGATTCGAGTGCGATCATCAAATAGTATGTAGTTCATTGTGCTATCATTTATTAGTATCGTCATTGCGAGGAACGAAGCAATCTCAAGAGGCATTCTTTGGATTGCTTCGTTCCTCGCAATGACGTTCTTTTTTTATTTCGTTTCAGGTTCTTCTTTATTCAGCATCGTAATGTACGTATCAATTTGCCTCAAAAAATATTTTACTGTTTTTGTTCCATCAGCATCAATCATTAAATCGTGAATATCCATTCCCGCTTCATCAAATTTACCCACTTTAAAACTAGCTTTTGATAATGCAGCAATATATTTCAATGGAAAGTGATCATGAATATTCAAATCAATTAACAAATCATATTCCTCATTGATAAAATTGCGAATAATAATAGAGTTTGGTTTTCCCATCCAATTTAATTCTTTGGTGGAAAAAAAATCGTATTCCAATTTAGAATAAGTTAAAGCAGGGATTTCTTTTGTGCTAAAATAGCCCATTACTTTTACTTTTTTCAAGTGCTCCCTTAAATAAACAACATAGCGTTTCACTATCTCATAATCTTCGGTATTGGTTGCATCAAAAATAATTCCTACTGTTTTTATTTTATTGAAATTAAATTTGTTAGGAATGCGTTTTCTTCCTGAAGAAAGCATTTCTTTCTTTAAAGCATTATTTGCAATTGATTGTTTGATTCCTTTTAACATATAACATTTGTCTTTGGCAAAAAGGGAATCCCCCTAGCCCCCTTTGTAAAGGGGGAATTTGTCCTAATAATCATTTGAGTTAAATTGCATACATCTTTCTTTGGCAATAATCTTACAAAATCCCCCTACCCTCTTTACAAGTGGGAATTTGTCCTAATAATCATTTGAGTTAAATTGCATACATCTTTCTTTGGCAATAATCTTACAAAATCCTCCTACCCCCTTTACAAGTGGGAATTTGTCCTAATAATTATTTAGATTAACAATTATCAAATTCCCTAGCCCTCTTTTATAAAGAGAGAATTTTTACTCTAACATTTTAATAAAATCCTCTTCCGAAATAATCTTCACTCCTAATTTTTCAGCTTTCTTTAATTTCTCTGGACCCATATTTTCACCCGCTAAAACAAAATTTGTTTTCCCAGAGATTGAGCCAACATTTTTTCCGCCATTTTGCTCAATTGTTTTTTTTATTTCATCCCGTGAAAACTTGCTAAACACACCTGAAACAACAAAAGACAAATCCTTTAACTTTTCACTAGTATTCGTTAATTGCTCTTCCGACAACTTAAATTGCAGGCCTTGTTTTTTTAATTTATCAAGAATTGTAATCATTTTTGAATCTGCAAAATAGTCTACAATTGTTTGAGCAGTTCGCTCGCCAATATCGCCTACTTCAAGCAATTGTTCTAAGGTAGCACTTTTTAACGAATCTATACTTTTATAATAATACGCCAATTTTTTTGCTGTTGTTTCTCCAATGTGTCGAATTCCTATTGCAAACAAAACTCTTTCGAAAGGAATTTTTTTTGAAATTTCAATTCCACTTAACAAATTGTTCGCGCTCTTTTCGGCCATACGGTCAATTTTCAGAAGGTCTTCTTTTTTTAATTCATAGATATCAGCAATATTTTTAATTAATCCTGCATCAAATAATTGTCCGATTGTTTCTGCACCCAAACTATCAATGTTCATTGCTTTTCGAGCAACAAAATGTTCCATCTTCCCTTTTACTTGTGGAGGGCATCCTATTTCGTTCGGACAATAATGATTTGCTTCTCCTTCGCTACGCACTAATTTTGTTTTACATTCGGGACAAATAGTAAT
>JAHEYB010000015.1:13414-62317 GCA_023251805.1 Bacteroidota bacterium | reverse complement strand
CCTTCTTCACCATATTTTCCCATGAGTGTAGAAAGATTTTCCATTGCAGGCGTTTCAATAGGCAAATAGCCATACAATTGAAACGTTTGTTTGATGGTATCAAAAATATAATTTCGTCTCACCATTTCCTGTGGTGAAAAATCTCGGGTTCCTTTTGGTGTACTTGGTTTTTGTGACATATACTAAAATCCTAATTCTATCCCGATAGCTATCGGAACCTTATTCCTAAATTATTGAGTACGAATATCGTGATTTTTTCCATAATCCAGCCTTGCCTTTCATCCTAAAATATCAGCCATTTATAACAGAAAATCAAGCCTTTAGCTTATCTATGAGCGTCAATTCAATAGATTTTATAGTTTTGTAGCTCAAAATAAAGAAATACATCATTTATGAATAAAAAAATAGCGCTTTTACTTTTGACTTTCCAGCTTTTGACTTTTAACTTATTAATAGCTGATGAAGGCATGTGGCTTCCTATGCTTCTTAAAAACAATTACGAAGAAATGGTAAAAGCGGGCTTAAAACTCACTCCCGAGCAGCTTTACGATATTAACAATGCAAGTTTAAAAGATGCCATCGTTTGGTTCAATGGTGGATGTACTTCCGAAATTATTTCGGAGCGAGGCTTATTATTAACGAATCACCATTGTGGTTACGAAGCCATTGCAAACCATAGTACTGCTGCAGATAACATTCTTGACAACGGTTTTTGGGCAAAATCATTCCAAGAAGAAAAAGTCAACCAAAATATGTTTGCCTCCATATTGGTTCGTATGGAAGATGTTTCCGATAAAGTAAATAAGTCGCTTGCATCGCTTGGTGCAGATGCAATCGAATACAAAAAACAAGAAATTTTTAAAGGCATTATTGCTGAAGCAACAAAAGATACTCATTACGAAGGTATCGTTCGTTCGTTTTTTAAAGACAATGCATACTATTTATTTGTATTTGAAAAATTCACCGACATTCGTTTAGTTGCCGCTCCTCCTCAGTCAATTGGAAAATTTGGTGGTGAAATCGATAATTGGATGTGGCCACGTCATACAGGAGATTTTTCTATGTTTCGCATTTATGCAGACAAAGACAATAAGCCGGCAAAATATTCGAAAGACAATGTTCCTTATAAGCCTAAAAAATTTCTAAGTGTTTCCATCAAAGGAGTTGAAGAGGGCGATTTTACAATGGTTTACGGTTTTCCCGGAAGAACTAACCGTTATGAAACTTCTTTTGGAATTGAATTAGCAACCAGCAAAATAAATCCTGCCATTGTTGCTTTACGCGATATTCGATTAACTGCTTGGAAAGAACAAATGGATAAAAGCGATAGTACTCGTTTGTTAATGTCTTCACAATATGCAAAAATTTCAAATTACTGGAAATATTATATCGGGCAAACCGAACAATTAAAACGCTTAAAAGTGTTTGAAGAAAAAAAGCAAACAGAGGTAGCATTTTCTGCTTGGGCAAAAGGAAAACCGGAATACGAAAACATTTTAACAAATTACAGTAAGGCTTACACCGATTATACTAATTATGCTTTACACTCAACTTATATAAGAGAAGGAATTTTGGGTTGTGGTATTTTAAGTGCCGCTTTAAACTATTCAAACTTGGAAAAAGTATTAGCAGCTGATGCTAAGAATGAAAACGAAATTAAAAAGGCAACTGAAAAAATAACGGCTTTCAACACTAATTTTTATAAATCGTTTAATAAAGTTTCGGAGCAAAAAATTTTAGCGAAAATTATTCAGATGTATTATGAAAATATTCCTGCCAATCAGCAACCGGCTTGCATAGCGGAAGTAATGAAAAAATACAAAGGCAAAACAACTGCTGAAACTTTTGAAAAATTTGCAAAGGCTGTTTTTGAAAAAAGTTTTGTAAGTAATTCACAAAGTGCAGCAAAATTTTTGGAAAAGCCTGATGGAAATAAACTTCGAAAAGATCCTGCTTATGCTTTTGTTAAAGCGTGCTTTGATAATTACAATAAAAATATTGATTCACACATTGAATCATTTAACATTGCCAATACAGCAGAAGGAAATAAATACATTAGAGGTTTAATGGCTATGCAACCCGAAAAAAAATTCTATCCTGATGCAAATAGTACTCTTCGTTTAACTTATGGAAACGCTAAATCATATTCCCCAAAAGATGCTGCACACTATAGTTTTTATACAACTCTAAACGGAATAATGGAAAAAGACAATCCAAACGAATTTAGTTTTACTGTTCCTGCAAAATTAAAAGAGCTATACAAAAACAAAGACTTTGGAAATTATGCCGATAAAAATGGAGATATTAGAGTAGCATTTATTAGCAACAATGATATTACCGGAGGAAACTCAGGAAGTCCTGTTTTAAATGCGAATGGCGACTTGGTTGGATTGGCATTTGATGGCAATTGGGAGGCAATGAGTGGAGATATTTATTTCGACAGCAAATACAAACGAACAATTAGTGTGGACGTTAGGTATGTATTATTTTTGATTGATAAATATGGTGGGGCGAAAAATTTGATTGACGAAATGAAAATTGTTCAATAAATATTGTAAATGACAAACAACAAGCATAATAAACTATGAACTCAACCGTCACACTGAGCGTAGTCGAATGGAAAAAAGACAAATCTCCGATAGAAAAACACTTCGACTACGCTCAGTGTGACGGCAAAAGAAAGAGTTTGACAATCTGAAATTATTTAATCTTATCCAATATCTTCTTAATATTCGCTTTAATTTCTTTCCCGATAATCTTTTCCCCTTCAATAGGTTGATCAATAGATGTTTTCAGAATTTCTATTTCATCATAATAATTAAATTTTTTATCGTGGTTCGAATCAAAACGCACTTTCATTAAAATATTTTTGGTAACAGTATCGATGAACCAATCCACAAGCTGCGTATGGTCGGGAGTAATACGGAACATATTCTTTCCAGCTAAGTCAGTTAAATAAACGGTTTCGGCATCTTCTTCATTGAGATATCCATCCAAATTAGTATCGTCTTCACGAATGCCTAATAAAATAAAATAATACTTTTCGCCCTTGTACTCTTCATCATAATAAGGAAAATAAAATTGTGAAATAATCGCAGGCTTTTGAAGCAACAAATGTGTCTCATCATTTTTTTTGTTGTAAAAAATAATGTTGTTACAGTTTCCAAAATTCAAAGAATAAAAATTGTATTTATAACTATTATAGCTTCTTCCATAACTTTCGGAATATTCATCACTTGATTTTGAACGCAATCCTTTGTCTTCTTTTTCCTCTAGCGATTTCATCCCTAATGGAATCAATAAGAAATCCGTGCTATCCAAATCCATGTAGTCGCCATACACCAATATTTGCTGACTTTTAGGTTCAGCCACAGCGGTTGAATCGTTTGCAACCAAACGCAAGCCAGATTTATTGTTTGAGCGATTGTTTTCGAACAATACCATCACCAGCAATACCAAAACTGCTCCTACTATTCCTCCTATTACAACACCTAGAATTAATTTTTTTGCACTCATCTTTTATATTTTTATCCAATATTTTCTAATTACTCCTTTATCTGTTTCAAACTCCAATAAATAAGTTCCAACCTTAAGTTTATTTGTTGACAATTTATACTCATTGACAATACTATTCACCCAGCCACTAGAAATCAACCTACTTCCTGTCATTGAAAACATACTTACACATTTTAAAAATGTTTTTTCTTTAAACTGAACATTTAATTCGGCTGATGGATTAGGTTGAATGCTTAGTATATTTTCTTCTCCCGTTTCTAAAAATCCCACATTTGTTAAAGGCAAATATCTGCAAAAAGTATAAGAATCCATCATCTGAACACTCATTTCACTGCTATCTACACGATATCCTTCAAATGAAATACAAATACTGTCGCCACCTGAATCTGTCACATCCACTTTTCCAAATTGTCCAAAAGTATTATCAGGGTTCATAAAATATCCTCCTTCACTGTAAATTCCACCTTTATAGGAACCCACATTATTTAATGCTGCCGCTTGAAAAATGGGATAGTTAAAAAAACCACATCCTCCTCCTGAAAAATCTGCATTTGTGCCATTATCGATGCCTAACATATGTGCATCACCCGACATAATAAAAAGATTTTTAATGTTGTTACAAAAAAAGAAATCGTTTATCTCTGTTCGTTCAAGAGAAAACGCAGACCAATTATCTGAACCTGTTCCACTCCATGAATAGGAACTCATCCAAGCAATTACTAAATTATTATCTCTTGCAAACAAACATTCACTTTCGAACCAAGCCCTTTGGCTAGGTTTCATTATTTGAGCAGTATATCTTTCCGACCTTAAATCAGTTAAAATGAAATGTACTCGTCCAACTGTGAATGACTGAGCAATTGGAAAGTCAGGACCAGAGCCAAATGCCAATGGATAATGCGGGACATATTCGTGATAAGCAATTCTGGCATTTTGTTTTCCTGCAAATGAGCTATCGGAGTCGTTTCCACAAAAATCGTGATCATCCCAAACGTAAGCAATTGGAGTATTTCTTAAAAAATTTGCCAATCGAGGTTTTGAAAGAACAGCATATTCGTAGGGCCATCGATGCAGGTTTATGTTTATTGCACTATTCGGATTATCGTAATGCAAATCTCCCATATTGATATAAAAATTGGGAGACATACTATTCATTACATTAAACACTTTATGATTTGAATTTACAGCACAACTACCAATTACAAAAGAGTATGAAAAGGGGCCATTGGCAAATGTTGTAAAGCTTCCTTTGTCTTCAAAACTTAAATCCATAATACCATCGGACTGAACACAATAATAATATTTTGTTTCGGGAATAAGATTAGTTATTTCCATGGATACCATATAATTGGTAGAAGAATCAACCACATAATCTGCTGAATAGTCGGATGAAGAAAAAGTACTGTCATCATCAACTACTAAACGAACTGCTGTAGAGGCGTATGACATTTTTGCATTTACTTTTATTGAATTGTAGGTGAGCGCACCGCTCCACATATAAATCACTTCATTTTGTGAAAATAAATGCGAAGAAACAATAGCAAAGAAAATAAAAATGGAATAGCGCATTGTTAAAAATAAAAATGAGGAATTCAGTTCGAATTCCTCATTAAAGTTACTGCAATTTTATCTAAATCGCTAAACAGTCAATTTTTTATACCTTACACGCTTAGGTTCGACATTTCCAAGGCGTTTTTTCTTATTTTCTTCGTATTCAGAATATCCACCTTCGAAATAATAAACGGTTGAATCCCCTTCAAACGCAAGAATGTGTGTACAAACTCTATCCAAAAACCAGCGATCGTGGGAAATAATTACTGCACAACCGGCATAGCTTTCCAACCCTTCTTCTAAAGCACGAAGTGTGTTTACATCCAAGTCGTTGGTTGGCTCATCGAGCAATAATACATTCGCTTCCTTTTTTAATGTCAAGGCTAAATGCAAACGATTACGTTCACCACCGGAAAGAATTCCACATTTTTTTCCTTGATCGGAACCATTAAAATTAAATTTAGAAACGTATGCTCTTGAGTTCAATGTTTGTCCGCCTATCACAATATTTTCTGTTCCGCCTGTTAACACATCATAAATTGTTTTTTCAGGGTCAATTTCGGTATGGGATTGATCAACGTATGCAATTTTTACGGTTGAACCTACTTTGAATTCACCATTATCAGGCTTTTCTTCGCCCATAATCATACGAAAAAGGGTTGTTTTACCGGCACCATTCGGACCAATAATTCCAACAATTCCGGCTGGAGGCAATTTAAAATTCAAATGTTCGTATAATAATTTATCTCCAAACGCTTTTGAAACATCAATGGCTTCAATTACTTCATTACCTAAGCGCGGGCCATTAGGAATAAATAATTCCAGTTTTTCTTCTATTGTTTTTGCATCCACGCCCAACATCTTTTCATAGTTCTGTAAACGAGCTTTTGATTTTGTTTGACGACCTTTTGCTCCCTGGCGCACCCAATCAAGCTCTCGCATCAATGTCTTTTGACGTTTACTTTCTGTTTTTTCTTCTTGCGCTAAACGTTTTTGTTTTTGATCTAACCATTCCGAATAATTTCCTTTCCAAGGTATACCTTCACCTCTATCCAATTCTAAAATCCAGCCAGCAACATTGTCTAAGAAATATCTATCGTGAGTAACTGCTATAACTGTTCCTTTATAGTTTTGCAAATGTTGTTCTAACCAATCTACAGATTCAGCATCCAAGTGGTTGGTAGGCTCGTCCAACAATAAAATTTCCGGCTCCTGAATTAATAAGCGACATAAAGCAACTCTTCTACGCTCTCCACCAGATAAGTTTTTCACCGATGCATCGCTTTCAGGACAACGCAATGCTTCCATCGCTTGCTCCAAACGATTATCTAAATTCCACAAGTCGTATTGATCAATCAAATCCTGTAATCTCGCCTGACGATTAATTAATTTATCCATGTCATCAGCCGACATTTCTTCCGCGAACTTATTATTTACTTCTTCGTATTCTTTTAAAATAGCAACGTGTTCGGCAGCACCTTCACGAACAATTTCGATAACTGTTTTGCTATCGTCCAACTTCGGCTCTTGCTCCAGCATACCAATTTTATATCCGGGCGAAAAGTGAATTTCTCCTTGGTAGTTTTTTTCAATTCCGGCAATAATTTTTAGTAATGTGGATTTACCGGAACCATTTAAACCAAGTATTCCAATTTTTGCTCCGTAATAAAAAGATAAATAAATATCTTTTAAAATTGTTTTACCTGCAGGCAACGTGCGACTCACGTTTACCATCGAAAAAATAATTTGTCTACCTTCTGACATTTTTTTGAATTGTTGATTTATTGATTTTTAAAATTATGGGATTGAGAAAAGTTTAAAAACTCCCAAACTCTCCAATTCACCATTTCTCTAATTCTCTATTTAATTTGGAATGCAAATATCGTAAATTATTACTTAAAAAGAGCTTAATTTTTTGATAAATAAAGAGGGTGCCTTTCATTGTATTTCCTCAGATAAATAAAGATCTCATCTGCTTTTTTACGTTTTTTTAACTTCATAAATTGGGTGTATAATTCTACATCATCTTTTAACAAAATTTCCATATTTTTTGAGGTAAAATCGAATACTTTATTTGTTTTTGTATCAAACACATATTGCTGTACCGACTGAAAAGTAGGTTCAATAGCATACATATCACCAATGGGCTCAGTTCTAGTGGGACTTTGGACAACTATAGCTGAAAACAAACTTAAATTTCCAATAACATTTAAGCGATGAAATTCATTATTAAAATTGATTGAGATGGTTCGGTTTTGTGCGTAACCCCAGGTGGTATTAGTTTGTAATTTCTGTTCGAATCCCGCACTGTCTTTATAAATTATCGTTTTTTGCTCAACAATCTGACTTATAAAATCAATTTCTGATGTGGGAATAGAAGAATTTATTTGAGATTTAAGAATTGGCTGATTATTTTTAAAATTGTTGAGTGTCAAAAATATGCCTTCCTTAAATTCATAGTCTCGCGAATAAGCAACAGTATTAGTCTGAGCCCCACTCAACAATGGGGAAAACAGAAATATCCACTTAAAAACTTGTTGCATCGGAATTAGTTTTTTTGCTTTAAAAATCGTAAATTTCGTAAATATTCGGCTATAAAATGAAAAAAACATACTCCTTATTTTTCACTTTATTGATTTTTTCAATCAATTGTTTTGCTCAAAGTAAAATGAATTTTGCTTTGGCACAAAAAGCTCTATCTCCTTCTACCGAATTGATAGATGTTTTTGTAAAAGGCGATATTAACACTATCGAACAAATCACCAATTCTGTGCAAGGAAAAATAAAATATTTTTCTGGGACTATTGCAGCTATCAAAATTCCTGCATCTGCACTTTCTAGCTATATCGCTAATAAAAATATTCAACGCATAGAAGCATATCCTCCACATTTCAAGCCAATGAATGATACTATGCTCTTGAATAATAATGTATATCCTGTTCACTTAGGAACAACTCCGCTTACGCAAGGATATAATGGAAACGGAATTGTGATTGGAATTATTGATACTGGCATCGATTTTTCTCATCCCGATTTACGCGATAGTTTAGGAAATACAAGAATAAAATATTTGTGGGACCAACGATTGCCTCTTGCAGCAAATACACCTGTTTATGGATACGGACAAGAATGGGACAATGTTGGAATTGATGGAGGCCTAGCTGCCGCTTCAACCGATATTGATTGGTATGGACATGGCACACACGTAACAGGAGTTGCAGCAGGAAATGGTTTAGCAAGCGGAACGTATAAAGGAGTTGCTCCAAAATCAGATTTAGTTGTTGTGGCTTTTGATTTTTACAGTGCCAACCCAACATTAATGACCGATGCTGTTGATTATATATTCAATAAAGCAAATACATTGGGGAAACCTTGTGTGATAAATGCAAGTTTGGGTGATTATTACGGTTCTCACGATGGATTAGATTTACAAGCACAATTAATAAAAAATATGATTAATGCTCAACCAGGGAGAGCATTTGTTGCCGCTGCAGGAAATGCAGGAAATGTTCCTTTTCATTTGGGGTATACAGTAAGCGCTGATACCAATTTTACTTTGTTTGATAGTGGGGCACAAGATTTTGTTATGTATGCCGACACTTCAGATTTTAATGCAGTTAAATTTGCTATTGGTGTAGACCAAATAAGTCCAACTCACTCGAAAAGAGGCTCTACGGCTTTTTCAACCATTTCGAGTCACTTAGGCGTTTTAGTAAATGACACCATTTATAATGGAGGAAACCGAATTGGTATTGTACAATCGTATGGCGATACGGTTTCTGGAGTATACTCCATGGAGTTTAATATTATTCCTGATTCGCTGGGCTATTCATGGCGACTAAGCACCACGGGAACTGGAAAATTTGATTTATGGAATTTTGGTTTAATGAGTTCCGGACTACCACCACTGGCAACTATGCCAGATAGTAATTTTTATAAATTCCCAGATTTAAATCAAACCATTGTTTCCAGCTTTCAATGTTTGGATAATGTGATTACTGTAGGAAATTATACAAATAGAAAAAGTGTTCTCAATTACAATAGTGTAATGTTTGTTGACTCAACTCGCACACCTGGGCAACGTCACCCTAATTCCAGTTCGGGTCCAACAAGGGATGGACGCATCAAACCCGACATTGCTGCTCCGGGAGATTTTATTATGTCCTGCACACTTTTATCCACTCTTCCTGCCGATGCAATTATGTATCCGGATGCTTTTGATCCGGGAGGATTTCACGTGCTTGGTGGCGGAACTTCAGCTGCTAGTCCGGGTGTAGCAGGAATTGCAGCTTTATATCTTCAAAAAAATCCTACCGCAACCGCTATGGATGTAAAAAATGCAATTACAAGTTGCACAACAGTGGATGGATATACTGGGGTTGTACCAAATAATCAATATGGATATGGAAAAGCGAATGCATTTACTGCTTTAACGGGATGTGTAACAACCACCTTGAATGAAAATGAAAACAGCAGTTCATTCATAATTTATCCTAATCCTTCTTTAAGTGGAAATACAATCATTATAGAAACTCAAAACATTTCGAAAAACGAAATTACCGAATTGCTGATTTATAATTCAGTCGGCCAATTACAAACAAAAGAACAAATCAAAAGCAGTCGTACAGAAATAAAACAACTTCCTGCTGGATTATATTTTTGCAAATTAGCCCAAGGAAGAAGAATCATCGCTACAAAAAAAATGATAATTTTGTAGTATGGATAAAAAATTAAAAATTTTGGGCATAATTGCAATTACTTTGGGGGTTATTGCAGCATTGCTGGTTATTTTACCTTATGGACTCTTTTTATCACTTCCAGCAGGCTTTTTAGGGATGATAACCTCTACTTCTTATGTTTATTTTGACACCAAATACCAAATAAATTCTAAAAAAATTACTCCGGGAGTTATTGGAATACTCTTAAGTTCCATTCCTATTATTGTTATTCTGGTCATAATTATTATTAGTAAAAATAAATAGTATTAAATGGAATCCAAAACGAATACATTTAGTAATTATTTATCCTTAGTAAAATTCAGTCACACTATTTTTGCTTTGCCATTTGCAATCATTGGATATTTTTTAGCAATTACTTATACCGAATCAAAATTCAACATTAAACTTTTTGGATTGGTTATTTTATGTATGATTTTTGCAAGAAGTGCAGCGATGGCATTCAACAGATACATCGACAGAAACATTGACGAGCAAAATGCACGTACTGCTATTCGTGAAATTCCGACCGGAATAGTAAAACCTCAATCGGCATTACTTTTTGTGATTGCAAATTCCATCTTTTTTGTAGCTGCTACTTTTTTTATCAATCGCCTTTGTTTTTATTTATCACCCGTTGCGTTAGCAGTAGTATTAGGTTATAGCTTAACAAAACGTTTTACTGCTTTATGTCATTTGATTTTAGGATTAGGCTTATCACTCGCTCCGATTGGGGCTTATTTGGCAGTAACAGGGAGTTTCGATTGGCTTCCACTCTTCTTTTCATTCGCAGTTTTATTTTGGGTAAGTGGCTTTGATATTATTTATGCTTTGCAAGATGAAGAATTCGATCGCTCAAAAAATTTAAAATCCATTCCTGTTTTATTAGGAAAAAAAGGTGCATTAATGCTTTCCAATATTCTGCATTTAATAAGTGTTGGATTTATTGTTTATGCCGGAATATTTGCAGAATTTTCTTTTTGGTATTGGACTGGAACAGCTATTTATGCTTTGCTTTTATTTTATCAGCATACGTTAGTTAAGCCGACAGATTTATCAAAAGTGAACCTTGCTTTTTTTACAACCAATGGCATTGCAAGTGTTGTTTTTGCTGCATTTGTACTCATTGATTTGTATTTGTAACAATAGCTAACAAAATTTTCAACGCAGACCTGCTTGCGGTTGGCAGGGAAAAAGAGAAAAAAGAGTTTCACAGAGTTGTTATCGCTCAAGACTAAAAATTATTCCAATAATGTTTAATAAAATAAAAGCATTGCCTTTTAAACGATTTTTCAAATGGTCAATTGTTCTAATCGGCATTTTCGGCATATTTATTATAGGTAGTAATTATTGGATTATCAAAAGCACAAAATCTCAATTGTATTCTGATACAGAGAGTATTCCTGCAAACGATGTTGCTATTCTATTAGGCGCTAGTAAAACGCTAAAAAATGGCTCCGAAAATTTATTTTTCAAATACAGAATTGAAGCCGCAGCAAAACTTTTTAAATCTGGAAAAATAAAACACATTATTGTGAGCGGAGATAATTCAAAAAAAGAATACGATGAAGCGACTGATATGCGAGAAGCATTGGTAGCTTTGGGCGTCCCCGACAGCTGTATCACACAGGATTATGCAGGATTCAGAACACTTGATTCGATGGTGAGATGTTTAAAAGTATTCGGGCAAAAAAAGATAACTGTTATTTCACAAAAATTTCACAACCAGCGTGCTGTTTTTATAGGAAATTACTATAAAATGAATGTTGTTGCATTCAATGCAAAAGATGTACCTGATGCTTTTTCACTAAAAGTGAGAATAAGAGAATATTTTGCAAAATTAAAATCGGTAGTCGATTTGTATTTAATTCATAAGCAACCGAAATTTTTAGGTGAATCGGTTAGGATAAAAATTTAATCTGAGCAATTTGTAGCTCTTATTTTATCCAGTATTTCGCTGTATATTTCATCTGGAGTATATCGGTATTGATGCCCGCTTTTTATATAAATAATGTTTTTGTACTTATCCAAAACATAAGTAATGGGACCATTCCCAAAGGTATAGTTGTAAATTAACAAATCAGCATTGGCAACGTATTCAACATTGTTTTCAAAATATTTCATATACTCAATCACCTTTTCATCTACATCTTCATAGATATTAATAACCTCTAAACTATCTTTCATTAAAGCTTTCAGTTTTGAAAACTGATGCAAACGAGCATTTGAAACATCTCCATAACTAACAGAGCCAAATGTTAAAATAGTAAAATCACTTTGGATTTTGTAAACAGATAATTCCTCTTTATTAATATTAAAAAAAGAAAAATCGGGCATTTTGCAACCCACTACTCTATTCACCATATCAGTTATATCCACTCCTTTTCTAACAGCAACAAGTGAATCCACGTAGCGCTTAACACCATCAATTAAAAATGTATCGGCAATATAAACGGAATCGAAAAGTACAGCATTCGACAATTTTTTTATTTCTTCTTTGATAGATTCTTTATTTCTCGTATAACATTCCGCATCGTATTGAGCCACGACAGGTATACTGGATAAAAATAATAGTATAGCAAAAACAATACGCTTCATTTAGTACTAATTTAATTAGTATTGGAATTGAAATCTGAAATTTTTAAACTATTCGCTTCAACAATCTCAATCGGTGAGAATAATCTTTTTTATCGTTGTTGAATATCCCTTGATGGTCAAAGCCATCAATGCGGACTTTACCAGAAGCATGAATAATTTTATTATTATCCATCACAATTCCAACATGTACAATCCGACCTTCATCATTATCAAAGAAAGCCAAATCGCCTGGCTCAGCTTCCTCAACAAAACTTAAGGTTTCTCCTTCTTCAGCTTGCTGGAAGGCATCACGTTTTATACTTATTCCATTTAATTTGTAGACCATTTGAGTAAATCCGGAGCAATCAATTCCAAAAGGAGTTTTTCCTCCCCACAAATAAGGAGTATTCAAATACATCATGGCAGAATCAATTATCCCACTTTTCGAAAAAGGTAATTGTCCATTTACAAAAGCTCCATCATAGGTGAAAGTAGAATTTTCAATCGCACACTCTCCATTGTCAAAATTAGGAAGAGTGCTGCCGATACAAATAGGAAATAATTGAGACGCTTTTGAGTCGGTAATAATTTGAATTAATTCATTCACACAAAATATTTCAGTGGAATTTAAAATATCAAACGTGTGATGAGCAATGGGAAGAAATTGTTTTTTATCAATCCAACAATCGTAATCGTCATATGCAATTTTTATTCGACACCAAGAACCTTGCACTTCAAGTATTTCGAAGTGGTCGCCAAATAGCAGTTGGGTAACCATTTCACTTCTATCGGAAGGATCTTTCCTGGCTGGAACTATGCTTAAGTTTGTTATTCCGAACATTCTTTACATTACAAATTTAACATTCTATTCGTTATCGTAATCTCAAAATTTCAGATTTCAGATTTCAAATTAGGTTACGCACATTGCCTTCTTTAAAAACTAAAATTTCTTTACGCTATCGTTATAAACCAATTTCAGTCCCGATAGTGATCGAGATCAAATTTCAGATTATTTTAATCCTCTTTAACGACTTTATATTTAGCCCCTTTGAATTCTGAGTTATTTAAATATGCAATAAAACCTTTTAGCTGTTTGCTAATTTGTTCCGATTGCAGTTTCAGGCTATCAAATTCTTCAACAGTAATGTGATTTCTATCAAATGCTCTATACAATTGAGAACGAACTTCTCCGCAAGAACCTTTTGATATACTTAAAAACTGTCGCAACTCAAGTTTTCCGTCTCTTTCATATCCTTCAGCAATATTATCCATAACAGAACCACTCGAACCATTTATTTGATCTCTTAATTTAAAGTCTCGTTCAAAAGTCCCTTTTAATGTTAAAGGGTAAATCTCATTGCATAATTGTCTGGCCTTTTGCCAAACCTCCATATCCTCAAACTTTTGAATCGCACTCATAAATATTCACTCTTTTTTTTGAATCTGAAATCCGAAATTGTTTATTACGAAGCATAATCATTAAATTAAACATTTTCAAAATTAGAACCCCATTTGAAATCTGAAATTTGAAATTCTTTTTTAGTCTGAAATTTGAAATTGTTAATTAACAAATCAAATCACAATCTTAAAACTAAACATTCTCAATAACAACTGCTGAAGCCCCACCACCACCGTTGCAAATTCCTGCGGCACCATATTTTGCTTTGTTTTGTTTAAGTACATGAATAAGCGTTACAACAATTCTAGCTCCGGAACAACCCAATGGATGCCCTAATGAAACCGCTCCGCCATTCACATTTACCTTACTTGCATCTAATTTCATTTTTTGCATATTCACAATTCCAACAGTAGAAAATGCTTCGTTTAACTCAAAATAATTGATGTCACCTAATGTTAAACCTGCCTTTGAAACTGCCTTAGGAACAGCCAAAGAAGGTGCAGTAGTAAACCATTCAGGAGCATGTTCTGCATCAGCTGCTCCGCGAAGGATAGCAATAGGTTTTAGTCCAAGTTTTTCTGCTTTTTCTTTACTCATCAATACTACTGCAGCCGCTCCATCATTCATTGTAGATGAATTAGCTGCTGTTGCTGTTCCATCTTTTGAAAATGCTCCTTTTAATTCAGGAATTTTATCAAAACGTACATTTTTATATTCTTCATCTTCTTTCATTAAGATAGGATCTCCTTTGCGCTGAGGAATTTCAACAGGTACAATTTCGTCATTGAATTTTCCTGCTGCCCAAGCGGCTTGCGAACGTTTATAAGATTCTATTGCAAATGCATCTTGCTCCTCACGAGAAATATTACATTCCTTTGCACACAAATCCGAAGCATTGCCCATGGGGTAGTTGTGATAAACATCTATTAAACCGTCTTTCGCCAAACCATCAATCATCGTAACATTTCCATATTTATTTCCCCAACGTAAGTTTTCTGAATAAAATGGAACCTGACTCATATTTTCCATTCCACCCGCTACTACCACATCAGCATCACCTAGCATAATGCTTTGTGCTCCTATCATGATGGCTTTCATTCCGGATGCACATACTTTATTAATGGTGGTACATTGAACTGTATTTGGTAAGCCTGCAAAAATAGCTGCTTGTCGTGCCGGAGCCTGACCTAAATTCGCTTGCAAAACACTACCCATATATACTTCTTGCACCTCTTTGCCATCTACACCGGCTTTTGCAAGTGCTCCCTTAATTGCTGTTGCTCCCAATTTGGTTGCTGATACGCCTGCTAATGCTCCGCCAAAACTTCCCAATGGTGTTCTAACTGCGGAGATAATGTATACTTCTTTCATATAAAATTATAGATTTTTGATTTGTTCCGAAGGAACCCCTTCGGGGTAGAATTAGAGATTTAGAGAATTTTAATAAGGGCAAATTTACGCATTATTCGTGCTTTTAACAAATACCTACAATGGAACGCGGACCTGCCTACCGGCAGGCAGGTTACACGGAAAACAAGGATAAAAAGGGATTTTCTTTTAATTTTTTTTGAAATCAGCGTAAATCCATGTTTTCAGCGTCATCCGCATTCCTAAAAATTGTGAATAAACCTGTGTACAAACTACCCACCATAGTCATTTTAAAACAATCGAATATTGGTTATTTTCGTATATGAAAAATTTCATTTCTTTCATTCGTCATTCACATCCCGAAATATACAAGGGTATACTTTTTTGTATTGCCGTTGCCGCCATCGTTTTTATGTTTCCAAAACAAGGAAAATTCAAATATGAATTTCAAAATTTAAAAGGAAAACCCTGGTTACACGAAGATTTAATTGCACCATTTGATTTTGCTATTAAAAAATCAGCTGAAGAATTGCGCAAGGAAAAATCGGATGTAATTACAAATGCAAAACCTTACTTTAAATTTGATAATACGATAGTTGCGGCAAAAAAGGCACAACTTCAATTTGAGATAGATAAAAGTTGGGACAGTCAAAAAAATAAAGCACTCAAAGCCAAAACTTTATCTGTAGGAGAAAAAATTCTTGACTCCATTTATAGTAAAGGAATAGTTGAACCTGATGGAAGCATAGAAACAAAGCCAGACGATTTTTCGATATATGTAATCGATAACAATGTTGCTGAAGAACGTGAATTACGGGATTTTTACACCATCACTTCGGCTTATGAATACGAGCAGGAACAATTAAAAAACAGTAGTGGGGTTGACACAAAATATCTTTTACCCATTCTAGAAAACTGTATCGCTCATACTATTTTTTATGACAAAGGAACCTCACAAAAAATATTAAAACAAAGCATTGATGACATCTCGCCTTCGCGCGATATTATAGTAAAAGAACAAAGTATCATTTCAAAAGGAGAAATTATAGATGCGCATAAATTTCAAGTACTTGAATCACTAAAATCGGAATATGAAGGTCAAAGCGGTAGCTCAAGTGATTATTTATTTATTTTATTGGGTCAAGTATTAATTGTATCTTCTTGTTTGTGTGTATTAATAGCCTTTTTAGGCTTTTTCAGAAAAGATATTTTTCTTGACAATGCAAAAATTACTTTTATTCTCATTTTAATTTTTCTACAAGTATTGATGGCTCACTTTTCAAATGGATCACAATCCTTTAGCATCTATCTATTACCTTTTTGTATTCTACCCATTATTATTCGTGCCTTTTACGACACACGCATTGCCCTCTTTACCCATTTGGTAACTATTCTAATTGTTTCCTTTATGGCCCCCGACCGCTTTGAATTTACTTTTATTCAGCTCTTAGGTGGAATGGTTGCAATCTTTAGTATAGTGAATATGCGTAATCGTTCACAAATATTTATTTCTTCTGGCATTATTTTTCTTACCTATAGCATCGCTTTTGTAGGAATCACTATTTTACAAGAAGGAGGGAAAGATGCGATTCTATTAGAAGATTTTGCCTGGTTTGGAATAAGCGCCTTACTCACACTTTTTTCTTATCCACTTATTTTTGTATTCGAAAAATTATTTGGATTTATTTCCGATGTTTCTCTCTTGGAATTGTCAGATACAAATGGAAAGTTATTACGTGAGTTGGCATCCCGTGCGCCCGGAACATTTCAGCATTCATTGCAAGTAGCCAATCTTGCTGAAGAAGCTATATACATCATCGGAGGAAATGCTTTATTAGTTAGAACAGGGGCTTTATATCATGATATTGGTAAAATGGAAATGCCTATGTACTTTATAGAAAATCAAGCAAATGGAATGAACCCACACGATGAAATGAGCTTTGACGAGAGTGCAACAATAATTATTTCTCACGTAATTAAAGGAATTGAAATTGCAAAACGCAATAATCTACCCGAACAAATTATCGACTTTATTCGCACACACCACGGAACAAGCATTACGGGCTATTTCTATCGGTCATTTCAGAATGCTTTTCCTGAGGAAAAAATTGATGAATCGAAATTTCACTACCCAGGTCCCATTCCTTTTTCAAAAGAAACTGCTGTATTAATGATGGCCGACTCTGTTGAAGCTGCCTCCAGAAGTTTAAAAAAATACGATGCAGACAGTATCGATATGCTAGTGGAAAAAATTATTAACACCCAAATTGAACAAAATCAATATGCCAACTCTGACATTACCTTTAAGGACATCAATACACTCAAAAAAATCTTTAAAAAAAAATTAATGAATGTATATCACGTAAGGGTAGAATACCCAAGATGATCCTTATTATTTTAACCCTTTGAGTATTTCGTCCAAATGCCCGCCTGAACAATAGCAACCTACCAAATGGCATTGCCCAACTGAAGAAAGATTGAAAAAAGAAATACTTGAATTAGTAAATTGTTTTGCAAAGTATTTTTTCAAATCATCGCAGCTACCTTTGTGATTGCAACCCAAAGTTGTATTCACATACTTAACTGGCCCGGGGCCAAACCAACCTACTTTTTTGCGAAGGACAAAATCATTTTCATTGTAACCAATTAGAATTTTATAATTGTCGTTACTTTTAAAATTCAAAGCTGTAGTTCTATTGTAATAAGCTTTAAAGTCTTCTTTTGAAAGAGCTGGAGCAATCAAACACACGTTGATTTTGGCATTTATTGGAGTAGGCAATTTACAATCCTCTGTATTAAACAAAGTGTGTAAAGCGACTTTCGCACCCAAGCTATGTGTAATGATATTAATAGTATCAGTAGATAATCCATAAATGAGTTTTCTTAATCCGTGGCCTACGGGCAAGGCATTTCGTTCTGCCTCTTGCAATAACTTATACAACTGTTTGTTCTTTTTCATGTTTGTAGAATAGCAACAATCATACATGGCATCCCAATACACCTCCACATATAACGACTTTAAATCCCTCTGGAATCTTTCTTCCATAATTTTATAATCATGTCCCGCTGTACGATCATTATTTGATTTGACAAATGGTTTTCGGTAACCATGAATAAGAAAACTAACAGAGCTAAAATTTGATTTCTGCAAATTTATTTTTGCTTTCAGAGAAGTGACAATGGAATCATTTAATATCAATGCATTTTCTGATGAATAGCTATCAAATGTGCAATTGAATTGCTTTGAGATAGATAAAAATTCAATCGGATGCTTTTTGTACCAATTCAGAAGTGACGCGTTGCAACTATCGAGGGAACTATTCGAAATAGGATAATTCGGATAAAAACTACCTTCTTTATCTATATAAAAAGCGGGGGTATCATAATTCAAATCGCGTTCACCAAATAAAATGTGACCAGATTGAGCATGAACCGCTCCGATGATAAAAATAAAGATAACAACAGCGACTCTTCTCATTCCACTATACCATTTTATTAATCCTAAATGCCAATATAATTCCAACGATTAGCATCAGAACAAATTCTAAGAAAAAGATTAGTCCGGCTGCTGGAAAATGAAAAATTTTTATCAACATTCCGGTAAAATGAATAGCAGGAATGGACAAAATTATAAAAATGGCAGTCTTCTCTTTTGTATTTTTAGAGTTATTGATAAACAACAATATAAAAATGGTTATTGCTGAAAGCATCATTAATAGTAAGCTAAATGGCCAATGCATGAGTTTGAACGCAATTCCAATAAAAAAAAGAGGAATACAAATCAGATTGATAATTCTATAAGGATTCCTTGCCACAATCGATTCGTAGCAAACAATAAAAATTATCAAAATAGTTCTAGAATTGAAAATCAGCTCATTCCTTATACCTAGAAAACTAAAGATATAGTTGTCTAAAAAAAAGAATACAGATATAAGACAAAGGCAAATTGAAAGAAAAATGAAATATGTTTTACGAGTCATACTAACTTTTATTCGCTCTTCTAGCAATGATAATAATGATTCCGATAGATATTATCACCATACACCCATAACCTATGAGTTCACCAATAAGTTCCGGTCTACTTTTTTCCTGAGCAATAAATTGGTTATTTGCAGTAATTGAAGGGTCAATTTCAATTGAGCCAAAAAGTCGTTCAACAACCTCTTCATCCTTACCAGGCAAGACAACAACAAAAGTGAACAGATTCCCATCCAAGAAAATCATTAAATTCTCCATTGTCGTTTCTGGGTCAGAGCTAGAATTCTCGAATGTTGATTTCAAGGCTCTTAATTCGCCCAAGGAAATCATACTACTATCAACAAATGAATATCCCGGTAAGTTCAACGCCATTCCTTTCAAACATTCACGGTATGAATTTTCGAGCTCCGCTTTATTTTGTGGACTACCAAATGTTTTGTCGGCAGCAACAATGCACTGGTATATCCCAGTGGAATCCGTTCCCATATATCTTAATAGTCCTAATGTATCCGTTTTTGTATAATAGGAAGGAAAATTAAACGACAAAATCTTTTCATATCGAATTCTCTCCGTTTTTTGAGAAAAAACGGAACTTGTAGCGATTATATATAGAAGAAGAGTGATTTTGTATTTCATAATTTGATAATTTTCTTAAACATACAAAAAATGGTCTCATTTCTTAAAGGATTTGAGGCAATGACTACTTATCCTAGTGATAAAATTTTTAACTAAAAAGGATTCTCAGGCAATTGATAAGTGTTTTTTTTACATTCATTCGTACTCGTTTTCACATACCAACTAACAGATTTTCCTGTTTCTGTATTCCAAACCAAAACATTTTGAAACCCTTCCTTATCAACATAAGGAGCCATCATTACCGAGCCAGCCGCCATAGGAGTAACATATTTATTAGAAACTTTGTCTGACGCTTGACTCTTTGAAACCGTTCCGAAAGAAAACACGAATAACGTTGCACACAATAAAATACTGCAGATCACAATTCCTATTATTGCAATTCGCTTACTAATAAGATCTAAATTTTTCATATTATATTTTTTTATCCTACTCTATTGGCTTTTCGGTTTCGCCCCGATTTTATTGGTTAACGGCCTCCATCAATTTATCCATTAAAAATAAATTGCAACTAAATATACAAAAAAATTGCCTCAAATTCTGAAAGAAATGAGGCAATTCTATATGTAGTTTATTTCTATTTATTCTAATTTCTGGAGCCAAACATCAGGATATTCAGCCTTAAATTTCAATTGCTCCGATTCAGCATCAGTTTGTTTGTCAAATTTATTCACAAATACATAATATACTTTTGTTTTGTGATTTTGTACAATTTGAGTGTTGTTGTATCCTTTTATAATGTTAGCGTCTTTAAACTTAGTTGCATTGTCTTTACTACTAAATGAACCAATTACCACATAAAAACCTGCACCAATGCTCATTCCATTGTCATCAACAAAATCACCACTACTGCCTGTACGCATTAGGTTCTCAGTTAAATTTTCTACATTTTTTGGGATGGCAGAAGCACCTTCACCAGATTTTAATTTCGCTAATTCATCCTTCAATCGTTGAATTTCCACTTCACTAGTGTCAGATTTGGCTTTTAATTTTGCAATTGCTTCATCTACAATTGCATTATTTGGCTCCTCAACTTTAGCTACTTCTTCGGTTTTTGTTCCACCACCAAAAGTATAGCTTAATAAAAATTCAGAAGTTGCTCCCGTAAACTTTTTCACTTTACCAATTCCTAAATCATATGCATAACCAACTGCAATATTTTTGTAACGCAATCCTCCACTAATAGCAACTGCATAATTGCTGTGATAAGTGATTCCAAACCATCCCATTTTTTTCCAATCTGCAACCACATTTACATCGTATTGAAAAACAGAACCTGTAGCATAGCGTACCATTATTAATGGGTACACTGTAATTTCTTTTTCTTTAACAACATCAAACACATATTTTACAGAGCCTTGATAATGACGAGCAAACGTATAATAACTACTTCCATTATCCGTCATTTTATACTTCATTGTATTTCCCAGAATTTGAGGAGCACAAAATCCTACTTCTAATTTTTTGAAGGTGTACCCCAATCCAAAATCTGCTGAAAAAGCTGTCTTACTTTGTGATTCTGTAAACAAAAATGGGTCGTCTGTATCGCGAACAACCGCCTTTGAAAAATCAATTTTATTGTTGATGGCGCCAATGGCTAAACCGATAAATAAATTATTATCATCATTGATTTTTAATTTGTAAGAATAGTTTGCGAAAGCTCCAACGCGACTGGTAATATCAGTTACATCGGAATAAAGATTTAAACCCAAACCAATATTTTTAGCCTCAATTGGACCGTCCAAAGTTAAATAACTTGTTTGCGGAGCACCACTCAAACCTGTCCATTGCGAACGATGGGTTAAAAATGCATTCACTCGTTCGTGATTTCCAGTAAAGGCTGGATTCGTCACAAATGGATTCGAGTAATACTGACTACTAAAAGGAACTTGCTGTGCAATTGTTGTCCCTGTTAATAAAATAAGAGCAGATGATATAATTAAATTCCTCATAGGATAAATTTTTAATTTGTAGTTTTAGTTTTTCCTGATTTATTATTTAGTCCCTTCTTTCAAAATCGTGATAGCACCCTTATATATTTTCTCATCGTTTTCAAATTGGATAACATAATAATACGTTCCATCAGGTAAGCCTTTTCCTGATTTACCGGTTCCATCCCAGTTATTATCATAATTATCGGAGCTAAACACTACCTGTCCTTCACGATTTACAACAATCACTTTTGTGTTAGGATAGTTTTCTATATTTTGAACAATCCACCTGTCGTTATAACCATCATCATTAGGTGTCATTAAATTAGAGATGGTAACGTTGTAATCTAAAATTACAGTTATCGTCATGGTATCAACATCGGTACAACCATTTCCATCAGTACCGGTTAAGGTGTAGATAGTTGTTACTGTTGGAGCTGCTGCTGGATCAGAAATAGAAGAGTTGGTTAATCCTGTATTTGGAAACCACAACCAAGAAATAATTCCTGTTCCTGAACCTTCTAAATCCACAGTACTTCCTAAACTTAAATCAATATCAGCACCTGCAGAAACTGTTGGAGAAGGGTAAACAATTGTAGAAACCGAATCCATATTCACACAACCTGTTAAAGAATCTGTTATTGTTAAAACAAATGTTCCGGTGGCAGTTACCATTGTGCTAACAGTAGTATCAGTTGTACTCCAAATATAATCGTAAGCTCCAGCTGTTGCACTCAAAGTTAATGTATCTCCTGTACAGAAATTAAGCGGACCACTTGCAGAAATTGTTGCAGGTGGTAAAGCATTTACCAACACACTTACAACTGCTGTATCCAAGCAACCCATATTTGAAGTCAACATTAAAGTAGCTGAATAAGTTCCGGCTGCTCCGTAAGTATGGGTAGGACTTGGAGACAATGAATTGTTTCCATCGCCAAAGTCCCACTGATTGAATTGTATGAATCCGGATGGTATTGTAGACGTATTTAAAAAAGTAGTAGCATTTCCATAACAAACTGTATCCGCACTAAACATTGCAATTGGTTTTGGATAAACAATAATCATAACAGAAGCAGATGTATCTGCCGAACACATATTACTTTGCACAATAACTCTATACCAAGTTGTATCTGTTAAGTTCAAATACGTTTGAGTTGTTGTTGTGTTTACTAAACTTACCCAAGTTGTTCCGCCATCAATTGAAGATTCCCAATCGGATACTGTTCCAACAATTCCTGTAGCAGTAAGCGTTCCTGAATTAGCTCCCTCACAACCGGCAACAGCACCTGTAATCATTCCGGCATCAGATGCAGCATCAACGGTTATCGTATCTATATTTGATTGCGTACCTGTACACACACCACTGTTTACAAAAGCTCTGTAATAAGTCGTTACCGTTAAATTCAAATAGGATTGACTTGCTGTTGTATTGGAAAGTGCAAACCATGTGACACCATCAGTAGACATCTCCCAATTAATAATTGTACCGGAATAACCAACTAAAGTTAATGTTCCGCCATTAGCTCCGGCACACACCGTATCATTTGGAGTAAGTAATCCAGCAATAGGAGGATTATCAATTGTAACAGTTGCAGTAAGTGAAGTATCATTTGAACAAACACCACTTGCAACAATAGCATGATAGATTGTTGTTGTCACAAGGTTCAAATAATTTTCTGCCGCAGTAGTATTAGCTATTGAAGTCCAGGTAAGTCCGCCATCAATTGATGATTCCCATGATTGAACCAATCCAACATAACCAAATAAATTTAGTGTTCCTGAATTTGTGCCTCCACAAACTGTTGTACTACCTGAAATAGTTCCACCAACAGAAACTGGATCAACGGTTAATGTTGCTGTTCCTGAATTTACAGATGAGCAAGCACCATTTTGAACGACTGCCCTATAAATAGTTGTAATAATTATGTTTGAATAAATGTAAGTAGGAGTTGTGTTAGCAATAGCTATCCAATTGATACCTCCGTCAGTTGAATACTCCCATCTAATAACGTTTCCTGTTTGGCCTGACAATGTTAACGTACCGCCATTGTTTCCATAACAAACATTTGAACTTGCAGCAATAGTTCCACCAACAGATGGAACATCAACAGTAATAGTATCAATAGATGAGAATATTGATGGACAAGCACCACTTGTAACGTTTGCCTGATAATATGTTGTTGCAACAATATTCAAATAAGCTTGAGAAGTTGTTGTATTAACAATGTTCGTCCAGGTAATTCCATCTGTAGATGATTCCCAATTGGAAACTGTTCCGGTTTGACCAGCTAAAGTAATAGTACCTGAATTGGCTCCACTACAAACCGTATCATTAATAGAAGTTGTTCCACCAACCGAAACAGGACTAACTGTGATTGTTACTGTTCCTGAATTAACTGCTGCACAAACTCCACTTTGCACATTTGCACGATAAATTGTTGTTGTAATTAAATTTAAATATGCTTGAGTGGTTGTGGTGTTCGCAATTGGGGTATAGCTTACTCCACCATCAGTTGAAAACTCCCAATAATTAATAGTTCCTGTATTGCCTGCCAATGTGAGTGTTCCGGCATTAGCACCACTACAAACAGTTGCAGCGGCTGTGATTGTTCCACCCACCGAAACAGGATTAACAACAATGGAATCAGGAATTGAATATGCTCCAACACATCCACTACTTGTTACAAATGCTCTGAAATATCTTGTAGCAACTAAATTTAAATACGCTTGTGTAGTAGTAGTATTTGCAATGTTTGTCCAGCTAACACCTGCATTAGTTGAATATTCCCAACGAGTAACCGAACCTGTATGCCCTGCCAACGTTAAGTTTCCAGCGTTTGCTCCACTACATACAGTTGTTCCACCTGATACCGTTCCACCAACAGAAGGTGGATTAACAGTAATAATTGCTGCAGATGAAAAAACCGCTGCGCAAGATCCACTTTGAACTTGACAACGGTAACGAGTTGTAGTGACAAGATTAAGATACGTTTGAGTGGTGGTAACATTGGCAATATCCGTCCAGGTTGCACCACCATCTGTAGAAAATTGCCATTTTAAGATACTTCCTACTCGCCCTCCTCCTGATGTCATTGTAGCACCATTGGCACCACTACAAACTGTTGCTGTACCAGAAACGGTTCCACCAACTGTAGTTGGATCAATAGTCATAATTGCTACTGTGGAAGTAGCAGCAGCACAAACACCATTTTGTACTTGCGCTCTGTATCTTGTTGGAACTGTTAAGTTCAAATAACTTTGCGTTGTGGTTGTATTTGAAATACTAATCCATGTAGTTCCGCCATCTACCGAATATTCCCAGTTAAGAACCGAGCCTGTGTGACCTGCTAATGTTAAAGAACCAGCATTTGCACCATTACAAACATTGGTTCCACCCGAAACTGTTCCACCAACTGAAGGAGCTGTGGATGTAACAACATATCCCGAAACTGCATCATTAGTTGTATTAATGTCGCCTGCCAAAGTTGAATAAGATGTAAACGTGTAGGCACCCGGCACTGATAAATTTGCAGTGGTAAGGAAAGTATAAGATACCGTTGTATTAGATGCAAACGAAGCAAAGCTAACCGCGAAGTCCGTTACGGGAGGACCTGCATTGATAGTATAGGAAAGGTCGAACGGAACACCGCTCAAGTCGGTCAAACCTACATTCTTCACATTAATTGTAACGCTTGATACAGCGCTTAATGAACATCCGGAGACAGGGGCAGTAATAGCGATAACGCTAACATCCTGTGCTAGTGCAATTTTACCAATAAATACAAGGAAAAAGAGCGTAAAGATTTTTCTCATAAAGTAGTTTTGATTTGATTGATAGTTTAAATTTTTTTGATAAAAACTCCGAGACTTTTTACGACTAGGGGCTTCTAAAGTTACGAATATATTAAATTTAAGGCAAACACTATGGATTTGTAGATGAAAGTGGTATTATTTTTCCATTCATCACTTTATGCCCATTTATCACAAAATCAGCTATATACAACGACATTTCCACAGCCGAAATAGGTGCTTTATAGCCTGGAAATGCTTCATTCAACATCTCAGTTTGAACCGCCCCCAAAGCAAGACAATTAAATGCAATGTTTTTGTTTTTAAATTCTTCAGCCAAGCATTCTGTTAAGCAAGCCAATGCTGCTTTACTGGAGCTATATGCAGATAGGCCTGCAAATTTTACACTTCCTTGAAATCCTCCCATACTGCTAATGTTTACAATGTGCGATTTTTCTTTTTCATCCATCATTGGTAATACACCTTGTATTAATCTTACAACAGAAAAAACATTTACATTGTACACTTTCTCTAAATCAATGCTTGTAATTTCTAAAAATGGTTTATTTACAATTGCTCCTGCATTATTTATTACGGCATGAATCGTAACAATATGTCTTTTTAGCTGACTAATCAAATGTCCAATCGCATCAGGTTTACTTAAATCGCAAGCTATAACAACCACATTCTTATTTTCACATTCTTTTTTTAATTGTTCCAGTTTTTCCAGATTTCTGGAAACAGCAAAAACAGTATTGCTAGCATTTGAACTGAATTGTTTTACCAACTCATATCCAATTCCTCTGCTGGCTCCTGTTACAACAATATTCATATTTGGTATCATTTTATTATTATCCAAAGAAAAGCATTTTTTTTGTAACTTTATACTCCAACGCAATGCACAAACTCATATTCTATATCAGCTTCACACTTTTTTGTACAGGATTCTTTCATGCCGCTGCGCAAGATAGCTCCATGATAAGAAAACATCCGCCAAAAAAAAATTTTAGGGACAAAATTTTTTTCGGAGGCAATTTAGGAATACAATTTGGCACAAGCACTTTTGCAGATATTTCGCCCTTAGTTGGTTATAAATTCACGGAAAAAATTTCAGCAGGCGTTGGGGTAACTTACCAATACTATCATTACCAAGACCAGTACTTTGATTTTGAAACGAATGTGTATGGAGGAAGAGTTTTAGCAAGATATAATTTTACTCAAACTTTTTTCGCTCATGGCGAATACGAATATTTAAACATGGAAGCATTTGATTTTCCGGATACACGTGTAGATGTTGGTAGCTTAATGGGCGGTGTTGGTTATATTCAAAGGATTGGAGACAATTCAGGAATTGTTGCTTTAGTATTATACAACTTCACTGAAACACATTATACACCTTATCAAAACCCTATTTTCAGAGTAGGATTTGTAGTTGGAATGTAATTTTTTATTCGAAAATCGGCAAAACTCGTTGGTTGGGGTCTACATTAAAACTTTGAATCGCCATTACTCTCCAACGTTGTGCAGCTTCTGCATTCAAAATATCTAATACCGGATATTCATCTTTCAAAACAACTGCATCACTTAAGTTCATTTTTTTTTCTTCGATAAAATCGGGATGCGTTTTTATTGCTCCTGTTGATGCATAAAATAAAATATTTCTTTGGTCGGGATTCGGGTCCGTTGTTAATGCCCTTACATTAAATCCTGCAGCCTGAAATGTTTTGTATACCGAGCGCATGGATTTACCAATGCTTCCTTCGAAATAACCCAAACTATTTACAAAAATAATTCCGTTCGGGTTTAACATTCCCTTTAATGCAGTTAACGACTCTTCCGTAAAAACATGATTCGGAGGATCTTCTCCTTTAAACATATCCAAAACAATAATGTCGTATTTTTTTTCACATGTGCGAATGAAATGTCTTCCATCATCTACTTTGATATTCACTTTGTCACTCAAATAAAAATATTTTTTTGCAACATCTGCAATACGTTGATCCAATTCACACACATCTACTTCAAATCCTTTTTCAATTAGTTTTTTAGCAACACTGCCTCCTCCTAAACCAATTAAGAGCGACTTAGATGTTTTTGGGAATGAATCAACATAATCGGAAATCCGATAAACGTAAGTGAAATATTTTTCTTCTCCGCTTTTTTCATCCGCCAAGGAATCGTACATCGTTTGTGAAACACGATTTACAAATAACCAACGACTGTAACCATCTTGTATCGTGTCTTTCGTATAATGCGGGTAGTCCAAAACGATTATTTGTCCGAGCAAACCTTCGGCACTGTAAACTCTTTTTATATTGGAAGAAAAACTAAGTGAAGTCGAAGAAATAGCCCAAACACAAAACAAAAAAAAACCGGCTGCTTTTCCAATTTGTTTTTGTTTAATAATTACAACCAATGGAATAATTCCCAAAACAATTCCTGTAATTATAGAAGGAAGTGTTAATCCGAAATTTGGAATAATATAAAAACCAAAACTGAATGTTGCCAAAATTCCGCCTACTGTAGAAATAGCATAGATAGCTCCTGCCGCTTTCCCCGATTGTTCAACATCCGTTGTAATGGCTCTTATTATTAAAGGAGAAACCATTCCCATCATAAACACCGGAGGAAATAAAATACAAGATGCAGAAACAATTACAGAAGGAATTAAACTATGCGCACCTACTGCCCACAAAATAATTTTAGATGAAAAAGGCATTAACACAGTAAATGTTGCTGCTGCTAATAAAACATAAAATAAGGCTAAGGGATTTTTACTTTTATAAGAAAGGATTCCTCCTGCATAATATCCAACTGCTAATCCGCCTAACGTAATTGCCAACACACTCGCCCACACATATAACGAAGAACCAAAATAGGGTGCCAACATTTTAGCTCCTAATAATTCGGCTGCCATTACAGAGCCTCCTTCAATAAATGAAAGTAAAAAATAGAAATTTTTGTTTTTGAAAATTTGCATGAAGAACAAAGATAGAAAAAATTGCTCGCAGATTTCGCGGATTTACGCAGATTTCATTTATCTGGCGGAGGTCTCCATTATTCCTCAAAGGGTGTAGTAGAAAATATAACTATTACCGTTCCTGTTACATCCACATTTTTTTTGTTCGGCTTAATCACTACTTCACCCTTGAACCTGTCTTTTTTAGGAAGAACATAATAACCGGGAATCCATTCATTAATTTGTTTGAGAAATTTCAAACAATTCATGTGCAAATTATTTAATTCATAGGTCCCTGTTTTAGAATCATAGGTTGCAGGAAGATTTTTTATCATAATGGTAGGACTCTTATCTTTTATGTACACTTTTCCGTTCTCCAATATCTTTACTTCAATGGTGACAGTATCGGCAGATTTTCCTTTCAAGTCAATTTCTTTTGTTTTGAAACAAGTGTTGTAATAGCTGTTGTAATTGAAAGGATAAGCATATCCATCTACTATTGGGAAAGGTTGAAAAATTTCATCTTTTGAAATGGCTATTTTTCCATCCGGAATATTGTACCGATTAAAATTACAAACAGCTTTTATATAAACTTCCCCTTGCTTTGCTTTAGCAATTTTAATTGTGCCGCGTGCTTGATTGGTATCATTTTGAGAAAAAGAGATACTGCTAATTAAGAAAAAAGAAATGAGGAAATTTACTTTAATCATACCAATTAATGTGGGCTAAAGCCCATTTTACTAATTAAAACAATTACCCCGACCTGAAGGTCGGGGCTAATTTAAAAAATCAAAAAACATTTTCATTTCTTTCACCGTCTCAAACTTTTACCCCGACCTGAAAGCCGGAGTTAATTTTAAAAATTAAAAAACGTCTTCATTTCCTCCACACTCTCAAACTTTTGAGCTACTTTATTCAAAACTAGATTTTTTTCTCCTTCACCATTCACAATAGTAGCAAATTGCTCCGGCTTTAACCAATATAACACCCCATTCTCAACTGCCCACAAAATATTTTTTGATTTCGGGTTAAAAGAAAAACGAGCGATCGGATTTTTATAATAGGTAAACAAACCGTTTTTTTCATTGTCTACCAAGTACACATCATAACACATTAAATTTTTATTTAATTCGTTTTTAATGTTTGCTGTACATATAACTCCTTTTGGATAAAAACTTGGACAATCACTATTATAAACACCAAAACTATTTACAGCAAACATCCGCATCACTTTTTGTGTTGTTTCCATTTGTGCATACTGATTTGCCATCCGCCTTTTTTCTTCCCGAATAATTGCATCTTGTTTTGCTTTTAAGAAAGCGATTTTCTCCTGATAGAGTTCTTCAATTCTTTTTTCTTCAGCAATACGTTTATCCAAGGTTGTTTTGTATTTATTAAATTTTTCCTGATATGTTTTAATAGCTGTCTCATAATTCTTTCCTTCGAAAACAGGATAAACAATTAAATCATATTTCTTCAAGCCTTTTTTCAAAGTCAGGTTATAATTTTCTCCACTTTTACTTCCTTCTTTTATGGAAGCTTCTTCCCAAGTAATGTCATACATGGATGTATTAAAATTTTTATTTTCTTCACCCACTTCAAACAATATACCTTTGTAGATAGAAAGCTCAGGAAACTCTTTTGGGTCAACATCCAAATCGAAAGTAGGTTTTCCTTTTTTCACTTGTTCCGGTTTCATCGGCTCCGCAATTGGCTTTGGCAAAATTGCCATTTGTATTTCTTTTTCTTTTTTAACTTCTACCTTTTTAGTTTCTAGCGCAACATATGCCGGTGTTTCTTCTATTTTTGTATCCCCTGCTTGTGCTGATAAACTTTTTTGAACCGATGTTGGTTCAGCCTCTTTTACTTTATCTTTTCCTAAGCAGCTCCAATTGTTTGCATTGGTATCCAACTTGTACAAATTGTATTCAGTTCCTTTATAATTAGAAGCCAGTTCCACATCAATTGATTTTTTCGGAGCCATATTTACTTGCTTCCCATTTTGGTAAGCTAGAATCTCCATCATCCCTGCAGATTCAAATTGATACTTAACTCCTGCACTATCATACGTCATCGGAATACCGGAGACAAAAAAATCGACTGCATCATGAAATTCTCTGTATCGCAATTCAATTTCTCCTTTTAACACATTTCCTTTTTCATCTACAAAAGCATTTTTTGGAATGGTAATTTTAGACCCTGTTTTAAAATCCAAACTTGCTCCCTTTTCTGCTATTATTTTGTAAGTGGTATAATTTACATTTAAGCCGGCTATTGGTGGACTAATACAAGGTTTTGCTTCTTCTGCTTTATAAAATGCTTGTAAAGCCGCATCATCTGTAACAATAATTTCTTCTTGTATTTGTACATTCTCAGGAGTTTTGTTTTTATTCAACAATACTACTGTAGCAACAATTGCAATGCTCACCGCAACCACACTCGATAAAAACCAAGGTTTCTTAAGCAATGGTTTAGCTCCCACACTTGTTGTTTGTTTTAAAACCGAATCAAAATTCTTACGCTTCAAAATTTCTTCGGAGCTGATTTCAGGACGATTTAAATTAATTTTCTTTTTCATTTTTTTTGAGTAGTTGTATATTCAATATTACCCCTTTTATTTTTGACTTTTGACTTTTGACTTATTTTATAATCTTCTTCAACTTCTCCAAAATCCGATACGTTTTCACTTTTGCATTGTTTTCGGTGATATCCAAAATCTCACCTATTTCTTTAAAAGAACGCTTTTCAAAAAAGCGCATTTCTATTAATTGTAACTCATCTTCGGGCAACTCCTTACCAATAATATCTACAATCTTATCGTGATACTGATCAATTTTTGTTTCCCCAATCTCTTCTATCACCCCATAAACACCTACCGAATCAATATTTACAGTTCTTTGTTTCTGAGCACGGTAAACATTGTTTACTTCACTGGAAGCGATGCGATATAACCAAGAAGCAAAAGGCACTCCTCTGAATTCGTATTTATGTAAACTTTCCAATGCTTTTATAAAAACCTGCTGTGTGGCATCAAATGCTTGTTCTTTATCATCCACACGTTGATAGATGTATCTAAAAATTTGTTCATAATATTTATCATACAAGCTCCCAAACTTAGAAGCATCCTTTTTAGCAGCTTCTACTATCGCCTGTTCATTGGCTAAGTCGGTTTGTGTTGCATGATATTTTGATGTTTCAATCATCTCCGGTTTCCGTGTTTCTGCAGTTATAACGTAAGTGTTTTAAAAAGATACAGCTTATTTTAATATAAATTTAATGGGTAAACTAAATGGAGTGGCTTCCAAATAGGAGCCATTTTGGCCAGGAATCCATTTTGGCATTATTGATATTAATCTTAATGCCTCTTTATCTAATCCAGGACCATTGGGAGTTTTTCGTGTAATTCTACTGTTTGTAATACTTCCATTTGTTTCAACAATAAATGTAACAAATACTGTTCCTTGGACATTTGCCTGTTTTTCTGCTTCCGGATAGTTCATGTTTTTATTAATAAATTTAATCATCTCTGCTTGACCACCAGGAAACATAGGCATCTGAGTTGCTGTTGTATACGGCAACACAATTTGCGACACGGGTGTATCCTTTTTTGCCTTCTTCACTTTAATCGTACCTCTTTTATTGTTCTGTGCAAAACAAAAAGTGGATATGATTAAAAGAGCAAAGACGAATATTTTTTTCATTTATTTAAGCCCAAATTTTATCGGAAAATTAATTTTTACATCTGATAAGGTTCCATTACATCTCCCGGGAACCCAATCGGGCATTATATCCATTAATCGCAATGCTTCTTTTTCAAAATCTTTATCCATTCCTTTTAAAACAACAACATTGGATATAGTACCATCTTTTTTAACAACAAAGGATAAAAAAACCGTTCCAAATCTATTTTCTTCCATGGCACTTTTAGGAAACAATAAATGGTCGTTCATCCATTTATTCAACGAATCCATTCCCCCTGGAAATTGAGGCATCATATCCACATACGCATACACACTGTCATTATTTTCCAGCCGTACACAATTGCTTTTTTCAATTTTAATGGTTCCTCTTTTTTCATTCTCCTGACCAAAACAAGAAAATGAAATCAATAAAAAACAAGGAATGAGTAGTTTCATGTCTTAAATCTATACATATAACGTAAAGGTACTTAAAAGATACAATTTAAGGTTTCACATTTTAATCTTCTGGAGTTGACAATTCACATTCAAAGTCTTCGACTACGCTCAGACTGACGCTCCGAATGTCACACTGAGCGTAGTCGAAGTGCATCTAGCTCTTTACATAATAACAATAAAAAATTCCCTATTTTTGTTCTTCTCAATTAAATACTATGATAAAAGCAAACGACCCATCACTAAAATCCTGGATAGAAGTTCAGCCCAATAGTGATTTCCCTATACAAAATTTACCTTTTGGTATTTTCAAAACCCAAAGTTCCAGTCCAAGAGTTGGCATTGCAATTGGCGACCAAGTACTCGACTTGGCAATTTTAAACAAACTGGGGTTTTTAGATAAATTAAAAATTGACAACTCTATCTTTACTAACCAATATTTGAATGATTTTATTGCATTGGGGAAATCAACTACCAACGCTGTTCGTGAATGTATCTCCAATCTGTTAAACGAAAACACCTCAGACTTACGCGATAATAAAGAAGCAAGAGCAAAAGTTTTTCAGTCGATAAGCAATGTTCAAATGCTTATGCCTGTTAGAGTTGGTGATTATACCGATTTTTATTCCAGTATTGATCACGCCACAAATATTGGAACAATGATACGCGATCCTAAAAATGCTTTGATGTCGAACTGGAAACACATCCCTGTTGGTTATCATGGTCGCTCTTCTTCCATTATTATTTCCGGGACCGATTTTCATCGACCAAAAGGACAAAGCTTGCCTGCGGATATGGTTGGAAAACCAGCTGAAGAACAACAACCGATATTTGGACCATCACGCCTACTCGATTTTGAATTAGAAACAGCTTTCATTATTGGAAAAGAAACCAAACTCGGAGAAAGTGTTTCGACTACAAATGCTGATGAACATATTTTTGGAATGGTATTATTCAACGATTGGAGTGCCCGCGATATTCAAACATGGGAATATGTTCCTTTGGGACCATTTTTAGCAAAAAACTTTGCTTCAAGCATTTCACCATGGGTAGTTACCATTGAAGCACTGGAGCCTTTCCGAACAAAAGGCTATAAACAAGAACCCAAAGTATTGCCTTATTTAGAATACAGCGGAGATAAAAATATCGACATTCAGTTGGATGTATTTATTCAACCCGAAAAAGGAGAAGAAAATCAAGTTTGCCATTCCAATTACAAATTTATGTATTGGACAATGGAACAGCAATTGGCGCATCATACTATAAATGGTTGCAATATTAATATTGGAGACATGATGGCATCAGGAACAATAAGCGGTCCTACTCCAGATTCATTTGGCTCAATGATGGAAATTTCCTGGAGAGGAAGCAAGCCTTTTAAAATGAATGATGGAAGCGAACGTAAATTTATTAACGACAACGATACTGTTATTCTCAGAGGATATTGTCAAAAAGATTCCATACGCATAGGTTTTGGCGAATCAAAAGGAAAAGTATTACCAGCTTTATAAATGGAGAAATAGTGAGTTGGAGAGTTGGTAAATTAAAAAGGGAAAAAAATTAATTATATAATAAAAATAAAATTGAGGAGATTGAGAATATAACAAACCCTTCTCCAGTTCTCCAATTCACTAATTCAACAATTAAAAAAATGAAAGCACTCTCAATAATAGGAATGGTATTTAGTTTAGTTTTGGTACTACTCAGTTTTGCAGTAATTGATATCAGATGTTATGATGAATGGGGAAGCAGTAGTCCGGGACTTGAAATAGGTTTTATCATATTTGCTATAGCAGCATTTTTTCTCGCTTTTTCGATTGTTGCCTGTGTAGTTGCTTTCAAAAAGAAAAAAAATTAAGTTTTTTTGACCTATAAATAAAGGCTCTTAGCCGATTCTGCATCTTTTTCTATCAATTGAATAAACTTTAGCATTTTTTGCTCGTCATAGATGCAAACAAATACTAAAACAACCATTTAAAACAATAAAAAAATGAAAACTAAAAATGCACTTAAATACATAATGGTAGTAGCTACTGTTGGTATACTTTTTACTTCTTGTAGAAGAGATAAAGATGATAAAGATACTGACACCTCTTCTGCGTCAGACAATGCATTGGCTGAAGGAACCTATAACGATGTACACAATATTGCAGACGAAGCTTCAACAGGAAACTTAAGTTCTTACTTAGCTCCGGCATCTGCTGAAAACAAAGCCATTTTAACAAGTTGCGCAACAATCACAAATGATACTAGTGTGATTCCTCATATTTTAACCATTGATTTTGGAACAGTTAATTGTTTGTGTAACGATGGTAGAAACCGCAGAGGTATTATCAACGTTTCGTATTCAGGTTTATACCGCGATTCAGCTTCTACTCACACCATTAGCTTTACAAACTATTATGTGAACGACAATCAAGTATTGGGTACAAAAACAGTAACCAATAATGGTCATAACGCTGCCGGAAATTTATCTTATAGCGTTGTTGTAAACGGACAAATTATCAAAGCCAGCGGTGGAGGAACAATTACTTGGAACTCAACTCGTACTCGTGAGTGGATTGTGGGAGAAAGTACTTTGCCTTGGAATGATGATGTGTATTTAATTACCGGTTCAGCAAACGGAACCAATGCATCAGGCGTATCTTTTAATGTAACTATTACTAGTGCTTTGCGCAAAGAACTTGGTTGTCGTCATTTGGTAAGTGGACAATTAACTATCACTCCTTCAGGCAAACCAACCCGTTATGTTGATTTTGGTACAGGCGCTTGCGATGACCAGGCAACAGTAACTATCAACGGAAATGTTTACAACATTACATTGCACTAAGTCTATTTCAGATAAAAAAAAACGCTCCCGAATATTCGGGAGCGTTTTTTTATGGGGGAAATTTAAAATTTTATACTGCAACCAACAGATGCATTATAACTGGAATGTGAATGTGGGTGAACTCCCACCTCAGCAAATACGCCTATAGCATCGGTAAAATAATAACGTGCTCCAAGAAACGGTGAAACATAAGGGCTAAAAGGATTCACCGAAACCGAATAATCTGAATTAGGATCATTGTCGCTATACGAATCCACATTTAAATAAGCGCCAATTAATACACCACCATATACTTCTGCCTTTTTTGAATTCAATATATCCCAGTGATAGGTGGCACGACCGGCAACAGTATAATAACTGTATCGTCTTTCGTAATGATATGGCGTTCCAAAAATTGAGTTATAATTTTTTTCATATTTTTCGGTTTTATAACCAAAATATGCACCTACACCTAAAAATCCCGGGCCAATTTTTTTAGACCAAGGCTGTTCGTATGATACAGAAAGGTAAGGACTAGAAGAATACTTTTCTCCATAAGCTGCTATATAATATCCAGAGCCTAAACCAATACCCACATTTACAATATGTGTGCTTTCATCGTAACATTTTTCGCCATCACTTTTTGGGGAGAATAAGAGATTGTTTTTCCCATTTATTGGCTCACCTGCATAAGAGGTGAAAGAAATTCCAACCATTAAAATGCTTGCTGCTATGTTTTTCATTGTGTTATTTTTTACAAAGTTAAAAAGTTAATATTTATTGAATCCAATAATTTATAAACAAAAAAAATGCCCCTTTTTAAAAAGAGGCATTTTCTATTGAGGCTATTGAGTTTTAACGTATCATCAATTTTTTGGTAATAAGGTCTTTCCCGGCTTTCAAAGTCACAAAATAAACCCCGCTCCGTAAAGCAGATAAATCGGCCTCTATGCTTTCTGCTGTTAAACTTTTAAACTCATGCTGGAAAACCCGTTTACCAAGCACATCAAAAATTTCTATTTGTCCATCTTCTTTAGAACTCATATTTACATCTATAAAAACATGTCCATCAGTTGGATTAGGATAAACACTCAATGTAGTATTATCGCTAAGCATATAATCTTGAACATCACTTGTTAATCCAACGGTAAACTGCTGATAAATTTGCCCACCACAATCGCTGGGATATGTTTTGATTAATGCAGTACTTGTCACTTTTCTCAATCGGAGGTAACCACTTCCTTGCGCAGGATTTGCCCAAAAAGATAAACCATCTTCACCAGAATCGGTTAGCTCTAGGGTGTAACAACCATTTGCTAATGTTACTGTATCTTTATAAAGTGTATTTGCAGTTAATAACCCACCATTTCTAGATGCGATAATTGTTCCTGCATCATCTTTTAATGTGTATTGATCTTCCCAAGGATAATTATTTGTACGGAATTCAATTGAAAAGGAAGAGGGCAACACGGAAGGATACGTATACTTATTTATTTTTATGTTGTTATTTGGATATTGATCTACTCCACCATTTGGGTTGCTTATCGTAACAGTAAAATCGGTAGCGCCCATCGCCCAATTAAATGTTCCCAGTGTAACGGTTGCTATTTCCATAAAAGGCAAACTACCCGTCCAGTTATAAACAGATGGTGTTGCACCATTCATTCCGTAAGTGATTGTAAGAGATGTTAACGTTGTTGAGCCCGTATTTTTTATTTTTATAATTGGAGCGGTACAAACGGGATTTAATCGCGTCCACATTTGGTCTTTGCTGGGAGATAAAATATCTTCAATTGCAGCATCCAAAGTAAAATTAGGAGCACTATAACTCACCAATTGATCTTCTATCTGATAATAATCCCAGCCACCGGTATGCGTATACGCCTGCACATCGTGATCTAAATTAACTGTTCCACCAGGAGAAGTAAAAGGGGTAAGCTCCCAATCGTAGGTCCAAACTTCTGCTCCCGGACACCAATTTGCGCGATCGTAAACCCAAGTTCCTCCCTGTGGATAAAGTGGATTCACATCACAGTTGTCGCGCCAAACCAATTTCGAAAATTGCTGTACTCCATTTACTTTAAAGTAATGTGTTTTCGCACAAAATTCTGCGCAATTTTCCGGAGTATCCATTCCATGTCCCGTGATACGCGATTTCCAACGAGTAGAAAAACCATTTGTTGGAATCGTTTTTGTTTTAGCTAATAAATAATTATCTATTGGATCACCTGCAACACCATAATTGAATCCACCGTTCCATAAATTTTGAATATCTACCACATCACGAGGAGGTGTTCCCTCAATCATTAAAAATTCTACTTTTAATAATTCTTGCCAATTTCCAGCTTCCAAATGAACGCTGTCAGCAAGTAATGTTCTGTAATCACTTACATCAAACGTCCATGTCCAACCCGTTCCCAAGCTCAAGCCATTTCCGTAAGGAGTAATGTATCGTGCTAATTCGTAACGAAGTACTTGCGGAAATTTTTTGTACCAATTATAGTACAGTAAATTAATTGTGCTGTCGGGAGTAACAAAACTTGAATCGGTTGCAACACCATTTACATCGTAAGTATAATTATTATAATAGGCAGGCCAAACTGTAAAGGTATCCACCGCCACACCGGGATTACTAATAGAATCGGTATAGGTAATAATTTGAATAGGAGCATTTATTGTGGAATCTACAATTAAAGTGGAATCAATCACTGTAGTAAAAACTCCTTGTTCGAATGTAATATTTGGTCGCAAAGTAGTTTGTGTAAAACTGCTTATAATTTCTGAAGCTGCTCTCACTGGATTATCCACACTTATTAAACTAGCGGCTGAATTTATACCGGGAGCTGCATCGGTAAACGTGGAATAATTACCATCGTTACATTGATAATACAAAGCAAGATTAGCGTAGTTAGGATGTGTTGCTGTTATTTGTTTATTCATATAATCCAGAATAGTTGTTGCACTCAGCTCCACATTAAAAACTGCAAACTCATCAATTTTACCTTCATAGGTTTGCGAACCACTCCAATTTCCTCTTCCAATTTTAAATTTTTTAATGCCTTGCATCGATTTTACTTTTCCCGTTCCGTTATGCCAAAGCACTCCATTCAAATATACTTTCATAGAACCTGTAGCTACATTTTTTGTGAATGCCCAATAATTCCATTGCCCTTTTATATCGGGAGTAGTTGCCACTTTATTAATTCTATCATAAGAGGTTCCACCATAACCTGCATCCCAATACACGTTACTATCACTCCAGGGTAAGTGACTATTTAACAATCTTCTGTCTAAAGAATCAACTGCTTCAAATGCGGTTCCATCCATAGGTTGTGCAGGAGCACCGAAACACCAAAAGGAAACGGTGACAAAAGAATCAATGGAAACTAAATCCGAATTCATTGGCACCTCTACATAGCCGTATGTATGAAAAGAGGCTACTCTATCAGCACCGGAATTGGTTAAACCCGAATTAAATGTAGTGGTATTGGAGGCAACAATATTATCCATGGCTGTTGCCATATTTTGGTACGTTATATCAATCAATAAATTAGAAATGCCATCCCAATTAAAAGCGTTTGTAAACTGCAAACTATTCCATCCCAATGTTGTAAACAATGTGTTTTGAGAATACACTGTTGCAAAACCGGAATTGTTAAAAGTGCTTTGAGTCAATGAATCTAACGATACTGCTTTTATTTTTATCGTCATATTCTGCATTTGCGCACCAAGTGTTTGCAAGTAAAATTGTAAGCCCGTTATATTTCCTGCACTCATTCCTGCAGAAGTAATTTCGGAAGCCTTCCACAGATATTGTGTTCGCGAAACAGGCGCTGAAGCACCAAAAGGAAATGAATTATTTGTGGTTCCTGCCCCCACTCCATAAGTATTAAGCGAAGTGGTATCGGTGTGAACAGCATTATATTGCCAATGTGTATCAAACGAGTAAGAAGGAGTGTTCATATACATTATACTGGAAGGAGAAGTCCCATTAACCGTATAAGTAGGTTGATTGATTAAAGTAGAATCGAGCAAACCTGTATGGTCGTACAAATAGGTATACGTTAAATAATCCCATTCTCCGCAAGGAGGTGTTTGTGCCGGATTACATTTCAATGTATACTTCATTAATATTTTTTCGAAACGAGTGGTATCGGAAGGAAACATAAACCAGGCATTTTGAGGAGTGCCAAATCCAAATGTTTGAACAACAATGGTGTCACCGGGATTTGCAAATGCCTTTTCGGTATTTAAAAATAAAATACACAGAATTAATAGAAGTAGTTTTTTCATTGACGTTTTTAAATTATAAAAACGAAAATAAAAATTAAGAAGGATTAACACAAAAAAGAAAGAAAATATTCTTAGTAATTGATGGCCAATTTTCAGCCAAACTAACTGAAAATCACCTTTTTTGGTCGCTCACATTCAGTTGAGAATCTTGATACTGAATTATGATATAATTGGTTTTGAAGCCATATTCCCTTTGCCATTTTTTAGGAATAGCAGAAAGTTCCCCATTATACGATTGTATTTTCATAGTGATTTCAGGAAGTGAATCTGAATCAATATTGGAGATATTAAATTGGTTGGGCTGACTATTATCTACTCCACTTAAATAGCCACCATCCATTTCAAATGGAAAAGAATAGTTTTTTTTATCAGAGCTCAATTCGATAATTATTTTGTAGCAACAATGCGCGCCTTCCGAAAAACTGAAATTAATTTTATCATTGATTTTATCTCCATCCAAATCAAAGCCATTTCTCCAATTATACGCTGAAGTACCTGAAAAAACAGGAACAACAGAGCTATCTTCGACCATAATCTGTGGCCAACGAGATTTCAATTCTTCCACAGTTCCATTATAAATATTTACATCCATATCGTATAGCGTTCCGGGAACATTGTACCAACACTTTCCAGTTTCCGTACAATTTACTTCACAGGAAAATTGCCAAAGAGTATAGTTTGTCCAAACATTTTTATTAAAATCCGGAAGTTCTTTTAAATAACGTGCATACCACAATCCACATTTTGAAAAAATACTTGTATCGGAATAATTTTTAGAGATTTCCTCCAGAACGGAGTTGTTACAATATACCAAAGGATATCTGCCTGTTTTTTCATGAATACGCTTTATAAAACGTTCGGCATTTTTGAGACTCATAAATGAAGCGGTATCCAAGCCTTCTAAATCGAGCGCCATTAATTCAGATGAATCATTTTGAATGGTTGCTAAGTAAAAATTCGCTTGCATGACAGGATCTCCTCTCATTCCCAAATGGTAAGAACCCCAAAGCAAACCTTTTTGTTTTGCAATTAATTTTCTTTCATAATATTTTTTATCTGCACCATAAAGCTGAGATGCTTTATGAATTATTCCAACAACTCTTTTGTCGGTAATCAATTTATCAAAATCAATTTCATTTTCGCCATAAGGGTCAATAATTATGGCTTTGGTAGTATCCAACCAAGGTTGCACGAACTCAGTATTTTGAGCAGAAATATACAAAGGGTAAAAAATAAAAAGAAAAAAAATAAATTTCATGCTTTTCATTTTTGATTTTTGCCTTTTTGATTTTTTTTAATACGTCATTCCTAAATTGTAAAAAATAAAACTCCAAATATCGGCATACTCTTCAATTTGCTTGGATGTTGGTTTTCCCGCTCCGTGGCCGGCATTCGTATCAATTCGAACCAAAACAGGATTTGAGCCTTTTTGTTTTTCCTGCAATGTAGCAATGTACTTGAAAGAATGTGCAGGCACCACTCTATCATCATGATCACCTGTTGTTACTAATGTTGCAGGATACTCCACCTCCTTAACGTTGTGCAAAGGGGAATATTTTAAGATGCAATCAAATTCCTCTTTATTCTCACTCGAACCATAATCACTCGTCCAAGCCCAGCCAATTGTAAATTTATGAAAACGCAACATGTCTAAAACGCCAACTGTTGGAATAGCAACTTTGGCTAAATCGGGGCGCTGTGTCATAACAGCACCAATTAATAAACCACCGTTAGAGCGACCATGAATTGCTAATTTGGAGGAAGAGGTATATTTTTCTTTTATCAAATATTCTGCTGCTGCAATAAAATCGTCAAACACATTTTGTTTCTGACATTTGGTTCCTGCTTTGTGCCAATCTTCACCATAATCTCCACCACCCCGCAATCCTGGAATTGCATAAACTCCTCCATTTTCTAAAAACACCGCTCTATCAATTCTAAATTCAGGTGAGTAATAAGAATTGAATCCACCATATCCGAATAAAAAGCAGGGATTGGTTCCATCAAGCTTTATTCCTTTTTTATGTGTGATGAACATAGGAATTTTTGTTCCATCCTTACTGGTATAAAATACTTGTTTGGTTTCATAATCGTCCGATTTGAAATCAATTTCCGGTTTGAACCAAACGGTCATTTGATTTGATACCATATTGTATTTATACACAACATCAGGAGCTGTGAATGTCTTAAAGGAAAAGAAAGCGAGACTATCCTCTTTATCGCTATCAAAGGCATCAACCTTACATACACCCGGTAATTTAATTTCACTTTCTTTTTTTCCGTTCCTGTCATACACATACAAACGGGTTGTCACATCTTTCAAATATTTTGCAACAAATTTTCCATAGGCCAAAGAAACACTCTCTAACAAATCCGTTGATTCAGGAATTATTTTTTTCCAATTTTCATAGTCTGGTTTTCTATGAATATCAATTTCTAACAACTGATATTTCGGTGCGCCTTTATCCGTAACAACAAATAATTTATTTCCTTCGTTGTTTACAACAGCATAATTGTTTTCAAAATTGCTCACCAACCAAATGAAGTCGGAATTGGGCTTGTCCAGTTCCTTCACAGCAAGTGAAGTTCCACTAGTTGATTCTGAACCATACAGTAATAAAAGTTTTTCGTCTTCTGTAATGCCAGCAGAAAAATTTCTTAGAGGGCTTTTTTTATCTTGGTAAATCAATACATCCTTACTTTGAGCATCGCCAATTTTGTGATAATACACTTTGTGAAATTCATTTTTATTTGAAAGTTCACTTCCACCGCTAGGAGCATCGTAAGCGCTATAATAAAAACCATCCCCTTTCCAAGCAATGTCAGAAAATTTTACCCATTTAATTTCATCCGCTAATTTTTTTCCACTTTCAATTTCCATTGCATAAATTTCACTCCAGTCGCTTCCTGCCCTATTGATGCTATAAGCCAAATACTTTCCATTTTTACTTATGGCCATTCCGCCCAATGAAGCTGTTCCATCTGACGCCAAAGTGTTTGGGTCTAATAAAATCCTAGATTTTCCATCCAAACCTTCTTGAACATATAAAACTGCTTGATTTTGAATTCCATCATTTTTATAAAAGAAATAATTTTTCCCTTTTTTAAAAGGAGCACTTACTTTTGCAAAATTCCAAATTTTAGTTAGACGTTCTTTTAGTTTATCACGAAAAGGAATAGTGGCTAAATAATCGAAAGTAACTTTGTTCTGAGCTTTCACCCATTCACCTGTTTCAGCTGATTTATCATCTTCTAACCAACGGTAGGGATCAGGAATTTTTGTTCCAAAATAAGTGTCTACCGTATCCGTTTTTCTAGTAAGGGGATAAACGAGTTTGGCTTGTTCTACTTTTGGTTCATTATTTCCGCATGCAGCGAAAATGGTCAGAAGAATGATGGGCGAAAATTTTTTGTACATAATTTTAGAATTATTTCTTCAAAAATAAGAAATTTAACGTGCCACATTTTATAAAATGATTAATGGCAGTTAGGTGGGATGAATGGCTTTAAAATTTCTAATTGTTATTTTCTGTTAAGATGCCATTTGTAGGTCAAAAATAACTACCTTTAGCACACAAAAACTCATCTATGAAACATATTTTTTTAGCTGGAATTATTTGCATTTCTGTTGCTTCTTGCGGGGGCGATTCAACAACTACTGAAACAAAAAGCGTTGCTGACATGAATCCACAATTTGATAAATACAAAGAACAATTTATTGAAAACCTTTGGAAAATTTATCCGGGCTGGGCTAGTTCACAGGGCTATCACAAGTATGATAGCATTTTGACTATTCCAAATGATGCTCAACGGACAAAGGAATTAGAGTTCACTAAAGCCAATTTAGATTCCTTAAAATCTTTTGATATTAATGGATTATCCGACAATAATAAAACGGATTATCATATGATTGACAATCAATTGAAATCACTTGAATGGTCTATCAAAGAACAAAAATCATATGAGTGGAATCCTTCAGAGTATAATGTTTCAGGTTCTTTTGCTGAGATATTAAATGGCAATTATGATTCTTTGGATGTGCGCTTAAGAAATTTTTATTTAAAAATGACTTACATACCTTCTTATTATGAAGCAGCAAAAAAGAACATTAAAAATCCTACACTAGAACACACGCAATTAGCAATCGACCAAAATTTAGGTGGTATTTCTGTTTTTGAAGTTGACCTTCACGAAGCCTTAAACAAAGTTCATTTTAGTGAACAAGAAAAGCAATCCATTGAAGCTACTGCGAAACAATCGGTTGAGGTAATTAAGGATTTTGCTAAATGGTTAGATAATTTAAAGAATAAGACACCGAGAAGTTTTCGTTTAGGGAAAGAATTATATGCGAAGAAATTTGAATTCGACATCCAAAGTGGGTATACTGCTGATGAAGTTTACGAAAAAGCCTTGGCTCGTAAAAAAGAATTGCACGAGAAAATGTTTGAACTAGCCGATAAACTTTGGGAAAAATATATGAGCAAAGTAGCGAAACCTGCCGACAAGTTAGTGCTCATTAAACAAGTAATTGATAAAATTTCTGAAAAACATGTTAAACCGGAAGAGTTTCAATCGGCCATCGAAAAACAAATGCCGGTGTTAATTGATTTCATTAAGCAAAAAGATTTGATTTATATTGACCCATCCAAACCACTCGTTGTAAGGAGAGAGCCCGATTATATGGCAGGAGTTGCAGGTGCTTCTATTTCTGCTCCCGGACCATATGACAAAAACGGCAACACGTATTACAACGTTGGCAGTTTAGCGGGCTGGGATAAAGAAAGAGCAGAAAGTTATTTGCGTGAATACAACTATTACATCTTGCAAATATTGAATATTCACGAAGCAATTCCCGGGCATTATACACAATTAGTTTATAGCAATCAATCGCCTAGTTTGATAAAATCAATCTTTGGAAACGGAGCAATGGTAGAAGGTTGGGCCGTTTATACCGAACGAATGATGTTGGAAAGCGGTTATGAAAACAGTGATGAAATGTGGTTAATGTATTATAAATGGAATTTAAGAACTACCTGCAATACTATTTTAGATTACAGTGTACACACAAAAGAAATGAGCAAGGGAGATGCTCTAAATCTATTGATAAATGAAGCTTTTCAACAAAATGCTGAAGCAGAAGGAAAATGGAAAAGAGTATCTGTTACCCAAGTTCAACTCTGCTCCTATTTTAGCGGTTATTCCGAAATATATGATTTTAGAGAAACGCTAAAAAAACAAGAAGGGGATAAATTTAATTTAAAAATTTTTCATGAAAAATTTTTAAGTTATGGAAGCGCCCCAGTGAAATATATTAAAGAATTGATGCTGTCAGAAATGACTAAATCACCTAAGTAATGTTATGTACCTATGCTAATTTCTTGCTCTAAAATACCAAGTAAAAAAAAATCAGGTCTTCTAAAAAAGTCCTCTGATTTTGCATTTGCTGTTTACGATTCTGTTTCAATGATAAACACAGAACATTGGAATAAGGTTGTAAATTATGGAAGTGAATTTCTACAACTTCCTTTTTTAACGGTTTTAGAAAATGAGCGTCCTGACAATATGCATTTTCATTATGCTATTATTTATGAATCAAAAAAACCGGTTGCGATTGCCTACTTTCAAGTAATTGATTTCACTTCAGAAAGTTTTGGAAGCAATATAGAACAGGAAGACAAAGAGTTCTCTTGTGTCATAACTAATTATCTGAAAAAATATTTAACCAACCACTTGATAAAAAGTGCTGACAGAATAAACATGCGAGTTCTCATATGCGGAAATGCATTTGTAAGTGGCGAACATGGCTTCACGTCTATTCCCGAAATAGATAAAACCGAAACCGTAGACGCTTTAGCAGATGTCATTCATCGGATTAGCGATGCTGAAAAATTGAACGGCAAAATCGCCATGGTACTGGTAAAAGATTTTTATTCTTCCTCCGTTCAACACACAAAAGAATTTGGCGAATACAAATACCACGATTTTTTAGTAGAACCCAACATGGTTTTAGATATTCATTGGGATACTTTTGATGAATACTTGAATGCGATGAGTAAAAAATATCGCAACAGAGCAAAAAATATTGTAAAAAAAGGAAACGAAATTGAACGAAAAGATTTTTCAGTAGAAGACATAAAATCAAATTCAAAAAAAATTCTTGAGTTATATAACAATGTGCATTTAAAAGCAAAATTCAGAATGGCATCCCTTACTCCATCTTATTTTGCAGAAATGAAAAAAGTCTTGGCCGAAAAATTTCATTTTGTAGGCTACTATCATGAACAAAAATTAATTGGGTTTAGAAGCACATTTATTTTAGAAAATGAAATAGAGGCGCATTTTGTTGGTTTGAATTATTCTATCAACAAGGAATTAGAATTGTATCAAAATATTCTATACGATTATGTGAAAGATAGCCTCAACAAAAAGGCCAAACACCTCTTTTTAGGAAGAACAGCATCTGAGATTAAAAGTACCTTGGGAGCTGAAGCGCTAGAGCTTACCTGCTATATCCGTCATAGAAACCCTTTATCCAACAGAATAATCAAACCTTTTGTTGATTATTTAAAGCCTTCCGAATGGGTTCCACGCAACCCTTTTAAAGAAATAAGCATCTGATATAAAGAAGCTTATGGGATTATTGGAAATCCGATAAATTTCTTTTACATTGGCTAAAAATTTATCCTTTCGCAAAAGGAAGGAATTTGTAAACAGCTTATTTTAATCGTATGAAAATTGCCAATCCTTTTTTATTGTTTATTTTTTGTCTTGCAACTTCTGTATCATTTGCTCAAAGAGGAATTGATGGAAATAGAATTGTAAATGCAGGAGGTACAATTGTAAATGAGTACACCACACTTACTGCTGATGCAACAGGTGGGGTGACTACAACTATTACTGTTGCTGCGAGCGGGCTAAATGCAAATGTTCGTTTCGGAGCAGGAAATAGTTTAGCGGCTGGTGACTTAATTATGATTATTCAAATGCAAGGGGTTAGCTCAGCAGGAAGCTCTTCTGTAGAGTTTCCTGCAGGAAGCGGACAATTCTATGGCTTTCCAAATGATGTAAATTGGGGCGCTATTTCTTCTTATAATAATTGTGGGAATTATGAATTTTGTCAAGTAAGAGCAGTTCCTTCAGCCACAACAATTACAGTTGATTGTACCGTTAAGAATAACTACACGGCTGCTGGAAGAGTTCAGGTAATTCGTGTTCCAAGATACAATACGTTAACCGTAACCGGAACAGGAGTTTTAACCTGTCCAACTTGGGCTGCTGGTGGAATTTATACGGGAGGAATTGTTGCAGTAGAAGTGTATGGAGCAACCACAATAAATGCCGGAGGTAGCATCACTACTTCTGGATTAGGTTTTAGAGGAGGTTCGAGAGTAGGCGATAATGTTACAACACTTGGAGGCGGACAAGTAGCTAGAAATGATGCTACAGAAGGAGCCGAAAAAGGAGAAGGTGTTTTTGGTTATCAAGCCGATTACAATATTATTGCAGGAAGATATTGCAGAGGAGTAGCGGGTAATGGCGGTGGCGGTGGAGATGCGCATAATGCGGGAGGCGGTGGTGGATCTAACTCCGGATTAGGAGTTTGGGATGGTGAAGGAAATCCGGATATAAGTGGCGGAGCAGGATGGGTTGCAGCTTGGAATCGCGATATTAATGTTACTTTTTCTACTCACGTTTCTTCCGGAGGAGGAAGAGGTGGATATTCATTCTCATCAGCAAATAGAGATGCTACACTCGAAGGACCTAAGCCTTTTCAGTCGGGTGGTACTAATTTGTGGAATGGAGATTACAGAGAAAATAATGGAGGTTGGGGTGGCAGACCATTAGACTATACAACAGGAAAAATATTTTTAGGAGGTGGTGGCGGTGCCGGTGATCAAGAAAATAATTGTGGAGGAAGTGGAGGAAATGGCGGAGGAATGATTTATATGTTAAGCTATGGAACAATTGGAGGTGCCGGTACAATTACTGCAAATGGTGCAGTGGGCTCAAACACTACCAACTCAGGAGTGTTTTTTGGAATAGACGGAGCTGGTGGAGCTGGTGGAGGTGGAACAATTATTTTAAATTCCATTGGTGCTGTTTCAGGAATCACTGCATCTGCAAATGGCGGTGTTGGCGGAAATCAAATTCTTTTGGGTGGAGTGAATGAGGCTGAAGGACCAGGTGGCGGAGGCGGTGGCGGATACATCGCTATCTCATCGGGAGCAATTGCTACAACAGTAAACGGTGGAGCAAATGGAACGACAAACTCTGCAGGGTTAACAGAATTTATTCCAAACGGAGCAACAAGAGGAGCAGCCGGACTAACAAATCAAGCGATTAGCACCGATACAATAAACGTTGCAAATCAAACAATTTGTTCTGGAAATACCGCAACATTAACTGCTAGTTTAGTGGGTAGCATACCTGGTACAATTACTTGGTACAATGCACAAGTTGGTGGCGCTGTTTTGGGAACTGGCACTACTTACACAACTCCAGTTTTAGTAGCAACAACAACTTATTATGTAGGATTTTGTCCGGGTACTTATACTATCCCTGTTACAGTTACCGTAAATACCTCACCTACAACATCCGCTGCTGGGGGCGACCAAACAGTTTGTGCTACCTCTGCAACATTTGCTGGAAACGTTCCAGCTGCAGGAACAGGAACATGGACATTAATTAGCGGTGCCGGAACAATCACAACTCCTTCTTCTCCTACTTCAACTGTCACAGCACTTGGACTTGGAGCGAATGTGTTTCAATGGACAATTTCAAATCCTCCATGCGGAACGTCAACCGATCAGGTAACAATTACAAGCACAGGTGGCCCAACAACTTCAGCTGCAGGAGGCGACCAAACAGTTTGTGGAACTACTGCTACTCTTGCTGGAAATACTCCAACTACCGGAACAGGAACATGGACATTGATTAGCGGTGCGGGAACCATTACTACTCCTACTTCTCCGACATCCGGAGTAACAGCATTGGGTGTGGGACCAAATGTATTTCAGTGGACAATCACGAGTGCGCCTTGTCCTGCAAGTACTGATCAGGTAACTATTACAGGTGTTGCTGCTCCTACTGTTTCTGCTGCAGGAGGCGACCAAACAGTTTGCGGAACAACCGCTACGCTTGGGGCCAATGCCCCAACTACAGGAACAGGAACCTGGACATTGATTAGCGGTGCAGGAACAATCACTACACCATCTTCTCCAACATCCGGAGTAACAGCATTAGGAGTTGGAC
>JAHEYB010000015.1:0-13404 GCA_023251805.1 Bacteroidota bacterium | reverse complement strand
GCTACGCTTGGGGCCAATGCCCCAACTACAGGAACAGGAACCTGGACATTGATTAGCGGTGCAGGAACAATCACTACACCATCTTCTCCAACATCCGGAGTAACAGCATTAGGAGTTGGACCAAACGTATTTCAGTGGACAATTGCAAATGCACCTTGTCCTTCATCAACCGATCAAGTTACAATCACAGGCGTTGCTGCACCAACAGTTGCTAATGCCGGTCCGGACCAAACCCTTTGCGGAACAACGGCTACGCTTGCTGGAAATACTCCAACCACTGGAACCGGTTTATGGACATTGGTTAGTGGTGCAGGAACAATTACTACACCATCATCAGAAACTTCAGGACTAAGTGGATTGGGAATTGGAGCAAATGTATTTCAGTGGACAATTGATAATGCTCCTTGTACTCCTTCCACCTCAACTGTAACTATAACTATAACACCATTGGCAGATGCCACCATTACAAGTGTAGCACCAATTTGTATTGGCACTGCTTCATTTAATTTAAGCGCTGCAACTGCAGGAGGGACATGGACTGGCACTGGAATCACTTCAGGAGCAAGTGGAACATTTGACCCTGCTACTGCCGGTTTAGGAACGTATACAATTACTTACACGATTAGTGGTGCATGTGGAAATGTGGATACTGCTTTAGTAACGGTTATACCAAATGACGATGCTACTATTACACCTATTTCATTTTTATGTGTTAGTGCAGCTCCGGTAACATTGACCGCTGCAACAGCTGGCGGAACATGGAGTGGCACAGGAATTACTTCTTCGTCTGGTGGAACATTTGATCCTGCAACAGCCGGAATCGGTACCTATACAATTACTTATACGACACCGGGGGCATGTGGGGCAACGGATACAGCTCTTGTAACTGTGAGCTCGACTTCTGATGCAACCATTGTTCAACCGGCAACAATCTGTGTTGGCAATCCTTCATTTAATTTAAGTGCCGCAACTGGAGGTGGCGTGTGGACAGGAACAGGAATTACTTCCGGAGCAAGTGGTACATTTGATCCTGCCATAGCAGGAGTTGGTGTGCATATTATTACTTATACAATTTCTGGAAGTTGCGGTGCAGTTGACACAGTATCTATTACAGTTACAGTTACCCAAAGTGCTACAATAAATGCAGTTGCACCTGTTTGTGCAGACGCATTACCATTTAATTTAACTGCAGCAACTACAGGTGGAACATGGAGTGGTACGGGAATTACAGATGCTGTAAATGGAACATTCGATCCCGCCTTAGCTGCTTCAGGTCCAAATACAATTACATATTCTATTGCAGGAGCTTGCGGAGATACCGCTACACAAGTTGTCACAGTAAACGCTTTACCAACTCCAACATTTACGTCTGACATAACTAGTGGTTGTTCTCCTGTTTGTGTGACATTTACCGAAGCTGCATCCAACACTTGTGCAAGCATGGTTTATGATTTGGGAGATGGAAGCACATCCCCTAGCTCAACAACAGTTCACTGTTATCCTAATCCTGGTACTTATTCAATTACAATTACTTGTACTGATGCGAATGGTTGTGTTGGCACCCTTACAATTCCAAGCATGATTACTGTTTTTCCTACACCTGTTGCATCTATATCACTTACGCCTTCAGGAGTTTCTCCGGTGAATACAACAATTACATTTACGGATGTTTCTTCCAGCGGAGGGATTTCTGTGTGGGATTTTGGTGACCCTTCGTCCGGAAGCAACACCTCATCTTTGACAAGTGATTCACATACTTATAATGCACAAGGAATTTATTGTATAACATTAATTTCATCTAACGTAAGTGGATGTGCTGATACAACAAGCGAATGTGTGACCATTGCAGACGAGGCAACAATTTCAACTCCGAATATATTTACGCCTAACGATGATGGAATAAATGATGTTTTCTATTTCCTAACAACATCTGTTAAAGAATTAAACTGTTCAATTTATGATCGCTGGGGATTAAAAATTGCTGAATGGACTTCCACAAGTGATGGAATAAATGGATGGGATGGACGCACAACAAGTGGACTTGTTGCAACCGATGGTGTTTACTATTTTGTTATGACTGCTAACACATTAAATAATAAAGTAATAAATCAAACAGGATTTATTCATTTGCTTACTGAAAAATAATCCTATCAAAACAAATTTTAATATGAAAAAACTTTTTCAAAATCTTTCAATCTTTATAATGGTTACCCTTTTAAATGTAACTTTCACTAAAGCACAGATGGTTGGTCTTAATGCGTATGTTAATGCATCACTTTTAGAACTTGGTCTTGATGGGCAAGGTGGATTTGAGGGATGTAGTACTACAGTATCACCTCCACTTCCCGGAATGAATTTCCGTTCAGGGAATCCACTTTTTGGTTTTGTCGCTAATCCTCAAGTGAATCTGTGGGCAACTTTTGATGGAGACTTTTTTACTCCAGGAACTCCGGAAAATGGTTGGGGTATTGAAATTGGCACAACTGGTGGTGTAGCTGCTAACAATAATTGTACAGGAGAATTTGATATCCCGGGTGCAATTACAAGTTGGACAAATATTGCGTCTTGCTATTCGGTCGACTGGCAAGGCGATTTAACTTCAGGAACAAATCTTCATTTTAAAATTAATTATTTTTTACAAGAAACGGATTTGTTTTATACTACAACCGTTGAAATAACAAACAATACCAGCGCAACTATTCCTGAATTATTTTACTATCGAAATTTAGATCCTGACAACAACGTTTCAATTGGTTTTGATTACACCACTCAAAATACAATTGTTAGTCAACCTGGTGTTGGATGTAATCTTGCTCACGTAAGTGCTACGTCAATTATTCCTGCTTCTCAACCTCAATCTTACTTGGGATTAGCTGCAGTAGGTCCGAATTGGAGATCAATGTATGGTGGTTTTTCTAATAGAGATGGCTCAAATATTTGGGATGGAACAGGCGCAGGATTTGTTCAAGCAGTTGGTGCAACTAATTTTGCTGATGAGGCAATTGCATTGGGATATAAAATTCAAAATCTCGCTCCTGGAGCAACAGAAGTTTTAAAATTTGTGGTTATTTTGGATGATGCTTCTGCAACTCAAGCTATCAACAATTTATTGTATTTAATTTATCCTGGGTCAACATTCGGAACACCGTCTGTGTGTACTCCTTATATTGATACCATTCAAACTTGTGGTGGTGCAGTTCCAATTTCTGTAACTGGTCCTACTGTAACTGATTATACTTGGTCTTGGAGTCCGGCAACCGGATTGTCTTCTACAACAGGTTCTACAGTTGTTGCTAATCCGGCAACTACTACTACTTATGTGGTAGATGGAACACCCGTCTCATCCTGTGTCGCCCCAATAAGTTTTACGTTTGTTGTGGAAGTGACGCCCGGTGGCGGAGCTGCGCCCGTCATAAATGCTGTACCGCCAATATGCATTAGTAATCCGCCATTTAATCTCACGGCCGATTCAACCGGAGGAAATTGGTCAGGAACAGGAATAACGAATACAACTGCTGGGACATTTAATCCTGCTACAGCAGGAGTAGGAAGTTTTATGATTACTTATTTTTTACCGGGAATGTGTTTTGCTTCGGATACTGTTATGGTAACTGTAAACAATGGTCCGGATCCAACAATTACTCAACCTGCTCCTTTATGTGTGGGTGATACTGCAATTACATTGACTGCGGCAACAGGTGGCGGTACTTGGTCGGGAACAGGAATTACTTCCGGAACAGGCGGAACATTTAATCCATCAACAGCCGGAGTAGGTTCACAAGTTATTACGTATACTGTTTCCGGGATTTGTTCTGCTGTTGATACAGTTATCATATCAGTTGTAGGTGCTTTTAGTGCAGCTATCACGCCACCTCCAACTGTTTGTCAAGGTTCTCCGGCATTCAACTTCACGGCAGCATCTCCGGGTGGAACGTGGTCAGGAACTGGAATTACCAACACTAGCACGGGTGCGTATAACCCAACTACCGCAGGTACTTTCCCTATTATTTATTCTATTGCAGGAAGTTGTGGTGATGCGGATACTGTTAATATGATTGTTGTTCCTCAAGCAGATGCAACTATTAATCCAACTAGTACGGTTTGTACAAATGCCTTACCATTCAATTTAACTGCTGCTGGCGGTGGAGGATTATGGTCTGGAGTTGGTATTGTTAGTAGTTTTGCCGGAACATTTGACCCTGCTTTAAGCGGAGGCGGAACATTTACAATTACTTATACCATTGGTGGAACTTGTGGTGATACCGATACTGAAACAATAACTGTGTTTGCTGCCCCTTCTCCAACTTTTTCATCTGATTACTCGAGCATTTGTGCCGGACAATGTATAAATTTCTTTGAGTCGGTAAGTACCATTTGTGCAAACGTAATTTATGATTTTGGGGATGGTGATTCTGCATTAGTTACTGCTCCAAATCATTGTTATGATAGCGCAGGAATTTATTCTGTAACATTGAATTGTATTGATGCAAATGGTTGTGTGGGAAGTATCACCATTCCGAATATGATAACTGTTTGGGAAATTCCTACAGCAAACTTTACAATTTCACCTAGTTCACCAATAGCTCCAAGTACTATTGTGAATTTTACAGACATTACCGTTGGCGGTGTGAGTTCCTTATGGAACTTTGATGATCCAGGGTCGGGCTCAAATACTTCCAGCTTAACAAATGCTACACATTCTTATGGTAATGAGGGCGACTATTGTATTACCCTTGTAGCAACAAATGGTGGTGGTTGTATTGATACCGCAAAATATTGTATAGTGATTGTAGGCGAAGCGATTATTTTTATTCCAAATGTTTTCAGTCCGAATGGAGATGGTAACAACGACTTTTTTGTTGTTTCTTCTGACAACGTAAGAGAAATCACCTATGACATTTATGATCGATGGGGATTAAAAATAGCAAGCTACAATGGCATAACAGGTGGCTGGAATGGAGAAACAAAAAGTGGCAAAATGGCTGCAGATGGCGTTTATTACTATGTGCTAAAAGCTACAGCAGATAATGGAAAAGAAATTAGTCAAGAAGGATTCTTCCATTTGTTTTCTGAAAAATAAATTTTCTTTATTTTTATAAATAAAAAAATGCCCAGAGTTTAAACTTTGGGCATTTTTATTTGAATTATTTTTTTGCTAAGCAAATCCTCTTTGCTTTTTAATGTTTTCATACGCACTTTGTACTTTCTGAAATTTTTGATTGGCTGCTTTTTGAACTTCTTCGCCTAATGCTGCTACTTTATCAGGATGAAATTTTACAGCCATTTTACGATACGCCTTTTTTACTTCTTCATCAGAAGCGGTAGCTGCGACTTCCAGAATTAAATAATCGCTATTGGTATCACGGAAATACATTGCTTTTAAAGAATTAAAATCCGCAACGCTAACACCTAAATAATTGGCAATGGTGTGAATCGTTTGTAATTCTAACTCATGAACATGTCCATCCGCTTTTGATATTCCAAATAAATAGTGAATAATTTGCAATCGCTCCGAATGCGGCATGTATTGCTTAATTTGCATACATACATCATGTAAAGGAATTTCCTGTTTAAGAATTTCTTTTAATAATAACAATTGTTGTTGTGCATGTTGCTCACCAAATTGCTGACTTAAAAATCGTTTTACATAATCCAGTTCGCTCTTCAATGTTTTTCCATCACTCTTCATAACGGCTGCTGAAAGCACCAATAAGCTAGCGGCAAAGTCACCAACATGGGGGGCGGCATTTCTGGATGAATAGGTTTTACCATTTGATTGAACTGTGACACTGGCAGCATCAAAAGCAGAACCCAATGCAAAGCCCAAAATACCTCCAAGTGGTCCGCCCAAAGCCCATCCCAAACCTCCACCCAACCATTTTCCAAATTTAACTTTTGCCATATTTTTATTTTAGATTACAAATTTAATTATTTATATAGAGTTGGAATAAGAATTGAATACTATAAATTAGCAAAATATAATATTCAAAAAACTTAAAACATGAAAACAGATATCTATACCAAAACTGTATTAACAGTAATTGCAATTGCATTAATTGCTTTAGTATTTAAAAACGGAGCCATTGTAAATGAGGCAAAAGCCGATAAAATGGTTTATAGTCGGTATGCTTCTATTCCATTAAATGAGGATGGTTCCATAAACGTAAAAATGGTGAGCGACATGGATGTGAACCTCAAAAGTATCGGAGGAAGCAGTGTTTATGGTGCTATTCCGGTTAATTTAAAAGAAATTGCCGGGAGCAGTTTTTATGGGACTTTACCGATAAATATTAAGGAATATGGAGGGAGCAGTGTGAGTTCCAATGGATTACCAGTAAACATTGAGTCTTTGAACGGAAGTAGCATCTATAGTGCCTTACCAGTTAAGGAAACACATTAATGTTTTATTATTGATTATCAATAAGTTACAAAAATAACTCCAATTTAGATGGATTCTATTGTAGTATTTTGAAAAAATACTATAAATTTGCCCCCGTATTAACTAACTAAAACTAATTAAAAATGAAAAAAGTATTATTATTTGTTGCTGTTGTTACAGCTGCATCTTTTGCTTCTTGCAAAAAAGACCGCGTTTGTACTTGTACTGATACATCAACTTTCACAGGTGGTGGATCATCTTCTTCTACTAGCGTAGTAACTTACACTTCAGCTAAAAAAGGTGATGCTAGAGCAGCTTGTTTGAGTTCAACTACTACTTACACTGGTGGAACTACAACTAGAGATTGTTCTTTGAACTAGTCTTTATTGATTATAAAAAAAAGCGTTCTTCTTGAGGGACGCTTTTTTTTTATCCTAATTGACCAACAGTATGTTAAAAAAAATCCTTCTTATTATTCTTTGCTCAGTAATGGGAATGGTTTTTATTTTTTCCGGATGGACAAAATTATTTCCCATTGAACCCTTTGAATATACCTTTGTTGATTTAGGATTTATCAATTGGCAAGCAGCACCCTTTGTTGCACGATTGATGATTGGGTTTGAATTTCTTATCGGAGCAATGCTTTTCTTAAATTTTAATCTTCATAAAATAACCTACAAATTAGCCATTGGAATTCTGCTGATGTTTTGTGTATACTTAAGCCTTCTAATGATTTTTGTTGGCAATAAAGGAAATTGTGGTTGTTTTGGTGAATTATTTCCAATGACGCCATTTTGGGCTTTGATGAAAAATGTTGGGATGTTGATTTTACTGTTCCTGCTTAATAAATTTCACAAAGGCTGGGAGCTTCCTAAAAAGTTAAATTTCCTTGCAATTATTTTTTATGCCTTAGTTCTATTTTCAATAATCGCTTTCCCATTTATCAGAAATCCAATAGAATTAAATTATTCGGAAGCTTATTTGAATAAAGACACACAAAATTTTAAATTGGAATTGGATTCGCTTTATAATAATGCAACTCTAACAATTCCACCTAAAACACTTTCACAAGGAAAACACATATTAGCCTTTATGAGTATGTCGTGTCCTCATTGTCGCATAGCTGCAAAAAAAATGCGCATTATTCAGGAACGCAATTCTGAAATTCCTATGTACATAGTGCTAAACGGGAAAGATGAAAAACTAAAACCATTTTTTGACGATACACATACTGAAAAAATTCCGCATTGCATTTTAAATGGAAAGAATTTTGTTTTTCTCGCTGGAGTAGATATGCCGAGAATCTATTTAATAAATAACAGCATCATCGAGTTTGATTTAGATTATATTGATTTAGATCAAGAAGAATTAGAGAAGTGGTTAAAAAAATAAAGGAACGCAGATAACACGGAAAACAAAGATGCTCGCGGATTTTTTTTTAAAAATTTTCTAATCTAATTTGTTTTTATCTGTTTTATCCCTTTTTTTCGCGTCATCCGCGTTCCTTCTTTTACCAGCTACCACCTGCTCCACCGCCTCCAGCTCCGCCACCACCAAAACCTCCGAAACCTCCTGAAGAACCACCACCAAACCCTCCGCCACCACCACGGAACATTGAACCCAACATAAATCCTGTTCCCATGCTCATTCCCCCACTTCCACCACCTCTTGATGATCTAAAAATTAAAAACAAAATCAAAAATATAATTGGAATAATATATTTTTTGGGAAAGCCTCTACCATTCTTCTTTGCATAGGCATCAGAATCGTATTCTCCTTTTGCCAAGGACATTATAATTTCAACTGTTTTATTGATCGCTTCGTAATAATTTCCAGAAGCCAAGCCTGGTCCTAACTCATTATCTGAAATTTGATTGGCAGTTGCATCTGGTATCGCACCTTCTAATCCATACCCAACAGAAATATGCACTTTTCGCTGGCCTTTTCCTCCTGTTGGTTTAATCAAAATTAAAACACCATTGTCTTCTTTCGATTGACCAACACCCCACTTTTGGTGCAAGCGTGTCGCAAAATCCCAAGGTTCCATTCCACCTAAATCATCAACAACAACAATTACAATTTGATTGGAAGTTTGATTAGCAAAAGCTGCTAATTTATTTTCCAATTGTACTTGCTCACTCGAAGAAAGAAAATCGGGATACTCAACTGATAAATTGTTGACTAGTCGATTCGGACTAGGTCGTTCAGGAAGGTAATCGGTTTGAGCAATAGCTGATACCGAAAACAATACCAATAAAAGAGAAATGTATTTTTTGAACATTCGTTGTCGTATAAAATTATTTTCCAAAACTTACATCATTCGTAAGCTCATTGGTATCGTTAGATTGTAAAGGGAAATTCGTTTTCAATTTTTCTCCTGCCATTTCTATTCCTTTACACAATCCTTCTGTAAATTGTTGTTGTTTAAAATAAGTAAGCACTGTTTCTTTAATTGTATCCCAAAAATCTGTCGGTACTTTTTCGTTGATTCCCTTATCACCAAGTATTGCAAATTTTTTATCACTAACAGCTAGGTAAAATAAAACGCCATTTCGCAAATCGGTTTTGTTCATTTTCATTTGATGAAACATATTGGCTGCGCAATCAAGGACTTCGCCTTTGCAAGTATCATCAATATGCACACGAATTTCACCTGAAGTGTTTAGCTCCGCATTTGCAATTGCTTGTTGAATGGATTTTTGTTGTTCGGTTGTAAAGAATTTTTTTGCGCTCATTCAGATATTGGATGTTAGATTTTAGACTTTTGATGAAAGAAAGTAAATTGGGGAACAGCCTAAATAACCATTACCCCAATTAACTAATTAACCTTACTTCTTATCTCTCATACTTTTGATATCCGGAGCAGTTTCTGCACCCGCCTGTGACTCAAAGTATGCACGTTTTTGGAATCCGAACATTCCTGCCCAAATATTTTTGGGGAATTTACGAATAGTAGTATTTAAGTTTTGTGCCGCTTCATTAAAACGCATACGTTCGGTTGAGATACGGTTTTCCATTCCTTCATATTGAGCTTGAAAATCGCGGAAAGCTTGAACACTTTGCAAAGTCGGATAGTTTTCTGCAACAGCCATCAATCGTCCTAAAGATGAACCAAACGCATTTTGAGCTTTTTCAAATTCAGCCAACTTCTCCGGTGTGATATTGTCCGCGTTGATTTGAATGCTGGTTGCTTTGCTACGCGCTTCCATTACTTCTTTCAATGTTCCTTTTTCAAAATCAGCAGCACTTTGTACAATCTCGAACAAGTTTTTTGTCTTGTCCATACGAGCTTGATACGCTACTTCTACTTGCTGCCATTGTGCAGTAACACCCTCATCCATTGTCACCATTGAATTGTATGAGCTACAGCCATTAAATCCAATTAATAATACAAATAAGCCTATTACAGCTAAAATGATAGTTCCTTTTTTCATTGTTTTTTAGTTTTAGTTTTTATCCTCCAGCGCTTAAGTGCGAAAGAAGTTTGTTAGTATGCGTGGTAATTGTCAAAGTATATACCATTGTGGCGCGAATGACAAGCTGACGAAAATTGACAGGTTGCTGATTCCCTTTCCTTCGACTCCGCTCAGGATGACGGGCTTTTCAGCGACACTCAGTGCAATTTAGTCAATCAAATCAACACTTCGCTTGATAAATTTTGTCAATTCCTCACCTTTTAGTAGCCCTTGCGACAACATTGCCAAATCTGCAGTCTGTTTTGTCAGTTGCTTTTTCTTGTCTAAGTTACTCTCATTCAATATCTTAGATATCAAAGGATGGTTAGAATTCACCACCAAATTGTGCATATCGGGCATAGAACCATAAAACGCCATTCCACCTCCCATTGCACTCATATCTTTCATCCTTCTCATAAACTCCGGCTTCGTAATAATCATCGGAGCATCTTTTTCACTCAGACTTTCAAATACTACCGTGAACTTTTCTTTGGGAACCATTTCCTCCACAATTGGCTTTAAGGTTTTTTGTTCTTCTTCCGTAAGCTTAGAAATTTGTGTTTCTTCTTTTTTGATGAGTTTATCAATTACATCAGCATCCACTCTTACAAAAGATGTGTTTTGTAATTTTTGTTCCAACTGATTGATATAATGTGAATCAATTGGACTATCAAAAACAATTACATCGTAACCACGGTCTTTTGCTGTTTCAATAAAACTGTGTTGCTCTTCAACCTTAGTCGTATACAAATAAATAACTTTCTTGTCTTTATCCGTTTGCGCAACTTTTACTTTCTCTGCGTATTCTTCTAATGTTGCAAATGTTCCATCCATACTTTTCAGCAAAGCAAATTTTTGTGCTTTCTCATAAAATTTTTCATCGGAAAGCATTCCATATTGAACAAATATTTTTATGTCTTCCCATTTACTTTCAAAATCAGCACGATCTTTTTTGAAAATCTCTTCTAATTTATCCGCCACCTTTTTTGTGATGTGTGCCGAAATCTTTTTCACGTTTCCATCGCTTTGCAAATAGCTACGACTCACGTTTAACGGAATGTCTGGAGAATCAATCACACCTTGCAACAAAGCCAAGAAATCAGGGACAATGTTTTCTACCGAATCGGTTACAAACACTTGATTGCTGTACAATTGAATTTTATCTTTTTGCATTTCGAACGTTTTTTTCAAACGCGGGAAATATAAAATTCCTGTAAGATTAAATGGATAATCTACATTCAAATGAATATGAAACAACGGATCTTCAAAATTCATGGGATACAATTCGCGGTAAAACGATTTGTAATCTTCGTCTTTTAAATCATTTGGTTTTTTTGTCCATGCCGGAGAAGGATTATTAATGATGTTATCAATTTCTGTCTCTACATCTTTGTCACCTTCTTTATGACTTTCTGTCCCTCCTGTCCGGCCGGCAGGTTTTGTTCCAAATTTAATTTCAACAGGCAAGAACTTGCAATACTTGTTCAGCAAATGATTGATGCGTTGTTCTTCTAAAAATTCTTCTGAATCATCTGCGATGTGCAAAATAATATCTGTTCCTCTCGCAGTTTTTTCAGCGTCTACCATTGTGTATTCCGGACTTCCATCACATTCCCAACGAACACCCTGAGCGCCTTCTTTGTGCGACAAAGAAAGAATTTCAATTTTCTTTGCCACCATGAAACCAGAATAAAATCCTAAACCAAAATGACCGATGATGGCATTTGTTTCAGGCGTTTTGTCTTTGTATTTATTTACAAACTCTTCGGCACCGCTGAACGCAATTTGAGTAATATACTTTTCAATTTCTTCAGCTGTCATCCCAATTCCTTTATCACGGATGGTTACTGTTTTTGCTGCTTTGTCGATAATCACTTCTACTTTGATATCACCCAAATCACCTTTGGCTTCACCAATCGCTGTAAGTGTTTTTAATTTTTGAGTAGCATCTACAGCGTTAGAAACTAGTTCACGTAAAAATATTTCGTGGTCGCTGTAAAGAAATTTTTTAATGATTGGGAAAATGTTTTCTGTCTGTACGTTAATCTTTCCAGTTGACATAGTTGTTAGTTGTTGGTTTATTGTTGTTGGTTGTTAGCGTGCAAAGGTAGTCAAAGTATATGCCAGTGGTGATTTACTGACATGTTGGCAATTATCTTTATCGTCATCCCCCAGCCCCCTTCAAAGGGGGACTTGTTCTCGATATTTAAGATATTAATCTCCTACGATTTTGTTTTAGTTTAGGAAATGGCTAAGAATAATTACTAATTCGTAGCGAGTCCCCCTTTGAAGGGGGCTGGGGGATGAATCGTATCTCGATTCATAAACAGACTCTCACTTAATAGCCTAAATATCAATAACTTAAAAACAATAACAAACACTACCAATCATAATTAAAAAAGAAAGTAGGACATTGGAAAAGCAATCTTCTGAAATAGATTTGCCTAATATTAATAAAAGACGAAATGAAATCACGCATCCTCTTGTTATCTGTAATTGCAATCACACTTTTCAGCAAAGTAATTGCTCAACCATGTAAAGAAATTGTTGGATACTATCCAAATTGGCAATGGTATGACAGAGCGCAATTAGTAAAACCAACCACAATTGCTTATTCGAAATACAGCATTATCAATTATTGTTTTTTTAAACCGGAAACAAGTGGGTTGATTTCAAATACGGATGCTTGGGCAGATGAAAATTTATTGCAAGGACAAATTAATTGGTCGACAACACCTAGCTCTTATTATCCGAATACATCTGTTATTGATTTAGCGCACAATGCAGGAACCAAAGTAATGGTTTCGATTGGTGGCTGGACACTTTCTGACAATTTCCCTTCCATCGCGGCAAACGCAACCAAGCGTGCAACATTTGGTGCGGAGTGTAACAGATTATTACAATTTTATAATTTCGATGGAATTGATATTGATTGGGAATACCCAGGTTATGCAGCACATTCAGGAAGTCCTGCCGACAAAGTAAACTTCACTATTTTCATGCAACAAATCCGCGATTCGATAAGTGCATTGGGAACACGCACAGGAAAAACGTATAAACTTTCGGCTTGTTTCGGAGCGAGTGCAACAAATGCTTCTAACATTGAGTGGACAAACATCACTCCTATTTTGGACATGATTAATTTAATGACTTATGATTTTTTTGGTGCTTGGGATTGTAATGCAAATCACAATTCACCATTGTATGCGCCAACATCTGGTGATCCAAGCTTTAATTTGAACAGTGCTTTTACAATGCTAACAACAACGTATGGCATTCCAGCATCTAAAATAAATTTAGGAATTGCATTTTATGGCCGTTCACAAACAGGTGCTACTGCATTGCATGCAGCAACTGGTTGCGGAGAAGACACAGGAACATTCCCTGATGATTTAGGTCAACCAATGTATTACAACATCGTTCCAAAAATGGGATTGTTTAATTATTATTGGGACAATACTGCTAAAGTTCCTTATTTATTGGGCAAATCGACAGGCTCTGCTGCAGGAACATTTTTATCATACGACAATAAATTATCGGTTGGATACAAAGCACAATTCATCAAAAACA
>JAHEYB010000014.1 GCA_023251805.1 Bacteroidota bacterium | reverse complement strand
GTAATTTGATGGTCATTCATTCCCCTTTATTTAAGAAATCATTGATTCAGAAATTCGGTGGAATGGATGAGGAATTATATTACAATGAAGATTGGGACTTATGGTTGCGTTTTGCAATTGGAAATGCAAATTTTTTATTTGATGAAAGTACTAACACCAATGCATTGGTTCGTGTTCATAAAAGTTATAGTAATGATAATTTTAAGATGTTTTTACATGGCTTAAAAGTATGCCTGAAAATTGATAAATTTTTGCCAGAGAGAAAGTATCAAAAAATTTTGCAGCCTAAAATAGCTTATCACAAAAAAATGTTAGATGAAAAATTAGTAGAGGAGCTAAAGTTGAGTAAAGAATCAGCACTTATTAAAGCATCAATAATATATGAAATAACAGGCATAGAACGATACAGGAGATACGCGATGATATTTATTTCTTTACCTACATGGATGTGTTATGTTTATATGAAGAGCTTAGCAATTAGTTACAAGCTAAAAAATATTATTTTATATGCCTAAGGTTTCCATTTGTATACCTGCTTATAAACAAGTAGAATTTTTGAGAAAGACTTTGAACTCTGTCTTGACTCAGGATTTCCAGGATTATGAGTTGATTGTTACGGATGATTCAACGGATGATTCTGTGGAAAAATTATTGACAGAATTTGAGTTTGATGGTCGATTAAAATACATTCGAAATGCAAAATCATTGGGTTCCCCGGCAAACTGGAATTTTTCTCTTCAGCAAGCTACAGGTGACTATATTAAAATTTTGCATCACGATGATTTTTTTACTTCAGAAAACAGCCTCCGCAAGTTTGTAAAGTTTTTGGACGATAATCCTGCTTCGTCTTTTGCTTTTTCGGGAACGGTCATCGATTTGCTGCAACTTAAAACAAAAAAAATTCACAGTTGTTCCAATAAACAATTCTATAAAATTACTCAGCAACCCGACAGATTATTTTTCTCCAATTATATTGGTGCTCCGAGTGCAACTATCATCCGAAAAGATGCTTTGATTTTATTTGATGAATCGATGAAATGGTTGGTAGATGTGGATTGGTACATGCGTTTGATTTTTAACAATCCTAATGTTATTTTTACAAAGGAGCCTTTGATTTGTACCGTTCATGGTGGCGCAGGACAAGTTACACAATCGGTATATTCGGATAAAGATGTTCAGGTGAAAGAGCATGTATATCTTTTTGAAAAGTTGGGAGCTAAGAAAGGAAAGTTAAAAAAGTATTCACTTTTATTTCAACTCCTGTTTCATAAATATAATGTTAGAGATTTGAATGCATTAAAAAGAATGATTACCGTTTCTTCGGATTCAGAAACTTTTTTTAAGAGTGTTTTTTCATCTATGAAAAGCGCCATTTTTCTTAAAAAAGTTGTATTTTGGTTAAGTAAGAAATCGTTTAATGACCATATATTCACTCTAAAAACATATTTTAAATGATTATTGTGAAATTAACAGGTGGTTTAGGGAATCAACTATTTCAATATGCTTTTGCTAGGCATTTGTCTATAAAACATAAAGTTGAGATAAAATTTGATGTTAGAGAGCTAAATATTGAATCTGTTCAGGATAAAAAGGTAACGAGAGACTTTGGCTTAATTCATTTCAATATTAAATCGAGTACGGCTTCCGAATTGGAATTAATACCTTATCAAATTAGCAAGTTTGTCAAATTTATCCATTTATTTTGTTTAAGCATAGGATTGAAATTGAAAAAAAATTATGTAAGAGAGCTACATTTTAATTTTTATAAAAAAGCACTTAACGCACCTGAAAATTGTTATTTAGACGGGTATTGGCAAAGCGAAAAGTATTTTGAAGATTGCAGAACAGAACTGTTGCATGATTTTTCATTTGTTTCAGAATTATCTTCCGAAACAAAAAAAATAGCAGAAGAAATAAAGGCTCAAAATGCAGTAAGTATTCATGTTAGAAGAGGAGATTATATTTCTGTTCCTGAAAATCAAAGCTTGTATGTTAGTTGTGATGAGCAGTATTACATGTCGGCAATGAAAAAAATGGTTGAAAATCAAAAAGAGCTTGATTTTTATGTTTTTTCGGATGAGCCGGAATGGTTTAAAGCAAATATTAAAACAGATAATAAGATTCATTTTGTTACTCACAATTCCGGAAAAAATAGTTTTCAAGATTTGTATTTAATGAGTTTGTGTAAACACAATATTATAGCAAACAGTTCATTTAGCTGGTGGGGGGCATGGCTGAATAGGAATGTCAACAAAATAGTAATTGCCCCTAAAAAGTGGTTTAAAAATGATAGTAAGAATACAAGTGATTTAATTCCAAAATCTTGGATTCAGATATGAGAAGTCCTAAGGTAACAGTTTTGATGCCCGTTTATAATGGTGAAAAGTATCTGAAAGATGCTATTGAAAGCATATTGACGCAAGATTTTACAGATTTCGAATTTTTAATTATCAATGATGGCTCTTCCGACAGTTCCGAGAAAATTATTGCTACTTATTCTGACATACGAATTCGATTGTTGAAAAATGAAAAAAATATAGGCTTGGTGAATACGCTAAATAAAGGCTTAGAGGCTGCATTAGGAGAATATATTGTACGTATGGATTGTGACGATGTTAGTCTTAAAAACAGATTGACTGTGCAAGTTAATTACATGGACAAAAATACGGATATAGGTGCTTGTGGTAGTTATTATAATATGATGATAGATGGTAGGAAAGCAGTCGTTGATTTGCCTCTCAATAAGCATGAAATGAAAAGCTACATGATGTTTAATTGTCCAATTTCACATCCAACAGCAATAATTAGAAGTAGTGTTATTAGGAAAGAAAAACTATCTTATAATCAAGATTATATTCATGCCGAAGATTATCAATTTTGGTCTAGGTTATCAGAATGCTCCAATTTAGCTAATCTACCGGATGTTTTATTGAATTACAGAATGCATGAAAATCAGATTACTCAAAACCAAAGTTTCTCAACAAAAAAATTGGAGACCCTAAGTTTGATTCGTTCACATCATTTAAAATTGCTGAATATAGTCCCATCTCAAGAAGAATTAAAAGTGCATCATTTAGTTAGTGATGGCGGAAAAGCGGAGAGTGAATCTCAAATGAGTCAAACTGAATTGTGGTTAAAAAAAATAATTAATGTAAACACCAAAACAAAACAATTAGATGATGCTTATCTTGGAAAGATAGTGCTGGAAAGATGGCTTCGTATGTGTTTTAATTTTTATGGGGGAACAAAAGGATTTAAGTATTTTTATAATTCGGAAATTTATTCGGAGGTAAAGCTTCCATTTAAACAAAAATTAGAGCTTTTTAAAAATTTATATAATTCGTATAAGCGAAAACTTATAAAAAAATAGAATGAAAATTTGTTTGTTAGCAGATGGCGAAAGTATTCACACCGTTAGATGGTGCAGGCATTTCTATGAGCTTGGACACGAGATTCATTTGATTTCATTCAAAGATGTTAAAATTGATGATATAAAAGTGCATTTTGTTAATTCAGGAAATATAAAAGTAAAAGGAGGAAATTGGAGAGTAATTTTTAAATACAAAGAAGTAAAAAGTCTTGTTAATAAAATTAAACCGGATGTGTTGCATGCTTTATATGCTACCAGTTATGGCATAATAGGTGCATTAACCCGATTTCATCCCTATATTATTACTCCTTTAGGAACTGATATTTTAATTAGTCCGAATGAATCTCGAGTGTACCGTTCACTTTTGAAATATGCTTTTAAAAAGGTTGATGTAATTACTTCCATGGCCCCACATATGAAACAAGCTTTGTTGGATATGGGTGTTTCAGAAAAAAAGATAATTGACATTGTGCTAGGAATAAATACGGAAGTTTTTAATAGAAAAAACAGGTCGCTTCCTAAAAATGAATTTGTGATTGTAAGTTCTCGAAATTTTGAACCTGTTTATAATATACCACATTTTTTGAATGCCATTGCGCTTGTTAAAGAGAAAATTCCAAGCTTAAAAGTGAAACTTCTGGGAGACGGTTCACTCAAAACAGAATTAATTGCTCTAACAAAACAGTTGAAAATTGATGACATTACAATTTTTATGGGAAAAGTACCGCAAAATAAAGTGGTTGAAACCTTGAGTCAATCTCATATTTTTGTGTCCGTTTCTTTGTCAGATGGGAATAGTTTATCGTTAATTGAAGCCATGGCTTGCGGTGCTTACCCTATTGTAACCCGTATTCCGGCAAATATCGAATGGATTAATGAAGGTATTAATGGTAATTTTGTTGAAATTGGTGATGTAGATGATTTAGCGAAACAAATATTAAGTGCATATCAAAATTTGGATGTTCTTATCAACAAGTCAATAATTGAAAGTGATAAAATTATTGCCGAAAAAGGTACTTGGCAAATAAATATGAAGCGAATGGAAAATGTGTATAAAAAACTTTCTGTAAATGTCAAATAGAATCGTCATAATTGGTGCCGGTGGACATGGAAAAGTTGTGTGTGATGCTATTTTAGCTCAAAGCGAATATGTGCTTAATGGGTTTGTAGACAGTTCTTTGGAAGTAGGGGCAAAAGTTATTAATGGCTATCAGGTTATCGCTAATCAAAAAGATCTCCAATTATTAAAATCACAAGTAGATTTTTTTATTGTGGCAATTGGAAACAATAGAATTAGAGAACAAGTGTATGCGTACGCAAAGACTTTTTTACAACCAGCTATTGTTATTCATCCAAGTGCTGTTATCGGTTCTAATGTTAAAATCGGAGCTGGCACAGTTGTCTTGGCAAATGCAGTTATTAATGCAGAAGTTCAGATTGGCGAAAATGTTATTGTGAATGCGCGTACAGTAGTTGATCATAATTGTGTTGTTGGAAAGAATATTCATTTATCGATAGGAACAATGGTAGGGAGCAATTCAACGATAAAGGATGGATATTTAAGCGCGATTGGAGAAAATATTAATTCTTTTTCAAATTTAGGATAGTGAAATCAGTTTCAATTGTTATCCCTTGCAGAAATGAAGAAAAATACATTGGAAAATGTATCGATTCTGTTTTAATGCAAGACTATCCTTCCGACAAAATTTCTGTTTTTATTTGCGATGGGAAAAGTACAGACCAAACAATTGCTATTATTAAAGATTACACCATAAAACATCCTAACATTCATTATATTTTGAATGAAAAACAAACCACACCTTTTGCTCTTAACCTTGGTATTAAAGCTTCAGAAAGTGATGTGGTAATTATTTTAGGGGCACATTCCGAATTGTATCCCGATTATGTTTCGGCTTGCATTGAAGCATTTGCTTTTGCTGAAAATATTGGTTGTACCGGTGGCATCATCGAAAATTTTTATGAAAACAAAACATCTGAAGTGATAGGAAAGGCTATGTCCTCGCAATTTGGAGTAGGAAATGCCTATTTTAGAACGGGTAGCAAGGATGGTTTTGTGGATACGGTTGCTTTCGGAGCGTATAAGCGCGAGGTATTTAAAAAAATTGGATTGTTTGATGAAGAGTTGATTCGGAACCAAGATGATGAATTTAATTACCGACTTTTAAAGAATGGATTTACCATTTATCTCTATAAAAAAATTCGCTGTAAATACTTTGTTAGAGCTTCATATGAAAAGTTATTTAAACAGTATGAACAATACGGATATTGGAAAGTATATGTAAATAAAAAGCATAATGCCATCACTACAGTGCGACAAATAGTTCCTTTACTATTTATTTTGTTCTTGTTTTTTGGTTTTTTGTTTTCGTTTTTACATCCGATTTTTCTTTTGCTCTACGTGATGTTTCTATCTATTTATTTTTGCATGGCCAGCATTTTCGCTTTTATTAAATCCAGTGAACTAACTCAGCCTGCTAAGATGGTATATTGTTTCTTGATTCTTCACATTTCTTATGGTTGGGGTTATTTAAAAGGAATTATCGATTTTTTTATTCTTGGTAAAAAAATAAAAACTGAGGAGGCTATAACGAGATAATCAAATGAGCAGAAAACAAATTCATATACAAGCACATTATTATCTCGCTCTGCTCATTGCATTCTTTTTGCCAACAGGGAGATTTGCTGCTTTATTTATTGCATTGTCGCTCCTGAATTGGTTAATTGAAGGAGACTTCAAGAATAAATTCCAAATAATTTTTCAAAATAAATTCGCCCTTATTTTTATTGGATTTTATTTGTTGCATTTAATAGGAATGCTTTATACAACAAATATTGATTTCGGATTATTTGATTTGCAGGTTAAATTGTCCTTGCTGATTCTTCCTTTGCTATTGGTAAGCCGACCATTAAACATAAGTCAAGTGAATAAAGTATTTGTTTTTTTTATTGCGGGAGGTATCGTTGCTTCTTTTATTTTACTTAGCAGGGCAATTTATATTTATGCAACAATTCACGAAAACAATTTCTTCTATCAGGCATTTTCTATTTTTGTTCATCCCAGCTATTTGTCAATGTATTTTAATGTATGTATTGTTTGGCTGTTACTTGCTCTTTATAGCTATTCCGACAATAAATCAAAGTACTTCAATGCGTATGCCACCACTATTATTCTCTTTTTCTCATTCATTATTGTTTTATTATCATCTAAATTAGGACTGTTAACATTGGTGTTGATATATTTAGTTGTTCCGCTTTATTTAATTATAAAACGCAAAAAATACGTAATTGGAATAGTTGGGGTTCTACTTATTTCTATTTCTAGTTTTTGCTTAATTCGTTTTGTCCCTGAAATAGGGGATAGACTTAACAATGCAATTCATGCTATTTCGAGTTCTTCAGATAATCAAACAGATACAGAAAGTACAGCGGTTCGGTTATTAATATGGAAAGCCGGGAATCAAGTGATATCCGAAAATTTTATTTTTGGAGCAGGAACAGGTGATTCAAAGGATGCTTTAATGTCTGAATATCAAAAACGAGGAATGACAGGTGCTTATGGCCATAAATTAAATGCACACAACGAATTTTATCAAGTATTTGTAAGTATTGGTTTGATTGGCTTTATTGTTTTTTTAGTAAGCTTATTTTATCCATTGATAAAGCGATTTAAACAAGCAAACGCTATTTATGGATTATTTTTAGTAATAATTATTTTGAATTTTATTCCAGAATCAATGCTGGAGTCTCAGGCTGGTGTAATGTTTTACGCTTTTTTTAATTCATTACTTTGCTTTTGTACTAACTTTGTACCCGATTTAGAAACGTAGAATATATAAAAACAAAAAATATGATTCCATTTTCACCACCGCACATCGATCAAAAAATTGTTGATGAAGTAACCAAAGTACTATTGTCGGGCTGGATTACAACCGGGCCAAAAACAAAACTATTTGAAAAGGAGCTCACTAAATATTGTGGAAATAAAGCTACTTTGTGTTTAAACAGTGCAACTGCCGGTTTAGAAATTATTTTAAGATGGTATGGAGTAAAAGAAGGAGATGAAGTAATACTACCTGCTTATACTTACACTGCAACAGCAAATGTGGTGATGCATTGTGGCGCAAAACCTGTGTTTGTGGATGTGAATGCTCATGATTTTAATATTTCGGTGGCAAACATCGAAAAAGCAATTACATCAAAAACAAAAGTAATTATGCCAGTTGATTTTGGTGGACATGTATGCGATTACGATGAAATAAACGCTTTGGTCATAAAACACAAGGATAGTTTTTCTGCTAATTCAGAAGAACAAAAAATGTTAGGAAGAATATTGGTGCTTTCGGATTCGGCACATTCTTTCGGAGCTACTTACCATGGAAAAAAGTCAGGCTCTTTAACTGATATTTCTGTATTCTCATTTCATGCAGTAAAAAATTTAACAACTGCTGAAGGCGGAGGAGTTGCTTTAAACTTGCCTACCCCTTTTGATAATGAAGCCGTTTATAAATATTTATGTGTAAAAACATTGCACGGACAAGATAAAGATGCTCTTGCAAAAACACAAAAAGGAAATTGGCGCTATGATATTGTAGAAGCCGGGTATAAATGTAATATGCCGGATATTATGGCAGCCATTGGATTGGTGGAGCTTGAAAGATATGATTCTGAAACATCAAAAGGTAGAGAGCATATTTTCAAACAGTACGATGCAGCTTTTTCTAAATATGATTGGGCTCAATTACCGGAATATAAAACAAAAGATAAAATCTCTTGTTACCATTTATATGCTTTAAGAATAAAAGGCGTAACAGAAGAGCAAAGAGATGCAATTATCAAAGAAATTTTTAATTACGATGTTTCTGTGAATGTTCATTTTATTCCTGTTCCAATGATGAGCTTTTACAAAAAACAAGGGTATGATATTAAAAACTATCCGGTGACCTATGATAATTATTCCCGAGAAATTTCATTGCCTGTTTATGTTGATTTAGATGATGAAAAGGTGAAACGTGTAATAGATGCCGTTGTTAGCTCAGTAAAAAAAATAATTGGATAAAATGTTAAAACGTCTGTTCGATATATTTTTCTCTCTATTGGGCATAACTATCCTTTTTATTCCATTATTTATTGTATCTGTTCTGGTTATGGTGACTTCCAAAGGAGGAATTTTTTATAAGCAAATTAGAGTAGGGAAGGATGGAGTGGATTTTAGCCTTCTAAAATTTCGTACCATGAAGCCGGGTTCCGACAAAACAAGCTTACTTACGGTTGGAGAGAAGGATAATCGTGTTACCAAAATAGGATTTCCTTTGCGAAAATATAAAATTGATGAATTTCCTCAGCTATTGAATGTTTTTTTGGGCGACATGAGTTTAGTTGGACCGAGACCTGAAGTAAGAAAATATGTGGATTTATACAACTCAGAGCAAAAACATGTTTTGTCCGTAAAGCCGGGAATGACAGATTATGCGAGTATTGAATATAGTAAGGAAAATGAATTACTTGGTAAAGCAGAAAATCCGGAGCGAGCTTATGTGAATGAAATTATGCCAGCAAAATTAAAGCTTAACCTGCAATACATTAAGGAGCAAACATTGTTTACCGACTTAAAAATTATTTTCAGAACAATAGGAAAGATTTTAAGATAGTTTAGCCCAAAGAAGCTAATAGCCCTTTTAATTCCTCACTTTTGTCAGGGTATCCTAATTTTTCATAAGATGAAATCAAGTTACGGAGTAAACGTTTGATGATTTCTAAATTGGAGCAAGGTTCATAAAAAATAGCAAGAGGCTCTAATTTCAATTGCTTCAAAAATGCATCAATCTCTTTTTGTCCGAATACAGCCCCTTTACTAAACGGATTGATGTAGAAAAAAACATTACTTCCTTCATTTCCTTCAGTTGATGGAACTCCCATATGTTCGATATCTACATAGCATAAAATAAAATGCTCAGGAAGATTTACACCATAAATTGGAATATCTAAATTTTGAGCGATAATGGTGTAAATAATAGAAAGCAAAAGCGGATTACCTTTCTTACTTTCTAATACATTGTTGATGTAAGAATTTTGAGGAGCATGGTAGTTAGTTGTATTTCCACTAAAATTATGAACGTCAAATAAAATGTGGTTAATGATTTTAACTTTTTCAAGAGCAGTTAAGTTTTCATTCAACTCTAGCCAAACATCTTGCTTTATTTGGTCAATTTGTTTTTTTATTTTTGCCGCATCAATATCAGGATATTGATATCGGGCAATAAGTAAAGCTCCTTCGAGTAAATTTTGTTGGTCGGGGTGCGACCATTCTTTAAGAGCATCTTTAATAAGGTCGAATTGAATTTGGTGAATAATGTTTTCGATTCTGTTTTGAATCAACGTATCAAAGGAATGTTCCCAAGCATCTTCCAATACGGGGATTACTTCCTCTCCAAGAGATAAAAACTTCATACTAACTTCCTTGAATACCATTTCATCCGGATCATCTAGCAAGCTAATAAGTGCAAAAACTTCTTGTTTGTTCATACTCTGTGAATGTGTTTCCACAAAAGTAGAGTGCTTTTCAAGGTATTATTTGACTTATCTAAGAAGATTTCAACCTTACTTTGTTAATCTCTCAAGTACTAATTGTATTAATTGTTCTACAGCCGTATGGTAATTTTTGCTGTATTGTTTAGCAACGCGATTGGCTATAATAGCACAAACAGTGCAGGTTTTGTGACCAAGAAGTGCTCCCAAACCATACAGCGCTGAAGTCTCCATTTCAAAGTTTGTAATGCGATTTCCATTGTGTTTGAAATCGGTTAATTGTTGGTTAAAATCTTCTACCCAAGGGCTCAGGCGCAACTTTCGGCCTTGTGGACCATAAAATCCTGGTGCGGTGGCAGTTATGCCTTTTGTGAGGTCAAACCCAATCTGGTTAATAAGCTTTTCAGAACCTTTTACTGCATAGGGATAAGGAAGGTTTTTATCCCAATTGGTTTGTTTCATAAACGCTTCCGAAATTTCATTGTCGTTTACTTTTGCTAAATCTCGGTAGTAGTTTAAAAGTCCGTCAAACCCTAGTCCATGTGAAGAAACAACAAAGCTATCCACTGGAATATCTTTTTGCAGGGCTCCGGAAGTACCTATTCTAACTATATTCAAGCTGGTATGCTCCTTTTTAATGGTTCTTGTTTTTAAATCAATATTTACTGCTGCGTCCAACTCGTTTATGAGAATATCAATATTGTCGGTTCCAATTCCTGACGACAAAACCATTACTCGTTTGCCTTTAAACGTACCTGTATGAGTAACAAATTCTCTGTTTTGAATTTTAAAATCGATAGTATCAAAAAAGCGGGAAACGGTTTCTACTCTTCCTTGGTCGCCAACAATAATAATGTTTTCAGCGATGTTTTCAGGTAAAAGCTTTAAGTGGTAAACACTTCCGTTGGGATTAAGTATAAGTTCCGTTTCTGCTATGATATTATTCATATTAATTTGCTTAAAAAGGTGAATGTATATTTGTTAAATAGGTTTATAATCGTTTAATTTGTGAGACATACTTCAAAAGTATTTAAAAATTATGATTCAATCTACTAATAAAATATTAGTTCCTCTCGATTTTTCAGAACAATCCCTAATAGCCTTAGAACAATCTTTCAATTTAGCCCGAGAATACAATGCCGAAATTACTTTATTACATGTGATAGAGGAAGTAGGAGCAATATCAAAATTTTTCTCAAAAGAGCAGAACGAAGACATTAAAAAGAATGTTCAGAAAGAGTTGGATAAACTTGCTTCCAGTGTAGAGAAAAAAGCTAAGGTTACTGTTAATACCTTGGTTGCAAAAGGTAGTATTTATGAAAAAATTGCAGAAGTTGCCGAATTAATTAATGCAACAATGATAGTAATGGGAACAAATGGCGATGATGGCAAGCGCAAACTTTTTATTGGTTCTAATGCTCTTCGTGTTGTTCGTGAATCAGCTGTTCCTGTTATTACTATAAAGGGTAAACATCATCGAAAAGGCTGTAAAAATATTGTTCTTCCTCTTGATTTGTCGAAAGAAACACGTGAAAAAGTGACCAAGGCTATTGAACTTTCCAAATTATTTGGAGGTGCTACTATTCGTGTTGTTTCTGTTCTTTTTACTACCGATGAGTTTGTAGTGAATCGTTTGACTCGACAACTGGGACAAGTTAAAACATTTTTAGAAAAGGAAGATATTGAATGCACTGCCGAAATTATTAAAGGAATTAAAGGAGAGGAGACCTTAGCTGAAAATATTTTAGAATATGCGCATAAAGTAGAAGGTGATTTAATTATGATTATGACTCAGCAGGAAGTGGACTTTACAAAATATTTTATTGGCTCTTCTGCTCAAGAAATTATCAACCATTCCAAAATTCCCGTTTTAAGTATTCGTCCTTTACCAAAAAAAGATACTACATCATTTCCAAACCCCTATTAAAAAAATAAATTATGAAAGCATTCAACATTCAAAAAATTTTAATCCCCATCGATTTTTCTGAAACATCTATTTTGGCTATTGAACATGCAGGTTTTACAGCTCAATTATTCAAAGCTGAGTTAATATTGTTGCATGTAATAGAAAAACACTGGGAACAATTCAGCATTATTGCTCCCGAGTTGCGCATTTCAACACCATCGGAATTGACAAATACAATTGAGAAAAAACTTTCTGAGGTTGTAGCTGATATTCAAAAAAAGTATGGCGTAAAATCTACACATGTTACTTCTACTGGAACTATTTTTAATGAAATACTTGCCGTTTCAAAAGAACACAAGGCCGACTTGGTTATAATGGGCACTCATGGCACTTCCGGGGTCGTGGAGTTTTTTATTGGAAGCAATACATTTAAAATGGTTACACAGTCCGAATGCCCTATAATATCCGTTCAAGCCCATGCTAAAAAATTAGGATTCACCAATATATTATTGCCAATTGATGACTCGGCACATTCACGTCAAAAAGTAAATCATGCTATTGTTTTGGCGAAACATTTTGCTTCTAAAATTCATATTCTTGGATTAGCGGATTCAAATGAAGAAATAGCACGAAAAAAGTTTGAAATAAAATTAGATCAAATAGAAGAGTATATTAAAAAGTGTAATTTACCATTTTCCCGTAAAACGGTGGAAGGTAAAAACCAATCTAAAACATCGTATGATTATGCAAAAAGTGTGAATGCTGATTTAATTGTAATTATGACGGATCAGGACGAAGCAATTACAGGTAGATTCATGGGAACGTACGCACAGCAGATAATTAATCATTCTAAAATACCAGTATTAACCATACAACCCAAAGAAGCTAACACTCCTTGGGTGCATCCATACTAGGTTGTTGAGTGGAAATAAAAACGTCCGGAGAAATTTTCTTCGGACGTTTTCATTTATTAATAATTTGAATTAATTTTTTATAAATCTTGAACTAATTTCTTTTCCTGATAGAGTTGTTGCCTTAACAACATAAATTCCATCAGACAAAGGATGAAACTGAATAAGTCCTTGGTTAGAATTGCTGGAATAAACAATTGCTCCCAAAATGTTGTATATTATCAAAGAGGTATATTCTTCAGTTGAAACAATAGTTATTAAATCCTGGCAAGGGTTGGGAAATAACTGAAGTGATGCTGTTTGAGAAAAATTATTTTCAATTGAAATAATATTGGAGTAGGAGTAATTTCCATCAAAGTCTACTTGTTTTAATCGATAGTAATTTAAACCAGAAATTGGTTTTGTGTCGAGATACTCATAGTTTTTTATAGAAGTAGAATTATTACTCCCGTTGATTTTTACTATAGAAACAAAGTCAATTCCTGTGCTACTTCTTTCCAAATCAAAATAATTATTGTTTGTTTCTGTTGCCGTTGACCAATTTAGTTGATTGCCATTATCAGACGCTATTCCATCGAATGAAAGTAGTTCAACAGGTAGTGGGTTGAAACTATTTGGTGCAGCAAATGTAAATGGCATAATAGTTCCGGTTGTCCATGTAGTTGCAGTAACCGAACGTATAGTACCAGGACCAGCAGCAGTTCCGGTGGTAGCACCAGCGCCTTTGTCGGTCCAGGTTGAAGCAATACATTCCGCAACATGTAAATCTGCAGCAGCAATTGAGCTTATTCCACTTCCTAAAGAAGTTGCAATAGAACCATTTTCCCAATACAATTTTACATCCGGTGAGCTTGCTCCAGCAACGCGAGTTAAATCCCAATATTCTTTATAACTCACATGATTAATTCCGGCTCCGTTTGTATTACTCACAGCCTGATTGACATCACAAGGGTCGTTTAGTTTATGGTATTCAGCAGTAAATTCATCAGCAGTGGTAGCAGGAGCAGTAATTTCTATTCGTGCCCATTTCACAGTAGCTATACCTCCTGTAGCAGTATATAAATCCCCCGTAGGATAAATAAATACATCATCACCAATTTTCTTAATTGGGCCATCTACAAAACGAGTTATACCACTAGCAGCACAAGTAGCGTCATCACCAATTGTAATTAAATTAGTTAAAGTGGTAATAAATCTTCCTTGAGTTAAAACCAAGCTCCCTGTTGTGCTAACACCTTCTAAAATAGTTGTTGCTCTGGTTAATGTTACACCCCCGGTGGTGATAGTAGTTGAATTATTAATGGTAAGTATTCCCCCATTTAAGGTTGCAGGTAAACCATCTCCAGTGTCTTGCGATGTAGTACCATTGTAGGTATAATCTCCATCTGCTGCAAAGGTTTTTGTTCCAGTCACTTGAATGCATCCTAAACCACCTGTTATAGATATTCCGGTAGCATGTTTTGTTATAAGAAGGGCACCAGTATTTGTTGAAAAAGATCCAGTTCCACTCATTACAAAAGTTCCCATATCTAATTCCGCGCTGGCATTTACATTTACAGCACCATTGTTTGTGATGGCCATGCCGGGAGTAAAATCGGTTGTATTAAAGTTGTTATCATTAATATTAAACGTAGTCCCACTTGCTATGATAAATCCTGTATTAATAGTAGTTGCTCCTGCTGCGGCAGTATTTTGAGAAAGATTAAAAGTAATGGAATTTCCAACAGAAAAGCCTCCACTACGAATAGTTTGAGCTGTACTACCATTTATGGTAATCGTGCCTGAATTTATACCTGTTTTAGAAACAGTCCCTCCTGAATGCACAAAATTGCCTGAAGAAACATTTAATAATCCATTTCCTCCACCTGTGGTTGTTGCGCTAGAACATAAATTCAGTGTTCCACTGGAGATGGTAAATCCTCCCGTGTTAACATTTAAAGTGCCTGTGCAACCCGTTGATGCAACTGCAGCTCCTGATGCTAAGTTTACGGTTCCACCTGCAATTAAAAATGCTCCTCCTGAATTTAAAATACTCAATCCGCCAGTACCTGTTGTTGTACTTGAATTTAAATTTAGCGTTCCTCCTGCATTTACAGTTACTCCGGCCGTAGCTGTAATTGTTCCTGCAACACCAGAACTTAGTAGTGCTGAACTCGAACAACCATTTAAAACTCCTGTTCCCGAAAGTGTTATTAATCCTGAAGACAAAGTTCCATTTCCTCCCGCACCAACCCAGGAGCTGGTATTTACATTTAATGTCCCGCCAGAAATAGTGGAAGTAGAACCTATAGTTAGTGTTCCATTAGCTGTATTTCCCGCTAAAGAGCCGGTGCAATTAGCAATGGTCATTGTCCCACCGGATTGCGAATAAGTTCCAGTAATGGAAAGTTGATTTGTTTTATTGATATTGTTAACCTTAATAATAGTAATATTTCCGTTCGTGATGGAGAAATTTCCACCAATCGAAGTAGCTCCACCAGCTGCAGTGGAAACTAAAGATATATTAAATCCATTTGTGCTAGATAATGTAAAATTCCCTGTGGTAGGCATACTCATAGCTCCTAAGAAGTTAACATCAATAGGCTGGGTAGTGTTGTTCCAGATAAAATGTCCGAATGCCTGACCTAAACCAGTAGGAGCACTTCCAGAATTTCCGCAAGATAATATCTCACAGGTAGAAGTTGCATTCCAAGTAGAAGCCGGGATTGTACCGTTTGGAGCAACAGCACTAGAAAAACTATGTCTGTAAAAACTTCCTGCACCATGAGTTAAAGTTCCTGTTGGAGTAATGGTTGCGGAGTTAATTATAATTCCATTGTTTGTAATAGTTCTGGTGGCATTAATGGTGATGGTTCCTAAATTAGTAATAGTACCAGCGGCAGCGTTTGTAAAAGCACCGGCACCAACTTGTGTTGTTATGCCTGCCGCGTTATTGTTAAATGTTAGATTGTTGGTGAAAATACCATTATTGGTAACCGTTAAGTTGTTATTAATAGTTCCATTATTGATAATAGAAGCTGTGGCACCTGACGCACTATTAATAATAGTACCATTATTTGTTACTATTCCAGCAACGTTATTTGTGAAAGCTATTCCAATTAGGGTACGCAGTGTTCCTCCCGCATTAATTACAATTGTAGCAGAGTTGGCTAAAATTGCAGAAACACTTACTGTAAAAGGAGATTGAATGGTGATTGTTCCACTAGCAGCTGTAGGAGCAGCCACAGCAGCAACCCAAGCCGAACCATTATATGTTTCCCAGGTTGTATTTAAATTGAAATTACCAGTTGCAATAGAGCGAAAGTCCCCTGCAACCTGAGAAAAAGTACCTGTTATAAATAGTCCAAAAAAGCTAATAGAGAGTATGAGCTTTTTTGATTTTAATGCTAACATTTTTTGCGTTTTTTTCTTAAAATAAATGTAGCCGCAAAAATACGCAATATTTGAAAGCAAAAAAGCAAAAACTTGTAAAAGAACAATAAAAAATAAATGACTAACCTATCTGATTTTTACTGAGTTATGCTCCCAAAAACTCGTTTTAAGATATCAGTAACTCTAGCAACAGGGTCTTTTCTAATTTTTAATTCTTCATCGGCAATTAATTTGAATAAGCCTTCCATTGCTCTGTCGGTAACATAAGCTGTTAAATCAGGGTTTTGTTTTTCTACAAATGGAACTTTGTTGTAGTTGTTAATAATAGGACTCCAGTATTTGGTGAGTTCTACTTTATTGATAGCATTTTGAACAACAGGAGTAAATTTCTGACGTAATTCGGCAGTGGTTTTATCTCGTAAATATTGAGTAGCAGCATTATCGCTTCCTTTCAAAATGGCAAATCCGTCACCAATACTCATTCCTTTAATTGCATTAACAAAAACAGGAGCTGCGTCTTTTGCTGCTTCTTCAGCCGAACGATTTAATGTCATCACAAATTTATCAAGCTGGTCGTTCATTCCCAATTTAGTTGCCCAATCTTTTACTTTTTGAGCTTCGGGTGGAAAAGGGATAAACAAAGTAGGATTTTTGTAAAATCCATCTATCTTGGAAGCAAATGCACTTGAATTATTTGTTCCTACTGTTAATGCGTCTCTTAATCCGCTAATTACTTCATCATTGGTTAATGGATTAGAAGCAGGTTTAGTTCCCGAATTGATGGCATCTTTTGCAGCGTTTGCAGATTCTTGTAATTGCTGAGTGGTACAAGCTACAATAGACACTATTAATAAAATAGGGAAAAGGACTTTTTTCATGGTGTTTATTTTATTTCAAACGTTAACAATTTTTCATTTTCTATGAATGCTTCCAGTTTATCTCCAATTGCAATCGGACCAACACCTTCCGGGGTTCCTGTAAAAATTAAATCTCCCGTTTTCAATGTAAAAAATTTAGAGATGTATGCAATGATTGAGTCGAATGTAAAAAGTAAATCTTTTGTATTCCCACTTTGTATTTTATTTCCATTCACATTTAAATGAAAATGAATATTACTGATGTTTGACATCTTATTTTTATCAATAAATTTCCCAATAGGAGCGGAGCCATCAAATGCTTTTGCTTTTTCCCAAGGCAAACCTTTCTCTTTACATTTTGCTTGAATATCGCGTGCGGTAAAATCAATTCCTATGCCAATTTCATCGTAATATTTATTTGCAAATTGTAATTCAATATTTTTTCCAGGTTTGCTTATTTTTAAAACCAATTCTACTTCGTGGTGAATTTCTTTCGAGAAATCAGGGTAGTAAAATGGTTGATTGTCCTTTATCAGCGCTGTATCCGGTTTTAGAAAGAAAATAGGTTCTGAAGGAACTGCTGCGTTCATTTCCTTTGCGTGCTCTGCATAATTGCGACCAATACAAATAATTTTCATGCTCTTATCTGTTAAATGCCATTCTTAATTTTATTTCTGTCAATACTTTTTTTGTGTACAGCGGAAAATCTCCATTTAACATCCAGGAATAATAGGAAGGTTCATCCTTAAAAACCTGCTCAACTGATTTTCCAATATGCTTTCCGAAATTAAATACTTCAACACCTTTGTCGTTGAATATAATTCGCCCAACTAAATCTGCATTTTTATTAATATTTGTAAAGTCGTGCAAAGCCTTGATGTCGTTTTTGACCGGAACAGATTTTACTCCTTTTCTATCTTCAAATTCAACGCCATTGTATTTTTCCAGTTGAGCTAAAAAAACTTCATAGGTTGCTTCTATATCCGCTTGAGCGCTATGAGCATTGATGATTTCTTTTCCACAATAAAATTTGTAAGCAGCTTTTAAAGTTCGTTGTTCCATTTGATGGAAAATATTTTGTACATCTACAAAGCGCTTTCCTTTGATATCAAAATCAATCTCGGCTCTTAAAAATTCTTCTACCAAAATTGGAATATCAAATTTGTTTGAGTTGTATCCTGCTAAGTCGGCATCTTTTAAAAATTCGGCTAAACTTTTTGCAATACCTTTAAATGTGGGTTCGTCAGCTACATCTTTATCGTAAATGCCATGAATCTCGGAAGATGTGACAGGAATAGGAATGGTTGGATTTATGCGTTTTGTCTTTATTTCTTTAGAGCCGTCTGGGGAAATTTTTAAAATTGAAATTTCTACGATGCGGTCGGAAGCAACATTTACTCCGGTTGTTTCTAGGTCAAAAAAGGCAATAGGACGAGTTAAATTAAGTTGAATCATTTTGAGTAGATTAAAAATCGAAATGTGTTATTTCTGCAGAGTAAAAAACTTTTTACTTTCATTCTGTCCAACCCCAATATCGAAAATAAAAAACACATCTTTAAAAGGTTTGTAGCCATCAGCTTCAACAGTAATTTCATATTTGCTAGGTGTTAAAGCCATAATAAATTTGCCTGTATTCGGATTTGGATTATATGTTAATTCAAATGCATCTTTATTTTTTAAATCTTTTACAGTAACAAATGTGGTTACATTTTTTGCACTATCAACTGTTGATACATATCCTTGTAAAACTGTAGTGCGGTCTTCCATATCTTCAAACTTTACTCTGTATAAATCCAAGTCGCCATACCCACCATCTCTCACTGCAGAAATATAAGCCACTCTATTATTCTCTGTAAAAGAGATGCAACGATCATCACCAACAGAGTTTATAGGATAGCCTAAATTTTTTGGGTTTGTCCAAGTGTTTTCTTCTTCATTCCAAGTAGATTGAAATAAATCATAATCGCCCATTCCTGCATGTCCTTGTGAAGAAAAGTAGAGTGTTTTGCCATCAGGGGCAATTTGAGGAAAGTCTTCTTTGTATTTTGTATTGATTGTATTTCCAAGATTTTGCGCTTTAGCCCATAGTCCATTTGGTAATTTTCTAGACATATAAATATCCGTTTCTCCTAAACCACCTTCACGTTTACTGGCAAAAAAAATAATATTGCCATCTGGAGTAATAGAACCAGCGGTTTCAAAATCCGAATTTACATTGCTATTTAATTTTCTCATTCGCTGAAACTTTCCGGCTTTGTTCATTGAAGAATAAATATTTCCTAAACTATCGATATGATCGATATACATAAGCATGGTTTGTCCATCAGGAGTTAAACCTACCGCTTGTTCATCATATCGTGTATTAACGGTTGCACCCATATTTAGGGGTTTTGTCCAGATATCGTTCACCGGAACGGACATGTATATATCAGATGAATAATACCCATCTACTTCCACTTGTCCTCCAATATTGTCTTTTCTTCTTGTAGTAAAAACCACAAACGATTCGTTAGCTGGAACAAAGGGGTAATAATCAGGAAATTCGGAATTAATTTCTTTTCCAAGGTTTTGAAAGGTAACATTTACGGGATGCTTTACATATTCTTTCCCGTTTTCACATGTTTCAATTTGGTGTATGACTTGCTCTAATTCCTCACCTTTCAAAGCTGTTTTGTAAGTATTATATGCTTTGATAGCATCATCAAATCGGCTGGCATATTGGTAAGCGAGACCAAGATGGTAAAGCACTTGCTTTTCAGGTTTAGGAGCTTTGCTCGCTGCTTCTAAGTAGGGAATAGAAGAAGCCTTATTAATATTGGTATACAAATAACAAATACCTAATTTGTAATTGTAATCAGGGTTGTTGGGTTCTTGCTTTAATAGTTGTTTGTAGGCAGGAATTGCAAAAAGAAAATTATTATGATTAAAATGTTCTTTTGCATCAGCGGGGTCGATAATCTTTGAAGTTTTGGGTTGCGCATTTAACCCATTGATTAGCATAAATGCAAATACAAAAAACAGCGTCCTTTTAAATATAATCGAAAAAAAATTATTCACCACGTATCTCTTTATTGGACTTTAATCCAAGTTTGGTACCAAAGTACAAAAAATGTTTTTTTTATAAAAGAATTGTGGGGTATTTAATGAAAAAACCTCCGAAATAAATTTTCGGAGGTTTTTGATGTAAAAGCGCTTAATAAGCAGCTATTTTAATAAACTGGTACTTTTCATACATGGCCTTATTGATTAAATAATCAATATTGTACTGAGGGCCTGATACATAGGACTTTGTTTTAACAAAATTGACCTTAGAAGCATCAATTCCTTTGTCTTTTAAAGCATTTAAAAGTTGTTCTTTTGCTTTATCGGAGCGGGCAATAGAAAGCTCCTTATTTGTTTTGTAAGCTCTTGTAGGTACTTGTGAAGCACAAGATGTTAAGTTGATATTTATGTTTCCGTTTTTAGTAGCAAGAGCAACTAAATTATCAATGTATTGTTGGAAAGGGCCATCTGTTATATCAATTTGTGTTACGTTATATTTGAAATACATCTGAAAATTCAGCTTGTCTACACTTGCTAATTGTTCGTGTTTAATAGGTTTTTCATTTGTGTCAACAATTGCATTCTCCGGTTTTACTTTAGCTGCTTTTGGTTTAGTTTTAAACTTTACAGAAGTTTTTGTATTTGCAAGTACGTATTTCCCATTTACAAGCCTTGTCTTTAAAAGCTTTCCATTTCCATCTTTAAATTCGGCAAAAGATTTTTTTCCAATTACATGTGTATCATCTTCATCCAGTGCAACCAAGTAGTCTTCGTTTTGAGGAAGGTTTGTAAAAATAAACCATCCCAATTCATCTGTAGTGGTGGTTTTTACAACCTCTCCTTTTGCATTCAATAAATTCACTTTGAGGTTTGCAAAAGGAGAATCTTTTTCGTTAAAAACTTGTCCGTCAACTGAAATGAACGCGACATCAGCAACTGGATTGATAACCGAATCGCTTGAAGTAACTGTTGTGTCTTTTGTTTCAGGTCCACCAAGGTTGACACTATTCAATCGTACTTCTCTATTTATTTCTTGATAAGCTGCACTCATAGGAACATCAATAGTTTCGGAGAAAAACTCCTGTCCATCATTTGTGTACGAAAGAGTATAATTACTTCCTGGAGGAATAATAATGGTAAAACTACCATCTCTCATTAACGGTTTATACACTCCAGTTACAACTCCTGTTTCGTTGTTTGTAACTGCAATTTCGAGGAAAGGAGGCAGTTCTTGGCCTTTGGCAGGAATAATAAAGCCCTTAATTAACACCAGTGGAACTTCTTTTCTTTCGGGCAAAGAAACCATATAAATGTCTTTTTCTCCATAACCTTCCGGACGAGAAGAAGAAGAATAATATCCTCTTCTGCCATCGGGAGAAGTAACATAAAAAACATCATCATCGGTTGTATTAATTGGATAGCCAATGTTTATTGGTTCATCCCAGGCTCCAGTTTCTTCATTTTTCGAAGAAAAGAAAATATCAAAACCTCCAATTGTTTTATGTCCTCTTGAGCTAAAAAAGAGTACGTTTCCACTAGGATGAATAAATGGAGATTCTTCGTCATAAATTGTGTTAATGGGAGGACCAACGTTTACCGATAAGCTCCATTTTCCGTTAGGTAATTTAATGCATTTCCAAATGTCTCTTCCACCCATTCCGCCATCTCTGTCGCTTACATAATATAATGTATTTCCATCCGGAGTTAAACAAGCGCTTGTTTCCCACCTAGGGCTATTAATATCGGAACCCATTGCTTCAGGAGACGTCCACGAATTTCCGTCCAACCTACTGAAATAAATATCACCACCATTAAAATCTTTGTAAATGAGCAGCGTTTGCGCGTCAGCTGTTAGACCAACACAAGCTTCATGTGTGATAGAATTAATATTTTCACTAACTGAAACAGGTGATGTCCAAGTACTATCGCTTTTTTTATAAGAAACATAAATATCTTCATAAAACTGACCATCATCTGTTTTATCCATTCCTGTTCCTGTTGATCTGCGGGAAGTAAACATTAAAGTTTTTTCATCAGCAGAAAGAACGGGGCTATATTCAGGAGAAGTGCTATTGATGCTATCACCTAGATTTTTGAGGATAATGTTCATAGGTGCACTAACTAATGCTTTTGCATTATTGCTTATTTCAATTTGTCGGTCAACATCTTTAATTAAGTCAACATTTTTACTTCTTAAAAAAGATTTGAATTTTTCGTAATTAGCGATGGCTTCATCAAACTTATAACTAAAATGCAATGCTTGTCCATAATAATAGAAAGCGTTTACAGGAGCTGATTTTTCAGTTGGTTCAAGATCGTTATAGTTTTTTGAAGTATTTGAAACGGCTTTTTCAAGATAATAAAGTGCTTTGCTTTTTTCAGTTTCTGATTTTGTATAACACAATCCTACTTTAAAATTAATATTAGCATTTGTAGAATCGATAGCATATGCCTCTTTGAAATTTTGCAAAGCAAGTGGATAATTACCTTCTAGGATAAGGTAATTGCCTTCCGTAAATTTTTGGCGATATTCTGCTTTCCCCTGTGCCTTTGCAGATACATTAATTATAAAAACAGATAAAAAGAAAACTAAAATCTTTTGCATATAAAATGTTTAAAATAAAAATCCTCCCTAATCCATTTTGGTTAGGAGAATAGTCAAATTCAAGCAAAAATATTAAAATTAAAAGTAGAAAACGTAAAGGTAGTAAAAAGAAATTAACAATTTTAACTATTTGGTAGTCAATTGTTTAGACTCAATAATTTTCATTTCTACTCTTCTGTTTAATTGCATTCCTTTTAAGTCAGGTTTGCCGTTTGGTAGTATATTGGGAGCTATTGGAGCAGTTTCTCCATATCCTTTTGCAACTAAGTATTTAGCTTTAATTCCTTTTTTAATTAAAGCGGATACAACAGCCTGTGAACGCATTTGTGACAGCTTTAAATTAGCAGCGTCATTTCCTTTACTATCTGTATGTCCGGCTACTTCAACAGTTAATTCTGGATAGTCTTTCATAAGTTGCAATAATTTGTCTAATTCTAAATTTGATTCTTTTCTCAAAGAAGCCTTGTTGGAGTCAAAGAAGATGTTGTTTAGTACAATTTTGGCGCCCACTGCTACTTTCTCCAAAATGATATCCTTTGAAAGTACTGAATATTCAGGTTGTTTGGGGACATTCACATTTTCTGATTGGAACAAATATCCTTTTGCTTCATAAGAAATATTATAATTTTGCCCACGATTTAAAATAAAATAATAGGCTCCTGAATCAGATGTTGTGTAGTAAGTGTCGATTAATTTTCCTGTTAAGTTATCTTTTACAATAATTTGAGCTCCTGCAATTGGACTGCCCTCTATATTTTTTACAGCACCAGAAACAGTTATTGTTCCAAGAGTTTTACTTTCAAGATTAATTGCTTGCATCAAAAGTTCTTTTTCAATTTCTTGATATGAGGAATTAGGAGGAATAGTAATTTGAACACTAATAGGTTGGTAGCCTTCTGCCTCATAACTTATGTTATAAGTTCTGCCTTCGTTACCCGGAGTTAAAATTAGCAAATACTTGCCCGTAGTTTCGTTTGGTTTTACATTCTGAACAATTAAGCCACTTTCCATATCTGTAGCCAATATTTCAACCATTCCAAGACCTTTTGTAGAGCCATCAAAGGTTACAAATCCCTTAAGTAAGGTTAAAGGTTCTACAATTGCGTTTTCGAAATTAATCATGTAAATATCTTTCTCTCCATATCCGTCTTTTCTCACAGAAGAAAAGTAACCACGTTTTCCATCAGCCGACTGAACATAAAAAATATCATCATCCGGTGTGTTAATGGGTGCTCTTAAATTTTCGGGTGTGCTCCATTTTCCATTTTCATCTTTTGTAGATTTGAAAATATCGAAACCGCCCATATTTTTATGGCCTTTTGAACTAAAGAAAAGGGTAACACCATCAGGATGGATAAAAGGAGCATCTTCATCGTAAGGTGTATTTATTTCTGGACCAGCATTTAGGGGCTGACTCCAGAGTCCGTTAGGCAACTTAACGCAACGCCATATATCTCTCCCACCGTAACTACCTTCTTTTTTATTGCTAACAAAGTACAATGTATTGCCATCAACTGTAAGTGATGCATGAGTTTCCCAGTTAGGAGAGTTTATGTTAGAGCTCAAAGGAGTTAATTCGCTCCAAGTGTTTCCTTCCAAATTACTATAGTAAATATCTCCTCCGTTCACATCTCTATAAACAAACAGTTGCTGTCCGTCAGCAGAAAGACTAATATTTGCTTCGTTTCCATTGGTATTAATACTAGAGCCAATTTGTTTAGCTTGTGACCAAGTGCCATCGGCTTTTTTAACACAGATATAAATGTCTTCTAAAAATTGATCGTTTTCTGTTTTTTCTCCTCCAGTACTGCCTAGTCTGCGTGAAGTAAATATCAAGGTGGATTCATCTGCAGAAACAACAGGGCTATAATCAGGATAGATACTGTTAACACTATCTCCAAGGTTATTGATTGCTACAACAACAGTGTCTTTGATGTATTCAATCGCATTAAAATTTGTTTCAACCTGCTTTTCTAAATCGGTTGTCAGCTCTTTATTTCTGCTTCCTACAATGTCTTTAAATTTATTAAAGTAGTTGTTGGACTCCGGAAAACGATATGCCAGACGATAAGCTATTCCCAAGGAATAATAGGCTAGCTCTGGAGCTTTTTTTTCTCTTGGATCTTCTGGATTGTAGTTGTGTGATACATTTTGGACAGCTTTTTCCAAATAAGACAATGCTTTACCTTTTTCAGTTGACGACTCCAAATAGCAGAACCCAATTTTGTAATTGATGTTTGCACTGGAAGAATCTATCTTGTAAGCATCTTTAAAGTATTTTAAGGCTAAAGAATAATTTTGCTCCAGAATCAAATAATTGCCTTGAGTAAAATTCTCACGATAATCTTCTTTGCCTCCTTGCGAGAAAATTGCAGTAGAAATAAAAATAAAAAATAAAAATAGTATGTTTTTCTTCATAAGCGGACATAACAAGTTGCTGAGCCGAACGCAAATATAGTATTTATAGGGATTTAAAGAAATTTTTTTTCGAAAAAATGACAAAAAAAGCAGAAATTTCTTTCTGCTTTGAATGGAGTATCTACACACTTATTTTTTGAGAGTCGCTTTTATTTTTATATACTGATATTGCTCATAAGTAGCCATATTTTCAATAGCATCTTTTTGATATTCGGGACCTTGAACCAAGGCTTTCTGATCTGCAAAAATAATTTGAGATTCTTTAATATTTTTCTTAATCAAAGCCTTTAACACCTTCTCTTTGGCTGCTTTAGCTCTCAAGTTTGCCAGGTTTTCATTGCTTCTGAATGTGCGAGTAGGGACAGTGGAAGCACTTGATTCAATAGAAATAATAATACCTGGGTTAGTAGCTAAGCAGCTGCTAAGTCCATCAATAAATAGTTTGAAGTCTTCAGCTTCTTTATCTATGTCTTTTTTATTGTATTTGAAAAATTGTTGGTAGTTCAATTTCTCTATGTTACATGGCGTGTTTTTGTTTGCATTCGCCAAAGCGTACAAAGCAGCACTATCGCTTGCAATTAAGGTTGAATCACCGTAATATGGTATTTCTCTTTTTATTACTTTATACCCCTGTTTTTTTGGCGCATCAACAATTTCATCATGTATAATTTTACCATTTACTTTAAATACTGTTTTATATGAGTTACCTATTGGAAGATTTGCACCAAATTTACCGGTTGAACTGTTTGCTGTTAACTCTTGTATTGTGTCGTTGGTAGCAGTGTTAATGATAAATATTGAATTGTTGCTTATGTCCTCTTTGGAATTATTAATAATTTTACCCAAAAAAATCGTAATGTCACGTGGTTCGTATTCTGGAAATTTAATCATGTAAATATCTTTTTCTCCAAATCCACCTTCTTTATCCGAAGAAAAAAATGCACGCCTTCCATCCGCTGTAGTAACTAGAAATACATCATCATCCGTAGTGTTTACGGGGTATCCATAATTAATGGGTTCCGACCAATAGCCGTTTTCATCATTTATCACAGAAGTAAAAATATCAAATCCTCCCATTGAGTTATGCCCTTTTGATGAAAAGAAAATTTGTTTTCCATCAGGGTGAATAAAAATTCCATCCTCATCATATTTGGTATTAATAACATCTCCTAAATTTTGTGCAGGCCCCCATTCACCATTTGGTAATTTCAAGCATTTGTAAATATCTCGCCCGCCACTTCCACCTGCTCGGTCACTAATAAAATAAAGCACTCGATTATCTGAACTAAAACAAGCATGTGATTCCCATGCTGATGAATTGATAGGAGCAGAGATGTATTCGCATGCACCCCATTCACTGCCTTTTAATTCACTAACATAGATGTTTCCATTTCCTCCATCATCTTTATAAACAAGTAGTTTTAAGCCGTCAGCCGATAAATTAATGGTGGCCTCATGCCCGCTCGAATTAATATTTTTGCCGATAAGTTTTGCTTGGCTCCATTTACTCTCAGTTTCGGAATAAGTGGAAACAAAAATATCTTCAAAATGTTCTCCGTTTGGAAGTATCTTTTCTGTTGTTCCTCCTGATCTGCGAGTTGTAAAAACAATTGTTTGCTCATCCAAGGAAACAACAGGTGAGTAATCCGGGTATTTGGAATTTACTCCTTCTCCAAGATTTTCGACTATTACTTTTTTAGGGGTTTTAACCAATTCTTTTCCATAGTTACATGTTTCAATGTCGTGATTTATTTCTGCTACTTCTGCGGCAAACTTTGAATCATCTCCTAATGTGCTAATATACTTTTGATACATTTCTATGGCTTTATCAAATTCGTAATTAAGGTGATAGGCCTTCGCTAAGTAGTAATAAGTTGATAAAGGAGCTTGCTTTTCTTTTATTTCTCCCATTTCATAAAGTTTGGCAATGTTTTTTATGGCAAACTCGAAATAGGGAATTGATTTGGTTTTGTAGGTGGCGGCTTTCAAATAGCAGAAGCCGATTTTAAAATTCATATTGTGATTGCCTTTGTCCAATGAATCTAATTTCAAATACAAAGGTAAAGCAGCGGTATAATTTTCATTTGCAAAATAATCTTCAGCGCGATTATAAATGTTTTTATAATTTCCATCAATTACTCCCGCTGTTAAAAAGTGGGAAGTAAATAAAATAGAAAAACAAAAAAGAAGAATGATTTTTTTCATAAATTTTAAATTATAGCAAATTTGTTAGTTTAAAATTCTCTATTAATATCCCATTGTTCAAGGTAATCAGCAACTCTTCGAACAAATTGACCACCTAAAGAACCATCAACAACACGGTGATCATAGGAGTGGGATAAAAACATAAAATGACGAATGCCAATTAAGTCACCTTCTACTGTTTCAATAACAGCCGGTTTCTTTTTGATTGCTCCAACGGCCATAATTGCCACTTGTGGTTGATTGATAATTGGTGTACCCATTAAATTCCCAAAAGAGCCAACATTTGAAATTGTATACGTTCCGCCTTGTATATCATCGGGATTTAGTTTCCCTGTGCGCGCGCGACCCGCTAAATCATTTACTTGTTTGGTAATTCCTACCAAATTTAGCATGTCTGCATTTTTTATAACCGGGACAATTAAGTTTCCTGAAGGCAATGCAGCAGCCATTCCAATATTTATATTTTTACGTTTAATAATTTTAGTGCCATCTAAAGACACATTTATCATTGGAAAATCCTTTATTGCTTTTACCAGTGCCTCAATGAAGATAGGAGTGAAGGTTAGTTTTTCTCCTTCTCTTTTTTCGAAATTATTTTTTACTTTTTCTCTCCATTTTACAATATTGGTAACATCAGCCTCCACAAAAGAAGTAACGTGCGGTGATGTATGAACACTCATTACCATATGATCAGCAATAAGTTTACGCATACGATCCATTTCAATTATTTCGTCTCCGGCATTTACTGAAACAGCTGGTTTTACATGTGAAACACCATTATTTGAAACCTGTTCCTGAACAACTTTTGTTTGTTTTCCTTTGTTTGGGATATAAGCTAAAATATCATTTTTTGTTACACGGCCATTAGCGCCTGTCCCCGAAATGCCTTCTAATTCAGCCATAGCAATGCCTTCTTGTTTGGCAATGTTGCGAACCAATGGAGAGAAAAATTTTCCTGATGAGTTTTTTTCTAGGACAACTTCTTGAACTGCTGAAACGGCCAACTCTTTCTGGACAGTAATGGTTTGCGCAACAACAGGAGTTTTTATTTCAGGTGTTTCAATTGTGGCTGTAGCATCGGTAGAAATAATGGCAATTGCTTTTCCAACCTGAACAACATCTCCTTCATTAAATAATCTTTTTATTAAGGTGCCGCCCGTTGTAGCTGGTATTTCAGAATCTACTTTATCGGTTGCTATTTCCAATACTGTTTCATCGGCTGCAATGATATCGCCTTCTTTTTTTAACCATTTGATGATAGTTGCTTCGGCAACACTTTCGCCCATTTTGGGCATTATCAACTCTACTTGTGCCATAATCTTGTAATCGTGTAAATATTAACCTAGTTTAAAGAGCTACAAAAATAAACTATTATTTTAGATGTGCAAGGTAAGAAATTGGCAAAAAATGCCTGTTTTTAGCGTTTTTAAGCATAAATATCCTCGCCTCAAGGTTACAGGCATTTTAAAAACTCGAGTAATTTTTATGAAAAAAGGGGAAAGTCTTTCATTAACTTATTTACTTCTTTTTTTACATCAGAAATGACTTTTTCATTGCCGTGATTCATCAAAACTTTATCTATTAAATTCACAATCTTAGGAATGTGTTTTTCTTTAATTCCGCGTGTGGTTATTGCAGAAGTTCCAATACGTATTCCCGATGTAACAAAAGGTGACTTATCATCAAATGGAACCATGTTTTTGTTTACTGTTATGTCGGCCTTCACAAGGGTTGTTTCTGCTAGTTTGCCAGTCAGGTCTTTTGAACGAAGGTCAATCAACATACAATGATTGTCGGTCCCGCCTGAAATTACTTTATATCCTTTATCAACAAAACATTGAGCCATTAATTTCGCATTTTTCATCACTTGAATACAATATTTCATATAACTGTCATCCAGCGCTTCACCAAAAGCAACCGCTTTTGCAGCAATCACGTGTTCTAGTGGCCCGCCTTGTGTTCCTGGGAAGACAGCAGCATCTAGCAATTGTGACATCATTTTTATTTCGCCTTTAGGTGTTTTATCTCCCCAAGGATTTTGAAAATCTTTCCCCATCAATATCATTCCACCTCTTGGTCCTCGTAAAGTTTTATGAGTTGTTGTTGTAACAATATGGCAATAAGGCAAAGGATCGTTCATTAAGCCACGAGCTATCAAACCCGATGGATGTGAAATGTCAGCCATCAATAAAGCACCCACTTTATCTGCCACAGCTCTTAATTTTTTGTAATCCCAATCACGTGAATAAGACGATGCTCCACAAATAATTAATTTTGGTTTTTCATTTATCGCTATTGCTTCAATTTTGTTAAAGTCAACGCGCCCCGTTTTTTCTTCTACTCCGTAAAAGCTGGGAACATATAGTTTGCCTGAAAAATTAACAGGCGAGCCATGTGTTAAATGTCCACCATGAGAAAGGTCGAATCCTAAAATTTTATCGCCTGGTTTTAGTATAGCCAGCATTACAGCTGCATTTGCTTGGGCACCTGAGTGTGGTTGCACGTTTGCCCATTCGGCATTAAATAATTTTTTAGCCCTATCAATCGCTAGTTGTTCCACTTTATCAACGACTTCGCATCCTCCGTAATAACGTTTACCAGGAAGTCCTTCAGCATACTTATTAGTAAGAACAGAGCCCATTGCTTTCATCACGTCATCACTAACATAATTTTCGGAAGCGATAAGTTCCAGTCCAATAGTTTGACGTTTTTTTTCTTCAGCAATAAGGCTAAAAATAGCGGTATCTTTTTTCATATGAATTGGTGATAGGTTTTAGGTGTTTGCAAAAGTAAAATTTAGTTTGTTATTCGTTTGAAGATTTTGTTTTTTCTTTTTCAGAAAGTTTGAAAGCCGGAATCAGTATCATAAGGATAATAGGAGATTGGGCCATTCCCATAAGAAATCGAGCAAATTCATACATTTTTTCGGATTGGCCAGGCCAAACAAGGCCAATTAAGATAAAAATAGTTGATAAACCTATAATTCCAAAATAAGTAAAAATGGTAATTTTTATATGTTTTTTGCTATTAAATAGGAGTTTTAGAGCGAAAATTGACAAAAAAAGGAATAAAAAGCTAAAAAGCAGAGTTAGCAGCCATTTGATATTTACTAATGTATTGTACTCATAGTTTTCCAAAAATGAGAGATATTTTGGAAGGAAGAAGTCTTGATCTAAATCCCAAGCTCTGAGCAAAGCATTTATGGATTTAAAAACGGAGTCTCGCAGAAAGCCCAATAATACAGCCGTTATTGCTGTAACGATAATTAAGCTAATTTTTTTTAAGCTAATTTTTTGATTTTCCACGTTTGCAAAATTACAACTAAATTTGTTTTAGCCTGTAAGTTATAATTTCCTTTTTTTCTCTCAATTTAATCGCCAAAAAGGTCGATTTAGTCTAATTTATTTTTTGCAATGCAACCTTTTATCTAAATTTAGCATATTCTTAACACATGTAAGATTTTACATTGTTTTGAAAATTATTATGAATAAAAGAAGCAGCTACCTTACTTTATTTATCGTATTAATTCTCCTGCCTTTTCAGGGCCAATCTTCCACTTTTTATACTAGGGTCACAGGTAATTGGAACACTGCATCCACCTGGTCAACAGTGTCATGTTCGGGAGCGGCAGCAGCTACAATACCTGGTGCTTCTGATGATGTCGTTATTTGTTCAGGAAAAACTGTTACAATGAATGGCAATCCAGCAAATTGCCTTTCCCTCACTGTAAATGGAACAGCCAATTGGACTTCAGCTTTTACCATCAACATTGGAGTTGGTGGATTAATTTTAAATAATGGAGCCATTTTATCAGGTTCTTCGGTAGGAATTATTAATGTTACGGGTGCGCTTACGCAGCCGGCTGGTGCATCCAGTACTATTGGGGGAGTTGCCATAACTGTGAGCGGTACAACTACACTTTCAGGAACCCTTTCTTTTAATAATACAGGAGGAAGCAAAACGTTTTCCAATCTTGTTATAAATTCCGGTGCAAGTTTTACTAGCACTGTGGCCGAAACCTATACTGTATTGGGAAATCTAACTATGAATGGAGGAAACTTAACCGGGTCGAGCTCCGGAATATTAAATGTTACAGGCTCTTTTATAATACCTGCTGGAGCCATAGCCACAATGGGAAATATTAATATTACTATAACAGGATTAACCTCTATCAGCGGAACACTCAGGGATAATAGCTCCGGAGGAGCAAATACATTTGGCAATGTTAATTTAAACGCAACAGGAAAATTTGATAATTCTTCTGCTGAAACATATACTGTTAATGGAACCTTAAATACGTTTGGTGGCGATTTTTTAGCTACTGGAGCAACACCCACTTTTAATATTGCAGGAGACTTTAATGTGGTTAGCGGTATTTGTGATTTGAGCAGAATCAAAATCAATGTTTCGGGGAACACTACTATTTCTGGTACACTAGATATAAACAACGTAAGAGGAACAAAAGTCTTTAATAATTTCACAGTGAATGCAGGAGGTTTTTTTAATTCGGTTGTAGCGGAAAGTTATAGAATTAACGGAAATATTTTTGTTAATGGAACCTTCAATGCCAATCTGGGAGTGTGGACATTATCCGGAGGCTCAAAAACAATAGGGGGCTCCACCGCATTGATTTTTGATGATATCACTTGTAATGGTTCTTATACAAACAATGCAAACTTAAAATTAACTTCAAGTTTAAAAGGAACTGGTAGTTGGGCTCAAGGAGCAACGGGTAGTGTAGATTTAGCAATTACAAATGCAAATTTTTCAGTAAATATTTTTAATGCTTCAGCTGTTGGAAATACAGTTATATATAGTCGCGCAGGAAATCAAAACGTGATTTTACCAAACGATGGAAGCTACTCAAATCTTACCGTTTCAGGTGGCAGCACCAAAACAATGACTTCTGCTACGATTGCCAACAGAAATGTGCTTATTTCTGCATCAACAACCCTGGATGCAAACAATTTAAATTTAAATGTAGGTGGAAATTTTACCAATAACAGCTCATTTGTTGCAGGTACCGGAACGGTAACCATGAATGGAACAATTCCTCAATCGATAGCAGGAACAACAACTACAGCATTTAGAAATTTAATGATATCCAACTCGAGTGCTTCAGTTTCAGCCAGCACTAATTTTAGTGTTGTTACAACTTTAACGATAGGGGCAAGCGCAATATTGGAACCGTCAGCAAGCGTTTTGGTGAGTGGTGCCGGTACAATGACTGGAACTGGAACAGCTCGTGTTACAAGAATTGCAGCAACACCTGATTTTGTTTCACAATATACTATTGCAGGTAAAACGTTATCGGGTTTGAATATTGATTATATAGGAGCAGGAAATCAAAATGTGAACACTTTAAATTATGGTTCCTTAACTGTTAGTACAAATGGAACTAGAACGGTGACTTTTCCTGCGGCAATTGTTGGCGTAGCAAACGTATTTTCTCCATCATCGCTTACAACAACTTATGTTGTAACAGGAAACACAATTAATTTTAATGGAACAGTTGCACAAACTATTCCGGCCTTTAATTATAATCATTTAACTTCTTCTTCCACAGGAACAAGGGTCTTGGCTTCTTCAGGAAGTATTGGTGTGTCAGGTGTGTTTACTCCTTTTACAAATACCTATACAATTTCTGGAAGTACATTAAACTTTAATGGTACAGTTGCTCAGACAATTCCTGCTTTTAATTATTTTAATTTAACGTCCTCGTCAACTGGTTCCAGAACATTGCCAGCAGCCGGAATAGTGGGTATTGCTTCTAGTTTCACACCAGGGGCTAATATTTATACAGTAACCAATAGCACTATTAATTTTAATGGCACAATTTCTCAGTTCATTCCCGCTTTTACCTACAACAATTTAATTTCAGCTGGAAGTAATACTAAAATATTAAGCGGAAATATTATTGTAAATAACGATTTAACAATAAGCAGTAATTTGGATGTTTCAGCATCTAATTTTTCTATCTCTATAAAAAGAAATTGGATTAATAATGGAGTCTTTAATGCTCAAAACGGAGCGATTGTTTTTAATGGTAGTGCTGCTCAAACATTATCTGGAACGGGAACTACAACGTTTAATCAGTTGGACGTGAACAATAGTTCGGGAGGAGTGAAGCTTTTAACAGGAGCCTATGTATTAAATTCTGTCATAAACCCATTAAATGGAAATTTCAATACAAACGGATTGTCTTTTACAATGGTGTCGGATGCTTCCAAAACAGCTAGAATTGGGCAGGTTGCGCCTTCCGCTTCTTTGAGTGGCAATTTTATTATCCAACGATTTATTACTGCTCGTGATACTTCTTACGCTGATTTATCATCTACTGTTCAAGCAGCTACCATAAATGATTGGGACAATGAATTACCGGCAATTAGTTATATTCATTCTCCACCCACTGCCTACGCTTCCGCATATACGTATGATGAAACGGCTGATGTGTATTCTCCTGTAACATCTTCGGGTTCAACTTTAAATGCGGGAAAAGGGTATGAGGTGTTTTTAGCGGGTGATTATTCTTATGGCTCTCTTCCGAATACGACCATGAATGTCATCGGAATTCCAAATCAAGGAAATCAAAATTTGAGTGCTTTGATCTCTAACAATGTTCAAGGTTGGAATTTGGTTGGAAATCCTTTTGCTTCAAATGTTTCTTGGGCTAGCATCTATGCAGCATCAGGCGGTGCTGCTAGTGGTTTGTATGATTTTGTTGAAATGTATGACTATACAATTGGTGATTGGAATGGATACACCTCTGCAGATGGAATTGAGATTGGCTCGGCTCAAGGATTTTGGGTTTATGGGTTACCTGGTGCTACTTCATTAACTTTACAAGTACCCGAATCAGCTAAAACTACTACTTCAAACAGTTCTATAAAGGCAGAAACAAAAATTCCATCTTGTTTCACATTAAAAATTTCGAGCGATTTAACTAATTTTTCGCATGCATTTAAAGTTGCTGCTAAAGAAATGGCTTCTGATAATTTTGACGCCATGGACTTACCTTTTAGAGCTAGTCCCAACAAAGCTACACCTGCTTTATTCACAACCATTGATGGAGTAAAAGTTAATTTAAACACATTTAATGCTATCGATGAAAATTATTCAACGCCACTTTCAGTTAAAGTAAATACTTCGGGCAATTATAAAATTTCTGCTTCCGGATTTGATTTTATGAAAGATTATTCTTGCATTCAATTAGAAGATAAATTAAGAAATAGATTCATTAATTTATCTGAAAACAATGTTTATGAATTTGAAATGAAAATAATGCAAGATGAACAACGATTTGTGTTGCATTTCAATAAAAATGGAAATTGTAGAGAAGCACAAGTGCAGGAATCAATAGTGGATGAAGAAAATGCTGTTGAGGTGTTGTCCACTCCCGAAGGCAATGTGATTACTTTTAGTTATAATCAATTAACTTCTGTAAGTGTTTCTGTTCATAATTTATTAGGACAAAATATTGTTGAGAAGCAGCATTTTGTTGTTGACAAACAAACTGAAACACTTAATTTGCCGGAAGATTATAGAGGATTGTATTTCATAAAGATTGAATCTGAAAAAGAAACAATCGTTAAGAAATTCTTTAAAAAGTAGTTATTCTTTTTCTGAATACTTATTTACCCAAACCATCCATAAAAAAAAGATGTATCCATACACAATAATGGTAAAGGTATAGGTATGATTAAATTCTGTCCAAGTACGTGAATGTGTATCTAAAATTGCCAAAACAACAACTCTAAGCACATTTAATAATTGAATACTAATTACACCAAGAGGTATGTAGATGAGTTTGTATTTAATTTTACCTTTGTAAGCAACAATGAACCAAGCAAACAGACTAAATAAAATTATTCCATTACAGTTATCTCCCATCCATAATCCTGAAGCTCCATCAATACCAATCAGTCGATCAACCCCGGTATAAACTGAATATCCCATAAATTCTAGCACAGTTTTGCTCATAGATATGGTAATGTCTACAACAAATAAATCCAGTCGTTCATCGGGGTGAAGCCAAAGGTTATAAACCAGATACCATAAGATAAACAAGGAGAAAACTAAAACAAGAAAACGAGTAACAGGATTTTTTAGAAAGGAAATACTCATGAAAAAAGGTAATAAAAAAGAATCCTGTTAAGCAGGATTCTTTTTTAATGAATTATATATTTTGATGCCTCCGTAGAGTGCTCCAGCTAATAGAAGCAACATTACACCACTGTCTAAAGGAACCGGACAAGGAGGAAATGGTCCTCCACAAGGAGTAGGAATACCCATTCCCATACCCATTCCCATACCAACTGCAAAAGTATTGGAGACAAATGCTTGTGATAAAACTAGAACAACAACGAGTGCGACTTTATAAAAATTTTTTGACATACTTTTTTGTTAGTTAATGGAACAATTTATTTTTTTATAAACTTTTTTGTTATGCTTCCTTTAGCAGATTCTACCTTAATGATATATAATCCACTATATCCTTCTGGAAGGTTAATGTTTATCGACTGATTATTTGCTTCAAGAGAAATTGCCTCCACAATAGTTTGGCCAAGAACATTCACAACAGAAACAGATGTACTTGTAGTTTCGCTCAAATTAAAGTTTAATACATTTCCATTTTGGGTAGGCAATATTTCAACTTGATTAGCAAAATCAGTGCTTGGAGCCACTGAAGCAGCTGTAACTGTTTTGCAGTTGCCATCTTTGCTAAAATGTAAAATGAATCTATCAGGATTGTCATTTGCGTTCATAGTAAAGCAATATCCATTTCCATCTTTTAAGTCAACTATTGTTCCTGTTAAATTATCCTGTAATGTTACGCAAGTATAATCAGGTATAAAATCAAAACCAGATGGTTCTATTTTATACTTCCCTGATAAAGCCACTTTTGTTTTTAATGTTATGGAGTAATTGTTATTAGATGAATTGAAATTATTGATGTTTATTTTTCTTCCGTCAATCATACAATACATTTCAGGAGTAGCTTTATTTAAACTTGCTCTAAAGGGAATATCATTAAGCTCAAGTCCGTCAGAGGAAGTAGCAGAAGCAGCAACTTTGAAAACGTGAGCATTGGGAGAAAAAGTGCTACTCATTTTTAAAGTAAAATAAGATTGTTTAATAGCAGATTTAATAGAGCTATTAGAAGATGTGGTTTTAGCGGATTCCGGAATTATAAGAGTGATTGGCCCTCCTCCTCCTTCAGGAGATCCATATATCCAAAAACCTTGGGTAGAACCCATTTCGATGGCGTCAGCGGAGGTGTATCCATTCCAATCTTCAATAGTATAATCATACATTTCCACATAATCGTACATTCCGCTTGCACCTGCACCAGAAGCGGTGTAAATGCTAGACCAGGAAACACTGGATGCAAAAGGGTTACCAACCAAATTCCAGCCTTGCACATTGTTTGAAACTGTGCTGGAAAGATCAAAATCGCCTTGATTTGGAACTCCAATGGTAGTCATCGTGGTATTAGGCAAGGGTGCATAAGCAAAGTCCCCCGCCAAAAATATTTCATATCCTTGTCCTGCATTTAAAGATGTTCCAGATGAGGTGATGGGAACATAAACATCAGCATTTTCATCATACGTAGCTGCAGAAGCTTCTTGTGCAGGAGGAGAGGAATTATAACTGATAGCAGGTAATTCAGCAGCCCAATCAGCAAATGTGGAGCTTTGAACAGGAGAAGAGAAATCGGCAAAAGTGGTATCACGAGCGGTAATAAATCGTTGTATAGTAAAATTTCCTGCAATTGCTCCTGTTCCAGCTATAGGGGCAATACGAGCGGTAGCTGCAGCGGTTGAAGTCATTGTAAATGGTCTTCCTCCGGTATTAAAGGTTCCGTTACTTACTGTTAATACTTCATCTAAATTATACGTTCCTGTAGTAAGTGTAACTCCAGCAGTATTATTAATTGTAAGTCCTTTAAAAGTAGTAGTTCCGGTAGTATTTGAAACTGATTGTGCGGCAGTACCATTAAAAGTTACTGTTTTTCCTGCACTGGCCGTAAATATCCCTGAGTTGGTCCAATTTCCCCCAACTGTAAAGTCGAAATTGTTAGAGTTAAGAGTATTGGTAGCATTGATGGTCAGATTATTTATAACTGTAGTATTTGCCAATAACGTTTTAGTTCCTGTTGCAGTGCCGGCTAAATTTAAATCATAATAACCTAACGCTGCAACAGGAATAGTTCCGGTATTGTAAAGTGTTCTTACCAAATTTCCGGCAGCGCTGGCATTAAAAACTCTGCCAGTCATAAATCCTGAAAATTTAAGAATTAAAATAGCATTTGCACCATTTGTAAAAACAGAGCCAGCACTTGTAGCGGAAGCTCCCATTCTATATGTTCCAAGATTTATTAATGTCACTCCTGCTCCAATTTTTGTAGTAGTGCTAGTCTTATTAACGGTGGAAGTGGCTGAAACGGTTCTGTTATTATTTACTGAATAATAAACAGAAGCGGAGGTTGTTCCTGTGGTAGTTATCGTTGTTCCCGGTGAATTAAATTGCAAAGTCCCTAAGCCGCTTTCGCTACCTGTAAGGATATAATTACCTTTCATGATCACGCTGACATTCGCCAACCACTGAAGGGTTCCATCAACTGTCAAATTATTGCAATTTTGCAAAGCTGTAATTTGGATAGTATGTCCTGCAGAAATTGTGACGTCATCGGCTGTTCCGGGAATTCCAACTGGAGTCCAAGAGGCAGCAACACCCCAATCTGCAGGTCCAGCACCGGCAGAAACGTAACTGATACAATACGCATTATACGAAAGCCCTATTGTAAGAATAAAAAGTGCTAGTAGATTTTTTGTAGGTGTTTTCATGGCGAAATGATTTAAAGTTGTAAAGTTAATTTTTTTAATTGAATGAGTATAAAATAAGTTCACTTTTTTTTATTCATGTAAGAAATTCTTTTAAAATGTGCAATTTGTTTCCATTTACCTCTAAAATCAATATGTTTGCCTCTGGTTATTTTTATAAATCTTACTTTTTAAGTGTACGGATTTTAATATAAAAAGGTTCTATATTTTTTTATGGAATAGTTGGGATCATGAGTTTCTATTTAAAAAATTTAAAATTGATTTAGTTGATGTGCGAAAAATAAGTTTACGATATTAATTTCTATATTTGTGCACCTATTAAAGGAAAAATTATGTCAGATAACAAAAAGATCAATATTATTGAATTGGAAGATCTTATAGGATTTTTAAGAATATTTGCTAAGAACTGGTATGTAATTGTTTCGTTTGTTGTACTTTCCATAGTGCTTTCTTATTTTTATACTTATAAGATTCCTAACATTTATGCCGCAAAATCTCAAATCCTTTTAAAATCGGATGAAACATATGATTATCAGACTCAAATTAACAGGGGCTTAGGATATTATCAACCATATCAAGATAATACAAATCAGATAAGAGTTTTAACATCGAATGACCTTGTTAAAAAAGCGCTAGCAAAACTGAAACTGGACGTCTCTTATTTTATTGTTGGCAGACTAAAAACAACTGAAGTTTACCAATCAATGCCTTTTGAATTTGTAATAAAGCAATTAGGCTCAGGGATGTATGAGAAAGATATTAAATTCAAAATTCTAAATAATAAACAGTTTCAAATTTCCTACAAAAAAGGGAAGGAAGAGCTTGTAAAAACCTTGTTTTTTGATGTTGAAAATATAGATTCGGATTTTGGTATAATTACAGTCATAAAAAATGACAATGTCAACGACAAAACAATAATCAACCTAAAGGAAATAGACTACCTCGTAAAAATTCACAACATTGATAATCTGGTTGATAAATATACCAATATACTTTCAGTTGAAAATTTAGAAAATACAACCGTTTTAGAGCTAACTCTTGAAGATGAAATATCGTCTAGGGCTGTAACTATTCTTGATACATTGTCAAAAGTTTATATTGATTACACTGCTCAAAACCAATATGTAGTTAATGAAAATACCTTAAATAATATTGATAAGCAACTTGCTGAGGTTACTTCAGTTCTTAAATCAATAGAAGATGATTTGGAGGACTACAAATCAAACAAAGCGATTTTAGATTTGCCCAAAGAAGAGGGAGAATACTTTAATCAAATGATTGATCTTGATGCAAAAAAACGACAATTGCAATTATGGATTCAATCTTTAGATGCCCTGGAAAAATATATACTTGCATTAGATGGAACCAAAGATGATAAATTGTTACCCCCCTCTTTTTATATTGAACCCGGAGATGATTACTTAAAAATTGCAATTGGGGAGTTGTATACAAAACAAATGAGTAGAACGGGAATATTGTTTAATTCAACAGAGCAGAACAGAAATATTGCTGAGTTGGACCAAACGATGGAGCTTCAGAAAAAAAACATGTTGATTTATATCACTAATTCTAAAAGAGGTTTAACACAAAGAATAAGTGATGTTGAAAAACAGATAGACGACTATGTAAGAATTATTAAAACTATCCCAAAAACACAACGTGATTTATTAACTATCCAAAGAAAAGCGGATGTTAATGAAAAAATGTATGAATATCTTTTGGAGAAAAGAGCCAGCACATTAATTGCTCGTGCCGGTATTCTTCCTCAAACAAGTGTTATTGAAACAGCACATTCCATAGGTGTAATTAGTCCGAACAAAAGAAAAATTTCCTATTATTTTATTGTTATCGGACTAGTGTTAAGTTTAGTGGTTGTGTTTTTAAGAACAGTATTGTTTTCAACAATAGAAAATATTAATGAGTTAAAAAGATTAACTAAACTTCCTGTATTAGGCGAAGTTATTTTATCGGCCGATGCCTTAGATAACTATATTATTGTTGATAAAGATCCAAAGTCGGCAATAACAGAGTGCTTTCGTACTATCCGAACAAGTTTGGAATATATGTCGAGTGAATCGAATTCGAAAGTCATTTTAATTACTTCTTACAATCCGGGTGAAGGAAAAACTTTCTGTTCGGTTAATTTAGCAACCATAATTGCTAAGGCCGGAAAAAAAGTATTGTTAGTTGAGCTAGATCTTCACAAACCGAAAGTTCAAAAAGCATTTGACCTTACTTCTTTAAATGGTGTTAGTACTGTCCTTATTGGTAAGACTACAGTTGAAGAATCAATTGTACCAACCGAAATTGAAAATTTATCAGTTTTGTTATCTGGCCCCACTCCTCCAAATGCTTCTGAAATTATATTGAGCAAACATTTGAAAGAAATTTTTGATTATGGTCGTTCTAATTATGATTATGTAATTGTGGACACTGCTCCGGTTGGATTGATCACAGATGCGTTGGTGATTATGAAAAATGTGGATGTTTCATTATTTGTTCTAAATGCAAAATTTGCGAAGAAACACATTTTGAAAATTGCAGAGGAAATAGTGGAATCAAATAAATTGAAAAATTTTGGATTAATTTTAAATGGAGTAAAAAGAAATCGTTCCAGATATTATTATAATTATGGTTATGGCTATGGTTATGGTTATGGAAATAGTTATGGATACGGATACGGAAATAGCTATGGATATGGTTCAAGTAAAAAGAAATAGAAACTAATTTTATTACTTGAAAAATAAATTATGGAAAAAGATGAAGAATGGACACTGATAGTTAAGCCTAAGAGCCATTGGCTTGATTTACATTTGAAAGATTTATGGGAATACCGAGATTTGATTCTTCTTTTTGTTAAACGTGATTTTGTTTCTGTATACAAGCAAACTATTTTAGGCCCTTTGTGGTATATTATTCAGCCACTACTTACTACCATTACTTTTACGATAATATTTGGGAACATTGCAAAAATATCTACAGATGGAGTTCCTGCTGTTTTGTTTTATCTCTCAGGAATAACCATGTGGAATTATTTTTCCGAATGTATTAATAAAACATCAAACACGTTTATTTCTAATGCGCATATTTTTGGAAAAGTATATTTTCCTCGATTAACGGTTCCTTTGTCGATTATCATCAGTAATCTTATTGCCTTCATTATTCAGTTACTGTTTTTCTTATCTTTTCTTTCATATTATTGTTATACCAATCCTACTATTCACCCAAATCGTTTTGTGTTTCTTCTTCCAATTTTAATTTTAATAATGGCTGGGATTGGACTTGGTATGGGAATTATTATTTCTTCTTTAACAACTAAGTACCGAGATTTGCGATTTTTGATTGCTTTTGGTGTTCAACTTTTAATGTTTGCCACACCAATAATTTATCCATTATCTACACTGTCTCCCAAGCAAAAAACCATAATATTAGCAAATCCTTTAGCTTCTATTATAGAAACATTTCGTTATTCCTTTACCGGTGTGGGCCAGTTCAGCTGGTATTATTTAGCTTATAGTTTTGTGTTTATGATTGTAGTATTAGTAATTGGAATAATACTATTCAACAAGGTTGAAAAATCGTTTATGGATACGGTGTAAAATGTAGCATATAGTAAATGAAAACAGTAATTGAAGTAGAAAATGTTAGTAAATCCTACCGTCTTGGTGAAGTTGGCACTGGAACAATATCGCGTGATATCAATGCCTGGTGGGCAAAAGTTAGAGGTAAAGAAAATCCAAATACTAAATTAAATTTTGTTGATGATAATAAAAAGCTAATGAGTCATCATCAAGCACTAACGGATATTTCATTTAAGGTGCATGAAGGAGAAGTGCTTGGTATTATTGGAAAAAATGGAGCCGGGAAATCTACTTTATTGAAAATTCTTTCAAGAGTTACAAAACCAACAGAAGGAAGTTTTAAAGTAAAAGGACGAATTGCAAGCCTTTTGGAGGTAGGAACAGGATTTCACCCTGAGCTTACCGGGAGAGAAAATATATTTTTGAATGGTGCTATTCTCGGAATGAAGCGCTCGGAAATAAAAAATAAATTTGATGAAATTGTTGATTTTTCGGGAGTGGAGAAATTTATCGATACACCGGTTAAAAGGTATTCATCGGGCATGTATGTGCGTCTTGCTTTCTCAGTTGCAGCACATTTAGAACCGGAAATCTTAGTGGTAGATGAAGTGTTAGCTGTAGGAGATGTTGCTTTTCAAAACAAATGTATGGGCAAAATGAATGAAGTGAGCAAACAAGGCAGAACAATTTTATTTGTGAGCCATAATATGCAATCGCTAACGCAATTATGTACTAGAGGCCTTTTACTAAAAGATGGTATGGTGAGTTATGATGGAGATATTCAAAACGCAATTAAAAGTTATTTAAGTAATTCTATTGAGACTACCGGCCCAAAATATAATTTAAGTGAGCTAAAAGATAGAAAGGGAACAGGCTTGATGCGCTTTGTTGGATTGGAGATTTATAATAATAATACGTTAAGCAATAATTTTGTTATTGGGGATGATATGGAGCTAAGATTAAAAGTTAAAGCTTTTAAACCTATGCGAAACATTAGTATTGCAATTCATATCTATAGATACGATGAATTGGTTCTTTCGAATATTGAAAACATTGATTCTGATTTTGTTATTGAAAAAGTGGAAGGAGAAATGGAATTTTCTATTCTTTTTAAAAATCTGCATTTATATCCCGAAACATACAAATTAGGTTTTTGGATAGCCAGTACAGATAGCCAGGAGGCCCATGACCACTTATTGTTTTGTGCGGAATTTAATATATTAGAAGGTTCTTCTTTAGTGAAAAGAAGGTTGTTGAAGTCGGGAGGTTCGGTTTATTTAACTCCCGCATGGAAACAGTTATAAAAATGTTTTTCTACAACATTTAATTACATTTTTCTTTCCCTGTGATGATTTCGCATTTGATTCGCCACCATTATTTTTTTGTATATCACTAAATCCCACAAAAGTATTTTATTGGGTTGAAAATTATTTTGAGTAATTTTGAATTAAAAGAATAGCAAAAAAAATAAAAAAAAATGGAAAAACAAAAACCATTGGCTACAGTATTAATGCCGGTTTATAATGCTGAGAAGTATTTGAAAGAAGCGATGGATAGCGTGTTGAGTCAATCTTTTGAAGAGTATGAATTTTTGATTGTGAATGATTGTTCAAAAGATAATAGTGAGGAGATAATACTAAGTTATACGGATGCAAGAATAAGATATGTTAAGAATCAGAAGAACTTGGGTCTTTCAGGAGCATTAAATGTTGGCATCGATTTAATTGAAACAAAATATATGATAAGAATGGATGCCGATGATATTTCGGTGCCAGGCAGGTTTGAGAAGTTGATTTCTTTTATGGAAAAAAATTCAGATGTAGGAGTTTATAGTTCTGCACTTGAGAGGTTTGAAAGGGAAGTAGATATTTGGAAATATCCTGAAAACAATGACGATATAAAAGCTACTTTTTTATTTGGTTCAAGCATTGCACATGCTCCTTGCATTTTAAGAATGTCAGTTCTAAAAGAACATAAAATGTATTTTAGGGATGTGCATTTGCATATTGAAGATTATGATTTGTGGTATAGACTTAAAGATGTGACAAATTTTGCTACTACACAGGAGGTGCTTTATAGGTATAGGGTAGTGGCCAATAGTATTACCACCGGTCATGATGATACGTTGATGGAAAGAAGAAAAAAAATGTATCGTTGGGTTATTGAAAGTTTTGGTATAGTTCCTACAGAAGAGGAATTGGAGATGCATATTTCTACGCAGTACAATACTAAAACTACCGATTCTGTAGACGTGAAAGCTTACCGAAAATGGATGGATAAAATAGTGCAGGTAAATGAAGCAAACGGATATTTTCCTAAAGAGGCGCTTAAAAGACAAGTAGATAAACGTTGGACAAGATTTTTCTATTTACTACCCGATAGAGGCTTTAAAATTGTAATCAGCTATTTTTATTATTCTGGAAACATCAAATGGAACCAATTCTTGTATTGGATTAAATATCTGGTCAATAAAAATATTTTGCGAAAAAAAGTTTAGAACTGAATTTTATTTTTCTGATTTGTAGGCAGACAAAATACTTTTACCTCCTAGATTTTCTTACCACATTTTTCACCTACAAAATATGGATGTTTACCTTTCCTGTGAGTCAAAATCAGTTTTATTTCGTATATTTACAAAACTCAATAGCCTGCCAAACCTATGTTAAGATACCTATTCATAAGTTTTTTATTTTTACACTGCACTTTTTCTTATTCTCAGTATGTGCAAAGAGCAACTTTTTTTAGCACAGGAGGAAATTATGGAAATAATGGCAGTTTGCAATTGCAATCCAATATTGGAGAGTTAATGTCGGATACTTATACATCAGGATCATCTATGATTTCACAAGGCTTTGTTCAACCCGATCTTTCTTTAATCACAATCGTAGTTGAAAATCCTTTTGTTGAAGCAAAAGCATTTCCTAATCCTGTTTTAAGTCAGCTTACGCTCGAGCTTAATTTGACAGAAGCCGATGGAGTTGTTATTGATGTGTATGATATTTTTGGAAAGAAAGAAGCGATTGATTTTACAAGCAATTATTCAAGCTTAAAAAGTAGCTTCATTTTAAATTTAGAAAAATTGAGTTCAGGAATCTATTTTATTCGAATCGGTTCTCAAAAAAATAAGTTCAATAAAATATTCAAAGTCAACAAAATTTGATGAGACTTATTTTTAAATATAGTTTAGTTTTTCTGTCGGTACTTGTATTCGATAAGTCTGTTAATGCTCAGGCAATACCTCAAGGATTTAAGTACCAAACAATTATAAGAGATGTATTGGGACTGATAGTTCCGAATCAATCGGTTAATTTGCGTTTTTCATTTTATTCAGGTAGCGCTACAGGTACATTGCAATGGCAGGAAACAAAAGTTTTATTTACTGATTCTTATGGGTTAGCAGATGTTGTTGTGGGTACTGGTACTTCTACCGGTTTAGGATTGGTAAGTTCGTTTTCTCAAATCAATTGGTCGGGCAGTAATATCTATTTAAAAATTTCGATAGATGCAAGTGGTGGAAGTGCTTTTACAGATATGGGTGCAACGCAATTGTTTTCTATTCCTTATGCTTTTCAGTCGGCAAAATCCAATGCGGTGTCAAGTGTAAGTTTAAGTGAGTTTAACGATGTGAATCTTTCCGGTATTTCAATAAATAAAGTATTAAAGTACAATGGTTCATTTTGGGTTCCTGCTATAGACAATGATTCGGATACTATTCTTTTTGCTTACAATTCTTTAAATTCAGTTTTAAGTGATACTGCAACTTATGCATTCTCAAGTGCGCCTACTGCATGGCGAACAACTGGAAATGCGTTGGGAACAAGTTTAAATTACATCGGTACGATTGATTCTCAAGATTTTGTAGTAAGCTCAAATAATACAGAACGGGTTCGTTTAAAATCAAATGGCAATTTATTTCTTAGAAACCCGATAAATTCGGCCAGTGTGAGTAGTTCTGTGACAGATGGAATACTTTCAACAGGAGTTTTGTTTTCCGGTTCGCTATCAAAATCGGGAGCAGGAGATAGAATGATTTGGTTTCCCGGAAAGGCTTCTTTTAGAAGCGGTTATGTTGGTTCTACTGAATGGGATAGTGTAAATGTTGGATACTATTCTTGTGCTGTTGGCATGAATACAAAGGCAGGAGTGTGTTCTTTTTCTTCAGGTAGTTCTTGTTTTACCGGTGATTATGGAATTGCAATGGGACGAAAATCAAAAGCGACTGCCTTGGGTGCATATCCGGGTGGGAATGGTATAGCGCTGGGCGATAGTTGTACCAGCATTGCTTCACGCTGTGTGGCAATAGGAAAGGGGAATTATGTAGATATAAATGCAGCATCCATTGCGATTGGTGTTAATAATAAAACCACAGGGGCACAAGCAGCGGCTTTGGGCACAAATTGTCTCGCTTCAGGAAATTGGTCTACCGTAATAGGATTTGCAGGTTCTTCCAATGCAAAAAATGGTTGTTTTGTTTATTCCGATGCTTCTTCTTCTTCGTTTGCAAATGCAACCATTGCTCATCAATTTATGGCACGAGCTTCAGGAGGTGTAATTTTTTATACCGATTCAGCAAGAACTATGGGTGTTTCTGTTGCACCCGGAAGTGGAAGCTGGACTAGTGTGTCGGATAAAAATAAAAAAGAAAATTTTAAAAATGTTGATACAGATGAAACGCTAAAAAAAATAGCATCATTAAAAATAAAAAGCTGGAATTATAAATCGCAAAAAAATGCTATTCGTCATATTGGACCTATGGCACAAGATTTTTATAAAGCATTTGGTTTAGGTGAAAATAATATTACCATCTCAGGAATTGATATGGATGGTGTTATTCTAAAAGGAATTCAAGCATTAAATTTTAGAATAGAAAATGTATCAGCGTTAAACACAATTGACGAACTAAAAAGAAAGATAACAGAAGCTGATGACACAGCAGAAATGAATAAAAGATTAGATATTATAGAAGCAAAATTAGATAAAAAGTAGTTTTACTTTTTTAATTAAAACATCCTAAAAAATGGAATTAAAAAACAAAATCATTTTCCTGTTTATTGCAAGCATAATGTATTGCAATAGCGGTATAGCGCAATCTGTACCGCAAGGAATAACGTATCAAGGATTGGCTCGCAGTTCAAGTGGAACGGTACTTACAAATCAAGCAATAAGTGTGAAGATGGGTATTTATGCGCCTTCTGTAGCAGGAACTTTGGAGTGGGAGGAAATTCATTCTGTTACAACCAATACGTTGGGCTTATTTTATTTTGTAATCGGACAGGGGACAACAACGGGAGCAGGAACAATTTCTCCTTTCAGCTCAATTAATTGGGGAGCAGCATCACATTTTATTAAGATAGCAATGGATGAAACCGGTGGTAGTTCTTATGCAATTATTGATACCGTTCAATTTTGGTCGGTTCCTTATGCCATGTATTCTTCTTCGGCAGGAAGTTTAAATCAGCCTTTGAGTTTAAATCAATTATCTGATGTTGATACAATTGGTGTTGCAAATGGTTATGTGCTCAAATGGAATGGAAGCTTATGGTTACCAGCACCTGATAACGATTCAGATACAGCTTCATTTTCTTACAATGCGGGTTATTCTCCTATTTCAGACACGGCAACGTATGCTTTAAATACAGGAAGTTCTTTTACATATTGGAATTTAGTGGGGAATTCTGGGACTTCTGCAGGAACTAATTTTATTGGTACTACAGATAATACAGATGTTGTTTTCAAAACAAATAATTTGGAAAGAATGCGCATTACTGCAGCAGGAAAAATAGGAGTAGGTATTGCCGCACCAACTGCATCATTTCATATAGTAGGTAATGATGGTTTCTTAGCAGAAGGAACATTTGGTTCAGGAATTGTTGCTCCAAGTGGAGCAGGTACAAGAATGTTGTGGTATCCTCAAAAAGCAGCTTTTAGAGTAGGAAATGTAACAAGTAATCAATGGGATGATTTTAATATTGGTAGCTATTCATTTGCTGCAAATGGTAACACTACTGCATCCGGAGCATATTCTACAGCATTTGGTTATAATTCCATTGCGAGCGGACAATATTCAATGGTAGCAGGACAGGCTTCAATAGCATCCGGAATTACTTCAATTGCTTTTGGTAGCACTTGTACAGCGAGTGGTGCATATTCGGTAGCCATGTCAAGAGGAGCGGCAGCTTCGGATACAGGTGCGGTAGCTATTGGTTATCACACTACTGCTTCAGGAAAATACTCTTTGGCTTTTGGTTATCAGTCGCGAGCAAGCGGAAACTATTCTACTGCATTTGGTTATTACGCAAGCACAAATGGAAAAACAGGAAGTTTTGTGTACGCTGATGAATCATCAACAAGTCTTACAAATGCTTCAGCAGATAATCAATTTATGGTTAGAGCATCGGGAGGAGTTATTTTTTATTCGAATACAGCATTAACTGCAGGAGTAACTTTGCCTGCAGGTGGTGGAAGTTGGGCAAGTGTTTCAGACAAAAATAAAAAAGAACATTTTAAAACCGAAGATGCAAATAACATTCTGGATAAGTTAGTTCAAATGGATATTACATCTTGGAATTATAAAACTCAATCGTCTGCAATCCGACACATTGGTCCGATGGCGCAAGATTTTTATGCAGCTTTTAATTTTGGAGAGAGTGATACAACATTAACAACGATTGATGTTGATGGGGTTAGTTTGATTGCTATTCAAGCTTTAGCAAAGAAAACGATGGAGTTAAAGGAAAAGGCTGATGAAGTAGAATTGTTAACCAAAAAAGTTACTTTATTGCTTTCAGAAAAAGCAACTTTGGAAAAAAGATTAACAATAATTGAAAAAACTATTTTGGGTAATTCCAATACCTTAACTTCATCAATAGATAAATAAAATGTTGTATTGGCTTGATTGAACAAACTAATTTAAGCCGATTTTAATCAGCTAAAATTAATTTAAGTCCGGTTTCAATAGTGGTATTAGGCTTATAACCAATTGCATTGAAAAGTTTCTCGGAATTACCGTATCTTCTTTCTACTTCAAAGTCGTATCTTTTTTTAGGTGCATCCAAATAGTCGATTTTTGATTTTGAATTTGTTACAGAAATAACGGCTTTTGCTAATGCCTCAATTGTCATTTCATTTTCATTTGCAATATTGAATATTTCACAACCTTTTATTTTTTGCGCCAATAAAAAGCAAGATTGTATCGTATCATCGATGTAAGTAAAATCTCTGGTTTGATGTCCGCTACCGAAAACAGTTATAGGGCTATTTGCAGCAGCCTGCTCTAAAAAGCGAGGAATAACCATACGATTATCTTGGTTTTTACCATAAATATTAAAAAATCTAACAGATATTGAATTAAGTCCTTTTTCCTCAAACTGAGCCTTTAAGTATATTTCATTATACCTTTTAGCGATTGCATAACTTGTGCGAGGATCTAATTGTATTGTTTCTGTTGCTGATTGTTCAATTGCTGAATGACCATAAACACCGGAAGTAGAAGCATAAATAATTTTTTCAACACCATTTTTAAGTGCAGAATCAGTAACATTTTTCATTCCCACTACCTCAGTATCCATTGTTTCAACAGGATTGTCTGCTACTACATCAACACCCAAAAGTGCCGCAAAATGGTAAATTTCAGCACATCCTTTGCTTAGTTTTAGCATAGTTTCTGCATTTCTAACATCATCCACAACAAGATTAACGCTTGATGCTATTTCTTTATCAAGCTTGTTTCCTCTTAATAAATTATCAAGCACGGTTACGTTATATCCTTCTTTAACCATTCTTGAAGTTAAGTGAGATCCTATAAATCCAGCTCCTCCTGTAATTAAAATATTTTTCATAGACTAAATTTTTTAACAAATGTATTATATTAATTTTACTAATTCAATAATATCAGCAATATTATTTACTAAATTAGCCTACCGTTTTTTGGTTTGAATTACGCTGATAAGGGGTTGTAATTTCGTTTATATAAAACTGTTCTTGAGCAGGTAATTCAATGTTTTAGACAATTTTATTAATGCGTTGAAACCACTATGTTAGATCTGTTTTTATACACAGCAAGTTTTCCTTACAAAGCAGAATCATTTTTAGAAAATGAAATGCCTATTTTGTCAAAGAAATTTTCCAACATTTATATTTCCACCATTTTTTATGATTCCTCAAAGCGTGAAGTGCCTCAAAATTCAAAAGTTTTATTTTCTCTAAATGGAAGGAAGGATATAAAAACAATGACGCTTTTTATGTCCAACTTTTTTTTTATTGGGAAGGTCTTGTCAATTGAATTTTTGGGATGTAGAAATAAAATCTATTTTTTAGCAAACATTCGAAAATTTATTTCTCAATTACTGAGAGCAATTTACGATGTTGAAAAATTGAAAGAAGAGTATGCTAAAATAAAAAGTGATGTAGTGCACTATTCATTTTGGATGAACGATTGGGCATTGGCACTTGCAGTTGCAAAAGAGAAAAAACTAATTAATCAGTTTGTGTTCAGGTGTGGAGGTTTTGATATTTACGATGAAAGGCATTCCGGAAACTATTTACCATTTAGATATTTCATCTACAAAAATGCATCAGCAGTTTTTCCTAATTCGAATTTTGGAAAATCCTATTTGATTAATTTAAATGTGTTTCCTGAAAAAATTAAAACATCCTATTGGGCAACACACAATTATGGCGCTAATATGTTTGAGCCCAATCAGTTTACCTTGGTTTCTTGCTCTAGAGTTATTCCATTAAAAAGGATTCATCTGATAATTGAAATTCTTAAAAAAATACCTTTTGAAATGAAGTGGGTGCACTTGGGTGGAGGAGAATGCTTAAAGGATATTATTCAATGGGCTCAGGCGCTTCCAAATAATGTAAAAACAGAATTTATTGGCGAAGTTACAAATCAGGAGGTAATAGCGTATTATAAAAATAATTCAATTTCCATGTTTATTACAACCAGCGAAACAGAAGGATTGCCGGTTTCTATTCAAGAAGCTATTAGTTTTGGTATTCCTGTTATTGGGACAGATGTAGGAGGAATAAGTGAGGTTGTGAATGAAAAAACAGGCTTTTTAATTTCAAGGGACTTTAATTGTGAAGAGGTTGCGAAGCTTATTATTGATTTTAAAAATGGGAACAAAAATTCAATAGACTTTAGAAAGACGGTTCGCGATTTCTGGAGCAAAAACTTTGAAGCAACAACTTTGTACAACCAGTTTTCTGAAGAACTTTACCAGTATAAAAATTGATACTGTAATGTGTTTTAAAACCAAGGCGGTTTATGTTATTTAATTCATTTGATTTTTTTCTTTTCTTTCCTATAGTTGTAATCATCTATTTTATATTACCATATAAGTATAGATGGTTATTACTTCTTTCTGCAAGCTGTTTGTTTTATATGGCTTTCATACCCTATTATATTTTAATTCTCGGAGGTACAATTGTAATTGATTATTTCGCAGGAATTTTAATTGAAGGTGCAAAAAATGCCAAGCAAAGAAGAAACTTCTTGTTTCTTAGTCTGGTTGCGAATATTGGTGTACTTGCAGTATTCAAATATTATAATTTCTTCATTCAAAATGTAGATGCCTTAACACATTTTTTTGGTTTTAGTCCTCATATTCCTTATTTGTCAATTATTTTACCAATTGGATTGTCGTTTCATACTTTTCAGGCAATGAGCTATACAATAGAGGTATACAGAGGAAATTTTAAAGCCGAACGACATTTTGGTATTTATGCTTTATATGTGATGTTTTTCCCCCAGTTGGTAGCGGGACCAATTGAACGTCCTCAAAACATTTTGCCGCAGTTGCGTAAAAAAAATGATGTTGACTATCAAAGAATTGTAAGCGGATTAAAAATGATGCTTTGGGGATTTTTCAAAAAAATTGTTATTGCTGATAGGTTAGCAGTCATAGTAAATTATGCTTATAATAGTCCTGGTACTTATGATGGATTTTCATTATTAATTGCCACCTACTTTTTTTCTTTCCAGATTTATTGTGATTTTTCAGGGTATTCCGACATAGCAGTTGGAGCCGCTAAAGTAATGGGTTACGATTTGATGGAAAATTTCAGAATCCCCTACATTTCAAAATCAATAAAAGAATTTTGGGAGAGATGGCACATTTCATTGTCCAGTTGGTTCAGGGATTATCTCTATATTCCTTTGGGTGGAAACCGAGTTAAAAAATGGAAATGGTATTACAATCTTTTTATTGTATTTATAATAAGTGGTTTTTGGCATGGCGCTAATTGGACATTTATAGTTTGGGGCGCTTTGCATGGTAGCTATTTGATAATATCGATGTTTCTATCTACAATTTTAAAAAAATACTTTCAGATGAAAAGTATGGTTAAAAATAGTTTTCAAGTTATTCTTACTTTTCACCTTGCTGCATTTGCTTGGATATTTTTTAGAGCAAAAAATATGCATGAAGCAAAAATTATTATTTATAAAATCACTCATATAAATACGTATGCATTTAAAAATATTCACTTGTTAGACAATGTAAAAATATATACATTGCTTATAACTACCGGTTTATTGTTTGTATTTGTATTATTGGATTCTTCCATGGATTCATTCATTAAAAACAGGACGTATATCAGTAACAAATTTTTCAGACTTGTTATTTTTGCAACAATTTTAGCAGTAATGATCATATTTGGTTATTTCGGAAGAACAGATTTTATTTATTTTCAATTTTAATGCAGATAAAAAAAATAATAATAAAAGGTTTACTGTTTATGGTAGTTGTAGCTGCTGTGTACATTGCCATTATGTTCTTACTGGTAAAAGTAACTATTGGTGGAAAACCGGTGGTTTTTCGTGCTTGTGATGCTGTGAGTTGGAAAGGTGGAAATAGCTATCAAAAATTTATAGATTTTGATACAAAAAAGAAATACGATATACTAGTTTTAGGTTCATCACATGCATATAGAGGATACGATCCAAGAGCATTTAAAAATAATAATATCGACTTATTTAATTTAGGAACAAGCGGACAAACACCTTTGAGTTCTTATTTTATTTCGAAAAATTATATCAATGCTAATAGTTGTAAATTAGTATTACTTGATATTTATGATGGTGCTTTGTCGGGCGATGGAGTGGAGTCAACATCGGATTTAATTCAAAATATTGGTTCTACAAAAGCGGCTGTAGAAATGGGCTTAGCTTTGGAAGACCCAAGAGCAATTAATATGTTGACGGTTCGAATGCTAATAAAAAATGCTTCGCCAATGTATGTCGACAGTGCATATGTTTATAATGGTTACAGCGAAAAAAGAGACAGCGTAAAAATCGTGGATAAAAAATGGTATGATTTTACTGCTAAAATTAACACGAAGCAAGTTCGTTATTTAATAAAATTGATTTCCTATTTCAAAGAAAACAATATTCAGGTCATTATGCTTACTCATCCAGCTCCGAAAGAGATGAACAGAGAAAATCATAAAAAATTTGCCGAAGTGGTTAATTTTATTGCAACGGAGTATGCAGTTGAATATTGGGATTATGAATTTAAACATAACTTGGATTCAAAGAATGATTTTTTTGATGGTCACCATTTGAACCAATCGGGAGTTGAAAAATACAACAAAATGCTTATAGATTCTTTGAAAGAAAGAGGCTATTTACCATTGAAATAAAGGGATTTACCACTTTTTTTGGCTTTAAGCAAAATAAAGCTTAAATATTGAAGCTATATTTAAGTATAATCTTAATTTTGATTGAAATTTTAATCTGTTAAAGAAATAATACAATGAATATTCCCAAAAATACGAAGGTTCTTGTGCTTGCTCCTCATACTGACGATGGCGAATTTGGTTGCGGTGGAACAATAGCAAAACTGGTACAAGAAGGTTGCAGAGTTTATATGGCAGCGTTTTCTGCCTGTGAACAGTCAGTTCTTAAAAAATTTCCTTCTGATGTTCTTGTTTCAGAACTAAAGCATGCGACATCCGTTTTAGGAATTGCGCCTGATGACCTTTTTTTATATGATTTTCAGGTTAGAATTTTTACGGATAGAAGACAAGATATTTTGCAAACAATGATTGACCTTAGAGAAAGCATTAAACCCGATCTTATTTTTATGCCTTCTTTAAATGACATTCATCAAGACCATTACGTAATTGCAAATGAAGGCTTACGAGCCTTTAAATTTTCCAGTATTTTAGCATATGAGATGCCTTGGAACAATATTACTTTTAATACCAGTTCGTTCGTAATCTTGGAGAATGAACACATTACAAAAAAAATTGATGCATTAAAGGAGTATAAATCACAAGCTCATCGTCCCTATTGCAACGAAGAATTTATTCGTTCATTAGCAAGAACCAGAGGTGTTCAAATCAACGCTCAATACGCTGAAACGTTCGAAATAGTTAGATGGATTATTAAATAAATGAATTATGGAAAACGATAAAATAAATTCAACCAATATTCTTGCGGCTGATTTTAAGCCTGGGAAAAACATGAAAATAGGCCATTATTGTATCATCAATGAAGGAGTAGAGATAGGCGATGATGTTAGCATTGGTAATTATACAATTTTACACAAAGGAGTAAAATTAGGAAACGGAACTAAAGTGGGAAGTTATTGTGAAGTGGAGGAAGGAACAAAAGTTGGTGAAAAAGTGATTTTGCAAGGCAGAATAAGAACCGGTGAACATTGTACGATTGAAGACGGTGTTACTCTTAAATACGGAACAATTTTGACCTCAAATGCTTTATTGAAAAAAAACTGTTTCCTTGGACCAAATGTAATAACACTTGGATCTACTCATAAACGCGTTACCGTTCATGGAACAATTATCGGTGAAAATACATACATAGGTGCTGGATCAAAAATAGCCGGTGGAATAAAAATTGGAAATGATATTGCCGTTGGCGCTCTTTCTTTTGTAAATAAAGATATTTCCGAACAAGGAGTATATGCAGGCATTCCCGTTAAAAAAATCAAATAAAATGAATAAAGGAATTAACGCAAGTGTTTTAGCTGCTGAATTTAATTTTACTGTTATTGGAAGTACGGATGAGCCAATTCTTCTTCCCGGTTCTTTAAAAAAACATGATAAAAATTCTTTATTGTGGACAAAAAATGTAGAAAACCTAAATTCAATTAAGGCAGGTTATATTATTGTTAATTATGAAATGGCTCCTACTTCGGCCAGATTGGGAGTAACCTATTTTATAACGGATGAAAAAGCAAGATTGGTTTATGCAAAAATCATGAATAAGTATTTTGATTCGGAAGACGATGCATTTTTTAATTATGTTGAAGAACATAAAAGAAATACGAAAATCAGAATCAGTGATAATTGCTTTATTGGAAAAGATGTAGAAATTGGTGATGGAACGGTTATTCATCCTAATGTTGTAATTCACTCTAGAACTAGAATAGGAAAAAATTGTGTAATTAAAACTCATGTTTCTTTAGGTACCGAAGGCTTAGGTTTGGAGTTAGATAAAGAAACAGATCAATTAGTAAAGTTTCCTCAATTGGGAGGAGTAATACTTGAAGACAATGTGGAAATAGGCCCTTGCGCTACTGTTAGACGGTCAGCTCTTGATGATACAATCATTATGTCGGGTACAAAAATTGGGTCTTTGGTAAATATAGGACACAATTGTATAATCGGTAGAAATTGCATTCTTACTTGTATGATTGTTACTTCGGGCTCATCAGTGATTGGAAACAACGTTTTTATGGGCGTTAGTTCTATCGTAAAAAATGGGGTGAATATAGGAAACGATGTAACGATTGGGCAAGGCGCAGTAGTTACAAAAAATGTTCCTGATAATGTTACTTTTGTTGGTAATCCGGCTGAAGACATTAATGACTATAAGCGTTGGTCGAAGCTCAAAAAACGATTGACTGAAATGTTTGGAAAAGATTTGTAGTGATGGGAAATTCACAGCTGCTGGTTGTTTCGTTTGTGTTTCCACCATTTCCAGGGGTTGGAGGCAGAAGATGGGCTAAATTTTCTAAATATCTTGCTAAAAAAGAAATTAAAGTTCATGTAGTTCATAGCAAAAATCCATATCCTAAAAAGTCTACTTATCTGCTGGATATTGTTAATTCCAATATTGTTACTTACCCACTTAATCCTCGATTTCCAAATTATGCACCGATTTCTTTTTTTGATAAAATTAAAACTAGAATTGTAACAAAATACATTCAGTTTTATACGAAAGGAAATTTTTACGACAGGTCACTTTTTTGGAAAAAATATTTTGAAAACGAAATCCCTCAAATCATAGAAAAAAATAAAATTGAAACTGTTATTATTTCCGGTGGTCCATTCCATTATTTTATTTATGGACTTCAACTTCAAAAAAAATATCCCAACATCAAATTTTATTTTGAGTATAGAGACCCTTGGGCCGATTTCAATGTTGGCTATGACGACCCAAGAGTGGGCAAGGGGGCGCGTTACGAATATGAAAAACAGTTGGAGATTTCTTTTTTAAAAGAAGCAAAGAATGTTATTTGCGTTTCTGATTTTCAAAAACAATTATTGGTTCAAAAGGACAAACAAATTAATTCTGATAAAATTATTGTTATTCCAAACGGCTTTGATAAAGATGATTTTGCAGGTTATAACAAGTTTGCTGAAAACACAGAAAAGGATGTTTTGAAAATTATTCATGTGGGAACGTTAAATTACGAAAAGGCAGATCTTTTTATCCCATTTTTAAAAGCAGTAACCGAATTTAATTCAACAGAAAATAAACTTAAAGTAAAAGTTGAATTCATAGGCCCAGTTAATTCAGAACTCATGCAGTTTTTGGATGAAAATAAAAATTCTTCTGAATTTATAAAAGTATACGGGGAGCTGAGCCATTTTGAAGCCAATAAAAAACTGATGGAAGCAGATATTGCTTTGTGGTTTAAGTACGACCGCTCTCCTGGAGACTTTGCAACAAAATATTTTGAGTACATTTATTTAAGGAAATTTATTTGGGTGTTTTCAAAAGATGGTGAAGCAACACAATTTATAGAAAATAACAAGATTGGGAAAGCATTTACGGATAAAAAAGTATTAGAAAGTAACGTGCTGGAAACATTAAGTCAATATGAAGTGCAAAAACCTCTTTTTCACAAAGAGTTTGATTCTGAAAAATTTTCTATTGAAAATATAACAGAAAAAATTATTAGTATTGTAAAAAAATAATAAATAGAAAATTTGGGTATTCGGAAAGTTTTATTAAATAATGTTATTGTAAATAATATTGCGCTCTTTTTTGGATTTGAAAAATATCTGAAGAATGCGAATAATTATTGGAAAAATTACAATATTTCACCCGATAAAACACATCGAGAAGTAGCTGGGTATTCCAATGTGAAAGAGATGGATGAAGTTGTTTTAAATCTTCATGAAAAGTTAAAAAATACCAAAGAAACGTATTTAAAAAAAGGGTGTAATGTATTAGATATTGGCTGCGGTCCGGGTTTATTTTTAATGGATTTTGGTAAAGACTATAATCTTACTGGCATTGATTTGAGCAGTGCTATGCTAACTTTGGCAAAAAAAAATGTTCCGGAGGCTGATTTTTATGAAGGCGATTTTTTATCAAAAGATTTTGGTAAAAAGTTTTCATTGATATATTTCATTGGCGTTATTCAATATTTTTCTACGAACGATTTGGAAAAGCTGTTTGATAAGATTTATAATTTGTTAGAAGAGGGGGGAGTCATGTTTATTAGTTATCCTCATGCAATAAGCGCTAAAGACCTATCATTTCCGGATTTAAATTATATAAGTTACTCTCCGGCATTTTTGAATAACAAAATTTCTTCAAAATTCACTTTAATTGAAAATAAACATATTATCGATAATAGAGAAGTTGCTGATTTTGATAAAACACCTTATAAACCATCTATTCCGGGTGTAGATAAGATATATAAAAATTCCAGTATTCTTATTGCTATGAAAAAGGGATAATTTATTCTTTATAGCTCTTTAAAATTTCTGCAATGCGATTTACTTCTTTGCTTGGAATACTTGCCTCAGTTGATAATTCTATAATTTGTGCAGCAAAATTTGTAAAGACAGGGAAGTGTTTAAATTTTTCTGTATGAATTTTCATACTATCGTACAAACAGAAAAATGGTACTTGGTTGGATGATAAATAGTTTTTGAATTTCTCACCATTCTTTTTAACAACAAAAATGATTTTAAAAAAGGAGCCATCAGATTGATTGCTTGTCATTTTTAAATAATCGTTCGCTAAAATAGATACTTTTAATATCTCGAAATTCTTTATTCTGTTTTCTTTCTTACCAGACAAAAGGTTTATTGTTGCTAAGGCAGCTTTTGTTTGAAAAGGTGTCATTATTTTTATGACTTCATTTTCATTCATCCTTGAAAATATGGCTTGGCTTAATTTATCTTTAAGTGAAAATCGGTAGCCATATACTCTCGATTTGAAAAATAATTTTGAATGCATAGTTTGTAATGAAAAATCGCTGATTGTACTAATGTTATTATCGTAAAATGCTTTTTCTAATCCTTTTACAATAGCGCCCCCCGCTCCGGTAGTGGACTTTCCCGCTCCGAAAGAATATACTATGCCCGAACTATAAGTCAGTTTGTTTTCATCTATACCAAAGCTTTGTGCTGCATCGTGAATAAGGGGAAGGTGATGTTGTTTACACTCATTCATAATAATTTCAGTGTCGGGGTGCAAATACCCATACAGATGAACTAAAATAACAGCAGCTATTTGTCCTGCTTGTTGCGAGATGTTGGAATAGTCTGCCCAAAAAGTACCATCAGCTTTCAAGTCAATATAAAAGGGTTCGAGTCCTTCTTTTATGACCGATTTTTTTAATGAATCACATACGAATATTGGTATTAGCACTTTTGAGCCTTTGGGTAAATTATAACTCCGCAGCAATAATCGAATAGCGTTTTCTCCACTGTTCACAGTAAAATCAAGCTCTCCTGAAATGTTTTTCAGGTCATTTTGAGATAAAAATGATGGAAAAAAATAATTCATTAATTTGATTTTGATATAGTAAGAATTACAGAATCTTGTCCATATTTTTTGATTTCATATTGGATAGAAACATCTTTTTGTATTTCTTTTAATATGAAATTTAAAGGATGTAAATAGCCATCATCGTATCGTTTTATTTGAAGCGCTTCTTGCATTTTAAGTGAGTCTTCAAAAGGTATTCCACGCAATGAATTTACAATAATGATTTCTTTATTAGCGATTTTAATAATATGTTTTAAAACATTTTTAAAAATTGTAGGAGGAATATAGTCTGTTGAACCAAAAAGTGTAATTAAGTCAAATGAATTGATTTCATCCATTACATCTTTATGCGTATAAGTTGCTTTGCTGTGTCCGTATTTTTCTTTAGCAAGTTTTATAATATCTGCAGAAATATCAATGCCGGAGGATAATTTTATAGTTTCTATTTCTGAAACCTCAGAACAAAATCGTCCCCATCCACATCCAACATCCAAAACGGTTTCAAGTGAATGTTTTTTTATTTCTTCTTTTGCGTAATCAAAATAAGCATTGCTAGCTTGTATATTTCCGATATACCATAAATAACCCAGGTCACTTTCCCAAAACATTTTTTGATAGTTTCCATCTTTCTCTGTATTTGCAAATTCCTGATGTAAAACAGTGTCTTTGGCCATTAATTCCCCTAAATTACGCAAGATAATATGCCCCATTTTTGTATCTCGTAGCTTTTTTTGAAGCGCAAGATTATAGACTTTTAATCTGTAATTTTTATTCTTCAAACGCATTAATACAATCGAATCAAGTATAGGACTAATGATTATCATAATTTCCTTCTTAGCTGTTTTATTTTATGTAAAAATACGTAAAATAATGTGGACAGAGTGATATGTTTTTAGCTAACTTTATGACCTAATCAGAATTTAATTTTATTTGTAATGGCATTGCTGCATTTGTTTCAGAATAGGGATTGGAATACGGATATACTTGGAAATTATTCGGAGGAAATTGTACTGCAAAATTTGAATGAAAGCGACAAAAATGAGTATGCAATTATTAAAAAGAAAAAATACAGATTTTTACCTTTTTACTCATTACGAATTACATTCGGACCGGTAATTAATTATGATAAATCCGAGTCTATTTCTCAGATGCTGGAAAAAATAAAAGAGCTCGCCAAAAATACAAAGGCAGTTTCTATTGAATTCAATCCTTATGTTTGGGAATATGATTCCTCTTTAACCAATTTATTAGAGGCTAATAAATTTGTTAAAACATCGGATTACGTTTATAAAAATTCTATTATCGTTGATCTTTCTCTTTCAGAAGAAGAACTTTTTAAGCAATTTGAAAGGAGAGGGCAAAAAGCGGTACGACAATCTGTTGATAGAGGAGTGCGAGTAGAATTGACGCAGCTGAATGCTGCAAGTTTTGATACGTTTTACCATCTTTATAAAACAACTTGCAGTCGCACACAGTTTATTCCCGAAGATTACTTTTCCTTAAAAAAGCAGCTTCTGTATTGGCATTCAAAATCAAAAGTGTATTTGTTTTTTGCATATTTTGAAGAAAAAGTGATAGGTTCATTGCTGTTGTTTAATAATGAAGACAGTGTTTCAACAGTTTACCAGGGAAATGATTATGACCCTGAAATGATGAATAAAAGAGCTTCTAACGCTATGTATTGGGAAACCATGAAATGGGCCAAAGCAAATGGATTTAAATGCTATGATTTCGGTGGAATAACAGTGAGTGAATCGTATGAAGAAGAGAAAAAAGAGGGAATTCACAATTTTAAAACTCAATTTGGTGGAAAAATTGTGAGCTTTCCAGGTAATTATATTTATGTGAATCGCCCTTTTCCTTTATTTTTTATTAAAATGATACAGCCTATTTATTCATTGATTGCACTATCGAGAGCAAAGTCAAAAGCATTTAAAAGTTGATTTGAAAAATAAAAAAAACATATTGTTTACGTTCGACTATGAACTTTTTCTTGGAAAAAGAAGTGGTTCTGTCCAAAAATGTTGCATTGAACCCACATCTATTTTGATAAAAATATTTGATGAGTTTAAAATTAAGAATGCCATTTTTTTTGTTGATACAACTTACTTGTTACGTTTAAAAGAGAATAATGATAGTCGCTCTACTGCAGATTTTATAGCTGTTTCCAATCAAATTCAGGAATTGATTAAAAAAGGACATTATGTGTTTCCACATATTCATCCCCATTGGCTGGATGCAAATTATTTAAAGGAGAATAACCAATGGGATTTATACAATAATAGTCGCTACAGGTTTAGCCATTTGAACGAACTTGAAAGGATGGAGCTATTTAAAAAATCTGTTGAAGTTCTTCAAGAAATAATAATTCCGATTGCTCCTCAGTATAAAATTGATTCTTATAGAGCTGGAGGGTGGTGTATTCAACCATTTGCAGATTTTATGCCTAGTTTTGAAGAGCATAAAATTGTGAATGATTTTAGTGTTATGAGGTCAAAAGTTAATACTTCTGATATTCAATTTTATGATTTTAGAAATGCTCCTTATAAAAATATTTATACGTTTGAAAATGACCCTTTGGTGGAATCTAAAAATGGGAGATACAAAGAATATTCGATTTCTATTTTGAACATATCCTCTTTGAATCAGTTTTTAAATAAGCTCTTATTGGCAGTGATTTGGAGATTAAAATACAGAAGTATGGGTGATGGAGTTGGTTCAGTGGCTTCAGCTGAAACAGCTGTGATAAATGAAAAAGAAATAAAGGAAATGGTGTCAATGGAATTACTCACAGATGTGCGATTGCCATTGTATTTGAAGTATATTAAGAAAAATGAATACATGCATTTCATTTCTCATCCAAAGATGCTTAGTCATTACAATCTAGTAGTATTTAGGAAATTTCTAGCTAAATTTACCAGTAGATATGAGTTTGAGACGGATTATAAAAAAATGCTTGAATCGCTTTAGATAATTTTTTTTATAAATGATAAAAAAGAAAATATTAATTGTAGTTGGAACTCGTCCCAATTTTATTAAGGTCACTCAATTCAAAAAAGTTGCTGCTAACTTTCCTGCTCTTGAATTTAAAATTGTTCATACGGGTCAGCATTACGATATTAAAATGGCGGATGTGTTTTTTGAGCAGTTTAAACTTTTTCCGGATTTTTTTCTAAATATTTCTCAAGGAACAGCAAGCGATCAAATTACCCAAATTATGATTTCACTTGAAGAGCTTGTAAATACTTCTTATAAACCCGATATGATGATAGTGGTGGGGGATGTTAATTCTACTTTAGCAGCTGCCACAGTTGCAAATAAATTAAACATTTCTCTTGCGCATCTCGAAAGTGGGTTAAGAAGTTTTGATAGTACAATGCCCGAAGAACACAATAGGATATTGACAGATGCAATAACCAATTCTTTTTTCATAACAGAGGATAGCGGCATGATTAATTTGCTTGCAGAAGGGAAGGATAAGGCGCAAATGCATTTTGTCGGAAATACCATGATTGATACTATTGTTGCTTTTGATAAGGAGATTCAAGCTTCTGATGTGGAAGCCCGTTTAGGTATAAAATCCGGTGAATATGTATTAATGACCATGCACCGACCGGCTACAGTAGATCATAGTGATGGACTGAAGCAACTAATAGAATTGATTAATGTTGTTACAAAAAAATATAAAATAGTATTTCCAATTCACCCAAGAACACTAAAAAATATTGAGGCTATGGGCCTGGCCGAACAATTTAAAAACAACAAACAATTGATTTTATCGGAGCCGATGGATTATTTTTCTTTTCAGAAAGCTATTTGCGGAGCGCGTTTTATTTTAACGGACAGTGGAGGAATACAAGAAGAAAGTACTTTTAGAAAAGTCCCTTGTCTTACGCTTCGCCCTAATACTGAG
>JAHEYB010000062.1:11477-14457 GCA_023251805.1 Bacteroidota bacterium | reverse complement strand
AAGATGCCGGTCAAAAATGGATTTGATTTATTGCGAATGTTTTCAGAGATAAAATTTGATGTTATATTTATTTCCGGTTTTGATGAATTTGCTATACAGGCTTTTAATTTTAATGCTATTGATTATATTCTAAAACCTATAGACTACCAAAAACTTATCTCCTCAGTAAAAAGAGCCAAGGAAAGATTTGAACTAAAAAATAAACCCGAACAAAATCTGCTTCATTTGGTTCATAGCATTGATGAAAAACAAGAGTTGATAAAAAAAATCACACTTCATCATCAGGGAAGTGTGCATTTAGTAGATGTTCAGGAAATAACCCACATCGAAGCTATTCGGGGATATTGCGAAATAACTACTGTAGGAAATAAAAAATTTATTTCTACCAAAACATTAAAAGAGTATGAAGACTTATTAGCCAATATTTCGTTTTTTGTTCGAGTCAACAAAAGTGTAATTATTAATATCAATCAAATTTCCAGTTATTCAAAAGGAGATTATTGTTTTATAACTTTGAAAAACAAATTGGAAGTGGAGGTTTCCAGGAGAAAAAAAACAGAAATTATTGAGAAACTAAAAAGTATACTGGGATAAAAAAAGTTTCCTCGAATATTCGATTGAGCTTTTATATTTAAATACTATTCCTATTTATTTCTTCAATTGAATCATCAACTCATCCAATTGTGCCTGAGCAATTGCTGATGGAGAATTAATCATTGGATCCCGTCCGGAATTATTTTTTGGAAATGCAATAAAATCACGTATCCCATCAGCACCACCAAATAAAGAACACAAACGATCGAACCCAAAGGCAAGTCCACCATGTGGAGGCGCTCCAAACTCAAATGCATTCATAAGGAAACCGAACTGTGCTTGTGCATCCTCTTTGCTAAATCCTAACAAGCTGAACATTTTTGCTTGTAAATTTTTATCGTGGATACGGATGGAGCCACCGCCTATTTCTACACCATTAATCACCAAGTCGTATGCATTTGCTCGTACAGCACCCGGATTTGATTCCAAGAGTTCAATATCTTCGGGTTTAGGTGAAGTAAACGGATGATGCTTGGCATGCCAGCGACCACCCTTTTCTCCAATAGAAGTCGAATCTACTTCTTCTGAAAATTCCAACAAAGGGAAATCAATTACCCAATGACAAGCAAATGTATTTTTATCTCTCAAGCCTAAACGCGTTCCCATTTCCAAACGTAACTCCGATAATGCTTTGCGAGCTTTGTTTGTTTCTCCGGCAATTAACATCATTAAATCTCCTGGTTGTGCATCAAATGCAACAGCCCATTTTTTTAAGTCTTCTTCGTTATAAAATTTATCTACCGATGATTTGATTGTTCCATCTGCATTAAAACGAGCATATATCAAACCGGTTGCACCAATTTGCGGACGTTTAACAAATTCTGTTAATTCATCCAATTGTTTGCGTGTATATTCTGCTGCACCTTTCGCACAAATTCCTACTACTAATTCTGCATCATTAAATACTTTAAATTCCTTTCCTTTCACCACCTCATTCAATTCAACAAATTTCATTTCGAAGCGAATATCCGGCTTATCGTTTCCATAAAATTTCATTGCATCGGCATAGGTCATTCTCGAAAGTGTAGGAATATCAATTCCTTTTACACTCTTAAATAAATGACGTATCATTCCTTCAAACGTATTTAAAATATCTTCCTGCTCCACAAATGACATTTCACAATCTATTTGAGTAAATTCAGGTTGGCGGTCGGCACGCAAATCTTCATCTCTGAAACATTTTACAATTTGATAATATCTATCAAAACCACCCACCATCAATAATTGTTTGAAAGTTTGTGGCGATTGAGGCAAAGCATAAAATTCACCTTGATTCATGCGTGAAGGCACCACAAAATCGCGTGCTCCTTCAGGAGTTGATTTAATTAAAACAGGTGTTTCAACTTCTAGAAAATTTAATTTATCTAAATAGTTACGCGTTTCAATTGCGATGCGATGGCGCAGTTCTAAATTTTTACGCACCGCATTTCTTCTCAAATCCAGGTAACGATATTTCATTCGGATATCATCGCCACCATCTGTTTCATCCTCAATGGTAAAAGGAGGCACAAGAGCCGAATTTAGAATAGTAATTTTATCAGAAGTAATTTCAATATCTCCTGTTGGTAATTTATCGGATTTGGAATACCGCTCTGCAACAATGCCAGTAACACTTATCACAAATTCGCGACCCAAGGAACGCGCCACATCTACCAATTCTTTAGAAGCTTTATCGGTTTCAATCGTAATTTGAGTTATTCCATATCTGTCGCGCAAATCAATCCAAAGCAATGAGCCTTTATCTCTAACGCCTTGTACCCATCCACTGATGGTAACTGTTTGCCCTACATTTGAAATGCGAAGTTCTCCGCAAGTGTGTGATCGTAACATATAAAAAATTGTTGATTTGTAGATTTGTAGAATTTGTCCGAAGGACCCCTTCGGGGAGATTTTTCCAATTCTGTAGCGAAATTACTAAAAATAAAGATTGGTTTGAGTCTAAAATTTAAGGAAAGGAGCATTATCTTTAGCACATGGAATTAACCGTTTTTAGTGATGAGTCGTTTATGAAAGAAGCCTTGAAAGAGGCTCAAAAGGCTTTTGATGCCAATGAAGTGCCTGTTGGAGCTATTGTGGTTTGCCAGAACAAAATTATTGCACGTGCACACAATTTAACCGAACGGTTAAACGATGTTACCGCCCATGCCGAAATGCAAGCCATCACTTCTGCTGCCAACTTTTTAAATGGGAAATACTTAAACGAATGTACCTTGTATGTAACTCTTGAACCTTGTGTAATGTGCGCAGGAGCTATTTCCTGGGCGCAACTGGGGAAAATTGTTTATGGCGCTGCGGATACCAAACGTGGATTTAATCTTATCACCAACTCATTACTTCATCCAAAAACGCAAGTCCTGTCAGGCATTCTAGCCGATGAAAGTGCAGC
>JAHEYB010000062.1:0-11377 GCA_023251805.1 Bacteroidota bacterium | reverse complement strand
CTTGATTTCTCGACAGGCTCCAAATGATACACTTCTTACCTCGGATTTTCCGCATTTCGTGGCGGTGGAATCACAGTGCCATTTTGATCATTGTGCCCATTTGTCCCTGTTGGTCGGTCTTCTGAGTTATACACATTCTTTTTTACATCCACACCTTTTATCACATTTCCATCCGTATCCAACTCTATCACTTCATAACCAAGTTTTGTCAATGGTAAAAACACCTTCGATTTATCACCTACCACCAAAATTGCCATCTTATCATATTGCAATTGTTTTTTAGCAAGTGAATTTATTTCTTCTTTTGTAATTGCTTTTAAAATTTCATTTTGCTTATCTGTATACGTTTTTTCTAAATTGTAATCCAAAATACGTTTAACAAAACCTGCCTTTTGCATGGCTGTTTCATATTTTAATGCTTCATTTTGTCCCATCGAATTTTTTGTAAATGATAATTCTTCTGCACTCACTCCTTTATCTGCAAACAATTTTATTTCTTTCATAAATTCAACAACCGAGCTATCTGTTGCATCCCCACGAACTCCGGCACTGGCAGTAAACGGACCAACAAATTGGTTTCCTGAAAAACCTGAACGGGCACCATAAGTAAAACCGTGAGCTTCACGTAAATTTAAATTAATACGACTGTTAAATGCTCCACCCAATGTAAAATTCATAATCCCCGATTTGTAATATTCACCTGTTGCATCATAGGGCATCGACATAAAACCAATACGAATTTCTGATTGAGGAGCTTTGTCCTTATTCACAAAATAAATTTTTGTTTTATCAACTATTGGCAAAGACGGTTCCATTCCTTTTAACACTGTAGGGCCAGACCACTTTTTTAAGAATGCTAATTTTGCAATGGCTGTTGCTTGATCAATGTCTCCAACAATTACGGCAGAAGCAATATTTGGTGAAAAATAATCTTTGTAATATTTTATTACATCTTCCAATGTAATAGCACTTACAGTTTCTTTTGTCCCCATTGCAGGAACACTCATAATATGATTGTTTCCATATAACAATTTTGCATACACATTGTTTGCCACCGTTGTAGCTTGTGTAACTTGATTTGCAATTGCTTCGATGCGTTGTTTTTTAATTCTTTCAAATTCTTCTTTGTCAAATTTTGGTTGAAACAACATTTCTTCTGCAATCGCTAAAGTAGCATCTATGTTTTTTGTTAAAGTAGAAACATATACAACTATGTCTTGCCCATTATTATTAATACTTACACTACTTCCTAATTTATCTAGCATCTCACCAATCTCTTCTGCGCTGTGTTTCGTGGTCGACTCGTTCATCATACTAGTAAGCAACATTGAAATTCCTGCCTGCGCTTTTGGCTCATACCTATGTCCTGCTTCAACATTTAATTGTATTGTAGTACTTGGTACTTCATCACTTTTTGCTCCGATAATTTTTAATCCGTTATCAAAATTTTGTTTCCAATAATTCGGAGCTTTCACAACAGGATTTGGTCCTGCTGTAGGTTTTTTACTTCTGTCAAAATTGTCTTTCGCTTTTTTATAAACCAAATTTTTATATTCTGCAGCCTCCGGAGCATTTACATTTCGCATTGGCGGAACATAATTATCTGCTTTTGCTACGAGGTTTGATTTTCCTTTCGGAACAACACTTAAAACAACCGCAAATTTATTTTTGATGTATGTATTATAAACACGCATCACATCTTCCTTAGTTACTTTATTATAGCGCTCAATTTCTTTTGTTATGAAATTAGGATTTCCGGTGAATGTTTCATTTGAAGCCAACAGCGAGCCTTTCCCTTGCACACTTGATAATGAATTAATCATTTGAACTTCAAAACCTGCTTTGAATTTTAGTATGTCTTCATCTGTTACACCTTTCTTTTCAAATTCTGCTAATGAATAACGCACCAATGAATCCATTTGTGCTAATGACTTATCAGGAAAAGTACGAATGGTAATATCAAACGTTCCTGCAAGCTCAGCAGTTGGATGCGATGCACTAGCAGCCAAAGCCATTTGCGACTTCACAAAATTTTGATAAAAAATGGAAGATTTGCTTCCCGACATAACTTCTGCTAAAATATCCAGTGGTGCTTCATCAGCCGAACGCGATGCAACTGTTGGAAAAGAAATATCCAACATGGGTGAACGAATATTATCTTCATAAGAAATGTAACGGTCTTTGTCTAAAACAACTGCAGGAAAAATTTGTGCTTTTACCTCGGGACCGGGAACAATTGGGCCAAAATATTTTTCTGCCAGCTTTACAACTTCAGCCGGACTAACATCTCCACAAACGGTTAGTGTTGCATTGTTGGGACCATACCAACGCATGAAGAATTTTTTTAAATCGTTTACATCTACACGATTCAAATCTTCGATATACCCAATCGTCAACCAAGAATAGGGATGAGAAGTTGGATACATTGCAGCCGATGATTTTTCTCCCGCTAAACCGTAAGGACGATTATCATAATTTTGTCCTCGCTCATTTTTTACTGTTGAACGCTGCACTTCAAATTTTTTCTGCGTTACCGAATCCAATAAAAATCCCATTCTATCGGATTCCAACCACAATGCTACTTCTAATTGATTTGCAGGTAATACTTCAAAATAATTTGTTCTATCCAAATTGGTTGTTCCGTTTAACGTTCCACCTGCTTCACTTACAATTTTAAAATGTTGTTCATCGCCAACATGTTCCGAACCCTGGAACATCATGTGCTCAAAAAAATGCGCAAATCCGGAGCGACCATCTTGTTCGCGAGCGGAACCAACGTGATAAGTTACATCCACATATACGATTGGGTCGGAATGGTCTTCGTGCACCAATACTGTTAAACCGTTTGCCAGTTTATATTTCTCATAAGAAATAACTAATTCGGAACCTTTTCGGGTCACTTTTTCAACTAGTTTGGTTTGAGCTATGGAATTACTAATTCCGGTAATTACAAGCACTACAGCAAGTATTGCGACTTTTATCTTCATTTTAGTGGGATTTTGAGGAACAAATATATTCATTTGAATGATAGGTTCATATAAAGATAAAAATGTTCTGTTTTTGATGGTTATTTCGTAAATTTGCACCATAAAATCAGCATAAATAAACTTAATTTAAATACCATGTATCCAGAAAGTATTGTGTCGCCAATGAAAGCAGAGCTTACTGCTGTTGGCTTTGAAGATTTAACAAACCCCGATGCTGTAAATGCAGCAATAAATAGTGCGGGAACCACTTTAGTAGTTGTAAACTCGGTATGCGGTTGTGCTGCCGGAGCTGCTCGTCCGGGTGTAAAATTATCCTTAAACGGAACAAAGCGTCCGAATAAAATTACCACTGTTTTTGCAGGATTTGATACCGAAGCAGTAGCAGAAGCGCGTAAGCATTTTGCTCCGTATCCTCCATCATCACCGGCTATTGCCTTGTTCAAAGATGGTAAATTGGTTCATTTTGTAGAACGTCATCACATTGAAGGTCGCAACGCACAAATGATTGCCGACAATTTGAAAATGGCTTTTGAGGAGTTCTGTTAATTCAGCTAAATTAGGAACGCGGACCTGCCGGCAGGTCCGCGTTCCTATCTACCCATTCATCCCCTCTTCCAACCACTCATATAGTATCTGCCATCTTTCCTAGAAGAAATCAGTAAAAATTAAGGATTTATCCATATTTTCGTAGTATCAATTTAGCTATTTTAATCTATGAAACAACTACTCTTTTCGGTTAGTATATTTATTGCTTCTGCAGCTTTTGCTCAGAAAAAAAATCCGGATAACTGGCAAACACTTGACCCTAAAAAAGACAAGGCTTATGGTGTTGGCTCCGAAGAAGCTTACAAAACTTTAACAGGTAAAACATCTAAAATGGTAATTGTTGCTGTAATAGATAGTGGTGTTGACCCTAATCATGAAGATTTAAAAGAGGTGATTTGGAAAAACGAAGATGAAATTGCCGATAACGGAATTGATGATGATAAAAACGGATACATTGATGATGTAAATGGTTGGAGTTTTATTGGTGGGAAAAATGGAGACATCAATAATGAAGCAAGTGAATTGGCTCGAATAGTTCAAAGAGGAAGAAAAAAATATAAAAATGTAGATGAAGCTACTTTATCAGGAGATGATTTAAAAGCTTATCAGGAATATAAAAAGTTAGATGAAAAATTTACTGCCGAATTAAAATCTTCGGAGCGCCAATTGGCAAACATTCAAATGGTGGATGGGTACATTCAAAAAGTAAAAAAACAAAACAATGGTGTTTTAAATAAAGCTGCATTTCAAAACTATACTCCGGAAAATGAAATGGAGAAAGCACTTACAAAAAATTTGAAATTGGCATTTACTTTAGGATTGAAGCCCGAAGAAATTGAAAGTGAATTAAAAGATGGCATCGAACATTTCGAACCAATGGTAACATACGGCAAATTGGACTCTGATTCATTGCGTGCTTATTTAGTGGGTGATGACGCGAACAATCCTACCGAAAAATATTATGGAAACAATCATGTGCAAGGGCCCGATGCAAGACATGGAACACACGTTGCAGGAATTATTGCTGCTACTCGTGGCAACAAATTAGGAATTGAAGGAATTGCAAACAATGTAAAAATTATGATTGTACGTTGCGTGCCAAATGGTGATGAGCGCGACAAAGACATTGCAAATTCTATTTATTATGCGGTTGACAATGGCGCAACAATTATAAATATGAGTTTTGGTAAATATTATTCTCCCGAAAAAAAATTGGTGGACGATGCTGTAAAATATGCACAATCAAAAGATGTGTTAATGATACATGCTGCCGGAAACGAATCAAAAGATGCAGATGTAGAATTGTCTTTTCCTACAAGAGAATTACTAAGTGGCGAAATTGCAAGTAACTGGATGCAAATTGGGGCAAGCGGATGTAAAAAAGGAGAAAAAATAATTGGTGGCTTTTCAAATTACGGACTAAAAAAAGTAGATTTATTTGCACCCGGAGTGGATGTGTATTCATCTATCCCCGATAGCAAGTACGATACTTTTTCGGGAACAAGTATGGCATCACCAAGTACTGCAGGTGCAGCGGCTATTATTAGAGGTTATTTTCCGGAGCTAAAAGCAGAAGAAGTTAGAGCAGTTTTAATGAAAACAGTTGTTCCTTATAGCGGAAAAGTAAATGTACCCGGACTAAAAAAACCAAAAGGTTTGAGAAAGAAAATGAAACCTGTTAGTAGAAAAATTTCTGAAATGTGTATTTCTGGCGGATTTCTTAATGTGAACAATGCCGTTATCGAATTAATGAAAAAGAAATAGTGGTTTCCAAAATTGAGAATCAAATTTTATAAACAACGTCCCTAAGATTGAAAAACCCACCCCGAATTTTTGGTGTGGGTTTTTATTTTTTCTTTTTCTTGGCCTTAGCCTCCTCTTTCAACAATTTGTTTTCCAAATTTAATTGAACAGCTCGTTTAATTATTGCAGTAATTAATTTTTTAGGAATGGGTTTATCAATAGGAAATTGAATGGTTGCTTTCGACCATTTATAAGATGTCAACTCTTTTTTAAATTCATGTATAACTCTTGGAACATATAATCCGTAATGATTTTTATATACTGCGAAATAAGCTAACATACCGTGAAATTTGAAAGCCGGCATTTGATAGCTAATCACTTGTTCTGCTTTGGGTACCGCTTTCTGAATGAGATAGCGAAACTCTTCCAAAGTTGCTCTCACTTCCTGACGTTGCAATGCAATATAATCATCAATGGTTGAAAATTGTTCTTTGTTCATCTATCTGTTAATTACAATTTTTTTACTAAGAATGAAATTTTCATTTTTAATCGTAACTAAATAAATTCCTATCGGCAAATCAGCCACATCCATTTTCCAATTTTGTCCATTGATAGTTGAAATCGCTTTTTTACATTGTCCTAAAACATTGAATATTTTTACCTCGGCATTTACAAAAGGAAAATCAGAATGCAACATAAAATAATCTTGTGCCGGATTCGGGGAAACAGAAAACGAATTTTCTTCATTTAACTCTTCAACATTAACAAAACAAATAGGCAAAGCATTATAGCCTCGCAGTTTTGCCTGACAACGCAATTCATTCAGCGCCATTTTATCTGTTCCGCTACCGTTCCAAGTGCGAAAACCAAGTGTATGTAAATATTCTAAAAATACAGTATCGCTAATTCCATAATAAGTGCCATAATAATTTACAAGAGCAGTATCCAAATCGTGTAACCAGGTAAAATCAATCATTTTAATATTTGCTGCATGTGCATCCCAAGCAGTAAATGTTTCTGTGATAAATTGTGCTTGTTGTGTTTCCGAACTGTTACATGAAGTGCTGGAAGGATAACCATATTGATAAAAACAAATCGGTTTCACTAAATATAAACCTGCCAATGTAGCAAAGTCGGTAGGAACAACAGAAACAGGCATTACAGTAAAATTGGTATTGAGTGGATAATAGGATACACCAATATAATCGCTATTCGTATTTAATGTTTGAGCGAATGAATTGTAATTGACAATTCCAGGAAAAGTGAGCTCAGTTGCAACTTTCAATCCCGGCCAAAGGATTTTTGCATGTGCAGAAACAGAATCGTAAAATACAGTATATTGTGCCCATTGTGTTGCATTAGAACCAAAATAAACATCGTGCTCCGAACCAATCACCAAGGATGAAAGTGTAACACTCGGAATGTGAATTTTAATACTATCCAATAAAATTTTAAAACGATTGATCATTGCTGGACTATCAAACGCGGTACTTGTTAAATCAGAAGGAACTTCTAAATTATTAGTTGAAATCGGAGCGATTGTTAAATCGATGGGCATGCTGTGCGCTGGATAATACGCATTTGCAATGTCAAAAATAGCAAGGTTATAAATTGTGGGAGCGGTTTCAATATTTGTCCAGTTTTGAAAAAGACCTACTCTACTCATTCCTAAATTTGTTCCAATCGCAAAACAAGAATCGTAATTGAAGCTAGTATTTTGTGGCATGTTAATGTCAACCGCAATAAAATTAGTTGCGGGACTAATTTGTGCGAAAGCATTAGTTGAGAAACTTAAACCACACAATGCAAAAAATAAAATTAATTTTATTTTCATGTGAAATTTTATTTTTTATTTTTCAATCTGCTCATATTTTTTTCAATATATCTTTCCGATGTGAGCAAACTTTTTTGAATCCTTTCTGCGTAATGAAAACTGTCAAGTATTTCCTTTTGTTTTGCATCAACAATTGCTTTTTGTTTTGAAATTTCCACGTTTGCTACCTGCTTTTGTCGGTAGCTTCTAAAAATAAAAAACACCAATGCTAACATCAATAAAAAACCAACAATAAATGCATTGCGCTCCGTAACACGCTTTTCGCTTTCCACATTTTGTTTTGTAAGCTCCGCATCTTTCTGAATCAATTCCTTATCTTTCTTTTCCGAATCATATTTCGTTTGCATCTCGGCCATACTTTTATTGCTTTCGGCATTAAAAATGCTGTCCTTGTAAAAGGAATATAATTTATGGTATTCGTATGCACTTCTAAAATTACCCAAGGAAGAATCGCAAGCTGAAAGCGAACTATATGCTTCTTTTATTCCTTCTTTATAGCCGATTTTTTTTGCAATGGTTAAACTATTCAAGAGCTGTTGTTTCCCTTCAACAAATTTTTTTTGTTTCATATATACATTCCCAATACTTATGTAAGAAGTTGCTACACCTTGCTTGTCATCTAACTCTATTCTTAGCTTTAGAGATTTAGATAAAAAAACAAGTGATTTTTCATTGTCATCACTTCTATCGTAAACAATTCCTATGCTGTGATAGGAGTCGGACATTCCTTTTTTATCGCCAAGCTCCTCTCTAATTTTTAGTGCTTTGAAATAAAATTCCAGCGCTTTATCAATTTCACCTTTATAAGAATAAATGATTCCGATATTATTGTAGGAATAGGTCATTCTTTGCTTGTCGTCCATCTCCTCAAAAATTCTTAATCCTTTGAAATACAATTCAAGTGCCTTATCAAATTCGCCATTACCATGATGAATGTTTCCAATATTATTATATGAAGCAGCCATGCCTTTTTTATCATTCAAGGCTTCACGTATTTTCAAAGCTTTATAATAAAATTCGAGCGCCTTATTATAATCTCCTTTGTACCAATAAATAATGCCAATCATGTTGTAAATACCGGATGTTGCCCTTTTATCCCACAACACAGCAGCTTTGTCACTATTGTTTTGATTTTGGATAAGCGCAATTGCTGAGTTAGCTGTACTCAGAGCTCGGTCGAAATCTCCTATATTTATAAGTTCACCTGAAAGTAAATTCAGTGTACGCACTTTAGAAGTGTCGTCATTGGGTGTTTTCAGAACATTGAAAAGAGAATCAACAGTTGATTGCTGTGCAAATGATTGACCAGCGCAAAAAATAAAAACGCAAAAACTTTGTACTAATAGAAATAAGATTTTTTTCATTGCTTTGCTAAATGTCACACTTGACCCATTTATTTGCATTCATTAAAATCAATTCATTTTTGAGTCTGAGCACAAAAGGTAACCAGTATTTTACGAATTTGCAAATAAATTATCTTTTGATTATCTGGAACGAAAAGTCAACCTATTTTTTCCAACCTTCATACCATTTTAATGGAGGATGTTCTTAACAATCAAATTTCTTAAACCGTTTTAAGCAAGCAAGTTTTAGAACTTGAAAAATTTGAATTACTTCCGTTTCTTCTTTTTCAGCCTGTAAAATCTAAACTCAAATAGAGCAGAATCTCTTTTTTCCGAAACAATCATTTCATCGTTGCCTAATTTTTCAATAAACCATTCAATGTTTAAAGGAGTAGACAAGGGAAAATAATGCCTGTAAAAAACAACCGAATCCGTATAGTTAATTGAAATGCGTTTCTTATCCTCAGTCAAATGATAGGTTCCTTTCATTGTTGCATTCAAAGGAGACAACATAACGCAATCTGTTTCTATCTCGCCTTTTTCATTCAAACTAAGATCTTCCTGATAGTTCAAATCATCAATATGACAAACAGGTGCTCCTGAACGAAAGGCATGTGCAGCAGTATTGTTTTTTGATACTAGAAATAAATGCCATCGCCCTTCAATATGTAGCCCTTTAGAAGCTATTAAATCTAGTATCCTTGTGTAAGCTCCATTAATTTCGTTGTACTCAAATTTTGCTGAAGTATATTTTTTCCCTTTTGCAAAAAGATTCAATTCATACCTTGCATGGGGTCCTCCGGTTCTTCCATGTACAAATGTTTTATCTGAAGTAACACTATCCATTGCTAAAAGATCAAAGCTATCAATTGCATTTCCGTATATGTTGTTCAAAGTAATAGTTTGTTCATTGATAAGCTCAATCGAACAAATAATTTTTCCTTGACGAATGAAAGGAAAATACATAAATCCCAAAGCAAAAGCTAGGCTTAATAAAGTGGTTGTATATTCTTCCTTTATCCTTTCGTGCACTTTAGCTAGGGTTGCCAAAAAAAGAATACCCGCAATTACAAAAAGATTAGACGGAAAGGAAAGCGAAACAAAAATATAATCCAATAACAAAGCTATGGGAACAATGAGTAAAATAGCGAAGAAATTCCCACGCTTAATCATATTTCGAAAGCCTTTGAATGCAAAAACAACAAAAGGCGAAGCACTAAATAGCAAAATCGCGGTAAGAAGCCAATTGCCCCACCAATTATCACTTAGCAGTATTTCGTTTTGTTGAATCATTTTTTTACGCTACCAACTTAGTCCTAGCATTTGTTTATTGCACAAACTTGACTGTAAGCGAGTGTTTCCATTATCATGCCTCACACTAAAGCAAAACCTGTTTACGTGAAAGGGATTATCACTTTTTTAAATACTATTTTGGAGTCCAAAGTACTTGGTCCTGTGCCAAAGCAAAATTTCTAAGCGTGGATGCACCCAAAGGGATGATTGGTTTAAATACATTCATATTTCCTCTTAAAAAACGGGAGACAAAAGAATGTCCCGTCATCATTTGTGTCATTGTGTTAATTCTTCCCACGGTTTGTTTCAGATAAGACCTTCTTATTTGATTATATTCGTTTAAGCGGTCCATGGAAATTAATGTGCTGGTAATGTATGCGTCTTCAATTCCTAAATTCATTCCGCGTCCGCCAACAGGCGAATGCAAATGAGCAGCATCTCCAATTAAAACTACATTTTGTTTAGTAAGAGATTTCGCTACCACATGTGTGATATTAAATTCTGCCTCCCAAGTAATTTTTCCTATTTTAGTGTTTGCAGGAAGATAATTTAATAATCCTTTCATGTTGCCTGCAACTCTCCATAAATTATCTTTGATGCGAATAAGAATCATGCCGCCCTCCTTGAAACCTCTTATGTGTGCCTCATTCGGATTTAAATCCATTTCCAGTTCCACATCATAAAGTTCCCATTTCTCGTTATAGCGAAAACCGTGCGATTCAATACCAAATTGTTTTCTTATTATGCTATGGCCGCCATCTGCACCAATTACATAATCAGATGAAAATTGTTCTTTTGTTTGACCACTTATCTCGGATATATAAGTGCTGCCAACCAGTTTGCAAGATGTTAATTCGGTGGAGTACTCAATTTTTATTTTTCTTTTCAGAGCTTCATCTCTTAGTATTTCTTCTGTTTCTTTTTGTGTTTGAAGCAACATGAAAGGATATTTGTGCTTTATTTTCGAAAAATCATTTCTAAAAACCAATGTATCACCTTTCCAGATGGACATTCCAAGCATTCTCGTTCCATTTGCAAGAAATCGCTCCGAAAGTTTAAACTTTTCTAAAATAGAAAGCGTTCTTGGATTCACAGCAAGTGCTTTGGATTTTTCACTGATACGATCTTTTTTATCAATGATTCTAGGATGGTAACCTAATTCTGTCAAGAAAATAGCAGTAGCTAAACCCGATGGACCCGCACCTGCAATTAAAATATCTTTCTTCATATTTTTCAATGTTTAAAATAACTATTTTATGTCAATAACGGAAGAGTTGGCGCACTGGTATAGGTTCGAAATTTTATTTAGAACTATTTTACGAAGCGGCATTTCAAATATAATTCATTTTTATCTAACTGCGACCACCGAAGCTTCAGCCTAGGTGGACGAAGCAAAAAACTGGTATGACGCTAAGACGACTGCTATGTGTGGTGGGCTGGAATATCAAATTTACTAATTGTGAAAAATTCAGTTTGATTTCTAATCTGTCTACCTAAAAAAATTACTTGCATAAAAATTACTTTTTGATTATCTGGAATGAAAAACCAACCTGCCTGCCGGCAGGCAGGATTATTTTTTCGGAACTTCATACCTTTTTAATGCTGGATGTTATTTGAGATGTGAAGCTAAC
>JAHEYB010000013.1 GCA_023251805.1 Bacteroidota bacterium | reverse complement strand
CAAAAAAAATTATCCCTAAAAGTAAAACTCTTAATGTTCATCGAAAAAAAATTTGGATGGAAAATTGGTGAACATCGAAATTATAAAATTGTTTAAATTTTATTCTAATGATTAATAGAATAGCTATCTGTTTATTATTATTCTTTTTTTCAGTTTCTGTTGTTCATTCCCAACAAAATGAAAACCGTAAAAAGAAGAAAGCAGAATTCAGCAACAGAGTAGGTTCATCAAAAAAATACAAGGAACCAATCGATTTTTCGGATGCAATAAAATTAAATACATTCAAAGCATCAATAAAAATTGACGTAATAAAGGGGATTCAAGTAAGACCAAGAATTGCATTTGAGGTCTTTTTGAACGATAAAACATCTGTTGAAACAGGATTCGGTGCATTTTGGAACGGAAGAAGAATTTACAATAATATATATATTTATCAATCTACAAATCCCTACTACTATTTAGGTAATGGACCAGCAAAAGGTTATGATGGATATTTTGAAGCAAAATATTCTATGAATAAAGGAATTAGATTTATAAATCATATTGGAGTAGGTTTTTATTATAGATATTCCAATTTTAATAAGTCTTTTACTTTATATGAATTAAGAGAAGGTGAAAATATGAATGTATTCTGCAATCAATCAGAAACCTCTAAAATTTATTGTATTAAATTAACTTACGATGCTGATATCAAAGGTAAAAGATGGAAACATTTTTATTTTAACCCATATATTTCCATAATGCCAGGAATTAGCTATTCTAATGTCATTATTGAAGACATAACTTATAACAATGGTAATTTTCCTGCATATCATTCAACAGAATATTATCACATTAACAAGCAAATATTTACAGCTTTCAAAGAAATTGGATTGAAACTTTGTTGGGGAATTGGAAAGAAAAAAGAACTATCAACCAAAAATTAAAACATGAAAACACTTAAGTATATTTTACCGTTTTTGTTTACTTTTTCAATATTCGCTTGCTCATCAGACCCTAAACAGAAAGAATCAGCCAAAGAAACAAAAGACTCCATTCCTGCAAAAGAAAATTTTGAAAAAGGGAAAATCATCGAAAATGTAAATACCTTAAATGATGCTTCGCAATCCTATGCAATGTATCTTCCTTCCACTTACGCTGCAGATAAAACATTCCCTGTGATTTATATTTTTGATGCGCACGGTACAGGTAAACTACCCGTTTCTATGTATAAAAATTTAGCGGAAAAATATGGCTATATCCTTATTGGTTCCAACAATTCAAAAAACGGAACGTCTTGGGAAGAAACACAAAAAATTGCAACTAATTTATTTTCCGACTCACAACAGCGCATAGCAATCAATGCTAGTCGCGTTTATGTTTTAGGCTTTTCTGGCGGTGCTCGAGTAGCAAATGGCTTATGCATTACCAATGGTGCCATTGCAGGAACAATTTGTTGTGGTGCTGCTTCACCCGCTGCAAATAGCAAAGACCCAAGAAATAATTATACTTTTTTAGGTATTTGTGGAAATCAGGATTTCAATTACATCGAAATGCGAAAGTACGACATGGTGGAATTGGCTGGAACAACAATAAAACATGCCTTCATCGAATTTGATGGAAAGCACGAATGGCCAAAAGAAGAAGTAATGAATGAAGCTTTTTTATGGACCGAACTTGGAGCTATGCGTAAAGACAGCAAATTAAAAAGGGATGAATTTGTAAAATCGGCTATCGTATCTTATTCCAATCAAATTAAAAAAGCACAACAAAACAACAAAATTGTTGATGTGTATAACCTAGTAAGAAGAACCATTAACTTTTTTGATGGATTAACCGACTTAACTGAATATTATAACATTTATAAACCACTAAAGGAAAACGCTGAAATTGATAAACATTTAAAAGCGGAAGAAAAAATATGGCGACAAGAAGAAGAATTAAAAGCATTTTATGGCGAAGCCTTTCAAACTAAAAATGTTGACTGGTGGCGACAAGAGGCCGCTTCTATTGGCAAAAAAATAAAATCAGAAAAAAATGATGAGGCATTAATGTATAAACGAATACTAGATTATTTGAGTTTGGTTGCCTATATGCAAACCACAAACACTTTGCAACAAAACAACGTAATTGCTTCTAAAATGTTTAGTCAAATTTATTTAATTGTTGACCCAACAAATAATGAAGCCCATTATTTAAGTGCTACTATTTCTGCAATGGAAGGAAACGACAAAGAAACCATTACCGAATTAAATGCAGCTGTTAAAAATGGATTTAAAGATATTACTAGATTACAAAATGATGTTATTTTTTCCAAAATAAAAGAAACGGAAGAATTTAAACTTATTTTGAAAAAGGTGGATGAAGCCAATTTAAATACGGCTCCTTAATTACATCATTCCTTCATCTGCAAAGCTATAAAAACCATTTTCGGTGAGAATAATATGATCGAGTAATGGAATTTCCATCAACTTTCCCGCTTCTTTTATAGTCTTGGTAATTTTTATATCCGCTTCACTGGGTTTTAAATTTCCGGAAGGATGATTATGACAAACAATGATTGAACTTGCATAATTTTCTATGGCTATTTTAAAAATAATTTTTGTATCTACCACAGTGCCTGCAATACCTCCACGAGAAATCAATTCTTTTTTGATAACAAAATTTGCACGATTCAAAACAAGTAGCCAAAATTCTTCGTGAGGCAAATCTAACATCAAGGGATGTAGGATATCATAAACATCTTTACTGGAAGTAATTTTATCTCTTTTGATAGTGGTCGTTTCTTTTCTTCTTCTCCCCAATTCCATTGCCGCCATAATGCTAATTGCTTTCGCTTCTCCTATTCCTTTAAATACCACCAAGTCTTTGATGGTTAATTTTCCTAAGTCGTGTAAATTATTCCCAACGCTTGCAAGTATACGTTTCGATAATTCTACTGCTGTTTCGTTTCTGCTACCGGAGCCTATCAAAATAGCTATCAATTCAGCTTCTGTTAATACATGACGCCCTTTCTCAACCAGTTTTTCTCTTGGACGATCTTCTTCTGCCCAGGCCTTTATTCCTAATTTATTTTCTTCCATAATTTACTTATCCTTGTCTACTCTCCCCTTGTGCATACTTTTTTGAACTATGTCTCTATGTGTTAAAAACCTACCTAGTAAAAAAAACCAATAAAATTAAACGAAGTATTCTTAAAAATTTGACATAAAAAAAGGCTCCGCAGAATTGCGGAGCCTCAATTTATTATATTAACCTAAGTATTTTTTACACTATTATTTTTTTAGCGAATTGATTTTTTTAGTCAACTTTGATTTTAAGTTAGCTGCTTTATTTTTGTGAATAACATTTTTCTTCGCTAATTTATCTACCATAGCAATAACTTTCGGAAGTTTTTCAGTTGCCGATTTTTTACTTTCGTCAGCACGTAATTCCTTCACTGCATTACGCATTGTTTTCGCTTGGTAACGATTTCTTAATCTTTTTGCATCGTTAGAACGGATTCTTTTGATACTCGATTTGTGATTTGCCATCTTCTTTTTTTTACATCAATTGTTCAGTTTTTACTTCCCTTTTGATTTTTAAATATTTATTTTTTATCTTTTGTTCTTTGTAGCCCGTAGGGGAATCGAACCCCTCTTACCAGGATGAAAACCTGGCGTCCTAACCCCTAGACGAACGGGCCATTAATCTTCCCCTTTAATTTCGGGTTGCAAATGTAAATGAAAAATCCATTTCTGCAAAATATTTCAGCCACTTTCAACAAAAATCAGTCAATTGAGTCATTATCTGCCTGAAAACGAAAGCCTAAGCGTTTTCCCGTTTTCACCTGCATGCTATCGCTTACCGATTGCATATCTTGGACACTTATCTCCTTGATTGCATCAAATGGCGGGGTATACAGGTCGAAGTTCAAACAATATAAAATGGTGGACTCCAGTACGGCTTTTATCGCTTTTTCGTCTAACACTGCATGCACAAAATCGTTGTACAAAAAGCCCAGTTGTCTCTTCCCTTCTACAAAATAATGGTTCTCTTTATTCACAAATACCCTTCCTATCACATATCCCAAATCGTTAATTCTATTGTATTTAAAAGAATCATTCAAAAAGTTGTAGATATTAATCATCCCGCAAAACGTGCGAAAGTGGTCTTCCTTGATATAGGAACTCTTCCAAACTTGATGATTTTTGTCAAACTCAAAAATATTGGTATGCATTGCAAAAATGAGTAAATCTCCCGCCACTCTTAGCTCAAACTCAAACTCACCTTTTTCCTTGTATTCAATAACTATCCTCTTATCTATTTCCTTAGTTGCTTTAGAAAGCTCAGATGCTGTTTCCTTTGCTGTTTTTTTCAAAATTAAAAACGCTGTCAATGTATATGCATACACATCTTGCTTCATGCTCGATTTTTCTTTGAGCGTCTTTAATATCAGCTCTCTTGGCGTTTTCTTTTCCATGTTTTCCATGATTGGTAACCTGTCTACCGACAGGCAGGTTCGTGAAAATTCGTAGTCTAATAAGCACGCGCAAAAACCACTCTTTTACTCGATGGCTTTCCACTGTAAATGCATTTCCCCTCTTCTGCCTTACTATTAAATGGAATGCAACGAATAGTTGCTTTGGTTTCTTCTTTAATTTTTTGCTCCGTTTCAGGAGTTCCATCCCAATGAGCCATAATAAATCCCGGTGTTTCCTCCAAAATACGCTTAAAATCAGCGTAGGTGTCAGCCGAATATGTTTTTGCCTCTGTCATTGCTTTGGCTTTCTGATAAAGGTTTTCCTGAATCTGTTGTAATAAATGTTCTATTTTATTTTCTAAATCTGCTTGCTGCAATGTTTCTTTCTCCATCGTATCTCTTCTGGCCACCTCAACTGTCCCGTTTTCCAAATCTCTTCCACCTATAGCAATTCGCACGGGAACACCTTTTAATTCATATTCCGCAAACTTCCAGCCCGGACGCTGTGAATCCCTGTTGTCATATTTTACGCTTATTCCTTTTGCTTCCATCGCTTTTTTCATCTTTCCTACCACTTCATTAATTTGAGCCAATTGCTCCTCTCCTTTGTAAATAGGAACAATTACCACTTGGAAAGGGGCCAATTTTGGAGGCAACACCAATCCTTTATCATCGGAGTGCGACATAATTAATGCCCCCATTAAACGCGTAGAAACACCCCATGATGTTGCCCATACAAAATCTTGTTTCCCCTCTTTATTTGCAAATTTCACATCGAATGCCTTTGCAAAATTTTGTCCCAAAAAATGCGATGTTCCTGCCTGCAAAGCTTTTCCATCCTGCATCAACGATTCTATACAATATGTTTCTACTGCACCTGCAAATCGCTCATTTGCCGTTTTAATTCCTTTAATAACAGGCATAGCCATCCAACTTTCAGCAAACTCAGCATAAACATCCAACATCTTTTCTGTCTCAATTACCGCTTCTTCCATGGTAGCATGTGCCGTATGCCCTTCCTGCCACAAAAACTCTGTCGTTCTTAAAAATAACCTTGTCCGCATTTCCCATCTCACCACATTTGCCCATTGATTTACCAAAATCGGTAAATCTCTATACGACTGTATCCAGCCTCTATATGTATTCCAAATAATGGTCTCGGAAGTCGGACGAACAATTAATTCTTCATCCAGTTTAGCTGTTTCATCTACTACTACACTTCCATCCGGAGCAGTTTTCAAACGATAATGCGTTACAACAGCACACTCTTTCGCAAAACCATCCACATGACTTGCTTCTTTACTAAAGAACGATTTTGGTATAAACAAAGGGAAATAAGCATTTACATGGTCTGTGTCTTTAAACATTTTATCCAATGCTTGTTGCATTTTTTCCCAAATTGCATACCCGTAAGGTTTAATAACCATACACCCTTTAACTGCCGAATGCTCTGCCAAATCGGCTTTCACAACCAATTCATTGTACCATTCCGAATAATTTCCTTCTCGCGTTGATAACTCCTTGCTCATAATCTTTGTTTTGTGGTATAGTATTTGTAATTTTATAACTGACTAAAGGATTCGTAAAAATAGAAAATTAAACCTTTTGTCGATTTTAAAAAGATTTAAAAATCATCCCCTTCATATTAAATAGTAAAAAATGAAAACGTATTTAAGCATTCTGGCATTCATTTTAATAGGGCTTGCTTCCTGCAAATCTCCCAATGGAGGTCAATCTAGAGCTTATAGTGATGATGTTTATTATTCATCAGCCGACAAAGCAGCCGATAACGATAAGCGATTGGCAGAAGAAGCACTTCAAAGAGAAGAAGCTAAAAAACAAGCAGAGGAAGAAGCTATAGCAGCACAAAACAACAAGCGTTCGGTAACCACAACTGACGATTATTACACCCCTTCCGGAAATGGTGAAACCACCATAAATAATACTACCAACAACTATTACGACAATTCCGAATTTGATTATGATGATTATTATGAAGATGCTTATGCCGTTCGCTTAAGACGTTTCCATAATAATTGCGGTAGTTATGGTTATTACGATAACTATTACACCAACTCTTATTATTACTCAGGAAACCCTTACAACTATGGAAGTAGCGTTTATATGGGATACAATTTTTGGGGCCCAAGTTATGTGACCTACTCTTACAATCCAAGCTATTACTGGTACGGAAACCAAGGATGGGCTTACGACCCTTGGTACAATCCTTATGGGTATGGTTACGACCCTTATGGTTATGGATACAATCCTTACGGTTATGGATATGGCTATAACCCTTACGGAGCTGGTTACAACAACGGATATTGGGATGGTTATTATTCTGGAATGTATAACAACAATTACTTCAACAGCTTTGATAACAATAGTTATTATTACGGACCTAGAGGAACAATGGGTTCAAATGGCAGAGAAACTGCACAACCTACCCATGCGGGACGCATGATGGAAAATTTTGAAACTGAAGCAAAAGCCAATCCTGAAAATTTTGTGAAAGATGATTATGGAAGAATCAAACCTGTTTATGTTGCTTCTGCTGCAACTACAGCAACTTATAAACCAACAGGAAATAGTCATACCATAATTCCTATTGGAGCACCAATAAATCCGGCCTACAAACCGGAAAATGAAAGCAAACCTTCTCATACCGAAAATCCTGCTTATCAAAAACCTATTAGTACGAATCCAACTTATAACGAAAAACCGGTCTATAACGAGAAGCCCGTTTACAATGAGAAGCCTGCATACAACGAAAAACCTATTGAAAGGCAAAAACCGGTGGAGCAACCAAAATACGAGAAACCTCGTAACGAAAGCCCAAGAGTGGAAACACCGCATTATGATCCACCAAAAATTGAACAACCTAGTGCAACTCCATCTTCTACACCTAGTAGCAAAAATGGCTCTAGCACTCCGTCAGGTACAAAACCTCCAAGAAGATAATTTATTATGAATGTGTTTTTAATTTTTACATGCAACATGTGAAAATTAAAAACACGATTCAAAACTTAAAAATATTGCAATGAAAAAACAAATTTTAATAACTCTAATAGGCTTGTTGTTGATGTTCTCAGCCAAATCGCAAAACGATATTGATGCCATGCGTTACTCTCAAATAACGTTTGGAGGAACTGCACGCTTTGCCTCTATGGCCGGTTCTATGGGCGCTTTGGGTGGTGATATTTCTACACTTAGTTTTAATCCTGCAGGAATTGCCATCTTCAAAAAAACAGAATTATCTATTTCTCCTGCCGTATTTTCTCAAACTACTTCTTCGGTTTACAATACAACTTCTTCCAGCGATAGTAAATTAAATTTAAATTTAGGAAGCATTGGTTTGGTTGCCAGTATGAATTTAATAAACGATAAAAATACTAGCGGATGGGAAAATATAAATTTTGGATTTGGATATAATAGAACAAATAATTTTCATAACCGCATGGATATTAAAAGTGATAATAAATCCAGTTCATTATTAGATGCTTTTGTCTTAGATGCTAATGGAAATAGCCCCAGTAATTTTGACGGATTTTCTACCGACCTTGCATGGCAAGCTTATCTTATCAACCCGGATACGAATGGCACTTACCTCTACAATCATGTAGTTCCAAATTATGGAATCAAACAACGTAAATTGGTAGAAACAAAAGGGTCAACAGGAGAAACTGTTATTAGCTTTGGCGGAAATTATAAAAGCAAATTGTATTTAGGAGGTACATTCGGAATTGTTAGAGCAAGGTATGAAGAAGAATCTACTTTTGAAGAAGAAGACGAAAAAGACACCATTGCAAATTTTAAATCATTTACTTACGGACAAAAATTAGCTACGAGCGGAAATGGTGTAAATCTAAAACTTGGTGCAATTATTCGTCCGAACGACTGGTTAAGAGTTGGGCTTGCTCTTCATACTCCAACAACACTTAGCCTGAAAGATAATTACAGTAGCAGCATGAAATCGGATTTAGATAATGGAATTAAATACGATACTGTTTCTCCCGAAGGTTCTTTTGACTACCGAGTGACTACTCCATTTAGAGCAATTGCCAGTGTTGGTTTTGTAATTAAAAAAATAGGTCTTTTAAATGTTGACTATGAGTACACCGATTATACTTACGCTCAACTTCATTCTTCGCCAAATGTTTTTAGCGATGTAAATTCGCTTATACGCTCGAAGTATACTGGAGCCGGGAACTTACGAGTTGGCGGAGAAGTTCGTTTAGATCCAATCGCTATTCGAGTGGGATATGCGTTGTATGGAAGTCCTTTTAAAGACAATGAAAACAAAGGTGCAAATCGGAGCAGTTATACAGCAGGTATTGGATACCGACAAGATCACTTTTTTATTGACTTTGCATATGTTCTTACAAAATACACCGAATTTAACTACTTGTATAACACACCCAATGCTACCATTGTAGAAAATAGTTATAAAAATTCTAGCTTTATGTTATCATTAGGAGTTAGATTCTAATATCAATTCATATTTAAAATAAAAATCCCATCGAGTAGTCGATGGGATTTTTATTTTTTAGAATTTACGATTCTCTTATGAATATTTTAAACTATTGGAAAATGTTTCTTCACTGCTATGCATAATATCCAGCTCCCAACCCTGTGGGTAGGGCGATTCCAGCAATGACCCTTTTAGTAAATAAGGATACATTTCGGCATACGTTTGAATTTGATTGGCACTCACTCTCCTGTAAATATGTGAGCGATGCAAATTATCGGGATGCTCAATTCCTGCTGCTGACATTAATTCCACTGCCGCTTTCACCGTTTCATGATGATAATTAGAAACACGAACTTTTTTATGATCTACATTTAATCCTTTATACAAATTTGGATTTTGTGTTGCCACTCCTGTCGGACAAGTATTTGTGTTACACTCCAATGCTTGAATACAACCCAATGCTAACATCATTGCTCTTGCGCCATTGCACATATCTGCACCCAATGAAAAGTTTTTTACCAAGTCAAAACCTGTATGTACTTTTCCTGAAGCAATTATTTTAATATGCTTTTTTAATCCGAATCCATTTAAAGAATCATACACAAAAGCCAACCCTTCTCGCAATGGCATTCCTACCGAATTACTAAACTCTAAAGGTGCAGCCCCCGTTCCTCCTTCTCCTCCATCAACCGTAATAAAATCGGGCATAATATTGGTTTTTATCATCGCTTTGCAAATGGCAATAAACTGACTTTTTTGTCCGATACACAATTTAAATCCTACCGGTTTTCCTCCGCTTAATTCACGCAATTGTTTTATGAATGCTAATAATTCCAGAGGTGTTCCAAATGCTTTGTGATACGAAGGAGACAAAACATCTTTCCCTTTTTCCACCAAACGAATTTTTGCAATTTCATCTGTAACCTTTGCTGCAGGGAGAATCCCACCATGACCAGGTTTTGCACCTTGAGATAATTTTATCTCAATCATTTTTACATTTGGTAAAACAGCACGTTCTGCAAAAGCTGTTGGATTAAATGTTCCGTCTATATTTCTACAACCAAAATATCCGGTTCCAATCTGCCAAATAATATCTCCTCCGGGCGCTAAATGATAGGGACTCAATCCACCTTCACCCGTATTATGTGCAAAGCCTCCGAGTTTTGCTCCGCCATTTAATGCCATTATTGCATTCTGACTCAAAGAACCAAAGCTCATAGCGGAAACATTGAAAATACTTGCCGAATAAGGTTGTTTGCAATCGGGGCCACCCACCATTACTCTTGGATTGTGTTCTCCTTTTTCCAAGGGCAAAGGAGAAATGGAATGATTTAGCCATTCATAACCTGTTTCATACACATTTACTTGGGTTCCAAATGGTGTTGAATCGGTTGCTTTTTTTGAACGTTGATAAATAACATTTCTACTCAAACGATTATACGGAGCTCCGTCAGTATCCGACTCAATAAAATATTGATACACCTTCGGCCGCATCCATTCAGCCCACCATCTCATTCTTCCTATAACAGGAAAATTACGAATCAAACTATGTTTTGTTTGAATCAGGTCTTTTATTCCCAAGAGCACTATCGGGCCAACAATTACGAAAGCCCACAAAGCTTTATGATAATAAAAACCAAGTGCTCCTATGCCTATGCATATCAGTGCAGAAAATAATAAGAATTTTGATTTCATTGGGATGGATTTTAGAATTGATACTAGTAAATATAATACAATATTTTATCTACCAAAATCATTTATTTTGGTAGATAAAGAGGCATAAAAAAAGCCTCCCGAATATTCGAGAGGCTTTTTACATTTTAATTTATAATTAAGCTTTTACTTTCCCAGTAAGGATATCAGCATCTACCAATATTCTTCCGCAATGCTCACATACAATTACTTTTTTATGTGTTTTGATATCTAAATGACGCTGAGGTGGGATTTTGTTAAAGCATCCTCCACAAGCATCACGCTCAACTGTTACAACCCCTAGACCATTCATCACATTTGAACGCAAGCGTTTGTATGCATTTAATAATCTTTCTTCTATGATACTTTCTGATGCTTTTGATTTTTTCAACAATGCTGTTTCTTCTTTTTCAGTTTCAGCAACAATTTCATCCAATTCTTTCTTTTTAATTTTCAAATCTTTTTGTCTGTCTTTAAAATCCTCTTCCGATGCGTCAATCACTTCTTTTTTAGAAATGATATTTGCTTTGTATTCTTTGATACGTTTTTCAGCCAATTGAATTTCTAAGTTTTGGAATTCAATTTCTTTAGTGATAGCATCGTACTCACGATTATTACGCACTTTGCCTTGCTGTGTTTCGTACTTTTTAATTAATGCCTGAGAATCTTTAATCACATTTTTCTTTTCTGTGATTGATTCCTCCAATGTTTTTAATTCTTCCGTTAAATTTGTGATACGGGTTTCTAAACCAGCAACTAAATCTTCTAAATCTCTCACTTCTAAAGGTAATTCACCTCTCACAGTTTTGATTTTATCAATCTTTGAATCTACTTGTTGCAATTCAAACAAGGCTTTTAACTTTTCCTCTACAGAAATTTCGTCAGTCTTCGTCTTTGCCATTTTATAAATAGTTTATCGGATTTGTATTGATTTTTGATAAATGGAGTGCAAATGTAGTAAATTTTCTACTTAAAATCTCATAAAATAATTCCCCTGTGTATTGCTCACTTTCATAATGGCCAATATCTGCAATAATTATCTGATTTTCAGCATCAAAGAACTGGTGGTATTTAAAATCTGCCGTCACAAATACATCCGCACCAGCCGTAATGGCATTTTTGAGTAAAAAACTTCCAGAACCCCCACAAATGGCTACTTTTTTCACATTTTTGCCTCTGAGGGCTGTAAATCTTATTCCTTTTGCCTTCATCACCTTTTTAAGATGATTTAAAAAATCATCTTCATTCATTTCAGCAGGTAATTCACCAAGCATACCCGCTCCTACACTACTATTGGAATTAGAAAGAGGAATTAAATCATACGGCACTTCTTCGTATGGATGAGCTAAAAAAAGTGCTTTTAGCAATCGCGATTCCAAATACGTAGGAAAAACAACTTCAATTTTTGTCTCTTTTTCTTTGTGCTGTTTCCCTATTTCTCCAACAAAGGGATTTGAATTGGCTCCAGCCTTAAATGTTCCTATTCCATTGGTATTAAAACTGCACTCATTATAATTTCCAATAGCTCCTGCTCCTGCTTCAAATAAAGCTTCTCTGACCATTTCCGCTTTTTCTTCCGGACAAAGTGTTATCAATTTTTTAAGCGTATTATGTTGAGGCGATAAGATGGAACAATTTGTTAAACCAAGCTTTTCAGCGATTTTTGCATTTACTCCATCAAATACATTATCCAAATTGGTATGTGCAGCGTAAATAGCGATATTGTTTTGAATGGCTTTGATAATAACCCGTTCCACATAATTTTTCCCATTGAATTTTTTTAGTCCAGAAAATACAATCGGATGGTGCGCAATCACCAAATTGCATTTGCTTGAAATAGCTTCATCAATAACGGCTTCGGTGCTGTCCAAACAAATAATCGCTCCGGTTATCTCCATATCGTGGTGACCACAAATCAGTCCTGCATTATCATAGCTTTCTTGATAACTCAAAGGAGCAATGGATTCCAAATGACTGGTAATTTCTCTCAATTTCATTTTACTAATAGCGAATAAAAAACGAATATACGAATCTATATGTATTATCTTAGGAAAGCAAATCTACAAAATAGTACTAAAAGAAATCTGCACATCAGCACATCGATTTATCTGCACATAATTTGTAACTTAGGGCTGTGAAGTTTCTGCGAATTATATTGCTCCCTTTCTCGATACTATATGGCTGTATAGTGTTTATGCGAAATAAATTTTACGATTGGGGGATTTTTTCTTCCAAAGAATTTGCTATTCCCAGTATCTCAATGGGAAATCTAACCGTTGGAGGAACAGGAAAAACGCCACACATCGAATACCTAATTCGCCTTTTAAAACCCGAATTTTATATTGCTACACTTAGCAGAGGATATGGCAGACAAACAAGTGGTTATGTGTTATCAGATACTCAATCTACCGCAAAAGATATTGGTGATGAACCCTTGCAATTCAAGAAAAAATTCAGCGGACTACGAGTAGCAGTTGATGGAAACCGAGTGCGAGGAATAAATAATTTAATGAAAGAGTTTCCATCCTTGCAAGTGATATTACTGGATGATGCCTTTCAGCACCGTGCAGTAAAACCGGGACTAAACATTGTTCTCACCGACTTTAGTAAACTGTATTTGAATGATACAATTTTACCAAGTGGAAGCTTAAGAGAATTTAAATCAGGCATCCAGCGAGCCGATATCATTATTGTTACAAAATGTCCTGAAATATTATTGCCGATAGAACGCAAACGATTGCTAAATGAAATAAAGCCTCTGCCTCATCAACAGGTTTATTTTTCATACATAAAGTATGGAGATTTTATTCCGGTTATAGGAGAGGCGACAAACCCATTGGCAAAAGAATATTATTTTGAGCGAAATTTCTCCGTTGCTTTATTAACAGGTATTGCAAACACAAAGCCACTGGAATATTATTTAAAAGATAAGGTCAAAAATATCATTCCAATAAAATATAACGACCATCATCATTTCACAAAAGCAGATATTGGCAATATTCAAAAAATATTTAATAATATTGTAACCGCAAATAAAATTATATTGACAACAGAAAAAGATGCAATGCGTTTAAAAAGTCCAGAGTATGGTGAGGCTATCAAGAATCTCCCTCTTTTTTATATCCCAATAGAAATTGATTTTCACAACAAAGACAAAAACGAATTCAACGAACAACTACTTCATTATGTTAGAGCAAATCAAAAGCACAGCAGCATACATTCAAAATAAAATTTCCTTTACACCCGAAGTTGGAATTATTTTAGGAACGGGACTTGGCGGACTTGTAAAAGAAATTAATATCAAACATATTATTCCCTACGAAGAAATTCCAAACTTTCCCGTATCAACAGTAGAAGGGCATTCGGGTAAATTAATTTTTGGTGAATTGGGAGGAAAAAATGTGGTAGCTATGCAAGGACGTTTTCATTATTATGAAGGATACACCTTACAACAAGTTACTTTTCCTGTTCGTGTAATGAAACTATTAGGAATTAAAAATCTTTTTGTTTCCAATGCTTCAGGAGGTGTAAATCCAAATTTTGAAATTGGCGATTTGATGATTCAAACAGATCATATTAATTTTTTTCCTTCTAATCCACTTATCGGAAAAAACATAAAAGAATTAGGTCCACGCTTCCCGGATATGAGTGAAGCCTATGATAAAACTATTATCGCAAAGGCTAAAAAGGTGGCGGAGGCAAATAATATAAAAGTGCAAGAAGGAGTTTACTTGGGCTTATCCGGACCAACATTTGAAACTCCTGCCGAATACAATATGGTTAGAGTTTTAGGTGCTGATGCCGTTGGAATGAGCACTGTTCCGGAAGTAATAGTGGCTCGGCATATGGATATTCCGTGCTTTGCAATGTCTATCATCACCGACTTAGGTGTTCCAGGAAAAATTGTAGAAGTTACACATCAAGAAGTTCAAGAAGTAGCAGCACAAGCTGAGAAAAAAATGACGATTATCATGAAAGAATTGATGAAGGAGTTGTAATAATTCTTTCTTCTTTCGCGTTATGTGGCGTATACCCTAATCCAAAACGCCATGCGTCCTCTCTCTCTTTTTCTCGTTTTCATCATTGTATCGTGTAGTGCTGAAACAACATCAAATAAGGAAACAATTCCTCCTACATTATCATACGAAGAATTTAAAGCTAATATTGTTGAGACCCGTGAAAAAATAAATGCCTCATACATCTTAGCAGACAGCTCAGGCAAGGATTCAATCATCAAATACTCACAGGAATTTTTGCGCAACATCACTCAAGAAATTTTTACCTATTGGTATGACACACAGTGGGATTTTAATGGAATCACACAAGTGCCTAAACAAGGAAAAATTGCATGTGGTTATTTTGTCACTACCGTCATCCGCGATGTTGGATTTGACATTCCACGTTCTGAATGGGGGCAATTAGCTTCCGAAACAATGATTAAAAAAATAAATCCGAACGTAAAACGATTTTCAAACAAACCCATCGAACAAGTAACTGAGTATTTAAAAAATCGTGCAGATGGAATTTATGTTGTTGGAATGGATACACATGTAGGATTTGTTTCTAAAGAAGGTAAACAAATAAAATTTATTCACGCCAATTATTATAAACCTGAAAAAGGTGTAATGGCTGAAAATTTAAAGGGAGACAATCCAATAAATGATGCCAGTTATAGGGTAATTGGGCAGCTATTTCATTACGAAATGGCAAAAAAATGGATATTGAATGAGAAATACGAATAGTATTTAGTATCTTTAATAAAAGAAAAAATACCCCATGACTAAAAATTACTTTCTTGTTATAATTATTGCACTTTGTGCAAGCATTAATTCATCAGCTCAATACAGTTCTCAAAATATTTATTTTGTTGGACACTGGTACAACCCTTTACAACCACCAGAGGCAACGTATGGAATAAAATACAACAGTGTTTGGGGCTGGGTAGATACAGCGGATTCTTTTAAGGAATATGCCATTTTAGGTTCAGGCTTAGGAACGCATATCATTGATATATCTACTCCAACAAATCCTGTAGAAATTGATTTTGTTGCCGGCAGAAGAAGCGGTTGCGTTTGGAGAGAATATAAAACATATGGAAAATATTTATATGCAATAAGCGATGACGCTGTTCCAAATAGTTTTCAAATCATCGACCTAAGTTATTTACCCGATTCGGTTCATGTTGTTCATGATGATACAACTATTTTTGAACGTGCACATACCTTGTTTATTGATGGCGATAAATTATACATTGGAAGTGCAAAAGAACACATCCCTGGGGGAATCTTTTCTATGGCTGTATACAGCTTAGCCAACCCTGAGCTGCCAACTTTACTTCGTGCTTTAAATCAGGATGATCCTTCAATTACTTGGGTGCACGATATGTTGGTAAGAAACGATACTGTGTATGCATCTTGTGGTAACCAAGGAATGTATTTTTATAAATACAATGTTGGAGCAAATAATTTTACAACTCTCAATTCACTCACTTCGTATGTTGATCAAGGTTACAATCATAGTAGCGCACTAACTCCAAATAGCCACACTTTAGTTTTTTGTGACGAAGTTCCTGCAAATAAAACAGTAAAAATTTTGGATGTTACTGATATAACAAATGTAAATATGTTAGATACAGTTAAATCTAACCAAGGTGCAACTGCCCACAATCCTTATTTATGGGGAACTGATAGAGCAGTAATTGCTTATTACCAAGATGGTTTACAAATTTTTGACATTAGCAATCCGAGCAATGTTATTAAAACCGGATTTTTTGACACCGATACACTTCATGGATTAAATGATGGCTTTCCAACATCCTTTACTTATCATGGTGCTTGGGGAGCTTACATCGATTTGCCAAGTGGATTATTTTTAGTTGGTGATATGCAAAATGGATTGTACGTTTTAGACGCAACTTTTGCCTTAGGAATACATGAAAATGCTGTTACAGAAAACAACATTTCTGTTTTCCCGAATCCAACCAGCAACAACTTCTCTATTTCTATCAAAATGATTCAATCGGATGATTTATTGGTTGAATTGTTTGATATAAGTGGGAAGAAAATTTTTGCTAAAACAGAAACAATCGGAGCTGGAAATACAACTAAATCAATTCATTTAGACCAATACGAAAGTGGAATGTATATTTTAAAAATTACCGGAAATGATATTCATTTTTCTAGTAAAGTAATTAAGAAATAAAAAAAATCCTCCTTTGGAAAAGGGGGCTATGATATTATTAAAAGGCTTCAGGAATTATTTTTCTGAAGCCTTTTTTATTTTTTCTAATTCTATTAAATCTATTTTATCCTTCTCTCTAAAGACTTCTTTCTTAGCACGAATCAAATGATTTAAACTTAAAAATTTTACTGGAATATCATCAATTATCGCTGAGGGAGATAGTTCAAAACACTCATCAAAATCTGACTGTTCAAATCCTTTCAACGAAGTCATAATATCCAAATTGAATCCCGAATTTAAAGCAAAACTAGAATAGCCAGGAATAAATTGCATCGTCTCAATTTCTTTAAAATCTCCTATCTCTAATTCCCTTATTACTTTTCTAAGTTTTTTTCTGTTTTCTAAAGTGTCTTTTAGCCAAATATCTATATCAGCAGTCATCCTATGGAATCCATGCAAACTAGTTGCAAACCCTCCAATCATAATATATTTCACATCGTTCACACTCAACAACCGCCAAAATTTTAATACATCTTCATCTAAAATGTCCATTACTTCTTTTCAGGATAAATAATTTTCGCATTCTTCATCTTCATACCAACTCGAATCAATTGCATTAAGGTTCTGAATCGTTCTTCATAAGTTCGATTCAAACGAATTTGAAACAATTCTTCTTCTGAATATATTTTTTTTTCTGGGAGACTCATTTTAACAAAATTGACAATCAAAATTACGAAATAATCAGCAATCACCGCCCAATTTTCCTCTTAATCCCATTCATTTTTTTCGTATCTTTCGCGCTTTAAAACCGCATACAAAAAAATGAGCATTTACGATAAATACGAGGCCGTTATTGGTTTGGAAATTCACACGCAATTATCCACCAAAAGCAAAGCGTATTCCAGCGATTCTACCGAGTTTGGTGTTCTTCCAAATACCAATGTTAGTCCGATTACCCTCGGCCACCCCGGAACATTACCTAAATCAAATAAGCGTGTGATTGAATATGCTCTAAGATTAGGTCTCGCTTGCAAAAGTACTATTCGTGAAGTAAATGAATATGCTCGTAAAAATTATTTTTATGCCGACTTACCAAAAGGTTATCAAATTACACAAGACAAAACGCCCATTTGTACCGGTGGATTCATCACCATTAAATTAGGTGATGGCTCCGAAAAACAAATCAACATCACCCGCATTCACATGGAGGAAGATGCCGGAAAAAGCATTCACGACATCGACCCTTTTGATACCTTAATCGATTTAAATCGTGCTGGTGTGGCACTTTTGGAAATTGTAAGCGAACCGGATATTCGTTCTGGAGAAGAAGCTTATCAATATGTTACTGAAGTTCGTAAATTAGTTCGTTACCTCGATATTTGTGACGGAAACATGGAAGAAGGAAGTATGCGTTGTGATGCAAACGTTTCTGTGAGATTGAAAGGTGCGAAAGAATTTGGCAAACGAACGGAAACAAAAAATATGAATTCCATTCGAAATGTTCAACGTGCCATCGAATTTGAAATAAAACGTCAAATAGATGTTATTGAAAGTGGTGGACAAATTTCGCAAGACACAATGGGATTTGATGCCGTGAACGGAACAACTTATTTGATGCGAAGCAAGGAAATGGCCAACGACTATCGGTATTTTCCGGAGCCTGATTTACAACCTGTGATTGTTTCAAAAGAATACATCGAAAAAGTAAAACTATTGTTGCCTCCTTTGCCAAATGAACTATTCAAAAAATATACAGGTCTGGGTTTATCCGAATACGATGCCGGTGTTTTAACCGACTCTAAAGAAATTGCTTTGTACTTCGAAAAAATTATTGAAAAAACGAAAAATGCAAAGGCCGCTTCCAACTGGTTAACTGTTCAAATAAAATCACATTTAAATGATAGTGCATTACACATTTCAGACTTTAAAATTACTCCTGAACGTATTGCAGAATTAGTGAACTTTATTGATAGCGGAAAAGTAAGCCATACCATCGCTACACAAAAAATATTTCCAAAGATGTTGGAAGATAATACAAAATCTCCTGCAGAAATTGCTTCGGAAAACAATTGGATACAAGAAAGTGACAGTGCTGCTTTAACCGAATTTATAAAAGAAGCCATTGCAAAATATCCCGAAAAAGTAATCGAATATAAAAATGGAAAATCGAACTTACTTGGCTTATTCATGGGAGAAGTTATGAAATTATCAAAAGGAAAAGCCGACCCGAAAATTGCGACCGAACTGGTGAAGGAGATGTTAGAAAAATGAAAAAGGTAATTTGAAAATGTGTTAATTTGAAAATGAAATATTATGAAAATCTTACACTTCTACATTGCATTGTCTATTCTGTTAATTTCAGCTTGCTCAGATTCTGATTCTTCTTCCGGATTTGAGTTAAAAGGAAAACTGGGTAATGCTCATGGCGACACGCTTTTCTTAGAGCAAATGGCAACCGATGGATTAAAAAAAGTGGACACCGCAATATTGGATGAAAATGGTGAATTCACAATGAATCCTGTGATTACCGAAATTGGATTTTACCGTTTAAAAACATCCGACAGAAATTTTGCAACATTTATTTTTGATGCCAACCAGTCTGTTTCTATAACGGGTGACATTGCAGATTTAGGAAACTCATACAATGTAGAGGGTTCTGAAGACTCAAAATTATTTTGGGAAATTAATCAAACATCTGCAGCAAGTTATCGTAAACGAGATTCTATCACAAAAATATTTCAAGCATTTGTGAACCTCACAAAAATGGATTCCCTTAGAATCGATTCAATGAGCAAAGAATTGGAAAAACCTTTTACCCAATTAGTAGATGAGCATAACCAATATTTAAAATCATTTATCGAGAAACATCCTTCCTCTTTTGCATCGTTAGCTGCCATTCAACAACTGCAACCCGATGAATTTATGGACATCTATTTTAAACTGGATGATGGACTTTTTGCTAAATATCCTAATTCACCATACATCAAAGCATTTCACGAAGGTGTTAGCTCTGGCAGAAAATTAGCCATTGGCTCTATGGCTCCTGAGATTAGTATGAATACACCTGATGAAAAACCTTTGGCTCTTTCTTCCTTAAAAGGCAGAATTGTATTGATAGATTTTTGGGCATCTTGGTGCGGTCCTTGTCGCGCTGAAAATCCTAATGTGGTAAAAGCATACAATAAATACAAAACTAAAGGGTTTGATATTTATAGCGTTTCATTGGATAAAGATATGGGCAAATGGAAACAAGCAATTAAGGCGGATGGTTTATCCTGGAATAACCACGTTTGCGATTTTAACCAGTGGCAATCGCCTGTTGTGGGTTTGTACAATTTTAATTCTATTCCTACAAATGTTTTGATTGATAGAGATGGGAAAATTATTGCCAAAAATTTACGAGGCGAAGCATTAGAAAAAAAACTTGAAGAACTTTTTAAATAAAAATGATACTGTCATGCTGAGCTTAGTCGAAGCATTGATGGTTAGAACTAAAATATGAAAAAGATATTTTTTATTCTGCTACTATTCTTCTCTCAAATAGCGAAGAGTCAAACTTATTTTCAACAAGAAGTAAATTATAACATCAACGTAAAGTTGGACGATATAAAAAATGAATTTACTGCTGATGAAAGTGTTGAATACATAAATAATTCACCAACTACCCTAAATTTTCTTTATATGCATTTATGGCCAAATGCATATAAAGAAAATACTACTCAACTGGCAAAACAATTGATAGAAAGCGGAAGCACAGTTTTATATTACGCAACAGACGATGAAAAAGGATATATCGATCAATTAGATTTTAAAGTGAATGGACAAACTGTTAAATGGGATTATCTGAAAGACAGCATCGACATTTGCAAAATTATTTTAAATGAACCTTTGAAAAGTGGAGAAAAAATAATTATCTCTACTCCGTTTCACGTAAAAATTCCTTCGGGAAAAATTTCCAGAATGGGCCATATTGGTCAGTCCTACCAAATTACGCAATGGTATCCAAAACCTGCTGTATTCGATAGAACAGGATGGAACCAGATGCCGTATTTGAATCAAGGTGAATTTTATTCAGAATTTGGAAGTTTTGATGTGAGTATTACGCTTCCTAAAAATTACGTTTTGGGAGCAACAGGCGACATGGTAGATGGAGAAAAAGAAATAGAATGGCTGGAACAAAATGTAAAAGCAACAGAAGCAATGACCTCTTTTGATAAAGAAGACTTAGCATTCCCTGTTTCTGATGCTGAAACAAAAACGTTGCGATTCAAACAAAAAAATGTTCACGACTTTGCATGGTTTTGCGACAAACGTTATCACGTTTTAAAAGGTGAAGTAATTACTCCTCACAACAAAAATAAAGTAACTACTTGGACCATGTTTACAAATGCAGAAGGCAGTTTGTGGAAAAATAGTATTCAGTATATGAACGATGCTATTTATTATTATTCGCTTTGGAATGGCGATTATCCGTATGCACATTGCACTGCAGTTGATGGAACAATTAGTGCCGGAGGCGGAATGGAATATCCTAATATTACTGTAATTGGGGGAAGCGGAAATGCTTTTCAGTTGGACCTTGTTATTACTCATGAAGTAGGGCATAATTGGTTTTATGGAATGTTGGGCTCTAATGAAAGAGAACACGGATGGATGGATGAAGGGTTAAATTCTTTCAACGAACACAGATACGTAGAAACAAAATATCCAGACCAGAAATTAATTGGAAATGTAGCTGATGGTCCTATTGGTAGAATGTTTGATTTGGCAAGATATAAGCATAAAACTCAATATGATTTATCTTATCTATTCGATGCTGCAAAAAACGAAGACCAGCCAATTGAAACGCCTTCCTATGATTTTACTCCCATTAACTACGGTGGCGTGATGTATTCCAAAACTGCAATTGTAATGGATTATCTGATGGCATATTTAGGCGAAGCGGAACTCGACAAAGCAATGCAAGCTTATTTTGATGAATGGCACTTCAAACACCCTTTACCTGGCGATTTTAGAGCTTCAATTGAAAAAACAACAGGCAAAAATTTATCTTGGTTGTTTGATGGACTTATAAACTCTGCAAAAAAATTAGATTACAAAGTTACTTTCGTGCACAAAAATCAGGATGGATCTTGGGATATTGGTGTTAAAAACAAAGGTGAAATCAGTGGCCCTGTTTTTCTTCAAGGAATAAAAGATGGCAAATTAATAGGAGAAGTAACTTATGATGGCTTTAGCGGAAAACAAGCTTTAACATTTCCTCCGTCTGAGATTGATTATTTCAAAATAGATTTGCGTGAAGACATGCCTGAAATAAATAGAAATAATAATAGGATTCGTACAAAAGGACTTTTCAAAAAAACAGAGACAATCAAATTTCAATTCTTAGGCAGTTTAGACAATCCCGACAAAACACAATTGTTTTGGACTCCGGTTGGCGCTTGGAACAATTACAATAAATGGATGTTTGGATTAGCATTGTACAACAACCTAATTCCTCAAAAGAAATTTGAGTTTGAATTAATGCCTTTGTATTGCCAAAGTACGCAGGACTTTGCGGGTTACGGACACATTGCTTACAATGTTTTTCCAAAAAACAGGTTGCAACAAGTTGTTTTGGGAATAGCAGCAAGCAGATATGCGTACTCCAACCATCCCGATGATGCAAACGGTGATCCTTTGAATTTAAATTTCAATAAAATTGCTCCTGAATTATTTATCAAACTAAAAAAAGCAGAATTAACCAGTCCTTATAACTTCACTATTCGCTACCGAAACATTTCTATACTAAAAGAATTGTACAAAGGAAATTATGCTGTTCGCCCTGTCATCTATTCTCGTGATACATTAACAACCAACTTTAATAATCTTATTTTTTCTTTTTCTAAAAATGATGCCATTACTCCTTACGATGTAAATTTTGATTTTCAACAAGGAGAAAAAATTGTGAAAGCATCTGTGACAGCTAATTATTCTTACAATTTTAAAAAGAAAAATAAAGGAGTGGACATTCGCTTTTTTGCTGGAACATTTATTGGAACAGAAGCTACAGATGCTGGCCCTTACCGCTTTAGAATGAGTGGGCAAACAGGTTCACAAGATTATCTTTTTGATCATGTATATTTAGGAAGAAGCGAACAAATCAATGACGGAGAAGTTCTTTCCAACCAATTTACAGATACTGATGGAGGAATGAAAATTTATTCGCCACTTGGGCAATCAAACACTTGGCTAGCGGCATTGAATTTAAAGACTTCTTTGGGAAACATGAAGTTACCTATTAATTTATATGCTGATATTGGAACTGCTGATAAAAAATCATTGCTAAATGAAGATGTTTTGTATGATGCCGGAGTTTGTATTTCCTTCAGAAAAAACTTTTTTGAAATTTATTTTCCTATTGCAATGTCGGAAAATATTCAGGATTATAACAAAGCAAACAACATTAGCTATTTGGAAACAATACGCTTTACCTTAAATTTAAACTTGATTAATCCGTTTGGGTTGATTAGGAATTTTAGTTTGTAAAAAAGACACACCCCTAACCCCTCTCAAGAGGGGAATAGTTAGGTGCTATTTTTTAAGGTTTTGTTTTCTTATAAAAAATAGAATACGATACTATAAATTTCAATTTGAGCAGAATGCATTCCCCTCTTGAGAGGGGTTAGGGGTGTGTAAAACAGAATGACAACAAATAATGGCTAACAAAAAAATATATTTCGCTTCCGACTTTCATTTAGGTGCTCCGAACTACGAAAAAAGTTTAGTTCGCGAGAAGCTTGTGATTAAATGGTTGGATGAAGTGAAGCAGGATGCGCAGGAAATTTATTTGATGGGAGATGTGTTTGATTTTTGGTTTGAATACAAACATGCTGTTCCCAAAGGCTATGTACGACTTCTTGGTAAAATAGCAGAAATTGTTGATGCTGGTATTCCTATTACCATGTTTACCGGCAATCACGATATGTGGATGTTTGGCTATTTGGAAAAGGAACTGGGAGTAAAAGTTTATCGACAACCCTTAATGAAGGAATACTTTGGAAAGCAATTTTATCTCGCGCATGGCGATGGATTAGGTCCAGGTGACAAAGGATATAAGTTCATCAAAAAAATATTTGAGAGCAAAGTGTGTCAATGGCTATATGCTCGAGTTCATCCGAATTTGGGAGTTGGATTTGCCAACTATTGGTCAAAGAGAAGCAGAGCGTCACAAAGTCCTAAAAAAGAATCATTCAAAGGCGAAGAAAATGAATGGTTGGCTGTTTATTCAAAAAAAATCTTACAAAAAGAGCATTTTGATTTTTTTATTTTTGGCCATCGACACTTACCACTTGACATCAAACTTTCCGAAAAAAGTCGCTACATCAATTTAGGTGAATGGATTAATCACAATACCTATGCAGTATTTGATGGAGAAAAGTTGGAGTTGAAAGAATATAAGTAAGCTACCCAATCTTCCCAACTAAATCCGCTAATCGGCTAGAATAGCCATATTCATTATCGTACCAACCAATCACTTTCACCATATTTCCAACTACAGAAGTAAATTCTGCATCGTAAATACAAGAATGAGGGTTTCCAACAATGTCTACAGAAACAATTGGGTCTTCGGTATATTCTAAAATTCCTTTGAGATAGGTTTCACTTGCTTTTTTAAATGTTGCATTAATTTCTTCAACTGTAACAGGTTTTGTCAATACACAAGTAATGTCTGTCAATGAACCATCGGGAACAGGAACACGCATTCCACAGCCACCTAGTTTACCGGTAAGGTGAGGGAAAATTCTGGTGATGGCTTTTGCTGCTCCGGTTGAAGTAGGAACAATCGACAATGCTGCTGCTCTTGCTCTACGTAAATCTTTGTGAGGAGCATCGTGTAAACGTTGATCACCTGTATACGAGTGAACGGTAGTGATGTAACCATCTTCCAACCCCCAATTTGCATCCAAAACCTGAATCATAGGTGCAGCGCAATTGGTTGTACAAGAAGCGTTGGAAATAATAATATCATCGGATTTAATAATATCATCATTGATTCCAAGCACAACCGTTTTTACATCATCGTTATTTGGCGGTGCTGAAATAATCACCTTCTTTGCTCCTGCTGTTATATGTTTTCCCGCTGTTTCTTTTGTCAAGAAAAAACCAGTGGATTCAACTACAATATCAATTCCTAATTCTTTCCAAGGTAAATTACTTGGGTCTTTTTCAGCATACACTGCAATTCTTTTTCCATTAATGATAATTGCTTTCTCTTCGTGTTTGATGTCTGCCTTGATAACTCCATGAATCGAATCGTATTTTAAAAGATGTGCCAATGTTTTGCTATCCGTTAAATCGTTTATCGCTACCACCTCTATATTATCACGATTTAACATAATTCGCAAGGAAACTCTTCCGATACGACCAAAGCCATTGATTGCAACTTTAATTTTTTTCATATGGTGCTCTAATTTCTACAAAGATATAGTGAAAAGTAGTTCGATGGTGGAAAATTTAACGATATAAAAACATGGGAATACGAATGCAGATTGTCATGATTTTCATAATAAAAAATGATTTTTTTCTGTGGTGTGATAAAAATTTTTTAACGGATTAAAAATCTGAAAGGAGATTATGATTTAGGATGTCGTTATTTGCATGAAAGTGATTATTATAGGGTTTCTACCAATCCGAATATCATTCCGAAGCCGAGCGCAAGGCACGGTCGGCTGCGATGCCGCCAAGGGGTGAACGCCATTTTCAATATAAAATCTTAGCAAAAACTTTAGTTTTTTTGCTTAGATTTTTTTGAAAATGGTGAGAGGCGGGTAGCAATCAGCCGAGCTTGATTCTTTTGTTTCTTTTCTGATCAAGCAGAAAAGAAAAAATCAGTATTACGAAGAAGAAATCAATGATTCAAATCCGATCACTCTTAGGAGATTAAGTCGGGAGGATGAGAGTCGCCATCAACAGGAAGATGCCGTGTCGTAGCACAGAATGACGACTTACGAGAATGTAATTTTTAGAAGATATGTTTCTCAGCATGGTAAGAAGAACGAACCAATGGCCCACTCTCCACAAAACGAAAGCCTTTTGCCAAGCCAATTTCTTTGTACTTAGCAAATACTTCCGGACGAATAAATTCAACTACTGGCAAATGTTTCGGACTCGGTTGCAAATATTGTCCTAATGTTAAAACATCGCAACCAACAGCTCTTAAATCATCCATTGTTTCAATCACTTCGTGTTCCAATTCACCCAAACCTAACATCACACCACATTTAGTTTTCACTCCTGCATCTTTCAGTCGTTTTAATACCTCTAAACTTCTTTCGTATTTTGCTTGTATACGAACTTGTTTGGTTAATCTACTAACAGTTTCTAGGTTATGTGAAACAATATCCGGTTTCACATCGATGATACGTTGTAAGTTTTCCCATTTACCTTGAAAATCTGGAATGAGTGTTTCAAATTTTGTTTGCGGACTTGCTTTGCGAATAGCATTGATTGTTTCTACCCAAATAATAGAACCACCATCTTTTAAATCGTCACGATCTACCGAAGTGATAACACAATGTTTTACATTCATCAAACGCACTGATTCGGCCACTCTTTCGGGCTCTTGTAGATCAACAGCTAACGGTCGACCGGTTGCTACATTACAAAATCCGCATGAGCGTGTACAAATATTTCCAAGAATCATGAATGTGGCTGTTCCGGCACCCCAGCATTCACCCATATTCGGACAATTTCCACTTTCGCAGATGGTATGTAATTTATGTTTGGAAACTATTTCTCGAACCTGCGCATACTCTTTACCTGTTGGTAATTTTACTCTTAGCCAATCGGGTTTGCGTTGAAATTTTCTCTCTTCTGTAATTGTATCGGACATACTATATTTTTTTAAACGTCACCCTGAGCGTAGTCGAAGGGCGTCATAAATAATCTAGATTTACATTCATGAAATCCCGATTTTTATCGGGATGTGATTATGTAAAATTTTGTTGCACAAAATTAACATAATCATCAAAACCATTTCTTACCCCAAACCATCTTCAAATATAAGATAGCAAACACTTGTTGTTTTTTAGAAAAGGCCATCATGGGAAGTGAGGTAGGATAAACATCTAAAGTGGCACCGGTTTCCAATGCTTTAATAACATTGTAGCGTTTGCCATATTCAAAACTCAAAGCAATTTTCGCATAACCTCCGGGGTAAACTCTAGTTTGATCAAGGCCTTTAAAAAAAGGTGCTTTGCCATAAATATCAGAAGGAAAATGTTTATCCGGATCGTATCTTTCTTGTGCAACAGTATTCACCGTAGGATCAGATGTTGGGACAATGATTTCTAAATAAACAGGTTTTGCAAATGCTAAAGTAGCTCCCACAAAATAGGAAAATCTAATTTCAACATTTGTCTTTTCTTGTTTTTCAAATAATATATTTTGATAACCTATTCCGGGTCGAATCAATAAAAAGGAATTTAATTTTCCATAAATAAATCCTTTTGAATTATCGTAATACTGGTTTACACTTTTTATTTCTTTAGGATGTTTGAAATTTTGAGCTTCAATTTCCAACATTCGTTTACGGGTTCCGTGAACATGGTAACCTCTGCGATAGGCAATTCCAATTCCACCGGCTGAATGTGCAAACAAACCAAAGCTGGATTCATTGCGATACAACACCTTTAAATCTTCGCCATTATCCAAACGCGTTTGATCGTCCTTTAACTCTTGCCCAATTGCAGGGATAGAAAAAAGAGAAATTAAAATAAATAAATATATATTCTTACGCATTACGATTATCTTTTACATAATAGATTTAGGATTCTATTATCTTTGCCTGTACGTTTAATGTATCCTGAAAAAGTCGGGATTTACACTTCTAATATTTTAAATATCCTGCGGACGATTTAAAATCTAAGAATTGTAAACAAATATACAAAACAAAACACATTTATCCCACACCTAAAAACGATGAAAACGTCAAAAATAGTATACCAGGGCAGTCTTCGGACGGAATCTACCCATTTGCAATCAGGAAAAACCATTATTACTGATGCGCCCACTGATAACAATGGTAAAGGAGAAGCATTTTCACCAACCGATTTATTAGCGACCTCTTTGGGATGCTGTATGCTCACTATAATGGGAATAGTAGCCGGAAGACATCATCTTAACATAGATGGAACAAGCATTGAAATCACTAAGATTATGGCCTCAGAACCTAGAAGAGTTGCAGAAATTATTATAGAATTTACTATGCCTAAAAACAGTTATTCCGATAAGGACAAAAACTTATTGGAACACGCAGCACATACCTGTCCAGTAGCAAAAAGCTTAAGTTCCGAACTAAAACAAACAGTGATTTTTAATTACTAAAAAAAGAAATTTAAAGAGGACGAGGAGAAGAACTAACCTTCACCTTTTCAATAGAAGTAGTAACTCCAGCGCAAGAATGAGATCTGCAAGAAGTTAACATTGAACCAAAAAACAATACAAGAGAGGCGATAATTAGGATTTTTTTCATCAGAAAGAGGGGTTATTTTAGATTGATTTTTCTGTTTTATCGGTAATTTTCTTACCGGAATCGATTTTGTTTATTTTTCCATACGCAGCACAACGTTCGTGGCTTCTGCATGACGATAATGTAGCTCCAACAAAAACGACCGACAAAACAATTACAAATAATTTTTTCATGTGAAATCTTATATAATTAGTTCTAAAATAACCATTATGATGAACTGCAAAATTATAATAAATATAGATTTAAGCAAACCATTTGGTAACTATTTTTTTAACAAAACGTGAAATAGTCAAAATCCGTATTACTTTTGGTTCTAAATGCGACAAATATGACTAAAACAGAGGTTAATATTCATGAAAGTTGGAAAAAAGTCTTAGAGAAAGAATTTGAATCTGCATATTTTGTTCAATTAAAATCGTTCTTAATGGCAGAGAAAGAACGAAACATCATTTATCCTCCTGGAAATCAAATTTTTGCCGCATTTAACAGAACACCGTTCGATCAAGTAAAGGTTGTTATAATTGGTCAGGATCCATACCATGGCCATGGACAAGCCAATGGTTTGTGTTTTTCGGTAAGTGCTGGTATAAGAAAGCCACCTTCTTTGGTCAATATTTTCAAAGAATTAGAAGCCGATTTAGCGATTCCAGTTCCTCAAGACGGGAATTTGGAGGCTTGGGCCGACCAAGGTATACTATTGCTGAATGCTACTTTAACTGTGAGAGCAGGAAATGCCGGTTCACACCAAAAAAAAGGCTGGGAGCAATTTACAGATAACGTTATTAAAATAATTTCCGACAATAAAAAAGGTATTATTTTTCTTCTTTGGGGCAATTTTGCTCAAACCAAAGCCGAATTGATAGATAAAGACAAACATTTTATTTTAACGGCAGCTCATCCATCACCACTTGCCCGCGGTGCCTTCTTTGGCTGCAAACACTTTTCAAAAACCAACAAATTGTTAGAGCACCAAGGAATTTTGCCTATCAATTGGAAAGTTTAACAAATTTATATCGTATTCTTCACGGCTTAATTAAAATGAGGGAGAAATTCTTTCCATAAATTTTGTATTGGGATTTTTATTTCAAATAATTTTAGATACTTTAGGGCAGGAAAAAAATATTATGTTAAGCATTCAGAGAGTAGTAGTCTTATTAGATGATTTTCATTTCGAAGAATTTAAACTTCATTTGAAAAATAGTAATGCTGAATTGCCTCTCAAGTTAATCACACAAATTCGGAAAGATGGTTGGGAACAAAAAGAATCTGACGACTTGTGCAAAGATGTGTATGGAGCAAAAGATGAAAAAAGTAAAAAGAAATTTTTTCAATTAGTTCATTACACCTTCCGCTTAACCTCTTATTTAAGTCGCAATCACCCTTCCTACCTTACTTCCAACATTTCAAAAATTGAACACCTCATTAATAAAGGCGAATTGGATAAGGCCAATAAACTTTCTGAAATATTATTGGACATTGCAGAAAAAACTGAAGATTTCCCAACTGCCATTGCTGTCTTGAAATATTTTGCTCAACAAGCATTTGTCCTTGAAAATAAAAATGCTTCAATTAAATATCACCAGCGCATCACTGAGCTTTTAAAAAATGAGCATATCATTAATTTGATGTATTTATATATGCGCCAAAATTTAAATTTTAAAGGGAAAAGTGTTTTGTCGGATAAAGAGATGGAGGAGCACTTAAGTTTTTATGATAAATATCGAAACAACGAATCTTTGAGCATTCAAATGCTTAGTAGATATTCTTACTTCCATACGTTGAACTATTTGAATGATGCGCGTTTTTATAGTAAGGAAATATTAGATGAGATTAACAAATTGATGGAAGACTTGGAGAAAAATGCGTTCATTATTTTTTCCTTTTCGGACGACATACAGTTAAATGTGGATTATTTGAAATTGAAACACTTGATTGGTTCGATGAGTAGAGATGAATTGCAAAAAGAAACAGCTTTTTTAATTAAGCAACGTGAGCCACTTCGTTTCTGGAAAAATTATGTGAACACCCCTGAAATTATTTATTTGAGTATTCAAGCAAGTTATTTTATGACCCATTACTGTCATGGTTACCAAAAAGATTACAATGAAAACTTACCAAAGGAAGTAAAATCACAAATCGAATTTTATAAAACAAAATGCGAAGAAATTTTGGCTAAACCAATTTGGAATGAAGGAATGCATGTACGATTTATTAATTTGAATAATATTTATTGCGGGTTTTTGATTTTAGGTACGAAAGAAGATATTAAGAAAGCAATTGAAAAATTAGAATATTTATTGGTCAACTTTCAGCAAATTGCTTTTCAGCGCTTGTACGATGCCTTGTTTGCTACATTAATTTTAGGTTACTTCTTTTTAGATGAAAACGAAAATATTCAAGAATGCTACAAGCGTTACGAAAAATTAACGGCTAACGTAAACAAGAATGTGGAGAACGATTTAACGATCAAAGCTATTTACTATGCTTCACAATGGAATTGCACACAACGAAAACAATACATTGAAAAATTATTAACAATTTCCGAAAAAGTTTCTGAAAACCATAAACTCATTCACTTGCAAAATTTCATTGGAAATGTGGTAGAATATTTTGAAATTCCTACCAAAGAGGTAAAATGAAAATAGCCTTACTTTATTTAATGGCATTAGTTTATATAGCAGCCGGAATTTACCATTTCGTAAATCCGAAATTGTATATAAAAATAATGCCGACCTATCTTCCTTGGCATCTTCAATTAATTTATATCAGTGGAGTAATCGAAATTATTTTAGGACTTTTGTTAATTCCCGAAAGCACCCGCCCAACTGCTGCTTGGTTAATTATTGCCATGCTTGTTGCTATTTTTCCAGCAAATGTTCAAATGGCAGTAACCTTCTGGAATAAAAATAGCCCTTCACTTTGGATTGCAATTGCACGACTACCTTTGCAACCTCTTTTAATATGGTTGGCTTGGTTGTATACAAAAAAGTAAATGCAAAAACTCAAATTATTTTTATTTGTCATTTTTTTAACGCCCCTTATTTGTGGGCTATTTGGAATTTTGCATGATCAAATTACTTATTCGATTTCTCCTGAATATTTTACAAAATTTAAATTCATTCAATTTCGATTAGTTGATGAAAACATGCAAATGCATCTGAGTAATCGTGTCGGAGCAATTATTGTTGGATTTATGGCTACTTGGTGGGCAGGTATCCCAATCGGATTGTTTTATGCGATTACTTTGATGTTCTTCAAAAGCACTGAAAATCTCTATAAACTTTATTACAAAACAGTCGCTATCACATTTGCAATAACCATCCTTACAAGTTTTGTAGGTTATATTTATTGGAAATTTTTCTTAGAACAAAATCCACCGAATTGGTATTTACCGGAAACAGTCCGCGACACAAATAGTTTTTTCTGTGTGGGAAGCATTCACAATTTTAGCTATTTGGGCGGAGGAATTGGTTTAATGGCAGGGATGCTTTATTTGATAATTCAAAAAGGAAGAATGACAAAAGGTAAAAAAAGTATTCTCTTCAAAAAGTAGATTACACACCTACCCCAATTACACACACATCATCCACCTGCTCTAAATTACCTTTCCAATCCTCAAATGCTTTATCCAATTTTTGTTTTTGTTCAGGCATAGAAAGTGAAACATTTTCTATTAGCAATTCCTGAAAGGGTTTGTACTTGAATTTTTTTCCTTTTGGACCACCAAACTGATCGGCATAACCATCTGTAAAAATATAAAACACATCTCCTTCTTCCAGTTGAATTTTATTAGTCGTAAAAGGCTTTAAAGTTTCATATTTACCTATCGGTTGCTTATCAGGTTTCATTTCCATCCATTCTTTTTTTCTAGCAACCCATAATGGATTATTTGCACCGGCCCAATGCATCATTTTTGTTTTTTTATGATATGCACACAAGGAGATATCCATACCATCTCTCACCTCATGGTCACTTTTTTCAAATGTTTCGATTACAAGCTCTCTAGTCTTATCCAATATTTTTCCCGGATCAGTCAAGCCAAACTCTCTGACACTTCTGTTCAAAGCATTATTACAAACAACACTCACCATCGCACCGGGAACGCCATGTCCCGTGCAATCTGCAGCAGAAAATATAATCAAATCACTTACAATTTCCATCCAGTAAAAATCTCCTGCCACAATGTCCTTCGGCTTAAATAATACGAATGAATTAGTTAATGTGTTCTGAAAAATTCTTTCAGGAGGAAGGATTGCTTGCTGAATTCTTTTTGCATAATTGATACTATCCGTTATTTCCTTATTCTTTTCATCAACTATTTCTTTTTGCTCTTCTACAAGATGTTTTTGCGCTTCGATAATCGTTTTTTGTTTTTTAGTAACTCTAAATCGATTGTATAAAAAAACAGAGAATACTAAAACAATCAACAATACCGCAACAGAGATGTAAATAACAAAATTCTGACGTTTCACTTCTGATTGATGCTCAAAATCACTCTTTTCTTTTTCCTTCTTAACTTCTATTTCACGCTTATCAAAACTATATTTCATTTGTTGTTTGATTGCATCTTGTTTGGTAGCATCACTTAAAATACTGTCCGACATTTCCTTGTAAGACTTAAATGATTCATACGCATTTTTATAATCGTTTTTAGCAACGTAAATTTTACTTAATATCGAATAGCTGTCTCGTATTTTTTCAGGAAATCCAACTTCAAAGGAAAGAGAAAGTGCTTTATGTGCATACTCAAAGGCCTTTGTAACATCTTTTGTTACCAATGCCAAAGAAGCTAAATTTTGAAACGCACCTGTTATTCTGGATTTATTCTCTGCTAGCTGCCCTTCAAGCAGCGCCATATCATAATATTTTTTTGCCGAATCGTAACTCTTTTGTCTTTCATAAACATCACCAATATTTACATATACACTTGACAGTCCTTTATGATCAGACAAACCTGCTTTAATTACAGAGCTTTTTTGAAGAACGCTAATTGCTTCATCGTATTTTCCTTTTTGTTTGTATAAATCTCCAAGGTTGTTGTATATTAGTCCTATACCTTGATTATTATTTGCTTTTTCAAAATATTTCAGCGCTATTTGAAATGTTTCTAATGCCTTGTCAACTTCACCCTGTACATTATACATATAAGCAATATTGTTATACGATTCGCCAATACCTCTATTGTCCGACATCTCCTCACGTAACTTTAAACTTTTAAAATAAAATTCCATTCCGCGTTCCACATCGCCTTGATTTTCATACACAAACCCAATGTTATTATATGCGGTAGCCAAATACTCTTTATTTCCCGAAGCTTCAAACATCGGAACACTTTTATTATAGTATTCCAAACATTCCATTACATCCCCTTTATCCATAGAAAGCATTCCTAAATTATTATATGCTGCAGCTTTCATAAGATATAAATTTTTTTGAGGAATACCTTTATAGCGAGGGATTGCAGTTTCAGTCATTGCTAACATTTTAGTATTGGCTTCCAGTGCTTTTTCGGGATTAGAAACGTACCAAGCATCGCTAATATCAGACAGGATATCTATTTTAATTGTATCTACTGTGGCAGCGTCAAAAGCTTTTTGTAAAGAATCAATGTACTTCATATCCTGCGAGAAAATAAAATTCACAGATATAATGCAAACAAAAAGCAGATACTTACGAGGATTCATATTGCAATTATAATGATAAATGTTTAGGTATAAAAAAACGCGAATGAAAATTGCTTTCATCCGCGTTCAAATTAGACACAGTATTCTAATTCAAATAAGTCTTCGCCTTCTCTAAGGCCTTCGATATTCCGGTTAAATCATTCCCTCCCGCATTTGCATAGAAAGGTTGTCCACCTCCACCACCTTGAATTTCCTTTGCAATATCGCGCATAATGGTTCCTGCATTTAAATTTTTATCTTTCACCAAATTGTCAGAAATGATGATGGATAAACTTGGCTTTCCTTTCACCTCAGCGCCAATCACCATAAATAAATTATCAACCTGGCTTCTCACTTCGTACAATAAGTCTTTTATTGCATCAGCAGAATCCAATTCAATTTTTGCAGCAATAAAATTAATTCCATTGATGGATTGTTTTTTAGCGAGTAATTCAACTTTCAATCCTTTTGCTTTTTCGCGAAGCATTTGATCAATCTGTTTTTGCAATTCCGAATTATGATCCATTAAACCTTGCAAACTCTTCACAACATCTTTCGGATTTTTCAAAAGTGATTTCACTTCGTTAACCAATGTAATCTGATCATTAAAAAATGCTTCTGCTTTAACAGAACTGATTGCTTCGATACGTCTGATTCCTGCCGCAACAGCGCCTTCTGAAATTATTTTGAATAGCCCTATTTGTCCTGTTGCAGACACATGCGTTCCTCCACACAATTCAATTGAATAATTTTTATCAAAAGTCACAACACGAACCAAATCCCCATACTTTTCTCCGAATAAAGCCATTGCTCCTGTTTTACGAGCTTCATCAATTGGCATTTCTTTGATATCGGAAACAATATTTTCACGAATTTTTTGATTCACCAACGCTTCAATCTGAGCAATTTCTTCATCTGTTACTTTAGAAAAATGAGAAAAATCGAAACGCAAATATTCATCATTCACCAAACTTCCTTTTTGCTCCACATGCGTTCCCAATATTTGTCGCAATGCAGCATGCATCAAATGCGTGCTACTGTGATTATTCTCTGTTAAATTTCTTCTTTCTGCATTTACTTTTGCTACAAATGTTTTTGTAAAATTTTCCGGTAGCTTATCTGCAAAATGAATAATGATTCCGTTTTCTTTTTTTGTATCGGTAATGCTTATTCTTTCGTTTGCCGATTCCAAAACACCTGTGTCACCCACTTGCCCACCACTCTCAGCATAAAAAGGAGTTTTATCCAACACCACTTGAAATTGTTCTTTATTTTTTGCTTTTACTTTTCGGTATTGAATAATTTTTGCTTCTGCTTCTAATTCTTTGTACCCAACAAATGTTCTACCACCATCTTCTGCTTTTCTTCCTTCAACAAGAATCCAGTCGCCTGTATCGATTGTTGTTGCAGCACGTGAACGCGTTTTTTGTTTTTCTAATTCTGTTTGAAAACCTGCTTCATCGATACTCAATCCATAACCACGAGCAATCAAAGAAGTTAAATCGATAGGAAAACCAAAGGTATCGTACAATTCAAAAACAATTGCACCATCCACAATTTGTTTTTTCTCTTTTATAGTATTTGCACACACTTGATCGATGCGCTTCAATCCATTTTCCAACGTTCTGAAAAAAGCAATTTCTTCTTCTTTGATTACTTTTTCAATTAATAATTTTTGGTTCACTAACTCCGGAAAAGCATTCCCCATTTGATGTGCCAACACAGGAACCAAACGATACATAAACGGTTCTTTCAAATTTAAGGATTGATATCCGTAACGAATTGCTCTTCTCAAAATTCTGCGAATCACATATCCAGCTCCTGTATTTGATGGTAATTGTCCGTCAGCAATACTAAAAGAAATCGCACGAATGTGGTCTGCAATAACACGCATTGCAATATTGACAATTAATTGTTTGGGATGCTTTTCTTCATCTTCCGGTTTATACCTGAGTCCTGATAATTCTTCGATTTTATCAATCACCGGTTTAAAAACATCCGTATCATAATTGGATTGTTTGCCTTGCAACACACGCACCAAGCGCTCAAAACCCATTCCTGTATCTACATGTTGAGCCGGTAACTTTTCCAAGCTACCATCTGCTTTACGATTAAATTCCATGAATACATTGTTCCACACTTCAATCACATGTGGATCATCATTATTTACGCGAGATGCGCCACTTACTTTTGCAATTTCTTCGGCACTTCTTCCATCGTAATGAATTTCGGAGCATGGTCCACACGGACCAATATCACCCATTTCCCAAAAGTTATCTTTTTTATTCCCACGTAAAATTCTTTCTTCAGGAATAAATTGTTTCCAGATATCATACGCTTCTTGATCGAATCCTAAATTATCATCTTTGCTACCTTCAAAAACGGTAACATACAATCTGCTTTTATCAATTTTGTATACTTCCGTCAATAATTCCCAAGCCCAAGTAATTGCATCTTTTTTAAAGTAATCGCCAAAACTCCAGTTACCAAGCATTTCAAACATGGTATGGTGATAGGTATCTACACCAACTTCTTCCAAGTCGTTATGCTTTCCGCTTACGCGAAGGCATTTTTGAGTATCGGCAACACGAGGAAATTTAATAGGGGCGTTTCCTAAAAATAAATCTTTGAAAGGTGCCATACCACTATTATTAAACATCAACGTTGGATCATTTTTCACGACCATTGGTGATGATGGCACTATTTCGTGTCCCTTCGACTTAAAAAAATCTAAAAATGCTTGACGTACTTTATTTGATTCCATTCTAATTAGTTCATTATAATAAACATCTGCAACACACCCCTAACCCCTCTCAAGAGGGGAATTGATCCTACTTAATTTTATATTTTCCCTTCAATTCAATTCTTCCTTACTCCAAACTCCGCTCTCCTGTCTCACTTCTCCGAACTCCCGACTACCGACTCCAAACTAACACAGGATTGCAAATTTAGTTTATTTGCGTAAATTCGCATTAAGCAAAGTAAAGAAAATTGAGTAAAATCAAATATAAATTCAACACCAAGTCGCTTACCTATGAAAAAGTGACAGTGCCCGTTCGTAAACGAGTGTGGCAAGTGCTTTCTTATTTGGCAACCGGGTTGGTATTTGCTACTATTACAATTATTCTTGCTTTCAAGTATTTCCCATCACCCAGAGAGAAGCAAAAACAAAGAGAAATTGAGGAATTAACACTTCAATTTGAACTTTTAAATAACAGGATGAATGAAGTGACAGAAGTTTTGTCGGATATTGAAACACGAGATAATAATATTTACCGAACCATATTTGAAGCCGAACCAATTCCAACAAGCATTCGTAAAGCAGGATTTGGTGGTGTGGATAGATACAAAGAGCTCCACGGGTATAACAACTCCGATTTGATGATTGAAACCAGCAAACGCCTTGATAGAATTAGCAAACAACTATATATCCAATCAAAATCGTTTGATGAGGTGGTAAAATTGGTAAAAGGGAAAGTACAACTTCTTGCTTCTATTCCTGCAATCCAACCCATTGCCAATGAAGATTTAAGACATCAACCATCAGGATTTGGCTGGAGGACTCACCCTATTTACAAAACTCCTGAATTTCATCCGGGGATGGACTTTTCCGCTCCGCAAGGAACCGAAATACGCGCAACAGGTGATGGAACTATTGCAAGAGCCGATGCGGCTGCGCAAGGATATGGAAATCATGTGGTGATTAGTCACGGTTATGGATATGAAACACTGTATGGGCACATGCTAAAATTTGTGGTTCGTCCAGGACAAAAAGTGAAACGGGGACAATTGATTGGCTATGTGGGAAGCACAGGATTATCCACTGCCCCTCACGTACATTATGAGGTGCATAAAAACGGACAAATTGTGAACCCAATCAACTTTTATTATAATGATTTAACTCCTGAGCAATACCAAAAGATGATTGAACTTTCGGAGCAATCATCACAGTCGTTCGATTAAAAAAGATAAAAAATTTCAAATTTCAGGTTTCAAATTTTTCAGTTTAAGGGCACTGGCTATTTCAAATACATTTTAAAAGAAGCAAGATGCAAAAGAGGATGCAAAATGAATAAATTACATTATATTTGTTTAGCACAATCCATAACTCTACAAATCTAAAATTCAATAAATCAAAAATTGAACCTTGCCTTATAAAGAAACCGATACCGTTAAATTATACTACACCATTGGTGAAGTATCCGAAATGTTTGAAGTAAACACTTCACTTATACGCTTTTGGGAAAAAGAATTTGATGTAATCAAACCAAAGAAAAACAAAAAAGGCAATCGCTTATTTACTCCCGAAGACATTGATAATTTCAAAGTAATTTACAACCTTGTGAAAGAGCAAGGCTTGACCTTGGATGGTGCAAAAAAATATCTTAAAGAAAATCGTAAAACAGTAAAACACGAAATGAAAATTGAAAAAAATCAGTTTTCAGAAATCGAAAATAAATTGAAGGCGATTAAGAGTACGTTGATTGGTCTGCACTCTTCTCTTTAATAATACCTCTTCCCTGCCTGTCCGGCAGTCAGGCTCACCAAATAATGCTTAACATAATCCGTCACACCTTCTTCCAGCGTATGAAATGGTTTTGAATAACCAATGGATTTTAGTTTGGTCATATTCGCTTCAGTAAAATATTGGTATTTATCACGAATATCAATTGGTGTATCCATAAAATCAATTTGAGGAGTTTTGTCCACCCCAGCAAAAGTATTTTTCACTAAATCTAAAAAGGTGCGCGCTTTTCCAGAACCTAAATTGTAAATTCCAGAATCTTTTCGGTGATGCAATAAAAAATGACACACCTCCACAACATCTTTCACATAAACAAAATCACGAAGCTGCTCACCATCTTTGAATTTAGGATTATGAGACCGGAATAATTTTACGGAGCCTTTTTCTTGAATCTGATTGAACGCATGCATAATTACAGATGCCATTCTTCCTTTGTGATATTCATTTGGACCATACACGTTGAAAAATTTTAATCCTACCCAAAAATATGGTTTCTTTTCTTGTTTGATTGCCCATTTATCAAAATCATTTTTGGAATCTCCGTATGGATTTAATGGTTTTAATTTTTCAATCACTTGATGATTGTCTTCATAACCAAATTCACCCAAACCATAAGTCGCTGCAGAAGAAGCGTACACCAATGGCAATCCAAACTCCACACAGACATTCCAAAGATCTTTGGTGTAGTTTAAATTTAGTTTATCAAAAATGTCTTTGTTGAATTCCGTTGTATCTGTTCGTGCTCCAATGTGAAAAATAAATTGTACCAAACGTTGATTTTCTTTCAACCACTGAATGAATTCATCGCGATGAACTTTTTGAGAATATTTTTTGCCTTCCAGATTTTTCATCTTTTCAGCAGAGTCGAATTCATCCACCAATATCAGATCGGTGAATCCTTCTTGGTTGAGTTTACTCACCAAACAACTTCCAATAAACCCTGCTGCGCCTGTTACTATTATCATACTCTACGAATTACGAATTTTCACGAATATACGAACCTGTGTTTATTTTAACCGTCATTGCGAGGAGCGAAGCAATCTTTCTCCGTCATAAAGCAGATTGCTTCGCTCCTCGCAATGACGTCACCAAAATATCTCCTCTTCTATCTTCTTAATAATACCTAATTGCACTGCTTTGTCAAACAATAATTGCACAGCCCGTTTTCCTTCTACACCTAAATCAACCGAATAATTATTTACATATAAATCGATGTGTTTATACATTACTTCTTCGCTCATTTCCTGAGCATGTGCTTTTACAAAGTTAAGACTAGATTTAGGGTTTGCAAATGCATATTCCACACTTTTACGCAATACCCTGTCAAACTTCGCTTTCAATTCATCAGAAAACGTTCTTTTTATCACAATTCCACCTAAAGGAATAGGTGCTTTTGTTAGTGTTTCCCAATATTCCCCCAAATCAATTATTTTTTTTAATCCTTTTTCTTCGTAGGTAAATCTATTTTCATGAATGATCAACCCCGCATCTACTTTTCCCGATAAAACCGCATTTTCTATTTCAGAAAATACCATTTCTACTTTATTTTTTGAATCAGGAAAGGCAAGTGATAATAAAAAATTAGCTGTAGTATACTTTCCAGGAATAGCTATCCTCGTATCCCTTTCAATCTGAAATTTCAAACCTGCCTGTCCGGCAGGCAGGTTTGAAATTAACAATGGTCCGCAATTGTTTCCCAAAGCACTTCCAGCATTTAATAATTGATACTGTTTTGTTAAATATGCATACGCATGATAACTCAATTTGGTAATATCCAACTCTCCTTTAAATGCTTTTTGGTTAAGCGTTTCCACATCTTCCATAAACACTTCAAACGTCAAACCTTCTGTGTCTATTTTTCCATGCAATAGCGCATCAAAAATAAAACAGTCGTTTGGACAAGGACTAAAACCTAGGGTTAGTCGGGAGTTGGGAGTTGGGAGTTGGGAGTTGATACTCATTGTTCTACTAAAGACTATCCACTATTTTCAAAAACGTTTCATTCAAATTTTTTATTGCCAAAGGAATATTCCATTTGTCTTTGTTACGTTTTTCCACAAAATTGGAAACAGCACGAACTTGAGCATAAGGAATTCGTTCACTTTCACAGGCAAACATAAAGGCCGCACCTTCCATACTTTCTACAATGGGATGAAATTTTTGATACACTTTTTCAATTGATTTTTCATCTCCATGAGATGTATTTACAGTTATCCCATTTACTTTCGGCAATTTTTCAAGCTCAATACTCAATGCACCACTTTCATTTTTCACTTTTGTAACACCTTGCAAGTTTAATTCTTCAAGCGACAAAAATGCATTGCCATCTTCAGCACCTAATTCTGAAAAACAATCTTCATACACATTCACCACTGCTCCAATTTCAAGATTTGAATTAAAGCTTCCACAAATTCCAAGATTAAAAGCTGCATCATAGGAATCGTTGATTACTTTTCCACAACAATAGGCTGTAGAAACCATTCCAACTCCAGTAATTAAAAAATCAATTTCATGATTTTTATACTGAGCAGAAAATAAACGACCATCCGCGCTAGCAGAAGATGACATCAGTTTCAACAGAGGCTCAACTTCAAATTTTGTAGCAGAAACGATAAGAATTTTCATTCTACAAAGATAGCTATCGGGACGTAAATCGTAGTATATTTGTACTCTATTTTAAAGCTATGATTTATATAACACGAAGAGAGCATTTTAATGCTGCTCATAAGCTTCACAATCCCAACTGGACAGAAGAACAGAACAACGAGACTTTTGGAAAATGCGCAAACCCTAATTGGCATGGGCACAATTACAATTTGTATGTAACCGTTAAAGGAACAGTAAATCCGGATATGGGCTATTCCGTTAATTTGAAAGATTTGAGTACAATTATCAGAACACATATCACCGATAAATTAGATCATAAAAATTTGAATTTAGATGTCGATTTTATGAAAGGTTTGATGCCATCTACTGAAAATGTTGCGATTGCTATATGGAGAGAATTGTTGCCACATGTAAATGCATTAGATTGTAAATTGCATTGTATAAAGCTGTATGAAACAGAAAATAATTACGTAGAATATTTCGGAGAATAGAACCAGTTAGAGAATTGGTGAGTTAGTGAATGGGATAGTTTAGCCAATTAAAAAATAAATTACTAAAGGAAAAAAAGAGTTAATTCTCCATTTTTCCAAATCAACAAATCAATAATTAAAATATGGGTCACGATGAATTTGACGATGTAGAAGGATACAAAAAGATTGACAGATACAATCTTAAATCTATTGATTCTATTGCATCAAAGTATAAAACAATTTTAACCGACATGGGCGAAAATCCAAGTCGAGAAGGATTATTAAAAACACCTGAACGTGTTGCGAAAGCAATGCAATATTTAACACATGGCTATGATTTAAATCCCTCTGAGATTTTAAAATCAGCAATGTTTAAAGAAGATTACAAACAAATGGTACTTGTGAAAGACATTGAAGTGTATTCTATGTGTGAGCACCATTTGCTTCCTTTTTTCGGAAAAGCACATGTAGCTTATATTCCAAACGGTTGTGTAGTAGGCCTGAGTAAAATTCCAAGAGTCGTGGATGCATTTGCTCGCAGATTGCAAGTTCAGGAACGTCTGACAACTGAAATCAGAGATTGTATTCAAGAAACCATGAATCCTATTGGTGTGGCAGTGGTTATTGAATGTTCACATTTGTGTATGCAAATGCGCGGAATTCAAAAACAAAATTCTGTGACGACCACTTCTGCTTTTACTGGCGAATTTTTAAAAGACACTACCCGTACGGAATTTATCAGCTTAATTGGTTCAAAATTGCACTAAAAGGGTGTCAATTTTTGTTAAAGAATCTGACATTTTTGCATACAGAATGAATAGGCATTATCTTTGTGTTATTATTTTAAACAAAAAATATAAATATGGAAACAAACAATTTTAATTACGTCCAATCAGAACAGGAATCAGCTTCAATGTCGAAAACATTTGTTGCGAATGTTTTTTCATGGATGGCAGCAGCATTAGTAATCACTTCTTTGGTGGCATATTATTTTGCTCACAACCTAGAACTTGCAAATTTGTTGATTAACCAAACAACAGGTCGTCCACAAATACTTGCTTATGTCGTAATGTTTGCTCCTCTTGCGTTTGTATTGGTTATTTCTTTTGGGTTTAACCGACTTTCCTATCCTGTTTTGCTATTTATTTTTCTTTTGTATGCTGCGGTAATGGGAATGAGTCTAAGTTTCATCTTTTATGTTTATTCTATTGGTTCGATTTATGGAACATTTGCTGCCGCTGCCGGGATGTTCGCCACTATGGCTGTAGTTGGTTATACTACCAAAACAGATTTAACAAAATTTGGTTCTATTTTAATGATGGCTTTGGTAGGTATGATTATCGCTAGCATTGTTAACTTTTTTATCGGAAGTAGTGGATTGAATTATATCATCAGTTTTATCGGTGTTTTAGTTTTTACCGGCTTAACCGCTTATGATGTTCAAAAATTAAAACGTATTGGTGCTGGTGTTGAATTTGGAACCGAAACCACTAGTAAGTTAGTAATTATGGGTGCATTGAATTTGTATATGGATTTCATTAACTTATTTATGTTTCTATTGCGCATCTTTGGAGATAGAAAATAATCACACACATTTCATTGTGAATAAAAAGAGTCTCGATAGCAATCGAGACTCTTTTTATTTTCATTAATATTGAATTAAATAATTGTAAATCAAATAAGAATGAAAGCATATGTATTTCCGGGACAAGGTTCCCAATTTGTTGGAATGGGAAAAGAACTTTACGAAACATCTCTATTAGCAAAAGAATTGTTTGAAAAAGCAAACAGCATTTTAGGATTCAGAATCACTGATAGTATGTTTGTAGGAACAGATGAAGAATTGAAACAAACGAAAGTAACTCAGCCTGCTATTTTTTTACATTCCGTTATTCTTGCAGCTACAATGGCTGATAGCATCAAACCAGACATGGTTGCTGGACACAGCTTAGGAGAATTTTCTGCACTTGTAGCAAATAAAACATTGTCCTTTGAAGATGCGCTCATATTGGTTTCAAAACGCGCTTTAGCGATGCAAAAAGCATGTGAAATGAATCCATCTACTATGGCTGCCGTTTTAAATTTAGACGATAAAATCACAGAAGATATTTGTGCGGAAATTACGAAAGGTGGAGATGTTGTGGTTGCAGCAAATTACAACTGCCCGGGTCAATTAGTGATTTCCGGTTCAATTAACGGAGTAAACATTGCTTGCGAAAAATTAAAAGCAGCAGGCGCGAAACGCGCATTGGTATTGCCCGTTGGTGGAGCATTTCATTCTCCTTTAATGCAACCAGCAGCCATTGAGCTAGAAGCTGCAATAAATGCAACAATGTTCAGACAACCTATTTGTCCGGTTTACCAAAATGTAACCGCGACTGCTGTTTCAAATCCGGAAGAAATTAAAAAGAATTTAATTGCACAGTTGACTGCCCCGGTGAAATGGACACAAACTGTACAAAAGATGATTGCAGATGGTGCTAGTTCATTTACAGAAGTTGGTCCCGGGAAAGTATTACAAGGCTTGGTGAAAAAAATAAATCCAACAATGGAAGCAGCTAGTATATAGTTCAAGGTTTATTGGTCGCGAGGTTTCACTCGCGATGGAGAGTAAAACCTCTCCATTCATTAGTATACCGTGTGTTATGTTACCGCTGTTTTATTTCCTTTTACCTATTTGATAATTTTTTAAACACTATCTTTTTAAGGTTTGCGTTATCAATAAAATAAATCATGAAAAAAATAGTTTTATTCTCAGCAACCTTTTTATTTTTTGTGCAAGCTAAAGCACAATTTGTGAATAGCATTGGTGTTACGGTGGGAGTTTCTGCTGGGAATCAAAAATTTTATTTTTACGAACCTGTTGCTATTTCAAGAAAAAAATACATTGTAGGCTTTAACGCTAGTGTTTTCGGAGAATTTTTTAGCCACGATTATGCCCGTTGGGTGACAGAAATACAATACGATCAAAAAGGTTCTATCGATAAACAGCCAAATCAAAATTATCCCAATAAGTTACAATATCTTTCCTGGAACAATTATTTGAAATTACGCTATGAAATGTATAGCGTCATACCATATATTATGATTGGACCAAAACTCGAATATAACTTAGTTCAAAGCACTACTTCTCCCGCAATAGCTGCTCCCTTTTTACCAATACATGTAAGCGGTGCTTTTGGAGGAGGAGTTGAATTTGTTAGTTATACCAATTTCAAATTTTTAGTGGAGGCATTTTACAATCCCGATATGATGCCTGCCGAAGTTCAACCGGGCTTACATATTAAAAATAAAAACATTGAATTGCGCGTGGGACTGAAATATGAATTTGGCGGTAAAAAAGAAAGCTGCAATACTCCAACCTATATTGAAGATTAATATAAAAATTAAAAAAGCGTCCTCAAAAAAATTCTTGAGGACGCTTCTAAACACAAATCAAAATTTATCTTCCTTTTCCACCACCACCTTTTTTGGCACCAACCGATTTTTGAGCAGGCTTGGAACTAGGTTTACTACTTGATGGTCGAGTAGTTTTTGCTCCACTATTAGCTGGTTTGTTGCTAGGTTTTGCTGATGGGCGACTAGTAGCCGGTTTTGAACTAGGTTTGCTCATCCCCGAATTATCTTTTTGTCGCGGTGACACTGGTTTTCCATTTTTGGCTTGGAATGCAGGATTAGATTTTCCTGAAATAACTTTTCCATCTCCGCTTCTGCTCTTTGAGGTATATGTTCTTGAATAAACATTTGCAGCTCTATGATTTTGAACTGTAACCGAAACTGTTCTGCGCGGACCGTAATAATTATGTGCAACAGGAGCACGATAAAAAGAAGTACGGTGGTAATGTCCATAATGATGATAGTGGTAATGATCATAATGATGCCAATAGTAATTGTGCCAGTACCATGGCGTCCAAGGATGCCACCACAAAGGATACGAGTACCAATACCAAGGCGAAACATAAACAACATAAGATGGAGAATAAATATGGTGAACCATTGGCCATTGATTTACTACTATGTATGTGTCGGGGCTACTGTTTGAGTTGCTTGAATTATAATAGTTGTTGGTGGTATTATTAATTACTGTTTTTCCATCAGCAGAAACGGTTGTCTCTGTTTTTTTATTTGGATCAGAAACTTCTGCTTTGGCGGTTGGGTCATTTTCGGTTGGTTCAACAATGTAATCTTTGCCGTACAGCTCTTCATTTCCAACTATCTGAACCATTACTTTTCCGTCTTTGTCTTTTTCAATTTCAATAACAGCAACATCTTGTGTTTCTTTTTCATTTACCAAAACCTGCATTACAACCGCGTGTGATTCCCCAGTTTGATGGTCGACTATTTTTATATAATCGGTTTTGTCATCATTGTTTAAGTCGAGGTTATTGATTTTTGAGTCCTCTACATTTAATTGTTTTTCGAATTCTTCGAATGTTGCTGATTTTTGAAACAAATCCAAAACAGCATATAAATTTAAATTGTCACCAGGCAAACCCAATGAATCGGCTTTTTCAATTTTTTGTGAAAAAGTATTTTTACTATTTACTAATCCTAGAAATAGAAAAATAAAAAGAGGTAATTTTTTCATTTGTATTATTAAATTTGTTGAACTATTGACTACTTATATAGCAAAAGGTTTAATAAGGAAGGCAACAATCATTCCAATACGATAAAATACCTAGAAAATTTAAAAAAGGTTATTTAAAAGAGTATCATCAACTATATTGGGCAAGGTAACTTTAAGCTCAGGAGTACGCTGCATCTCACGTTTAATAGCAAATAAAGCCTCTTGATTACGGGCCCAACTTCTTCTGGCAATGCCATTGTTTACATCCCAAAAAAGCATGGATTTTAGCCTTCTATCACTATCCGAAGTGCCGTCCAATACCATTCCAAAACCACCATTGATGACTTCGCCCCAACCAACTCCTCCTCCATTGTGTAAGGATATCCAAGTTGCTCCCCGAAATCCATCTCCAACAAAATTTTGCACTGCCATGTCAGCAGTAAAGCTAGAGCCATCATAAATATTGGATGTTTCGCGATAAGGAGAATCCGTTCCTGAAACATCGTGGTGGTCTCTTCCTAAAACTACAGGGGCAGAAAGTTCTCCTGATTTTATTGCATTATTGAATGCTTCTGAAATTTTTATTCTTGCTTCGGCATCTGCATATAAAATTCGCGCTTGAGAACCTACTACCAAATTATTTTGCATCGCATCTTTTATCCAAAGAATGTTATCACTAATTTGTTGCTTGATTTCTTCTGGAGATGTTTGATACATTTCTTCCAAAACGCGCAATGCTAATTTATCTGTAATAGCCAAATCTGTGGGATCGCAGGATGTACAAACCCAACGAAAAGGACCAAATCCATAATCAAAACACATAGGGCCAAGAATATCTTGTACATAGGATTTATATATAAATGTTCCATCCGCATTCAATATGTCGGCACCTGCACGAGATGCTTCCAATAAAAATGCATTGCCATAATCAAAAAAGTACATTCCTTTTTTAGACAAAGCATTGATGGCATTGGCATGACGGATAAGTGTTTTCTGAACTTCTATTTTAAATTGTTCGGGTTTTTTTGCCATCATTTCATTGGATTGCTCCAAAGAAAAACCTGCAGGATAATAGCCACCAGCCCAGGGATTGTGCAAGGAGGTTTGATCTGTTCCTATATCAACTTTAATATTTTCTTTCACCAAACATTCCCACAAGTCCACCACATTACCTTGATATGCCAATGATATTGCTTCTTTAGACGCTTGTGCTTTTTTAATTCTTACAATTAATAAATTTAAATCTTCAAATACTTCATCTACCCAACCTTGTGAATGTCTTGTTTTTACTGCTTTCGGATTTATTTCTGCGACAACAGAAACCAATCCTGAAATTTTTCCCGCTTTTGGTTGTGCGCCACTCATTCCGCCTAATCCACAAGTCACAAATAATTTTCCCCGTCCAACGAGGTCATCCGGGCGGGCCTTTCTGTCTTCTTCTGATTTAGAAATTTTTCTCGCAGCATTCATCACCGTAATAGTTGTTCCATGTACAATTCCTTGCGGACCAATATACATAAAGGAGCCTGCGGTCATTTGTCCGTACTGCGTTACACCAAGAGCATTAAATTTTTCCCAATCATCCGGTTTACTATAATTTGGAATCATCATTCCGTTTGTAATCACAACACGAGGAGCATCTTTATGAGAAGGAAACAAACCCATTGGGTGGCCGGAATACATTGCCAAAGTTTGTTCATTGGTCATCTCCGCCAAATACTTCATAGTAAGAAGGTATTGGGCCCAATTTTGAAATACTGCTCCGTTACCACCATAAGTGATTAATTCATGCGGATGTTGTGCAACAGCATCATCCAAATTATTTTGTAGCATCAACATGATTGCAGCTGCTTGCTTTGATTGATGTGGGTAATCGTTAATATGTCGAGAATGAATTTTATAATCGGGGCGAAAACGATACATGTAAATACGGCCGAATTCTTTTAACTCTTGCGCAAACTCTTTTGCTAAAACAGGATGATGTTTTTTATCGAAATACCTCAGTGCATTACGGAGCGCTAGTTTCTTTTCTTCTTTGTTAAGGATGTCTTTTCGTTTTGGCGCGTGATTAATTGCAGCATCGTATGGTTTAGGATTCGGCAATTCAAAAGGGATTCCTTGTAAAATTTGTCTCTTAAATTCTGTACTCATAATTCTATTTTAAATCGCCAACAAAAATTTGCACATCTGCACATCTTCTAATTAGCACATTATTTCTTCTTTTCAATTCTCCCTTTTTCTTTATTAAATCCATATGGACAATGTTTGCACCCATTTTGACAGCAATACCCGCGTTTCAATAGATATTTTTCAGTGAAAACGATATACCCTAGCTCGCTATAATAAAAATCATCCGGCTCCAATTGTTTGTTATTAGAAAAACCACTTTCATCTGACATACAACAAAGATAGTGTGCTAAACAGAATTGCCAAAAGTATTTATCAAAATCATCTTTTCGATGAATTTCCTTTGATAAGATTACAAAAAATCTATCTTTGTAGTATGGGTTCTAAGTCAGCCATATTGTTTTTTACAGCCATTGGATTATGCTTTGTTATTGCCTGTTCCAAAGACGAAATTATTCCATTTGATAAGCCTGAAAAAGAATTACGTCCCGATTTACCGGAAACGCCATTTACTTATGGAACGGATACTTTCCCATCGTATTTCAATGCACCACCCTTAACTTTTATGAATTCTATTCAAAATCCGATAACCAGTAATGGTGCAACTTTGGGTAGAGTATTATTTTATGACAAAAAATTATCGGTGAATAATACTATTTCCTGTGGCTCCTGTCATTTGCAATCAAGGGGCTTTTCTGACCCTAGAAGATTCAGTAGCGGATTTGAAGGAGGACAAACTACCCGAAATTCGATGGCAATTGTCAATACCCGATTTTCCTATCGTTTCTTTTGGGATCAAAGGGCAACTTATTTAGAAGAGCAAGTGTTGATGCCCATTCAAAATCATATTGAAATGGGAACCAATCTTCCTGATTTACCTGCTAAATTACAGGCAGTAGATTATTATCCCGATTTATTTGAAGAAGCTTTTGGTACACCAGAAATTACAGTAGATAAAATCAGCATTGCATTGTCGATGTTTGTTCATTCTCTTACTACTTATCGCTCACGTTATGATGAAGGCAAACAAAATGGATTTGTTGGTTATTCAACCATAGAGATGGATGGAAAAACCCTGTTTATGAGTGGTACAATAAACTGTAATCATTGCCATACCACCGAAAACTTTTACGACTCGCAAGCATTAAATAACGGATTGGATTCGATTTATGCTGATAATGGAAGAGGTGTAATAACGGGCGATAGCGCTGATATGGGGCAATTTAAAGTTCCTTCTTTACGAAACATTGAAGTAACAGCTCCATACATGCATGATGGTAGATTTGCAACACTGGAAGAAGTAGTAGAACATTATAATAGCGGAATTAAACAACATCCTAATTTAGATGACCGCCTCACAACTACTGGAATGACAGGTGGTCCACCCAAGCATTATTTTTTAACTGCTTACCAAAAAGCATCGGTTGTTGCTTTCTTAAAAACATTTACGGACCAAACAATGTTGCACGATGTTCGTTTTTCTGACCCTTTCAAATGATAAGTAAGGCGATTCCATTACAAAAAATAAAATCGGATTTTATTACAAGCAAAGGAGTTGAACTTTTTATATATCGACTCGATTTAAATCACCCAACTATTAGTGGAAATAAATTGTATAAATTAAAATACAATTTGGAAGAAGCAAAAAAGTTAAGAAAAAAAACACTTCTCACTTTGGGGGGCGCTTTTTCCAACCACATAGCCGCAACGGCAGCTGCGGGAATGGAGGAAGGATATAACACTATAGGAATTATTCGTGGAGAAGAATCCGCAGAATTAAATCCAATATTAAAATTTTCAAAAGAATGTGGAATGCAATTACATTTTGTTTCTCGTGCACTTTATCAAAATAAAGAAGAATTAGAAAAGTATATTTTCTCGAAATTTTCAGAAACCAATTATTACTTCATTCCCGAAGGAGGTTCAAACGAATTAGGAATAAAAGGATGTACAGAAATTACTTCTGACATTCCAGTTGATTTTGATTTTGTATGTTGTCCCTGTGGAACCGGTGCAACAATAACAGGACTTACACTTTCGCTAAAAGAGCATCAAAGGGCTATTGGCTTTCAAGTACTAAAAGGAGAAAATTATATTAAAAATGAAGTAGAAAAATGGCTCTATCATTTTAAATCCGAAGAAAAAAATTGGACAATAAATGAAGCTTTTCATTTTGGTGGTTATGCAAAAATAAAACCCGAACTGTTAAATTTTATTCTGGAATTTGAGAAAGAAAATGCTATTCCTTTAGATTATATTTATACCGGGAAAATGTTGTTCGGAATAATTGAGCTGATAAAGCAGGGCCAATTTAAAGGCGGTGATAAAATTGTGGCCATTCATACGGGTGGAATACAAGGTAACAAAGGATTTTAGAATTAACAGGTTGCTGTTGGAAAGTTCAGTTCCTATTTGAAACTAAAAATAAAATAATTCGTATTTTTGACTAATGCCAAAACACGCATCCATATTAGGTTTATTTATACTTTGCCCCATATCATTTTATGCCCAACCTGCCGAGCATAAAATGACTTCCGTACAATACATTGATAATTATAAAGACGAAGCCATCAAAGAAATGTTGATGTATAATATTCCGGCAAGCATTACTCTTGCGCAAGGAATGTTGGAAAGCGGAAATGGAAACAGTGATTTGGCTGTTTATGCAAACAATCATTTTGGAATTAAGTGTCATGTGGGTTGGGAAGGGCCAACATTTACAAAAGACGATGATGCAAAAGACGAGTGTTTTAGAAAGTATCAAAGTGTATTAGATTCTTATACTGATCATTCCAGTTTTTTAAAAACCCGCAGTCGGTATGCAGGCTTATTTGAATTGAAACCTACAGATTACAAAGGTTGGGCAAAAGGGTTAAAAGAAACAGGCTATGCAACCGATCCAAACTACACGCAGCGCTTACTGGAATTAATAGAAACGTTTAAACTTTATCAATACGATAAAATAGATGAGTTGCCTAATATTACCGTTGCTGCCGACAAGCCAAAACATCCGGAGACTATGGAAGCTAGAGAAATTTTGCGTTTCCGCTTCATCAAGTACATTGTAGTAAAACCGGGAGATTCGTTTTATAAAATTGCTGTAGATACCGACAAAGACCTTTGGCAATTGTATAAGTTCAATGATTTAGAGCCGGATGCTAAATTAATTGTTGGTCAAAAACTTTATCTCCAACCTAAGCGCAACAAGGCAAAAGAACCTTTTCACAGTGTCAAAAAGGGAGAAACCATGAAATCGATTTCTCAATTGCACGGGATTAAGTTAAAAAAGTTGTATAAAAAGAACAACATGAAAGCGGGCGAAGAACCTCAGGTTGGAGAGCAGTTGTATATGCGTGCGCAAAAGCCAAGTGCAGACAACTAATAATTTATTTTACTTTTTCAATTTTAAATTCTCCTATTTCATTTCTGTGAATTATTCCGTCTTTATCGATATATGCTAAGTTTTTTATCCACACACATGATCCTATCATCATGTATGATAATTCCCGAAATGGCAGATTTAGATTAAAAGAATTGGCAGTCCCTTTTTTATACATCACTTGTGTTTTGAAAATTTCATAATCAAAGCTGATTATTTTATTGTCCGTGGCCTGCTCTTTTGCATCTGCCAAAAAGAAGCCGAAGTAATTGAACATGAGCGGAAACAATTTCGACTTGTACTCTAGAGGAAAATATTCTTTGAAATTATAATTAAAATAACGCACACGAAATGTACGTACTTGAGGTGTTGCAAGATTAGTGGCTTTAGAAATAACATATTTGATTTGCACGGGCTTTTTGATTTTAATAGTTCCCCTCTTGCTTTCCTGAGAAAAGAGTAAAATGTGATTGAACTGAAAAAGTGTAAAAACAAGCAAACTCACATAGCGCATTTCGGACGATCATTTCAAGAAATAATGCTAATACGTGTAAAAGATACAGGTATCGAACAAAAATCGTTGAAAGATGCATTTTAGGTATGTTTTTTCGACAAAAACTAAGAAATTGTTTATAAAAACAGTCTTTCAATCTGGTTTTATTTCTACTTTTGAGGCGTTATTACCGACACAAATTCTATCAATCAACATACTAAATAAACAATCATTATGGGTTTTATAGCAAGCGTTCAAGCTCGTCAAATATTGGATTCACGTGGTAATCCAACAATAGAAGTAGATGTAATTACCGACTCAGGAATAATGGGAAGAGCGGCTGTACCTTCGGGAGCATCTACAGGAGTTCACGAAGCGGTGGAATTGCGTGATAATGACAAAGGTTATTACTTAGGAAAAGGAGTATTAAAAGCAGTAGCCAATGTAAATACAGTTATACGTGAGGAGTTGAATGGGATGTATGTTTTCGATCAAAATGCAATCGATAAAAAAATGATTGCCTTGGATGGAACTGAAAACAAAGGAAGTTTAGGAGCAAACGCTATTTTAGGAGTGTCTTTGGCATGTGCAAAAGCAGCGGCAGAAGAAGCTCGTCAGCCTTTGTACCGTTATATTGGTGGTGTAAATGCTAATTTATTACCCATTCCAATGATGAACATCATAAATGGAGGTTCGCATGCGGATAATAGCATCGATTTTCAGGAATTTATGATTATGCCGATTGGTGCAAGTAGTTTTTCTGATGCAATTAGGATGGGAACAGAGGTGTTTCACCACTTAAAAAAAGTATTAAAAGACAAAGGCTATTCAACCAATGTTGGTGATGAAGGAGGATTTGCCCCTAATTTAAAATCGAATGAAGAGGCCATTGAATGCGTATTAAAGGCCATTGAAAAAAGTGGCTATAAACCGGGAGAAGACATTTATATTTCAATGGATGCCGCTGCTTCAGAATTCTATATTGAAAAAGAAAAAGTGTACCATTTCAAAAAATCAAGTGGTGAGAAATTGAGTCCGGCCGAAATGGTTGATTATTGGGCGTACTGGACCAAAAAATACCCCATTTTATCCATTGAAGATGGTTTGGCGGAAGATGACTGGAAGGGTTGGAAATTACTAAGCGACAAAATTGGAAGCAAAACGCAGTTGGTGGGAGATGATTTATTTGTAACCAATGTAAAACGTTTACAGCAAGGAATTGACCAACAAATAGCAAATTCTATTCTTGTAAAAGTGAATCAAATTGGTACTTTATCAGAAACCATTGATGCAGTACAATTGGCTCAAAATAACTCTTATACTTCTGTAATGAGTCACCGTTCGGGCGAAACAGAAGATACAACAATTGCCGATTTGGCTGTGGCTTTGAATTGCGGACAAATAAAAACTGGCTCCGCTTCCCGTACTGATAGAATTGCGAAATACAATCAATTATTGCGTATTGAGGAGCAATTAGGTGAAGCAGCCCGCTACTTGGGGAAAGATTTTAAATATGTGAAGAATAGTTAGGCTTCTACTGTCTTCGACTGCGCTCAGACTGACGGTAGTGTCACACTGAGCGTAGTCGAAGTGTTTTCATTCTAAAAACTCTAAAGAAAAAATATTTTTTCTCTTTCTATTTTTAATCTCACAAAATCCTTTTATCTTTCGGGAATAAGATTTGCACGGATAAAATTCATTAGGAATCATGGATTCATTAAAAGAAAAATTTGCTAAAAAAGCAGGCCCAGTGGCTGCTGAAGTTAAACAACTCATCAAAGAAAAAGGTGATGTTAAATTGGGTGAATATACAGTAGCTCAAGTATACCAAGGAATGAAAGGTATTGTTGGTTTGGTTACTGAAACCTCCAAACTTGATCCAGAGGAAGGCATTCGCTTTCGTGGATATTCTATTCCTGAATTGCGTGAAAAACTTCCCAAAGCTCCGGGGGGAACAGAACCATTACCTGAAGGGATTTTCTATTTAATGCTATTAGGAGAATTACCTACACAAGAAGACGTGTTAGGAATGGGACATATGTGGGCACGGAGAGCAATTGTCCCGAAGCACGTATTTGACGTGTTGGACAAAATGCCGGCATCTACGCATCCAATGACTCAGTTTGTAATGGCAATTATGGCAATGCAAACCGAATCTGTTTTTGCTGCAGCTTATAAAAAAGGGATTAGCAAAAAAGATTATTGGGATTATACCTACGAAGATTCGATGAATTTAATTGCTCGTTTACCTAGAATCGCGGCATACATTTATCGTAGAAAATATAAAAATGGCGAACACATTGAACCGGATCCAAAATTGGATTGGGCAGCAAACCTTGCACATATGTTGGGTTACGAATCATTTGACATGAAAAGGTTGATGCGCATGTATATGACCATTCACGTAGATCATGAAGGAGGAAACGTTTCTGCTCACACGACACACTTAGTTGGTTCTGCATTGGGTGATCCTTATTTAGCTTTCGCTGCTGGAATGAATGGCTTGGCCGGACCATTACACGGATTAGCAAATCAAGAAGTATTGAGTTGGATTTTAGAGTTGCGTGAAAATTTAGGTGGTGGATTGCCAACAGAAAAACAAATTGAAGAGTATATCAAAAAAACATTAGCAGACGGAAAAGTTGTTCCGGGTTACGGACATGCAGTATTACGTAAAACCGATCCACGTTTTTCCGCACAACAGGATTTTTATTATCGCTATATAAAACCGCAAGGCACCGATGATTTGTGTGAAATTGTGCAAATGGTTTATAAAGTAGCCCCACCAATTTTGGAAAGCACAGGAAAAATTAAAAATCCTTGGCCAAATGTTGATTCTCACTCCGGAGTATTGTTAACGCATTACGGTATGGTGGAGCATGAATTTTACACTGTGTTGTTTGGAGTCTCTCGAGCACTTGGTGTTTTGGCTTCTTTGATTTGGGACCGAGCATTGGGTCATCCAATCGAAAGACCAGGCTCCATTACTACAGAAGGTATCAAAAAGAAAATTGCTGCCGCTGAAGCTGCAAAAGCATAAAAAGAACCCCCCCATTTTAATTGGGGTTTTTTATTTCTGTTTTTTATCGCAATTCATTTCTAGAATATTTCTTCTTATCCTCATTTTATCCCGTAGTTTTGAAACCCTTTTCAATTATATTCGTCTAACTATATAAAGGTCCGTTTCTTTATTTAGATTCCGGATATCAAGGCCAACATCCGGCAAAATACAGACCCAAGCTCCTTTTGGGATGATGATGTATCGTTTCGACATTCAGCTATTCTGAATCATTAAAAAATTTTTGTAAAAAAACATTCTGATTTTTCTTGGCAATAAACTAATTTGTAAACATAACTCTCAGAATCATGAAAACGAAATTACTATTGATGTTTTTGATAGTAAATCTATCAAGCATCTATTCGCAAAAAACAAATACAACAAAACTAAGAAGCACTGAAATTGACACATTAACGGTTGCACAAACAATGTTTGACGACCAAAATTTTGTGATGGCATTTCCGTATTTAAGTCAATTACAAAAAAATCACCCCGAAGAAAACTTGTTTAAATACATGACCGGCATTTGTAGTTTGTTTAATATCGATACTTACGAGCAAGGTTTAAGTTTATTGTTGGAAGTATACGAAAGCAACAAAAAAGCTGAAAATATTGAGTTTTATATTGCTCTGGCATATAATTACAATACCAATTTTGATGACGCCATCGTAATGGTAAATAAATATTTAAACAAAAAACATATCAGCAATGCACAAAGAAGAGAAGCAGAAAAGCTAAAAATGTTTTGTGAAGAAGGGAAAATTTTAACGCTTGAACATGACGGAGGAAAACTAGATGATTATATCCGATTAAGTTTGGCTAGTGAAGAATAATACCGATGAGAAGGTTGTTAAATAATTCCGAACAAAGATTTTCCTTTTTCAGCTAAAGCATCTACGCGTTTTTCAATTTCAGGGTCCTTTACTAAAGGAGGAGCATGGTGTGGCTTGATACGAGCATCTATTATCAATGAACCTTTGCAACCCCAATGTTTGTTTTCAGTAAAGCTTTCTATCCCGTAAATATCATGCGATGGATTGCTTCTTGTAAAAGCTATCCAAAGGAAGTTATTTAAATTCTGAGAAACGAAATTTGAGTCATCACAAATTATAATTAAAGGTATGGATGTGAGATGTAAGATGTGAGATGTGAGATTTTGCATTTGAATTTGAGAGGATTTAGCATCAACAAACTTATTTGCTTGAATGGCCAAAATACCAGGCATTACTATTTTCGGATTCGCAAATTCATCGGATAGTTTTAAACTACTTATATCTGAGCTTAATTCTCTCCTTTTTTCACCCGCTGCCGCAATCACCACTTTACTTCCACTGTTTAAGCCATCTCCACTATAATCTAATGTGTCAATAGAAGTACGTGTGTGAAAATGTAAATCTCTGCTCCAATCAACACGCTCCAGAACATGTTTGAAAAAATCTGCTACATCATGTGTCGTTAATTTGGGATTATCTTCTCCGGCAATAATGAATAAATATTTCGCAAGACTTAATTGTCCTTTTCCAAGAATATGATTTGCTATTGTTAAAATTTCCTGAGGTTTGCGTTCATTATTGTAAGGCGTATATCGTTCACTACCAATTGCAAGTAGCAATGGATGAACTCCGGAAGCATCTACTGCATGCACATCTTTAAGTCCGGGAATTTCATTTGAAATGGCATTGCCCGTAATTTCATGAATCAAGGCACCGAAACTTGTATCTTCTTGTGGAGGACGACCTACTACAGTAAAGGGCCAAATGGCATTGTTGCGATGATATACTTTGTGAACACGCATCAGTGGGAAATCGTGCTTCAAACTATAATATCCTAAGTGATCACCAAACGGACCTTCAGGTTTATTTTCGTTGGGATAAACTTCACCGGTTATTACAAAATCAGCATCCGATGCAATGCAAAAATCATCTTCATAGGTATATCTGATTCTTCTTTTTCCGAGCGCTCCAGCAAATGTGAGCTCACTCATTCCTTCCGGCAAAGGCATTACAGCTCCTAGTGTAAGAGAAGGCGGACCACCCACAAAAATGCTAACTTTCAAAGGTTTGTTTTTTGCATTTGATTTGCTTTGGTGTACTCCAATTCCTCTATGCAATTGATAGTGCAGTCCTACTTCTTTATCTTTTACATAATCGTTTCCACTTAATTGAATACGATACATTCCTAAATTGGAATTCATTACTCCCGGTTTATCAATGTCTTCGGAATAAACCAAAGGAAGTGTCACAAAAGCTCCTCCATCATTTGGCCAACATTTAATTTGTGGTAAAGATGAAATGCTTGTTTGATTTTGTAAAACGGGATTTGAGAATTGTGATTTTTTAGGAAGTGCAGAAAAGGCCGTCAATCCAACATTTGCATATTTAAATGGATGCTTGATTGCTTCCATCGGGTGGTTTTTTAAGTCGATGAGAATTTTTATTTTTTCGATGGTGTCTCTGAAAATAAATTTACTTCTATCAACCGAGCCGTATAAATTAGAAACTGCTTTGAATTTACAATTCTTAATATTTTCAAATAAAATTGCGGGACCATTGTTTTCAAATACTCGAAGATGAATGGCTGCCATCTCCAAGTCTGAACTAACTTCTTCTTTAATCCGAATAAGATATCCGTGTTTTTCTAAATCAGAAATGCACTCTTGCGTACTTTTATATCCCATAATGTATGACAGGTTTTCAACCTGATGAGTATGACAGGTTTTCAACCTGTCTTGTAATCTTTTTTTTAAAAATCTGTGTCAATTATTAAAACCGATGACACAATTTATACAGATACAAGCGCGTGGAAGTGTTTTAAATACACAGGTTATAAACCTGTGATACTAGCGTGCGACAATAAATCTGTTTTTTGCTACAACACCTTCCTTTGTTTTAATAGAAACAAAATATACTCCGTTTGAAAACTCAGATACATTGATATTACAACTACTTTGTTGAATTTTTTCCTTGTAAATTATTTTTCCACCAACATCCGTAACCAACAACATTGCATTGTCAGCTAATTTTATTCCTGATGACACAAGATCAACAATAACTTTATCTTTTGCCGGATTTGGAAATACTTTTAAAGAATTATTTTCATTAGCAGAAGTATAATTCTGAATTCCTGAAGCATAATCCATCATTGCTAAAACATATTCACCCAATTGCAATGAGTCAATCGTCATTATTCCGCGTTTATCATTATTGTTTGCCTGCATGTTTATTGTTTGATAAGGATACAGACTCCAGTTAACACCGGCATTCGGTCGATAAAGTAAAACCAAGCTATCTTCAAAAGTGGTTATCAAATTATTATCCAACCAAAAATTTCCTGAAAAAGCTGTTGTTCTTCCATCGTAGGTAAGCGTTGCTTTTGCGCTAAAAACAGAGGGTAAAATACCATCTACTTTCCAATAACGATTTGGAGATAAACGATAGGGAATAGCATAAGCAGGATCAGGGGCAGTATAATTATGTTCAACCCGAACAAATACTGAATCAACAATATTCAAAACATTGATAGTCATTTTAGCATTTGAAAAAACAGATGAACCGGTAACTTTCAAGGTTTTAAATTCGGGAGCAACAGCGTGACTTATTTTTTCTCCTTTGTTCACAGCAATAAATGCGGGATCAAAAGGAACAGTAAAAGTAAAAGAAGCGTTGGCACCCGACATTAAAAAACTCTGTGTGTTTTCTGTCCAGTCGGCAGCCTTAAAAGTCACTTCTAATGGTACATTATTAAAATATGCAGGAGCATCTGTTAATTTTTGCTTCACATAAATAGTTACGCTATAATTGGGTCCGCTTGGAACACTAATACTTGAATCAATTGAAAAATGAGGCCAACCGGGATTAAACACCCAGCCATTAAAAAAATCGCTCATGTTTGTTCCACTAGCAGCAGTAAGTGCATTCATAAAATCGGTACTGGAAACATCTTTGTAATTATTATTTGCTAAATATGTTTTTACAGAATAAAAAAACAAACTATCACCCAAATAACCTCGCATCGTATGCGCAACATCAGCGCCTTTATTGTACACATGGTCGCCATAAGTAACAGACTGTGGAATATTTGAAAGTGTTAGAGCACCTTCTTTAACAGTATTAAAATGCAAATTATCTTCGTGATTATTTCTAACATAAGTCAAATAATTTGGATAACCGTATAAGGCCTCCGAAAATAAAAATTCACAATAATGTGCCCAGCCTTCATTCAACCACATATCTTCAGCTGTTCGGCAAGTTGCTAAATCTCCAAACCAATGGTGTGATAATTCATGTGCATACAATGTTTGGTAAGTTAAAGAACCCGTTGCAGTTGCTTTTGGATAGGAAATATTTGTAGCATGTTCCATAGCGCCTGAGTTAAAAGGAACCATGCAATAGCCAACCCTGTTCCACATGTAAGGGCCAAAACAATTTTCAAACTTGGCAAGAGCTACAGGAAGATTGATAAAAGAATTTTTTACTGCTGTAGTGTCGGATGCAACGGCAGCAATAATAATTGGAACAGCACCTGCTATTCCGCTATACGTTTGGTTAATTTGTGTATACGCAGCAACTGTAACAGAAGCAAGATAAGAAGGTATTGACTCGTTCAATATCCATTTACGAGTACGATTTCCACCTCCATCAGTTGTATCGTTAGCCAAGTATCCATTACAATAAGCAATTTTTCCTAAGTTAGTAGTGATGTTAAATTCATAGGAAGAACGTTCCACAAAATTATCAAAACAAGGAAACCAAACTCTTCCATAAACGTGTGGAATAGCAGCAAAGCCAACACCTAAATTATAAGCATATCCACTTTGAAAATAAAATCCACCCCAACCGGAAGCATCTCCTTGTGGTGTTCCACGATAATAAACAACAAGTGTGGAAGTATCACCAATATTATGAGTGATTGGTAAATTCACCGCTAGAAGTGTATCATTGTAAGAATACGTAAGGTTTACGCCTGCTATTTCAATTGAATCAATTGTAAGTTCTAAAAGATCCAATTCCAGTTTATTTACACCATTTATTTTGGGAGTAAATTTAACCGCTGTGTTTCCAAAAATAATGTTGGTAGTAAAATCGGTGATGTTCAAACTGATGTTATAATTCAAAACATCAACTGTATCGCTTCTTAAGTTTGAAGCCATCACAGAAATATCATCCGAATGCGATTTTGATAAATGAATAGGGTCGTGTTTTTGCTGACAAGATTGAGCAGTTATATTCGTGCAATTACAAATTGAAATTGCAAAAAGAAAAATAGCATATACTTTTTTCATGAGTAGTAATTTGGAGAATTAAATTTAAGAAAATACAAGGAAATAACCAATTTATTTCGCTTTTTGGTAGGAAAATTCTATTCGTTTATACTTCCCTTTCTCCAAACCATCAATACAGGCATAAAGCTTATCGCTAGGAAGTCGAAAATACAATATTCTTTGTGGAAAATCGTGTTTGGGATTCTCAAAAACAATACTATCAGCTTTTATACCTGTAAATTTAAAATCAACCGGACCGGCATTTTCTTTTACATCAGGAATATAAAATATTTCATCTCCTCGTTGTTCAATATTAATTTTTTCAGAAAAAACAGTATCTGTCCCTGAAATAGCGCCACCTTTTCCATTCATTACATTTCCGGAAATTGGCTTCCATTCTTCAAAAAAGTTCATTCCATCAGCAGTGCCTTCCCATTTACCTTGAAGCCAAGAAAAATCAGAAATGGACATCTTCTCATTTTTACATGAAGAAATTAAAATAAAAAATCCGAAGCAGAAAATAATTTTATTTATAGTTTTATTTAATTTCATCAAACATATCTTGAATAGCACCTAAATAATAAGCTCCCCAACCATCCGAAATACTATTTACCGATTTTTCAGGAACTTCTTCGTGCACTAAATCTACAATTGTTTTTTTACCTTTCCCTTTTATCGTAAATGTTACCTTAGAAGGCTTTTCCCATTGGTCGTAACACCACTCTTGAACTAATTTTTTATTTTTTATCACTTCTAAATTGGTTCCAAACATTTGTCCACCCCAAAGCGAAAACTTAGCCCCTACTTCCGGGCTCATTTTTGCTTCATCGCCACTCCAATCCTGAATAATATCAGCATTTACCAATGCTTCAAATACCTGCTCAGGTGTAGCATTCATTTCATATGTTTGTTCGATTGTTGGCATTTTTGATGATTTAATTTATCCGAAAATTAGTTAAATTTTTCGGGATTCAGCCTTTTGAAATACAAAACTTATGAACCTTAAAATTCAGTAGCAAATTCATCGGTACAATTGATTTCAAACATCTGGTTATTGTAGATATTTTGCTCAGGCAAATATTTTATTTCATAACCCTCCGAAATATAGCTTTTCATTTTTTTTGAATCAATATAAGGTTCGAAAATAATTGAATCATTTTTTTTCATTGGAATTTCGGTAACCAGAATTTGATTGTACCACCAACCCGAAATAATAACCGTTTTGGCTGTTATTGTGTTCGATTCCTGAATTACAGTGTTCACATAGTTCGCTTTTTGAATACGTTTAGAATAATCTGCGAAAATTGGCCCTGAAAATGGTTCAAAAAATAATTCTTGTCCGGATACACGTATTATGACTGCTGAAGTTGAATAGGCTGAACCTCTTATTTTATCTGTAAGATTAATTCCACAAAAAAAGGAAGAAAGAATCAAGGATGCACAAAAGAAATTAAATAGTTTTCTATTCAGATAATAACCAAATAAAATAATTACAAACGGAATAATCGTAATCATATATCCCGATTTTTGCGGCAACCTCAAATAAGAAATAGTGAATAATACTATCACAACAAATGAGCTTATGATTATTTTTTTATGTAGCCCGCCTTCATACAAATCATCCTTTATAATTTTATTTCTTTTCAAAATAATAATTAGAACACAAATTCCCATAACTAAGCAACCAAGAAATCCAAAAGCTCCCGGAATCATTTTATAGAAAACTTTTGCAAGAGATGGATATGGAAATTGATCGTAATACATAAAAAAGGAAGTACCAAACTGGATAAATAATGGTAAGTAAGAAATCAATGAAATCAACACCAATGGGACACCGATTTTCAAAGCATTTTTAAAATTCTCTATGCTATTCTTCTCCCAATATAGAATTGCAAAAGGAATGAGCATTGCACCGCTGGTAATACGACAACCAACAGCCAAACCAAGAAAAATTCCACACACAATTAATTTATTCTTCAGTAAAGCATAAAAGCTAATTAAAATAAATGCGATGGTCCAAACAAAATCTATCGTATAGGTAGAACTGATAAAAAATACAGGAGTGAATGCAAAAGCTAAAGCTCCTATAAAAAAATGTTTAAATTTTAATTCTTTTAAAATAAAAGGAAAAAAAGTTGTTGCAATTGCACTAAAAAAAGCACTAAAAGCATTGTAAAAAAAAGGTGGAAACCCCCAGAAAGAAGAATAAATGAATTCATGAATCGGGTGCCCGGGAAATCGGGAAGGTTCGTAGATACCTGATATTTTTGTATGAAAAGCGGATAATACAATTCCCCAAGAGTCTTCCTCCACACCGTATCCAGCTGAAAGAAAAGGCAATCGTGAAATAAAAACGACAGAGAAGAGAAGAAAGAAAGGCAGGTATTTTCTATCTGAAAAATTCATCTTAATGAACTAAACGTTGGCTCACAGCTTCATATAAAATAATTCCACAAGCAACCGATACATTCAAGGAGCCGATTTCTCCAAGCAATGGAATTTTTGCTTTTCCATCCGATTTTTGAAGGTATTCATTTAAAATTCCATCTTCTTCGGAACCCATAATAATAGCAGTAGGAACTGTAAAATCGATTTGAAAATAATAATCGGTTGTTTTTTCGGTACAAGCAATAATTTGCAAACCACATTCTTTCAAATAATCAATAGTTGTTTTTAAATTTTCTTCTCTACAAACAGGAATTTTTTGCAAGGCACCTGTGGACGTTTTTATTGCATCAGCATTTATTTGAGCACTACCACGAGAAGGAATAATAATTGCATTTACTCCTGAACACTCCGCAGTACGGGCTATTGCACCGAAATTACGAACATCGGTAATTCTATCTAAAATAAGCAACAAAGGAACCTTCCCTTCTTCAAAAACTCCTGGCAATACATCCTGAATTTTATGATAGGCAATAGAAGAAATATAACCAACAACTCCTTGATGATTTTTTGATGTTAATCTATTTAATTTTTCTACGGGCACGTATTGAAAAGCGATACCACGTTGTTTCAACAAACCCATCAGTTGACTCATCAATTCTCCTTTCAAACCACTTTGCACAAGCAGTCTGTCAATTTCTTTACCGGCATTAATTGACTCAATAATTGGACGCATTCCAAAAATTAAACTTTCTTCTTCCTTCTTTTGTTGTTTCGTTTGCATGATGTTTTTTACTTTAATTTTTTATCAAAAAGTTCTTTCGATATGTCTGCTTCAACGCAGAATGCTCAGACTCACGTAACTCGTTGTCAAACTGAGTACTTCGGCTACGCTCAGCATAAACTAAGTCGAAGTGCTAATCTTGTAAATACGTTCGTCCTTGTCGCCATATATCCACTGCTATACCCCAATTTTGTTTATAAACAGCAGAACGCTCCAACGTA
>JAHEYB010000061.1 GCA_023251805.1 Bacteroidota bacterium | reverse complement strand
AGTGTCGCCATCAAAGTCACCAATATTAGCAACACATACACTGTCCACTGTTAAAGTAAAATCGGGAAATGAACTAAACAAGGTCAAATCAAATTCACCAAAATTTACTTTTGCATTCAATTGCTCGTTGGCTGTATCTTTTACAAATTGAACAATTTGCTTTTTAAATAAAAACGGAGCCGCAATAATAAAAATGACAAGTATTAAAAAAGTAATACCTGTCCATTTTAAAATTCGTTTCAATAAACTTTTTTTCTTTTTCGGTGTTTCGTTTGTCATAGTGATTCATGTTTTTGCTCGCAGACCTGCCTGTCGGCAGACAGGTTTCGCAGATTTCCGCAGATTTTTTTATTTTTTATTTTCCTTTAGTACGTCATTGCGAGTCACGCACTTTCGCGTGATGTGGCAATCTCTCACCAATGGCGGCTATTCTCCTCATTATGAAAGATTGCCACATCCCGTCCCGATGCTCGGGTCGTGACTCGCAATGACGATCCTAATATTATTTATTCTTTTCAATCTGTACATCAGCATATCTGCACATCTATTTGTTTCTTAACAAATGATCCACCAAAACCAATGCCGCCATTGCTTCCACTATTGGCACAGCGCGAGGTAATACACAAGGATCATGCCTTCCTTTTCCCATCATTTCCGTTGCTTCTCCTTTTGAATTGACTGTATTTTGTTTTTGCATAATGGTGGCAACAGGTTTAAATGCAACACGGAAATAAATATCTTCTCCATTGCTTATTCCACCTTGTATTCCACCCGAATGATTCGTCTTTGTTTTTATTCCTCCATTTTCAGAAACAAAGGCATCATTATGCTGAGAACCGTTCATTTTTACGCCTTCAAAACCACTACCGTATTCAAAACCTTTCACTGCATTGATACTTAACATCGCTTTTCCAATATCCGCATGCAATTTATCAAACACCGGTTCTCCCAATCCTACCGGAGTTCCTTTAATAACACAAGAAATCACGCCTCCGATTGTATCACCCGCCTTACGAACTTGTTCAATTTTTTGAATCATCGTATCTGCTAAAAGTGCATCCGGACAACGAACAATATTTGAATCTATTTTAGAAAAATCTAAATCGTGATAATCTTTTAATAATTTGATATCGCCTACTTGAGAAGTATAAGCATGAATGGAAATTCCATTTTGCTTTAAAATTAATTTTGCGATAGCGCCTCCCACTACTCTACAAACGGTTTCACGAGCGGAAGACCGTCCGCCTCCACGATGGTCACGCATACCATATTTTGCATCGTAAGTATAATCGGCATGTGATGGACGATATACATCGATGTTGTGCTCGTAATCTTTTGATTTTTGATTTTCGTTACGGATAATAAAACCGATTGGTGTTCCCATGGTTTTGCTTTCGAAAATGCCAGAAAGAAATTCAACGGTATCGCTTTCTTTACGCTGAGTAACAATGTGAGATTGACCCGGCCGTCTTCTATCCAATTCAGATTGTATAAAATCGAGGTCGATTTGGATGCCACTCGGACAACCATCTATAATACCACCTAAGGCGATGCCATGCGACTCGCCAAAAGTGGTTATAGTAAATAGTTTTCCGAAGGTATTGCCTGCCATAAAATGTTTCGTAAGCAGACAAATTTAATCAAAAAAGAGAGGAATCTTAGGGTTTAGTAGTAAATAATTTTACGTGTTTCAGACCCGTTTGCACCGGCTATTCTAACAAAATAAACGCCTTTATTAAATGTGGCCAAATCTATTTTTTTATTGTACGAACCAATGAACTTTTGAAGCTCTTCATTATAAATTACCTTTCCTAAAACATCAACAATCTCAATAGAAACAGCTTGAGATTGACTTTGCTCAAATGATAAATTTATAGTTGAATTAGTAGGATTAGGAGAAATAGCGATATTGCTTACAAAAGCACTTTCAGCTAAAGAAGTTGCTCCACAAGCGGCCGGTGCAGTATACATAGCCGAGTACATACATGTAGGAAGATCTGAAAAGTAAAACAATACTGAGCAACTCGCCCCATTAGCAGTAATACCAGGAATAGTATATGTTGATGATCCCGTAAAAGGAGGCAAAAGTGTGACTGGACTACCACCGCAACTACTTGTTATAACTAACGTTCCGGTTGCAGGTGGATTTGCATATCCCACAAAACCGTTTACAGAATAAGTATTAGTAGTAGGAGAACATACACTCGGAGCCGCATTTCCAGTCATTACACACTGAGCACTTAATTTTATGCTACAAATTGCAAATGCAACAACAAAGAGAGTAATTATTTTTTTCATATTTAGAGTATTTGATTGTTTAGTACTTAACAGAGTAAAAACAATAGAAAAAGGTTGCATTCTACTTAAAATAATACCGATACTAAGCATGAAATAGCCTTTGGACTATTTCTTACTAAGTATTGGTATAAAAGCAACTCTTATCTTTCAAAAGCTCTCGTCAAAATTTATATACCAAAGAGATGTCATTTAAAATTCCTGTATTCATATTAAAATCGAAGCTTGAAACGCGGGACTTGTTTGTAATACCAGCTTTTGTTTCTTCTACTTCCGCATTCCGAAAAGCCAGATCCAATCCCACTTGCGCTGATATCGAAAATCGTTTAGAAACAGGAAACTTCGCTCCAAAAAATGGACTTAAACCAACAGAATATCCTTTTGTTTTTGTGCTGGAAACAATATCTGCCTGAACGTTTAGAACCTCTACCCAGGCATTCTGACCAAAGGCTGTATCTCTCATTAACGTTTTGTTTTGTTTATAGGATTCGCTTTTAAAATAACCTAAAGCCAGATCAGTTCCATAAAACCATTTTAGTTTATTCTTTCCAAAAAGTCGCTCATAACCAATGTTTACATGCGGACTAACATATGCGGGGCTAACAGTTGTTTGCTTTATTAATACACTATCAGTTTGTAGGATAATGGCTTCGTTCCAAGGACTAGGATGATAGGAGTTTTCATTTATCATATCAGCCATAACGGAAAAACGGAGTGCTGATTTGCAAGTCAGATTTCTTTTATAGGTAGCTGAGAATCGAGTGGCTTCGGCTGAGGTTGAAGCCAATAATACTCGGAAAAGTGGTGCAGTATTGATACTTATTTCATTTCTTTTGAACTCAGGAACATCAGCAGGTTTTGCCTTAAAATCCGTTCCTTCTTGGGCATTCGCGCTTGCAACTGTTACAAATAGCGAAAATAGGACGACTGTTTTTTTCATAGCATTACATTTTTTAGGATTAATTAATAATATTAAAAAAGTAATTTTATGCCATATAAAAAATCAGGATTTAGGTGGTTTCAAGTATAAGTCGTACAGAAAATAAAAAGGTTGCCTTTTTGGATAAAATAATTGATAATAGTAGTCTATTTAGTATCTTTCAGTCCTAATTCGTTTTATGAAAATTCTGATTAAAAATATAAAAGAACTAGTTCAAGTAGAAGATGAACCGAAGTTGAAAATTTCAGGTGCAGAAATGAAAAACTTGAACTGCCTTCACAATGCATGGCTTGCAATTGAAGATGATAAAATTGCGGGATTTGGGAAAATGGATGATTGGGAAGGCATTTCGGATTGGACCAATTTGACAATCATTGATGCTTCTGATAAAATTGTGATGCCGAGTTATTGTGATAGTCATACACATATTGTTTATGCAGGAAGCAGAGAAGGCGAATTTGTGGATAGAATAAACGGTTTAACCTATGAGCAAATATTTGAACGTGGCGGTGGAATTTTAAATTCTGCAAAAAAATTAAGCGTTGCAACAGAAGATGAATTAGTAGAAAGTGCTTTGATACGCTTGAATGAAATTATGTGGCAAGGAACCGGAGCCGTTGAAATTAAAAGCGGTTATGGATTAAGCACCGAAGCAGAATTAAAAATGTTGCGTGTCATTAAAAAATTAAAAACACTTTCTCCTCTTACCATTAAAGCTACTTTCCTTGGTGCACATGCTATTCCAAAAGAGTATCAGGAATCAAGACGCAAGTATATAGATTTGCTCATTAATGAAATGATGCCAGCAATCGAAAAAGAACAATTGGCTGACTATTGCGATGTGTTTTGCGAACAAAATTATTTTACCAAAGAAGAAACAATTGAAATTTTAACAGCAGGAAAAAAACACGGAATGACTCCAAAAATACATGCCGAGCAATTGAGCAATTTTGGTGGTGTGTTGGCTGGTGTTGAAGTGGAAGCGATAAGCGTTGACCATTTGGAATTTGTTGGTGATGCCGAAATAAAAGCATTACAAAATTCAAAAACGATGGCCACCATTTTACCTGGCGCTGCTTTCTTTTTAGGATTACCCCTTCCACCTGCTCGTAAAATGATAGATGCAGGATTACCAATTGCAGTGGCGAGTGATTTTAATCCGGGAAGTTCTCCAAGTGGAAACATGAATTTAATGCTTTCCTTATGTTGTGTGCAGTATAAAATGACTCCGGAAGAAGCGATAAATGCAGCAACTATCAACTCAGCTTACGCAATGGACTTAAGTAAAACGCATGGCAGTATTGCTGTTGGCAAACAAGCAAATATTTTTATCACAAAAGAAATTCCAAGTTATGCCTTTATTCCGTATTCGTTTGGAAGTAATTTGGTGGAGAAGGTGATTATTGCTGGGAAAATCGTTAATGGTTAATTGGGGTATGGAGATAAGAAGTTTTGAAGATTTAGAATGCTGGAAATGTGCTACGGAATTAAGAAGAAACATTTCAAATATGGTAAAAACATTTCCTTCTACAGAAAAATATGCACTAACAGATCAAATTATTAGAGCATCTAGGTCAGTTACAAATAACATTGCTGAGGGTTATGGCAGATTTCATTTTCAAGAAAATATTCAATTTTGCAGACATAGCAGAGGTTCATTATATGAAGTTGTTGATCATTTGATAATTGCAAAAGATGAAAAATACATCTCCGAAGAAGAATACGAAACGTATAAAAAATTATTAAACAAAAGTTTAGCCCTACTAAACGGGTATATAAATTATTTAATGAATCAAAAAAAGAAATTCGCATTAGCAAATAACGAATAACAATTAACTTTTTTCTATTAACCTTTTTCTATTAACTTTAAAAATATGAGTCATCAACTTATAGAATGTGTTCCTAATTTCTCTGAAGGACACGACTTAAACATCATCAAACAAATCACCAACGAAATTGAATCTGTTGAAGGAGTAAAATTATTGAATGTTGATCCAGGCAAAGCGACCAACAGAACAGTTGTAACATTTGTAGGTAATCCGGATCCAGTTATTCAAGCGGCTTTTCTTGCTATCAAAAAAGCAAGTGAACTAATTGATATGAGCAAACACAAAGGTGAACATCCTCGCATGGGCGCTACCGATGTTTGTCCGCTTATTCCAATCGCAGGAATTTCCATGGAAGAAACAGCGGAGTACGCAAAAAAATTAGGAGCGAGAGTTGGAAAAGAATTGAGCATTCCAGTTTATTTATACGAAGCTGCACAGGCAGATAAAAAACGAAATAATTTATCAGTCATTCGTGCCGGTGAATACGAAGGATTTTTCAAAAAAATAAAATTAGCGGAGTGGAAACCGGATTTCGGTCCGGCTGAACATTCTGTAAAATCAGGCTCTACCGTAATTGGTGCCCGTGATTTTTTAGTGGCTTACAATGTGAATTTAAACACTACTTCTACTCGAAGAGCAAACTCTATTGCATTTGATGTGCGTGAAGCGGGACGAGTAAAACGTGAAGGAAATCCTGTTACAGGAAAAATTGTTACGGATGAAAAAGGAAATCCAGTAAACATTCCCGGTACTTTAAAATCAGTGAAAGCAATTGGTTGGTATATTGAAGAATATGGCATTGCACAAATCTCAATGAACTTAACCAATATCAACATTACTTCTGTTCACAAAGCGTTTGATGAAGTCTGTAATAAAGCTGCGGAGCGAGGAATCAGAGTAACAGGTTCCGAATTGGTTGGATTAGTTCCACTAAAATCGATGTTGGATGCAGGAAAATATTTTTTAGAAAAACAAAATCGTTCAACGGGCGTTTCTGAAAAAGAGCTTATTAAAATTGCTGTTAAATCTCTTGGCTTGGATGAACTATCGCCATTCAAACCGGAAGAACGTATTATCGAATATTTACTAAAAAACATTTCTATGGCTAAATTAATCAATATGTCGCTTTCCGAATTTGCCGATGAAACCGCAAGTGAAAGTCCGGCTCCCGGAGGTGGCTCTATCTCTGCTTATATTGGAGCATTGGGAATTTCATTGGGAACGATGGTTGCAAATTTATCGTCACATAAACCGGGTTGGGATGAGCGCTGGAAAGAGTTTTCGGATTGGGCAGAAAAAGGACAAACATATAAAAATGAACTATTGAAATTGGTGGATGAAGATACCAATGCTTTTAATAAAATTATGCAAGCGTTCACATTGCCAAAAGCAACGGATGAAGAGAAAAAAGCAAGGACACAAGCCATTCAAGATGCCACCAAATATGCAACAGAAGTGCCTTTTAAAGTAATGAAATTGTGCTACGATTCAATGGAAGTAATAAAAACAATGGCTGAAATTGGCAACCCTAATTCTGTTACAGATGCCGGTGTTGGGGCGCTTTGTGCTCGTTCTGCCGTGATGGGTGCTTTTCTAAATGTGAAAATAAATGCTGCAGGATTGACAGATAAAGCCTTTGCGGAGAAACTAATTGCTGAAGGAAACGTATTAGAAGCTAAAACAAATGCTCTGGAAGCAGAGATTTTGAAGATTGTGAACGGGAAGATTTAATTAATAAATATAATTATGCCACTCGCATTAAAAATAAAACGGCAAATACGGAAGCACCCTACTTTCCGTAGATTCTTTTATTCGTTTTATTTTCGATTGCTCCTACTCGATTTTAAAAAAAATCAAATGCTTCTTGTTTTTTGGTTATTATTTTTTGGAATCATAACCAATAGCGTTGCCCCTCGTTATGGTGCTGCGTATTTGTTTTGGGGACCCGAATATTTTGATAAAATAAATTTCTACTCCTATTTTATTACCGGCTTTGCTTGTGGCGGATTTATTATGGCGTACAATATTGCCAGCTATATAAAAAATGGGTTTCGATTTCCCTTTTTGGCTACTCTCCGAAATCCTTTTATGAAATATTGCTTAAATAATTTTATTATTCCCCTAACATTCTCCATTCTCTATTGCTTGAAAATATTTTTCTTCCTGAAAAGTGAAGGAATGTTCTCTACCATCCATATCCTCTGGTTTATTTTGGCTTTTATTTTGGGAAATCTGTTTTTTCTTTTTATAGCGTTCACGTATTTCTTCCGAACCAATACCGACATTACTAAGTTATATGGAATCCAAATTAACGAACCGATTACTAACAAAGGGCTTCCAACAAAAGCGCACTCCGGTGAACGCAACCCTCACTTAATAAAAGAATCTCGCGACTGGTATGTGGAAACCTATATGAGTGGAATTTTTAAAAGAAGATTAGTACGTTCGGTTCGACATTATAAAAAGGAAATGTTGAAAGCCGTATTAAAACAAAACCACAAAGCAGCTTTTGTATTTCAAATTCTTTCCATTGTGAGTTTAATTGTGTTGGGCTTATTTTCAAAATTTTCAATTGTTGAAATTCCTGCAAGCGCCAGTTTTTTCTTATTGTTTACTATGTTTATTATGCTTTTCAGTTCTTTCTATTCTTGGTTCAGAGGTTGGTCCACTATTTTATTCATTTTATTTTTAGTGGCTTTTAATTTTTTACACAAAATAGAATTTCTGCAAATTGAAAATAAAGCATATGGCTTAGATTATACCATGCCTAAAGCAGAATATAGTTATGATAATTTTAAAATTATTGATAAACAATATAGCAATCTGAACAAAGACATGGATGCTACATTGCTCACACTTAACAAATGGAAAGCAAAAAATACTTCTGCTACAGAGCCCACAAAAAAACCAAAACTCGTTTTTATAAATGTGAGCGGTGGTGGTTTACGTTCTTCTCTATGGGTTTTATCTTCCTTACAATATGTTGATAGTTTGTCAGAAGGAAAACTGCTTAGCCAAACACAGCTTATCACTGGCTCCTCTGGAGGAATGATTGGCGCTGCCTATTTGCGCGAACTATATTTGCAAAAACAACAAAATAAAATTAAGAGTTATTACAGCTTAGAATATCAAACCAATATTTCAAAAGATATTTTAAATCCTATTGCATTTAAAATTGCAACGAGTGAATGGTTGTTTCCTTTAAAAAGTTTTGAAGTAGATGGTCATCGCTACTCCGAAGACAGAGGCTCCGCATTTGAGCAAAAACTGGAAGAAAACACGCACAACATTTTTGACAAACGATTAAAAGATTACGAGCAACCCGAAGCCAACTCTCAAATTCCAATGATGGTATTTTCTCCATCAATTGTAAATGACGGAAGAAAATTATTAATCTCTCCGCAAGGAATTTCCTACTTAACCTTAAACGCTAAAACCGATAAAACTCAATTCAACAAACTATTTGATTATGTTGAATACAGTCGCTTTTTCAAAGAGCAGGGAGCAAAAAACACCCTTTTCACAAGTGTATTGAGGATGAGTGCGACATTTCCATACATCTCACCAATTGTTTCATTACCAAGTGAACCTCGTATAGAAATTATGGATGCCGGCTTGCGTGATAATTATGGTTTGGAAACCACTTTACGTTTTATAAAAACATTTAACGATTGGATAGCAGAAAATACCAGTGGAATTGTAATTATTCAGTTGCGCGACCGACATAAAAATATTCCTATTGATGAAAATCCGTCACAAACATTAGGACAAGCATTAACGCGACCAATGGGAAGTTTTTACGGGCATCTTTTTGAAGTACAGGATTACAATCAAAACCAACAAATACAAATGGCAGATTTATGGTGCAAATCACAAATTGATATTATTGATTTGCAATTGCGTAATGAAGCAAATGATCGTATTTCTTTAAGCTGGCACCTTACCAATAAAGAAAAGAAAAAAGTATTAGCCTCCCTTCAATTACCCGAAAATCAAGAAGCGGTGAAGAGGATTGTGAAATTGTTGAAGTAAAAATTTGGGGTTCTGCTGTTAGCGAGATGTAGCTTCTTACTGTTCATTCAAGTGTCGGACTTTTTATTGTAAATATTAAATCGTCTGGAACTCCAAGTTCGTGTCGCTTATTTATAAATTCCGCTTCATTATCAAAAGTGTATATTTTATAACTATCCCAATTTTTTTGTTCATAGTGTCTGATGTCAACTATATGATAGTAGGTGATTTTTCTATATGGCCTTAAGCTGTCTGGAGGATTCCATCCATTACTTATATGATACCACTTACCGCTCCTTTCATAGATGCTGTCTTCGCCTGACAGCCAAATGGTGTCTGCCGGACTTTCCAACAAATAGTCTCCCGTTACACTGTCATGATTAAAAAGTCTGGCTTGTATTTCTTCTTCTTTGTCAGGATGTTGCTTTGCAATAATAAAATTGTTGTTATAGCCAACAGCAAAAACAGTCCGATTTATAATAGGAGTGCCACCATTTCCATCATTTTCAAAACTCAAAAGAATATGTTGGTCGGTACTGTCTGCCCACCAATTAAGCCAAAAGTCTTTTGTCAACTTAGTATATGAAGTTGCCTCATCACCCCAAAAGCAACCTGTCAGAAACAATCCAAAAAGTCCAATAAATATTAGTCTCCTCATTCTGGTGTATAGTATTTTGATTACCGTTTAACGGTTTGCAGCTACAAGAAGTTGGCGATTTTGAAGCACAAAACTGTATAAACGCACAATGTTTATTAATTGCACCACTGTTCATATTCGCACTTTGCCCGCCATAATCGCAAAGGTGCTGTTAGCGCTTAGTAGGGGCGTACCCAGAATAAGCTAGCTTAGTCCAGCTGAAACCTAACTAGTTTCATTTTCCTCTCTTTCGCCAATGTTAAAAATTCGATAATGTTTCTTAAGTCCCAACCAAAATTTTTGTCCATTGGGCGCTCCTTAAACATAACATTTTTGTCAAAGTTTTTAAAATATTCGAATGTCGAAAACCATTCCAACGTATATTTAATTCTTGTTTCAAATGATAAGTCATTCATTAATCTAATATGAATGCTGTTAAAACAGTTCAAAACTAAATCAATATTCTGCCATGAGTTGTCACAAGCAATGTTATATTTCTGAATAAATTTTTCTTCTTTTTCTTTTGTATCAAACCCCGCATATTGTAATTGCCATATTTGCCAGGTCGTCATTTTTTCGAGGATAATAATATTAACATTGATTATTGTCGCAATTTGTCTTAATTCGCAATTACTTTTTTCTTCGTCAAGACTACGAATTAAACTGCAAAAAGACCTACTCATATTGTCAAAAGTGATGTAATCGTCTTGCTCTATGTTTTGTGATGCAAATATTCTAATGTCTAAACTCATTGTATTTTACGTGTCCACCCCTATTAGTGCTAGCGTTCCCAGGCCTGGCGCACGTTTGGGTTTCTTTCTATATTTTTAATTGCGAAGCCTAGTTTATAAATTTACAATATTTTTTCTAACGGAGGGCAATACGCTTTTTGCGCTTGCCCTGTGTTAGTGGCTGCTGTTTATTTTCCAATTGTTTTGTTTATTGCTGTCATAAAAAAGTCATTATCTTTCTTCTCTGAAATTAGTCCAGTAAGGATTTTTTCTCCTTCCACCTTGTCTTGATTTAGATAAATTAATATACCCATAGAAAGAAGATGTCTACCGGACAAAAGACCCATGTCACTTTTAAAGTGTCGCCACATATTTATGATTTCAATTCTGGTTTTCAATTTGTCGAAATAAGGAATTACTGTATGTAAAATATAATTTTGAATTTTTGCGGTAACAATGTCAGCGCCATTTGAAATAGGTAGCCAAGTCGTCTTATCTTCAACAGAAATTAATTTGCAATAGGCGTCTCGAATCTCGCAGTCCGCGATTGATAGTATTTTAGGTCTTTTCCAATTATTTAACGAATCAATCCATTCTTCTGTCGCAATACCAAAGCCAATTCTAATATGATTTGCCGTTGAGCCCCAAGAACGTCCAATCTCAAAGTCAATTACTTGATAAAGTCCAGATTCAGTTTCACGAACAAAAGTATTTCCTTTTTTTTGAAACCCGAACGGCAAAAGTTTTGGTGTCAACTCAGCTATTAAGTCTTTGCGAAAATTTATATTTGTTGATGTTGTCATACAGTTGCCACTAACGTTTTGCAGCTTTGCGTTGTGGCGGATTAGATGCACTAACCTGTCTTAACCGAAAAACTCTATTAAATGTAGTGAACTGAATCGCAAATGCAAAATATTTCGCCCCGCTTTTTTGCGGGGCACAATTTAAAAAAGCATTTGCAACTTGGAGAATCCCCGCATAGCTTGTAGGTGCTGTTAGTGGGCGTTTTACACCTTCGTTTATCACCAGTTTCTATATTCTTCATTTTTTTTTATTAATTCTGGCTCATAAATAGTTTCTTTTGGATGAAGTGGATCATTATAAACACCATCTATAATAAAATATTTTTCTTTTAACAGTACTCCTTTTCTGTCCCACAACTTTGCATTATGGATTCGTGTTTTTGTCGATAAAACATCCTTGTCTTTTATTTTTCCATTGTCATAATAATTAATAGAAACAGTCGAGTCATTGTAAATTAACGTTGATGATTTAATTTGTCCAGTTTCAAGCCTTACATAATAATAGGAAACATTATTACTATCTTTAATTGATTCTAAATGCTTAATTCCATTTGAATAATAAACAATAGATGTTGTCACCACACCATTTTTGTAGAAGTGGTAATTTTCTAAATCACCGTTTAAACCAAATAGTCGAGATTCTCCATTTCTTTGCCCCTCTGTGTAATTTTCCTCCAAGTATTTTTCTCCATTATGCCAATAAATTGTCGATTTACCATTTTTTTTGCCATGATGGAAACTATAAATTGCTTTGCCTTTAAAATCTCCATTTATCCCTCCACTCAAATGATGTATGACAGTAGTTAAAACAATAACTCTTCCTGTGTCCTGAATTGTAAGCACATTGCTGTCAAGTCGCAGGGTGTCAATTTGAGATACCGCGCCTAATGAAATAAAGCTGAAGAAAATTAAAAAAAGTCTTGTTACCATAGGTCTTTCTGAAAATGCCCACTAACGTTTTGCAAGCAGGCGCAAGCGGAATTTGAAATACAAACCTGTCTACTTGCACAAAAGGTAATTCGAAGATATGAACTTTATCAAGCGGAGGCAAATAAAAAAATGTCTGCGCAGCAGGCATTAATTTAAGCCGAAGCCCTTGCACTTCCTACCGCTTGCGCTTGCTTGCTGTTATACACAGTACTTATTTTAGAAGCTTTATTATGTAGTCAATAACAAGGTTCGGGTCTTCAAGATAAACAAAGTGTCCTGATTTGTCTGTTTTTATATGAGTGAAACTAGTAATTCCTTTCCCTAAAGATTCGTGCGCCAACAGCCAGTCCTTTACATTTTCTTCAGTCATTTCGCTGTCAGTTTTTGTAGAAGTAATTACAATTACTGGTATGTCGGGTAAAGTGGATAATTTTTTAAAAAAAATAACATTCTCTATTAATTGAGCAGATTCCATTGCAGCACCCGTCATTTTTGCTGAAGTAAATTGTTGAACAAGCGTATCTTCATGTGCTTGATCCATTGTAGCGTATTGTTTAAAGTTTTCATTATTAGGTTCAATAAATAATAAAGCTTTTACTTTGTCCGGATGCTGGATAGCATAAGCTCTGGCTATGGCACCACCTAAAGAATGTCCAACAATAATTACTTTACTATTTTTTGATTTTTTATTAATAACAATATCAAGGTCAGCCACCAACGCTTGCATTCCTCTTGTATCATTTGCAGCTGTGGATTTTCCGTAGCCTTGTCTGTCATATGCAATAACTTGGTTGTCTTTTCCGATGGAGTCAAAAACACCACTTTCTAACCATGTCGAACCGTCAACGCCAAGTCCTGATTCGAACACTACAGTATTTTCTCCTTCTCCACCCATATAAGTGCACAGCTTTTGAGCTCCTCCGATATCTACGAATGAAGTTTCTTGTTTGAAATCTTTTTTATGTTGTCCGCAAGAAACAAGCAAAAGAATAAACAAGTAGATAATTGCAATATGATTTATTTTTTCAAATGTCTTTGCTGTCATGTTCTAAAAGCATTGTGCCTAACGTTTTGCTGCCTGGCGTTCGTGCGGGTTTTTCACTAAAATTATTTTTGCGAAGCGGTATTTCAAATGTAATTCTTTTTTGTCTTGCGAAGCTAAATGTCCGCATGACGCCAGACGGCTGTTATGCGCAGTTTAATTGTCTAGCTTAACTAATTTACCTCTTTGAATATTTCCATGTTCGTCACTTAGTAAGTAAAAATATATTCCGCTTACGAACTCCTCAGTTTTAATAATTGTCGTTCGTGTTAGCGAGTTAGTATAAATAATTTTTCCATTTGTGTCAAACACAGAAAATACACAGGTCGAATTACCATTGATTTTAACGCTTAGCATTTCGTTAAATGGATTAGGAAAGCATTGGATTTGCGATTGAGGAAGAAAATTTTCAATTCCTGTAATATTGCTTAGGTTAAAATTATCAATTGCTCCGCTAGCACTACCAGAAAGTCTGAATAATTGAACCCCGATTTTGTGTAAAGATTGCGATGCAATAAAATTAAAGGTATTTGTTGTCCAGGTTGGGGTATTGGAATTAAAAACCACAGTCTGGTTAACATCTATATCGTCTATGAAAAGATGAAACTGAATTTGTCCGGTGCCACCCAGATAACTACATCCTGCAAAATCAAATGTAATTTGGTAAGTATTGCCAATTACAAACCCTGATATATTTTGAAACATTCCTTCACCAGTCGAATCAGATCCTGAATACATTCTCGAATATACAATTCCACTTGAGGCCGATGAGGGAAATGTTGTCGGGCAGACTGAAAAATTTACTTCATCTGGTCCTAAACCGCCTGTTGAATAGTCAGTCCAATTGTCTGGCGGAATATTGTTTTCGCAAGTTGTTGGGGATGCCCAATTTTCTAAAGATCCATTTAAAAAATTCTGAGCGCTACAAATTTTGCAAGTCAAAAAAATTGTCGTTAAGAAGAATGTTTTTTTCATAGGATAAATTGCACATAACTCCCTTATACCCGCCACATTTTGGCGCCTATCTGGTGAATTTTGCAAGATTGGCGCAATTAAGTAGCGCATATTTTTATATCCAAATATACTGATTATGAATTGTTATAACAAAAAAACGCCCTTCTGAATATCTCAGAAGGGCGTTTTCAAATTTTTTTGACCTTAGTTTAGTACCATTTCAAAAGTTTCACCGCTTTTTGTTTTGCGAATGGAGAGCGCTTTCGAATAGTTGAGAATGTTGTTGATGACATTTTTTCCGGGTTCAAAAGGAAATTCTTTGCTGTCATCACTCTTATCATTCATCTCGGTACTCTTTGGTTCAATAATTTTTTTAGTAGACGTTTTATTCATTCAGTTTGTTTAGAGGTTTATGATAGAATAACGGAGGCAAAACGGCTTTATTGTATCCAGACTAAAAAAAATAAAAAGAGGGCTAATT
>JAHEYB010000012.1:44354-64719 GCA_023251805.1 Bacteroidota bacterium | reverse complement strand
ATTCATTTATATGATATTGCAGGAAGAGAAGTAAAAGCTATAAAGAACATTAACACCAAGGAAGTTAATTTTGATAGAAAAGGCTTAGCAGATGGAATGTATTTCTATAAGTTTATAAACATTGGTGAGAACATCAGCTCTGGAAAAATAATTATCAAATGATAATTTCATAATTTGGTTATGCTATCCATAAACAAAAACACCTTCTCTCTAAGTATAATGGGAGAAGGTGTTTAGGTTTTAATCGTGGAGTCGGAGAGATTCGAACTCTCGTCCAAACATCGTATTCATATGCTTTCTACATGTGTATCAGATATTTGATTTTAGATATGATTCAGGCAAACCTGCAGGCCACAAAACATACTTAGCTTTTTTATCTCATCACGAATCAAAGCTCTTCGCAACTATTTCTTCATTTGTAATGCTTCACAGGAGACGCAGAAGATCAGAGCTTCTCCGGAAACAAAGGCACTTATTCTTCTGAGAAGAATTAAGCAGCCATAGACAAGTTAGACTCGCCAGATAGAATTTTGAGAATTAGGATTTACGTGCCATATTCACAACACACGACATGCTTACATAAAAATCGCAACGCTGTCAAAACCATACGACCCCATTTAAAAGAACTTTATTTATACAAAGATAGTTAAATCAGTTGGCAATTAAAAGCAGTAGGAAAAAAGGCAAATAAAAAAGGCGAAAATTGTTTTTACACACATTCGCCTTTTAGAATATTTTATTGGAACGTTATTTCATCATCAACTTTCCAGAAGCAATTTCTGCTCCGTTATTAAAAAATTTGTATACATATATCCCATGTGACAATCCTTTGCTATCCAATAACACAGTGTTGTTGGTAATACCACTTATTCGTTTTACTTCTTTTCCTAAAACATCGTAAATACGCAACTCTGCATTTGCTAATTTTACACCGTCACCAATTTTAATAGTTGCCGCATCGGTAAACGGATTTGGATAAATAGAAATTAAATCAGAAGTAGTTGAAGAATTTATGGAAGTGGATAAAAGTCCCATATCAGAAAGAGCATCTGAAACAACCGAATTATCAAATAGAGTACAAAATTTAAAAGTCGCAGAATCGGCCGGAGCAAGGTTTTGAACTTTATACGAAATTGCAATAGCCTCATCCGCAACATTACTTACCCCCACTGCTTGCGTAAACGTTATTCCATTCCACAAATTAGAACCATCACGATTAGAGAAGCCACCGAAAGAGGCTCTCCAATTAGTATCTACATCTGTTAAAAAAGAATAGTAAGAAAACCAAGGTACAGACTGTGTTGCACTCACCTGCGCATACGTGCAACAAAATGGTTGAGCAACAATCGTATTTGTGGTAACATAATCACCCGATAACATAATATTATTATCGGGGTCTAAATTTCTATAGTAATATAGCTCAGGAATGCTTAACAAAGTATTATTAATCACAGTAACTGTAGTAATATAAAACAAATCATTGTCCTGTAACTGATAATTGATTTTAAAATGCAAATTAGTACCTGAAGTAGCATCACCTTCCCATTCACAAAGTGTTTGTCCTCCTGCATACGACCATGAAGTAATTCCTCCTGGAATTTGTCTCACAAAAGCACAATTACTTGAACCATTTACGCCACCACTTGAACCTATTTCAAATCCCCAACCATTTTCGGGAGTACCAGGAGTAAAAAAATCACCATCTTGAGTTAGCCAAGCGTCCATTTGTGGGTTTGAAACAAATCCAAAATAAGGATTGTTCGAACGGAAGTGATAACCAGCAGGAACAGCTCCTGAATCAATTGGGGCTCCTTCAAACCCTCCATCACCATCAATTCCAACTTCAACATAGTTACCTTTCATATATGCTTCGTCACCTACAATTTGTGCTTTTACTGATGTGTTTACAGCTAGGATGGCTATCAAGGAAAATAAAATACGAGGAGTAGTTTTGTTTTTCATGTTTTATGTTTTGAAGGAGTTTACCAAATATAAAATAAATTATTGTATTAAAAAAAAATCCCACTAAAAACTCAGCGGGATTTAAAAATTAAGTTGTGAAAATTTATCTTATCATTTGAAAGAAACCGGCAATTGGATTTTCAAATTTTGAATTGTCTAAAATAAAATAGTACACTCCATCACTTTGTCCGTCACCTTTCCAATTGTTTTGGTAGTCGGAACTTTCGTAGATTTTATTTCCCCATCTGTTAAAGATAGTCAATGAACTGCCCGGATAATAACTTAGATTTTTAAACTCTAAATATTCATTATCTAAATCGCCATTGGGTGTAAATACATTGGGAACAGAAACTGTTGAAACAATATCATAATTAATGATAATAGTATCCAAACAACCATTGTTGCTTTGCACAACTAACATTACAGGATAGGTTCCATCTTGCCCGTAAATGTGTGAAGGATTTTGTGACAAGGAACCTACTCCAGCACTATCACCAAAATACCACCACCAGCTAACTATCGTTCCGGATAAAATGGTTGACAAATCAGTAAAGTTGACCGTTACACCAGGATTAGCTGTTCCATTGGGATTGCTGCTAAAATTAGCAACCGGTGAAGAAAATTGCGTTGTTGTAATGGTATCAGAAGCATTGCATCCGTTTGAATAACTTACTGTAACAATAACTTGTCCGGCACTATTTACAACTGTAGAAGAAGTACTATCAGCATTCGACCATAAAAAACTTGCTCCGGCAGGAATTGTTGGAACTGCACTTAAGGTGATGCTGTCTTCCGGACAAAAAGGAATTGAACCTGTTATGGTCACATCCGGATTTGCGTTTACTACGGTTACAGATGGTGAGGTTCCAACACAACCAAATGAGTCGGTTACCGTAACACTATATGTTCCATTCAACACATTTATTGAGTCGTTTGTACTGGCATTGGACCAAAGATAATTGGTATATAAACTGGTTGAATCAACTGTTAGATCTGTTGCATTAGAGAAACAAGTAAATAAATTTCCAACAATAACAGGCGTAGGATTTGGGTGTTCAACCACATCCACCAAAATGGTTTTGTAGCAGCCATTTTCACTGGCGGTACACCAATATTGTCCGGATGCATTTGCTACAATCGAAAATGCTGTTGAACCATTATTCCAAATATAATTATCATACGAGGTAGGCGCAACGCTCAAAGTAGTACTGTCTCCGATACAAAAATCAAGAATACCTGAAATAACCGGGTTGAAAGCTGCTAAACCGGTAGTATCAATAAACACATTCAGATTAACGGTGGTAACACCAGCAGGAACACCATCATCGGTAGCAATAAATGTAATTGTTTGTAATCCGGCATTTGCTGCTGAAGCAATAATTTGTACATCGGCCACAGCAGAGTTTCCGGGTGTATTACTTAAAACAGAAAATCCTGGAACTGCAGGAAGGTTTATAACAATACTTGTAGTTTGACCAATTTCAGGAGATAAAAATAATGCACTCACCACTAAAGTATCATTTGTACCACAAAGTTTTAATGTATCACAAGCCCCGCCACCACTTAATAATGGAGGAGTGATACTCACAATTGGAGGAATGTTATTTCCGGAACACGCATTAAAATAAAAAGATTGATTATCAAGCCAGCTAATTCCATCATCTGCACCATAACCACCATCGTAAGCAGCACCGGGAGCCCAAAAGCGACCAATTTGAACATAGTTGATTGCATCTCCTTTGTTTATTCCTACAGTTGCCGGGTAAGCAACAGGAGTAGAAGCAGTACCACCAAATCCGCCAACACCACCGGAAGCAGCGCCAGTTGTCCATTGCATATCGCCATAACAAAATGCTATGTTATTTCCTGCAGGCAAAACAGGATCCGAACCATCCGTAATAATCAATTGAAAAGTATTTACTTTATCTGTCATTGAGCTATAGTATCCTACAGCTTCCCAATTGACATACATAGCAGTTGGGGTAATTTTATATTTTACAGTTCCTGTTCCGCGAGTATCCACATCTGCCCAAAAAGGAGCAACCATTACATTGGGAGCGAAAGGGAAAGGTGTTGAAGAATAAGTACCATATGGCGTACCAAAGGAAATATTTCCGTTATTGTTAATATACAAAGTGGTGTAGTTGGTACCATATAAACAAAAAGTAAAGGGAATTCCAAGTAATCCTGTGCTCAAATCATCATTAGGAGCCATTGCCAAAGTATAAGTTGCATCAGGAGCAACATAACATCCGCAACCTGAACCAGCCATTTTATGAGTCGCACCCAAACGTTGCAAATCCTCCATAGTAGGCTGAAACGAAGTGTTTACATTTTCGAAATTGAAACCTGAAGGAATTTTCCCTTGAGCTTTCATTGCCTCATAGGCTTTGGTATCGGTAGCAGGAAGCTTTACAGCTTGAGCAAAACCTTGCAAAGAAATACTGGCAAGTAAAACGATTGTAAAAATGTGTTTTTTCATTTATAAGTGGTTGATTTATAGATTTTTAATAAACTATCCGCAAATATAATAAAATTGGTGCGTTTTCAATAACAAAAATAAGATGATTTTTTAGCAATCGAGGTTGCATGTTGTTGATAAAAATCAATGTTTAAAAACCTTTATCAGCAAAGGTTTTTAAAGTTCTGAGATTAAATTACCTTTGAGCTCTTATGTCAAATTTATTTTCCAGCAATTATATTAATAGCTATAAAGCCACCTTTTTGCTAGCTTATCCAGTAGTAATAAGCCAATTAGGGCATATCATGGTGGGGGTTGTAGATACCGCAATGGTTGGACAAATTGGAACAATTGAACAGGCTTCAGTTGCTTTGTCTAACAGTCTTTATACCTTAGTTTTAGTATTTGGTTTAGGAGTTTCATACGGCATTACGCCATTGGTAGCTGCTGCCGACAGCTCAAAAAATCATTCAGAAAGTGCTGCACTATTGAAACACGGAATTATCATCAATACCATTTTAGGTGTTTTACTATTTGTGCTTTTACTTATTGTTTCTCCCATTTTAGGTCTTTTTAACCAAAAACAGGAAGTGGTGGATTTAGCAATTCCGTTCTTAAACATCATGATGTTGGGAATGATTCCGCTTTGCATTTTTTCGGGATTTAAACAATTTACAGAAGGACTTTCATTCACACGAATAGCAATGTTAATTACGGTTGGCTCCAATTTATTAAACATTTTATTAAACTACTTGATGATATTCGGGCATTGGGGATTTCCTAAAATGGGATTAATGGGTTCTTGCTGGGCAAGTTTTATTTCCCGTGTTTCGATGGCAATCGCTATGTTCCTGTATGTTTATTACAACAAACATTTTAAAATTTATTGGGAAGGATTTAAAATTCTCGACTACGCTCGAATTGACAAATTATTAATAAAAAAGATTTTAGCAATTGGAGTTCCATCCGGATTGCAATGGGTATTTGAAGTGGGAGCATTTGCTTTTGCTGTAATCATGATTGGCTGGATTAGTCCGGATGCACAAGCTGCCCATCAGATAGCACTTAGTATAGCAGCAAGCACCTATATGATGGCGAGTGGATTATCGGCCGCAGCTTCAGTAAGAGTTGGAAATCAACTTGGACTGAAAAGCAGAGAAGGTGTTAGAACTGCTGGATTTAGTGCCTTTGCGATGGTACTGGCGTTTATGGGCTTGATGGCAATTTTATTTATTTTGTTTCAACATTTTCTCCCGACACTTTTTAGTAAGGAAGAAAATGTTATTTCTATTGCAAGTTCATTGATAGTGATTGCTGCTTTTTTTCAATTGAGTGATGGAATTCAAGTAGTAGGATTAGGTGCATTACGTGGAGTAAAAGATGTAAAAATTCCTACTATCATAACACTTGTAGCCTATTGGGCAATTGGCCTTCCAATGAGTTATTTCTTTGGTTTTAAGATGAATTTAGGTGTTCAAGGAATTTGGTACGGATTGTCTTTAGGCTTAACAATGGCAGCCATATTTCTTTTTTGGAGATTTAATTACGTGAGTAAAAGAATTGTTGAATGATGATTGTTGAATGAAGAATAAAGACACTACTCTTTTATAATAAAACCAACACTCTTTAAATCATTCCAAAAATTGGGGTATGATTTTTTTACAACATCCGGTTGTTCAATTGTTATCGAATCGAGTTTCATTGCAAAAGCAGAAAAAGCCATGGCCATTCGGTGATCCTCGTAAGTACTAATAGTTATTGGTTGTTTGTTGCTAGTTGTTAGTGAATTTATTTTTATTGAGTTGTCATTTAAGATTTCTACTTCCGTTCCAAATTTTTTCAACTCCGTTTTTAAAGCTTCTACCCTATCTGTTTCCTTTATTTTTAAAGTGTGTAACCCATTAAATAAAGCAGGAATATTTAATGCACTTACTACAACGGCAACCGTTTGGGCCAAATCCGGACAATCAGAAAAATCGAAACCAAAATGCTCATCTTTAATTCTGTTTTTTGTTATTCGAATTCCATCAGCAATGTATTCGGTTTTAATTCCAAAAAATGTAAACACATCAGCGAGAATAGCATCGCCTTGTAAACTGGGATGCTTTAATCCCAAAATTGTTAAATCTGCTTCTTCACTCAAAGCAGCCATAGCATACCAATATGAAGCAGCGCTCCAATCTCCTTCCACTTTATATTCGTAATCATCTTCACTTTTACGATGGTAATTTTGCTTGCTCACCGAAATGGAATCCTCGTGCCATTGTCCATATACACGAAACTCTTCCAACATTTTCAAGGTCATATTAATGTAAGGACGAGAAGTAACATCGCCTTTAAATTTTATGACTAGCCCGTTTTGTAATTCCGGAGAAATAAGCAATAGTGCTGAAACAAACTGACTGCTTACATTTCCATCCACTTCAATTTCTCCTCCCCGCAATGCTCTCCCTGTAATTTTCAAAGGAGGGAAACCTTCTTTTTCAACATATTCAATTTGTGCACCCAATTCGCGCAAAGCACTTACTAAAATTCCAATCGGGCGTTTTTTCATTCTTTCGGAGCCGGTAAGTATGTGTGTTCCAATTTTTGTAGAATAGTAGGCTGTTAAAAATCGCATTACCGTTCCGGCAGCTCCAACATCTATTAGTTGTTGGTTATTGGTTGCTGGTTGTTGGGGATTTAAAATATGAGTTAAAATGGTCGTATCTTGAGCTGTTGCTAAATTTTTAATTTCAAATTTTTCAGAACACAAGGCTTGAATAATTAAAGCTCTATTGCTTTCACTTTTAGAGGCAGTTAAATAAATAGTTCCAACTAGTTTTTTTGTAGGATGCGAAATTGTGTATTTCATTATTTCATCAACTTAACTTGTTCAGTATAATATTTCAACGATTCAATAATTTGATCGGCTTTTGCTTTTTTATTTATTTCACATTTTCCAATGGCTGATAACAAAGAAAAATTTATATCTCCTTTGTCGTTCTTTTTATCATGACGCATTAACTCAATCAAACGATGAGCATCCATTTCATCAAGCTTCACCGATTTAAATTTTCCAATAATAAACTCCGTAATTTCTTGCAATTCATCTTTCGAAAGTTTACAAATTTTGTAAGAAAGATAAGCTTCACAAACCATTCCAACGGCAATTGCTTCTCCGTGCAACAAATGTTTCTTATTTTCATGTTCGAGAGAAAATGTTTCTATCGCATGTCCAATTGTGTGTCCAAAATTTAAAACTTTTCGAATATTTTGCTCAGTTGGATCCTCAGATACAATTGTATTTTTAATATGAACGGATGTTTTAATTAACTCATCAAAAGAATTTAAATCAGCGAAATCGGCACTCATTACTTTTATCCAATAATTATAATCGGCAATCAAAGCATGCTTAATAATCTCCGCAAAGCCCGATAAAATCTGTCGTTTGTCCAATGTGTTTAAAAAATTGCTGTTAACAAAAACAGCTGAAGGATTATTAAAAACACCTATTTCATTTTTTAAATGATTTAAATCAACACCAACTTTTCCGCCAATAGATGCATCTACTTGCGCCAACAAGGTGGTAGGAATATTAATAAAATCGATTCCACGCTTGAAAGTGGAAGCAATAAATCCACCCATGTCGCCAATAACTCCGCCTCCGATATTTACAAAAAGTGATTTTCTATCTGCACCATATTCGCTCAAAGCACTCCAAATTTGAATACAAACTTCCAATGTTTTACTTTGCTCTCCACTATCTATTTCTATAATTTCTCCATCTTCAAAGGCTTCTATTTTCTCAACCAGTTGAGGATAACAAAATTTTAAGGAATTTTCGTCAACTAAAATAAATAATTTAGAATATTTTGTTTTATTCAACTTTAAAAAACGATTGATTTCTTTAGAAATATCGTTGGTGATAAAAACAGAATAGGTATTGGCGCGAATTTCGGTCATAAAAATGCAGTGGAAAACAAATATAGTAAAAAAGTTGATGCTCTAAGCCCGACCACTAACAAAGGTATTTTGCTATATTTGTAGGCTTAAATTTTATTTATGTTATCATTCAACAATACTGAAGTTTCTTTTTCGGGAAAGTCAAATAAAGACCTCAATCGTTCCTATTGGCTTTTTAAAATGGTTTCGAACCAAACTTTTGTAGCCTTAGGTAAATCGCTTACTACTTTTGCAATAAAAATGCACTTGCCTATTAAAGGATTAATTAAAGCAACAATTTTTAAACAATTTTGTGGAGGTGAAACCATTCAGGAATGTGACAACGCTATTAAAGAACTAGGAAGATATAATATCGGAACCATCTTAGATTATTCTGTGGAAGGGAAAGAAAGTGAAGCCGACTTTGATGCCTGTGCCAAAGAAACAATTGAAACTGTTCAAAAAGCAAAAAACGATAAACACATTCCTTTTTGTGTTTTTAAAGTAACCGGACTAGCTCGTTTTGAATTACTGGAAAAAGTAAGTGCAAAAATTGCTTTGACTTCCGATGAACATTTGGAATACGAACGTATTAAAAACCGAGTAAATGCCATTTGCAAAGCAGCACAAAATTCAGGAGTTCCAATTTTTATAGATGCGGAAGAAAGCTGGATTCAGGAAGCGATTGACAATATGGCAAACAGCATGATGCTATTGTATAATAAAGAAAAAGCAATTGTTTATAATACGTATCAATTATACCGCAAAGACCGTTTATCTTATTTAAAATATTCTTTTGACTTAGCACAAAAATCTAATTATTTTTTGGGAGCTAAATTAGTACGAGGCGCTTATATGGAAAAGGAACGCAAACGTGCAGAAGAAAACAACTATCCTTCACCTATTCAAGAAACAAAAGTTGATACTGATAAAGATTACGATTCAGCACTTGAATTTTGTGCTGATAACATTTCCCGAATAGCTATTTGTGCAGGAACACATAACGAAAATAGCTCTATGAAACTTGCAGAGCTAATGCAGAAAAAAAATATTTCATCAGATAACAAACATATTTACTTTTCGCAATTACTAGGAATGAGTGATCACATTAGCTTCAACTTAGCAAATGCCAATTACAATGTAGCTAAATATGTTCCCTATGGCCCGGTCAATGAAGTATTGCCATACTTGATTCGCAGAGCACAAGAAAACACATCTGTTAAAGGACAAACAGGAAGAGAGCTGAGCCTGATAATTAAAGAGAAAGAAAGAAGACGAACTAGTTAATTTTTTCTCTGACAATAAAATTGTACCTTCGTTAATGCTGTTAAAAACAACATACTCCTCTGTATTAATGAAACATTCTTTAAAATTTATTCTTTATAGTTTTTTTGTTATTTCTGCTTTTAGCAGCTGTATCAATTCTAAAAAATTGGTGACAGACGAAGTTGTATTAAAAGATGGAAATTCACAAACAGGAACCATTGTTCATTGCGATTCTACCAGCATAAAGATTAAGAAAATGGATGAGTCTATGACAATAATTTCCTGGACAACTATTGATACCATTCAAGGAAAAAAATTAAAATCGTTTTGGCTCGGAATGAATGTTGGATTTTACAACACTCCTTATTTTTCAGTTTTTAGAAATGAAGCAATTACTGGTCGGCAAATGGGAATGGAATATAAAGCTGGACTAGCACTACGAGGGAATAAATTATTTTATACACACCTCACCTATTCGCCCGCTTCACCCTATTCAATAACAAAATTTGGTATGGGGTATCAAAAGTATATTGGAAAAAGTACTTATTTAAAAAAGAACAGCTATTTCTGGGGCTCCGAATTCAACCTTATGAATGCAAAATACAATAACGGCTCACAAACTACTTTTGAACCTTATACCGGGTTTGAAAAAAAATTGAACGACCGCCTACGCATTCATGCCAAACTGCAGTTACAATTTAATCTTGCTAATAAAAATGAGGAAACGGGGATAAACTTTACTGTTGGCATTCATTTTATGAAAAGAAATTTTAGAAAATATTACGAGATTCTCAATAAAGAACATACGCAATCAAGAAATTGAAAAAAATAATTTTATACCTCTTTACTTTTTATAGTTTGTGTAGCTCTGCGCAAACAGGAAATGTGGTATTCAACGACACCATTGTTCACACCCTTCTCATTCAAACAAATTTAACCGATTGGTTTGGAACCTTGGAATATGATTATCAGCAGAATTTTGCAAACCCCGAGTTATATCCCGAAATATATCGTCAATGTGATGTTACTTTTGATGGAACAGCTCTTATAAATTGCGGATTTAGGGAAAAAGGAAATGCATCCAACAGCATTACTACCTATGGAAAAAAGAAACCATTAAAGATCTCATTCGATGAATTTACTAGTCAAAATTTGGATGGATTAAAAAAAATAAACCTTAATAATTTTACTAACGATCCGTCACTCCTTAGAGATGCGCTGTGCAATAAGCTAATGCGCGATTCAGGAATTCCGGCTTGTAGAACAGCATTCACAAAAGTTTTCATCAATGGTGAATACATTGGCTTGTACATCATTATTGAAAACGTTGACAAAACATTTTTGAAATTCCAATATGGAAGCGCTAACAATGATGGAAATCTTTACAAAACCGACAGAGGTGTAAGTGTTTTCTTGAATTGGCTGGGAAGCGACCCTGCTTTGTACCGAGAACAAGGATTAAAGCTCACAACAAACGAAAGTATAAACGATTGGTCGCGATTAATTAGTTTCATCGATAATTTAAATAATAATCCTTCTGCTGATTTTAAACAGTATTTGGAAGATAATTTTGATGTTCATTCTTATTTAAAAATATTGGCAGTTGAAAAATGTGTTCGTAGTTGGGACAGTTATTGGGGCGGTGGAAATAATTTTTACATGTATGATCACCCCGATGGAAAAATACGATGGATTCCCTGGGATATGAATGAAACTTTTCAGGATTTAAAAATATTAGGTGGCGCAACTTCTTTGCTGGATGGATATCTAGTACCTGCTAACGTATTTGATGAACGACCATTAATCAATAGAATATTTGAAGTGCCGGAATGGAAAACTGAGTACTTAAACAATTGTTGTGAATTGATACAAAATAAATTTTCGCTTGATTATTTAGGACAATATATTTTAGACAAGCACAATTTAATTGACTCGGCATACAAAGCCGACACATACAAATACAATACGTATGAATCGTTTGCTAAATCTTTGACCGAATACAATCAGGACGCAGTTTCGTTAACACAATCGGGGTATGTTTTACGATTGAATTATCCCGGTCTTTATCCTTTCATTCAATCGCAGCGCGAATGGGCTGTTACGCAAATGAATGGCTGGGATTATAATTGCGATATTGAAGACAATGGAATTTATAATTTATTTGTCTACCCCAACCCAACAAGTAATTACATCAACATCCAAAATGAAGTTGGAGGATTTGAATATGCACAATTCAGATTATACGATTTCACAGGAAAATTATACAGAGCAACTGAGTTTAACGTTATGCCGGGTGCTTATTACACACTACAACTAGAAGCTATTCCAGCTGGAATTTATTTATTGATTAAAAACTCTGCCGATGGAAAAGTTGGCAGAGCGAAAGTGGTGATTAAATAATCTCTACTTACACTCACAACTATCATTTTCCATTTTCAAATCAATGGTAGTAACAACTTTTGAAATGGTGTCACAATCGGCAATCACAATTCTTAAATTTTTTCCTGTGGTGGTTATTCCTTCTATAGCATAAGTTGGCCAAGGCATATCGTGCACATCACTTTTATCGTAATTCACTTTTCCTTTTCCATGTATTTCTTTTTTTCCAAGAAGTTCTATTATTTCTGCTTCGCTAATGTGTCGGCATTCCATTCGACAAGCAGCGTGCTTGCTGTACTCTAATTTTTGCCAACCCAATTCTTCCAATTTAGCAGATGAAGGCAGTTGACAACCTCTTCCTTTGTAGATGACACTAACAGCAAGTAGACCAACAGCAAAACCAAATCCATAAAATTTAAATCGTCTGATGAGGTCTGAATTTTTACCGGGAATTGCCATAGTTAAAAGTAAATTAGGAAATGGTTAATTGGGGGAAATGGAGTTTATAATTTTAGTTGCGATGAGCGCACTTCGACTACGCTCAGTATGACGCACATTTAAATTTGCTTACAAAGCAGCCATAAGTAGGTTAATGTCTTTATAAGGAAGTTTAAACATTTCGCCAAGCACTTGGTTGGTAAGAGTTCCATTGTATAAATAAACACCGTTACGAACACCGGCATCTCTTCTAAGCATATTTTCTACACCACCTTCTTCACCGATATTAATTAAAATTGGAGCAAAAATAGTACTCAAGGCATAGGATGCAGTACGAGAAACACGTGAGGCAATGTTTGGAACACAATAGTGAATAACACCATGTTTGCGGAACACAGGCTTGGTATGATTGGTAACTTCTGAAGTTTCGAAGCATCCACCTTGATCGATACTTACATCGATAATTACGGAGCCTACTTTCATTTCACTTACCATTTCTTCGGTAACCACACAAGGAGTACGACCTTGCTGAGCGCGAATAGCACCTATCACAACATCCGCTGTTTTTAAATGTTTTGCTAGTACACGCGGTTGAATTACCGAAGTAAAAACACGTGTACCAATATCACTTTGTAATCGTCTTAAACGATAAATATTATTATCAAATACTTTTACGGATGCCCCTAAACCTAATGCGGCACGTGTAGCAAATTCACCAACAGTTCCAGCTCCTAAAATCACAACTTCTGTTGGAGAAATCCCTGAAATACCTCCTAAAATAGCACCTTGTCCATTATTGACATTACTCAAGTACTCTGCAGCAATTAAAATGGAAGTTCCTCCTGCAATTTCGCCCATTGAACGAATAACAGTATAAATACCATCAATATCTTTTATCCAGTCGAATGCAACGGCAGTAATACGCTTAGAGGATAATTGCTTTAAAAAGTCTTCGGGTTGAACAGTTAGTTGAAGCGCAGAAATCAAGGTTTGTTTTTGCTGCATCAACTCAATCTCTTGCGGAGAAGGCGGTGCAACTTTTAAAATAATATCTGCTTTATAAACTTCTTCTGCACTATAAACAATCTGTGCTCCTGCTTCGGAATAATCATGGTCTTGAAAATTGGCCATTTTACCTGCATTGGTTTCCACAATAATCTGATGCCCATTATTCACCAACAATGCAACTGCATCGGGAACCAATGCTACCCGATTTTCCTGAAACGAAATTTCTTTTGGAATTCCAATAAATAGTTTGCCTTTTTTGCGAGCTATCTCAAGCATTTCTTCTTGAGGCATTAAGGCTGTTTGGGAAAGCGAAGCCAATAACTCTTTTGATGTTTTCATTTTCTTTAGCTAGAGAGAAAACAAAGTTACGAAAAAAATAGGAATATGGGAGTGATGATTTGAAAAAAGTAAAATGGAACACGGACCTGCCGGCAGGTGACACTATAAAAACGGATTAAACGGATTTTTTAATTTAAAACTCAACTATCCTTTCGTCTCCTTTTAATGAAATAGTCACTTTTACTGCATCATTGGGCAACAATTCAGCAATCTTCTCCGGCCATTCAATAAAACAATAGGCATTTGAATAAACATATTCTTCAAAACCCATATCATAGGCTTCATTTATTTCATTAATTCGATAAAAGTCGAAATGATAAATTTTTTCTCCCTTTGCAGAAATGTATTCGTTTACTAATGAAAAAGTAGGACTACTAACGCTTTGCTTTACACCTAACTCCTCACAAATTGCTTTAATGAAAGTGGTTTTACCAGAACCCATTTCTCCACAAAAAGCAAATTTATTTTTTCCTTTACAAAGAGCTAAAAATTGTTTTGCTGCAGAAGGAAGTTCAGCTAAAGTTTGAATTGTAATTAAATTCATTTTTTCACAACCTTTGTATACTTATGATAGTAATCAGTACTAGAGGCTTTCATATACAATATGCTATCATTGACCGAGCGAATTTTAAAAATAAGTTTTTCCTCTGCTTTACAATTTGTATCGAGTGTTTTATCCTTCAACTGAAAATCATTGCACTCATAAAGAACTGAATCGCGCTCGAAAATTGAAAATTTACTGCCGTTGAACTCATATTTTAAGGCGCCATTATTTTCTGCTGATGCCCACGTTCCCTGCAATAACTCTTTACTAACGACTTTCAACTTTGTTTTTTGAGCATACAAACTGTTGCTTGCTACTAATAACACAAATACTAGCTTTTGAACAGTGGACAAGAATGGAGAATAGGTAGGATGTTTCATACCCAAATTTATCATTTTTTTACATAAAGAACTCCGTTTCCAATAATTCTTTTTCCCTCATACTTCCATTCACAGTCCGAAATTTTTTTAATCTCCTTTTCTTTTGTCTTTTTTACAAGAATGGAATTTTCTTTAAACCATTCTTTGAACTCATTCGTTTTATACCTGTCTTTGGCATAACCAATGCCCCTAAATGTTTTTAAAATTTTTGAAGAATCGGGCAAAATCACTACTAAACTATCAGGAAAGTTCATGTACTTCACATACACCGTATCTGTGGTTTGATTTTTCACACAATACTGTAGCTTATAATAGGGGTCACAACCAAAAAATAAACTACAGACAAAAAGTAATGCAAGAATTCTCATTTTATTTTGAACTCAAGGTTATAAAAGGAATAATCATTTCTTCAAGCGACAAACCACCATGCTGAAAAGTGTTTCGGTAATATCCAACATAGTGATTGAAATTATTAGGGTAAGCAAAAAATTTATCTTCTTTAACAAAAACATAAGTTGTACTTAAATTTTGTTTCGGTAAAAAAATATCAGCAGGATTACGAACTTCAAAAACTTCTTTTTTTACATAATCCAAACTCTTGCCTTGTTTGTAACGCAAATTGGTATTTACATTTTTGTCGCCAACCACCTTTGAAGGCTCAGTAACGCGAATGGTCCCGTGATCGGTTGTAATTACCATTTTGCATTTTTTTGAAGCAATTTGTTTTATAATATCATGCAACGGAGAATTTTCGAACCAAGATAAAGTAATGGAACGATATGCTTTTTCATCATCCGCTAATTCGCGAATCACTTCCATTTCGGTACGAGCATGAGAAAGCATATCAACAAAATTATATACAATCACATTTAATTTATTCTGCATCAAATTTCCCATATTTTCCGCCAACCGTTTTCCTGCAGCATGATTCGTTATTTTGTGATAACTCATCTTTACATCTTTCCCCAATCGTTTTAACTGCTCAGCCAACAACTCTTCTTCATGCATATTTTTTCCACCTTCATCTTCATCGTTCAACCATAATTTAGGGAAACGTTTTTCAATTTCACTTGGCATTAATCCTGCAAAAAAAGCATTTCTGGCATATTGAGTGGCAGTTGGTAAAATCGCACTATATAATTCCTCTTGCTCTACTTTAAAATATTCTGCAACAATGGGCTGAATCATCTTCCATTGGTCGTAACGCAAATTATCTATCAACACAACAAAAGTGGTGTCATTTTTTTCTAATAATGGAGCTACTTTTGCTTTAAAAACAGTATGCGAAAACAATGGCCCATCTGAAGTTTTTCCGTTTAACCAACCGATATAATTATTCTCAATAAATTTCCCATACAATTTGTTGGCTTCGGATTTTTGCATCTTCAAAATCTCCATCATACTTTCATCCTTACTGCTATCCAGCTCCAATTCCCAATACACCAGTTTTTTATATACTTCTACCCATTCTTTCCAACCCAATCTATCGCCCATTGTCATTCCAATCTGACGAAATTCCTGCTGATAATTGGAAGTAGTTTTTTCAGAAATCAACCGTTTATTGTCGAGCGTTTTTTTAAGAGAAAGTAATATTTGATTAGGATTAACAGGTTTTATGAGATAATCAGAAATTTTAGAACCGATAGCATCTTCCATCAAATATTCTTCTTCACTTTTGGTAATCATAATTACCGGCAGTTCCGAATGAGCCGATTTTAAACGGTTCAGGGTTTCTAAACCGGATAATCCGGGCATATTTTCATCCAATAAGACTACCGAAAAATTATTTTTTTCAACCAACTCAAGCGCTTCATCACCACTTGTAGCAGTATGCACATCGTATCCCTTCTCTTTCAAAAATAAAATATGTGGCTTTAATAAATCAATTTCATCATCGGCCCATAAAACACTAATCTTTTCCATAAATTGTATATAAATTGAGTTTAAAGTTAGAAAATTTAATCTGCATCCTCCGTTAAAAAAAGATAAATTATCTTTGTGACCATGACCACTTTTTCTAACAAGTTGAAAATATTTAACGATCCCATCTATGGTTTCGTATCTCTGCCGTATGAAATAATTTACGACTTGATTGATCACCCCTATTTTCAACGCTTACGAAGGATAAAACAATTGGGATTAACCAACCTTGTTTATCCTGGTGCTTTGCATACACGTTTTCATCATGCTATGGGAGCCATGCATCTGATGGGTCAAGCCATTGATGTTATTCGCTCAAAAGGACATGATATTACTGAGGAAGAGGCAAAAGGAGTCACAATTGCAATTCTTTTACACGATATTGGTCATGGTCCGTTTTCACATGCATTAGAGCACAGCATTGTGAACAATGTCACCCATGAAGACATTTCGGAATTATTTATGAGTCGACTCAATGCTGAATTTAATGGAAAACTAACCTTAGCAATCCGTATCTTTCAAAATAAATACAAAAAGAAATTTTTACATCAATTGGTATCAAGTCAGTTGGATATGGACCGACTAGATTATTTGAATCGTGATAGCTTTTTCACGGGTGTGTCAGAAGGTGTTGTGAGTTCCGACCGAATAATAAAAATGTTGAATGTAGTAAACGACCAATTGGCTATTGAAGCCAAAGGAATTTATTCGATTGAAAAATTTATCATAGCCCGTAGATTAATGTATTGGCAAGTATATTTGCACAAAACAGTATTAAGTGCAGAAAGTTTGCTGGTAAACATTTTGAAGCGAGCTAAAGATTTGGCTGAAAGAAAGGCAGATTTATTTTGTACTCCAGCCTTACATACTTTTCTGTACAGTAAATTCAGCGAAAATGATTTTGTGAAAACCCCAAAATTATTGAATGTATTTGCCGAACTGGACGACAACGATATCATGACATCTATAAAAGTATGGACCAAACACCCCGACAAAGTACTTTCTACCTTGTGCTGTCAATTGGTAGATAGAAAATTATTTAAAGTCGAATTACAAAATCAAGCATTTAAAGAAGAGAAATTAAAAGCTGTGAAAGCCGAAATCAAAAAACGTTTTTCTTTATCTGATAAAGAAGTAGGCTATTTTGTTTTGACAGGAAACGTTACTAATGATGCTTATCGTGCCGACAAAATCAGAATCAATATTCTGTTTAAAGACGGAACAGTTTCTGATATTGCAGATGCATCTGACCAATTAAGCATTGACGTTTTGTCCAAAACGGTGAAAAAGTATTATCTCTGCTACCCAAAGTAGTTGTTTTAGTTGTTAGTGGTTGGTTGATGGTTATTTGCAAAATCTCTTCTCAAAAAAGCTATTCATAGCATAATAATTAGTAATATTTTGCTACATTTGAAGCTATAAAGTATGGTTCCTTCTTATTGTTAGTATACTCCTAGGTTTTATGATCAAAGACGTATTCCACCAATTAACGAATGAACCAACGAACTAATGAACCAATTATGAGCGTAAAGCAAAGAACCATAAAAGCAGCTGTCACCATTTCTGGTGTTGGCTTACATACAGGAAAACAAACTAATCTTACTTTTCATCCTGCTCCAGAAAATCACGGATATAAATTTCAACGTGTTGATTTACCTGGCAATCCAATTATTAATGCAGATGTGGATAATGTGATAGATACTTCCAGAGGAACCACTTTGGAACAAAACGGAGCTCGCATTCACACCACAGAACATGTTTTAGCTGCTTTAGTAGGATTGGAAATCGACAATGTATTAATGGAAATGGATGGACCAGAAATGCCTATTATGGATGGAAGTTCGATGCCATTTGTAAAGGTTTTAGAAGAAGTTGGAGCCATTGATCAAGATGCTGAACGTATTTATTTTGAACTAACCGAAACACTTACTTACGAAGACCCCATTAAAAAAGTAGAAATGCTTGCTGTTCCTCAAAATGCAAACAGAGTTACAGTAATGGTGGATTACAACTCCGAAGTTTTAGGAACTCAACATGCATCCATGTATCATGTGGGCGAATTCAAAACAGAGATTGCTCCTTGTAGAACATTTGTTTTTTTACATGAATTGGAAGCATTACTCGCTCACGATTTAATTAAAGGTGGCGACTTAAACAATGCAATTGTATTGGTTGATAAAGAAGTTTCAAAAGAACAAATTGCTCGTCTTCAAAAAGTATTTCATCGCGAAGATGTTGAAATAAAAGGCAAAGGCGTTTTAAATAATACAACACTTCACTTTTTCAATGAACCTGCTCGACATAAATTATTAGACATCGTTGGAGATTTGGCATTGGTTGGAGTTCCTTTAAAAATGCACATTTTAGCCGGTCGCCCCGGCCATGCAGGCAATGTTGCTTTTGCAAAAAAAATAAAAGAACTTATCAAATCTAAGAAAAAAGAAAAGTATTTCGACTTAAGTAAAAAACCACTTTACGACATCAATGACATTTCAAAAATGTTACCACACCGTTATCCTTTTTTAATGGTTGACAAGATTATAGAAATGGATGCAACAAGCATTGTTGGAGTAAAAAATGTAACCTTAAACGAACCATTTTTCCAAGGACATTTTCCTGACAACCCTGTCTTTCCTGGAGTGATGCAAATAGAAGCTATGGCACAAGTAGGTGGGATATTTGCTTTATCACAAGTTCAAAATCCGGAATTCTACAGCACCTATTTCATGAAAATTGATGGTGTAAAATTCAAACAAAAAGTTATTCCCGGTGATACAATCGTTTTTCAACTTACTCTTGAAAGTCCGATTAGAAGAGGATTAGTGAATATGCGAGGGATTGGCTATGTAAATGGAAAAGAAGTTACCGAAGCAACTATGTTGGCGCAAGTGATAAAAGATAAAGAACCAAAAACAGAAGCAGCTGCAACAGCATAGTATGAGCAATTTAAGCCACATTCACCCAAACGCAAAAATAGGAAAAGACGTAATTGTTTCTCCATTTTCATTTATTGACGACAATGTTGAAATCGGAGAGGGAACATGGATTGGACCGAATGTCACCATTTTTTCAGGTGCAAGGATTGGAAAAAATTGTCGCATTTTTCCGGGAGCAGTTATCTCTGCTATTCCACAAGATTTAAAATTTGCCGGTGAAGACACAACCACCGAAATAGGTGATAACACTACTATTCGTGAATGTTGCACAATCAATAGAGGCACAACTGATAAAATGAAAACATCAATTGGCAGCAATTGTTTGTTGATGGCTTATGTACACGTTGCACACGATTGCATTTTAGGAAACAACATTATTATCGCAAACAGTGTGAACCTTGCGGGACACGTAACCATTGAAGATTGGGTAATTTTGGAAGGATTAGCAGCTGTTCAGCAGTTTGTTCGAATCGGAGCGCATGCTTTTATTACAGGCGGTTCATTGGTTCGTAAAAATGTTCCTCCATTTACTAAAGCTGCTCGTGAACCATTGCAATATGTTGGAATTAATTCGGTAGGATTGCGAAGAAGAGGTTTTTCAAACGAAAGTGTTTTAGCCATTGAAGATATTTATCGTACACTTTATGTAAAAGGACATAATGTTACAAATGCTTTGGCAGTAATAGAACAAGAAGCACCAGCATCTCCCGAAAAAATTCAAATTGTAAGGTTCATCAACGAATCAAAAGATGGGATTATGAGAGGAATTTCATAGTACTACGAATTACGAATTTTAACGAATTACAAA
>JAHEYB010000012.1:0-44254 GCA_023251805.1 Bacteroidota bacterium | reverse complement strand
TCTGTGTTTGCTAATTTTCTATCTTAAATTATTATACTGTTTCGAAGCGTGTCCCCCTCTGGAGGGGGCAGGGGGAGGAAGCTACTCATTATGCAAATCAAATTAAATAACATAGGCAAACGATACAACTACGAATGGATTTTTCGTAAAGTGGATTATGAATTTACCACCAACAACAACTATGTTATTTTAGGTTCCAATGGTTCCGGAAAATCTACTCTTTTACAAGTAATTGCTGGGAATTTAACGAATTCTGAAGGAGAATTAAAGTACAAAGTCAAAAGTCAAAAGTCAAAAGATGAAAACATTGAAGTGGAAGATATTTTTTCTCATTTAAGTTATTGTGCTCCTTATTTAGATTTGTTTGAAGAGTTCACGCTTATTGAATCCATTGAATTTCAGGAAAAATTTAAACCTTTTCAGAAAGGATTAAGTACACAACAAATTATTGAACTTACCGGTTTAGAAAAATCAAAAGACAAACAATTAAGATATTATTCCTCCGGAATGAAGCAGCGTGTGCGTTTGGCACTGGCTATTTTGGCGGACACTCCACTCCTACTTTTGGATGAACCTACATCCAATTTGGATAAAAAAGCCATCGACTGGTATCAAAAATTAGTGCACGATTTTGCGAAGGACAAATTAATAATTGTAGCTTCTAATCAACAAGAATATGAATATCCTTTTTGTGATAAGCAATTGAATATTGAGGAGTATAAATAATTCATTTCGCTTCCTATTATTTGCTTTTCAGCCCATAAATTCTATCTTTGTCCCCTTAATATTTGTTTAGATAGGGATTCCTTCGGAACAGTCCTAATTTTAAACTTTACAACATTTCAACCTTATAACATTACAACAAAAAAATAATGGCAAATTCAGGCGACATCAACGTAGGTTCAGTAATCCGTTTTAACGGAGAACTTTGTAAAATAGAAGAATATCAACATCGTACACCAGGGAACTTACGTGCATTTTATCAAGCACGTATGCGCAATTTAAAAAATGGTAAAATTGTGGAAAATCGGTTCCGTGCAGGTGAAGCTGTAGAAGTAGTTCGTGTGGAATACAAAAACATGCAATTTATTTACCCGGAAGGAGAATTTATTGTTGTAATGGACAATGACACTTATGAGCAAATACATATCATGGCATTTTTATTAGGTGATTCACTAAAATTCTTAAAAGAAGGAATGGAAATCAAAGTTACTTTTGAAGGCGATGAACCAATTCTTGCTGAAGCACCCGTATTTGTTGAATTAATGATTACTTATGCTGAACCAGGTGTTAAAGGCGATACTGCAACAAATACACTAAAACCGGCTACTATGGAAACAGGAGCTGTTGTGAACGTTCCACTATTTGTGAACGAAGGCGAAAAAATTAAAATTGATACACGCACCAACTCTTATGTGGAGCGCGTGAAATAGTCCTCACCCCTCCGCCTGACACCTTCTCTAAAGAGAAGGAATTGCTTCGGAATAATATTACCAATCCATTTTTAAAGAAGTCCCCATTACAACACTGGGGACTTTTTTATTATATTTGAGTCATAGAATCAATACAAATGAAATTACCATCAGCATATACATTAAAAGACATTGCAGCCATCATCAATTGTGAATTTGAAGGCAATGCAAATCATATTATCACAGGATTGAATGAAATTCACATGGTGGAAGCCGGTGATATTGTTTTTGTGGATCATCCCAAGTATTACGATAAAGCATTACAATCAAAAGCCACTACCATTCTTATTGATAAGAAGGTCGCTTGTCCAGCAGGAAAAGCACTTTTAATATCAAAAGACCCCTTTAGAGATTACAATAAACTAGTTTTGCATTTTCAACCTATCAGCTATTCAGTAAAACAAATTTCTGAAACAGCTACAGTGGGAAAAACAAGTATTCTTATGCCTGGAGTATATCTTGGAAATAATGTAACAATTGGGGAAAACTGTGTGATTCATTCCAACGTAGTGATTTACGATAACTGCCATATAGGAAACAACGTAATTATTCATGCCAATACAGTGATTGGAGCAGATGCATTTTATTATAAAAAGCGTGTAAACTATTTTGATAAAATGATTTCTTGCGGGAGAGTTATTATTGAGGACGATGTTGAAATCGGAGCGCTCTGTACTATCGACAAAGGCGTGTCGGGAGATACTAAAATTGGAGCAGGAACAAAAATTGACAACCATGTTCAAATTGCTCACGACACTGTAATTGGTAAAATGTGTTTAATAGCTGCTCATGTTGCTGTTGCGGGTGTTGTAGTTATTGAAGATGGTGTAACATTATGGGGACAAGCAGGAGTTCGTAGCGATGTTAGGATTGGAAAAGGAGCTGTATTGCTAGCTCAATCGGGACTTGGAGAAGATATTCCGGAAGGGAAGACTTATTTTGGTTCTCCTGCCAGTGAAGCAAGAGGAAAAATGAAAGAAATTGCTGCTTTAAAAATGTTGCCGGACTTGATTAAAAAACTAACAGAGGAGTAATTGGGTATACATCGTTCATTATCCTTTTTTTGTCTAAATTTATCATTAACAGCTTATAAAAGCAATACATTTGTTTCTATATCACAAACATGGCGATTACCCCAACAAATAAAAATTTATCTAAGAGAGTTAAGGATATCAAACTTAACTCTTTGTTGGAAATTACAAAAGCCATCAACAATAACTTTTCTACTGAACAATTACTCGAAATTTTTGAAGAAGTTTTGGAAAAGCAATTGAACATTGGGAAACTTGTTCTTTTTAGTAATGAAAATGATTCTTGGAAATGTATCTTAAAATATGGTGTTGGTGATGAATACAATGATATTAATGTGGACCGCGACTTATTATCCATAACAGAAATTGGAACCATTAATTTTTCCCAAAAAAGATTGAATAAAGCTTTTGAGATTGTTATTCCTGTTTTCCATAAATCACAACCTTTAGCATATGTATTAATTGGCGACTTAGAAGACAAAGTAGAAGTAAGTCCGGCCATCAAACATTTGCCCTTTGTACAAACACTTACGAGCATTATTGTTGTGGCGATAGAGAATAAAAAATTAGCAAAAGATACTATTCGTCAGGCAGCAATGAGAAAAGAGTTGGAATTAGCATCTGAAATGCAATCGATGTTATTTCCTAGCTCCTTACCACGAGATAAAAATATTGATACTGCTGCATTTTATTTACCACATCAGCAAGTTGGAGGCGATTATTACGATTTCATATGGTTAAATGAAAACGAATGTGCTTTTTGTGTGGCAGATGTGTCCGGAAAAGGAGTTGCAGCAGCATTGTTAATGTCGAATTTCCAAGCCAATCTCCGTGTTTTATTTAATCACACTTCTTCTTTAACCGAATTGGTAAGAGAATTAAATACAAAAGTGATGGCGAATGCTAAAGGAGAAAAATTTATTACTCTTTTTATTGCAAAATATAATATTGTTACTCGCACATTAACTTATGTGAATGCTGCACACAATCCTCCGTTAATGGCTTCTGGCAATTCAATAAGCACGCTTAAAATTGGATGCACAGGCTTAGGAATGTTTGATGAAATAGATAAAATCAAAGAAGGTATTGTAAATGTTTCACCAGGAACAACAATCGTTTGTTATACGGATGGTTTAACGGAGTTAGAAAACGACAAAGGTGAAGATTTTGGAATCGATGCCTTGAAAGAATTAATAAAAAATCATCCGAAATTAAATATGATGGAACTCAATGTGAAGATTATGGAGACGGTGATGAGCTACAAACAAAGCCGCCCTTACATTGATGATATCGCCTTGTTTAGTTTAAAAGCATTTTAACCTTCAACCTTTTCTTGTTCCACTTCCATTTCCCTAATTCCATTTTTGTGATATAAATCTATTGCAACCAATGCTGCAACAAATCCCCAAAAAGGAACAGAAGCTTTATCTGTGTCTAAGAAATTATTCAATCCACCATGCACAATATAGGTAATGAATCCCAACAGAATTACTAAAACAATTTTTTTAACTTCATTTTCTTTCACAGAATAATACAATCGAAAACCTGTGGAAAGAACATAGAATACAATTATTAAAAAAGTTAAAGCGCCAAGCACACCCGATTCACATAATGGCCCGATATACTCACTGTGCGCATTTCCTTTATCTCCCATATTTGTACTGATGATGGTTTTTTCGTGAGCATGTTGAAAAGGTGCATACTCAAAACTATACGTCCCAGGTCCCCAGCCAAAAATTGGTCGCTCCTGAAACATTCTGAAAGCTGCATTCCATCTATTTAAACGCTCTAAGTTAGAAGCATCAGTAGAAATATTAGAAATAGACTCAATGTGTTTATCAAAATCCTGTGAAGCATCTTGTCGGTTTTTCTCTAGCTTCATTACAATTTCTGTTTGATATGCAAATGCAATTGCACACAACGTAAAAAAGCCAACTAATATTACTCTAAATTTTATTTTGAATAGCAAAAATATATACGTCAATAATGCTACAGCCAAACTCACCCATGCAGCACGAGTGTAGGAGAATATAAGCGCAACAATAAATAATATCAGAAAAAGAAATGCAGCAAATTTTATACTACCACTGTATTTTTTATTCATTGTATAAAATATCAACAAGGGTATAAACATCGCCAACATTGCTCCATAAACTGTATGATCGTTGTAAAAAGGAGACATAATATAATTGGCTATCTGCTCATCAAAATTTACAAGAGAATGACAATAAAGGGTATAAATTAGAATAATTGAAAATGAAATAACGTATAGCCATGTAAAAATTTTAATGTTATTAAATTTCTTAAATAGTTGAGTTCCTAAAAAATAAAAGGTAATTATAAACCACATACGAGCAATTAAAAATTTAAAGGATACAATTGGCAAATCGCTTGTAATAGAAGTAATAAAAATCCACAGCAGATTGATAATGATAGCAATTGTTATAGGATGTTTCAAAAGCTTTGCATCTATTGTATTGCTATGCAATTGCTTGAAAATAAAAATCATCATGATGCCAAAAATGATAGGCTCAGTTGGCAAACTCAAACCAAAGCCTCCATCAATATTTTGAAGGTTGATTGCTAAAGGTGTTAGAAAAACAACTACTAAAATTAATTTATCGAGGGAAAATAGAGCCAACAAAAGCACCAAAATGGCAGCAGGAACCAGATTAAAATAATAGAACTCAAAAAAAGTACACACAGCATTGATAAGTATAAATGCTATACTTAAGGCATAAACCCATTTTATATTTTTTTGCTGTAACAAGGTAAAGTATACGATTATTTTTTTCTACTATCTATGATGATAAATAATACAAAAAGCAATAAGTTAGATGAAGCAACGGATGCCAATACAATTAGCCAACGAACTGGATATGCTTTAATATAAGATGGTGCCGGTTTAGTAACAACATTGGAATAAGTAAGTTCTTTATTAAGATCTTTTATAACAACATCGTATTCTATCTTAGTAGCATTATAACTGTCAAGTAATGCTTTTAATGTTTTTTGCAATTGAAAGTATTCTCCTCCTTTTTCTTCCAAATTTCGCATCATCGCATCTATCTCTTTCAAATTTTTTCCACCAGAAGATGTTTCCTTTAAGTAACTCTTCGTTACCTCTTTCACTTGCATATCATAATCAAACAATTGATACTTCACTCTAAGTTCATGCAATCGGATATTAAGTGAATCCACATTTCTTTTCTTTAATTCCAATTGATTTTTTATCACTATCTCCACCTCTTTTGTTTTTTCACGCTGCAATTCCCGTGCTTTCAAATTCATAGAATGAATAATTTCTTCTACCATTTGTGAAGCAATAGCTGGATCCTCGTCTTGAACCGTAATATCAATCGACTCATATTGGGTACGATTTACTTCCACACGTGAATCGTAAACATCCATCATTTTTACTGAAGCTGTTTTTTCAGTGGAATCAATACCATAACGTTTAAACAAATTAAATTTTTTAACCACTGCATTTCTGATATCAGCAGAACCAAACAATTGCAACATTTGTTCAGATGCACTTTCCTCGCTATAAGGTGTAATATTAGAAGGATATAAAATTGCGAATGATCTGTATCTTGGTTTAATAAACCAGGGACTAGAAAACAGTGAGGCAATTAAAATTGCAGCAACTGTCACAACAATAAAATGGATTTTCCTTTTTATTATCAATTGAATAAAATTATAACTTGTTTCAGTGTATTCTGACATTATACTTTTTATTACTTTTTTCGGTTCTAAAATTGCTGCTTTTAAAGTGCTATGCTCTTTAAAAATATTCGTTTTTAATTCTTTTGCCTTTTCAACTATTACATTTCCCGTTTTATTGTCACTTACCTTTTCAGTTAAAACAGGTTTCCGTATTCAAGCTTCCGAAGGACCTTCTTTCACTTCATTCCTAATCTGTCGAAGGTTTTCTAACAACAAAATAGCAATAATCGCTGCAAGTAAGGTTGCAAAAGTTGAAACGACAACAATCACCCACCGTACCGGATAAGATTTTTTCTCCGCTGGAAACGCGTGACTCACAACAAATTTTTGAGGCAATACTTCAGTTGCATCTACTTTTGCTTCTTCATATTTTGTTTTAAGCAAATTGAGTTGCTTACGTTGCATATACAAGTTCTCACGATACGACACATAAGTGGTACCATATAAAGCAATGATTTTTAATTTTTCTTCCAATAATTTTACCGCCCGCAAATCACCTTTTGAAATAGCGATGATGTATTGCTCGTTTGTTCTTTCTGATTGTGACTCATAGTCATAAATACCATAGCTATTGATTACCTTGATGGAATCCAACATCGCATTTACATCGGCTTCTTTATCTTTGTATTCCCTTTCCACAATCTCTAAAGCTTTTTGTGCCCGTTCTCTTTGAATACGAATTTTTGTAGAATCATGTAAAGCAGCAATGTCATTTGCCATATCAGACGCTAACTCCGGGTTATTGTCCATTACCTCAATTTTAACGGACATGTACTCCGTACGTTTAAAAGTAATGTTGCTTTGGAATTCATCGTATAATTTTGTACGCTTTAATTTATCTGTTGGATCTATGCCATAGTGTTCCATCAAATTATACTTCTCGCACACGCGCGTACGGATTTCATCAGAATTAAGAATTTGAAGCATTTGCTCGGCCTCTTCTTCTTCACCAAATTGCAAAACGTCTTCCTGTTTTACATTATTTTCTGCTAAAAGGGCTTTTGAAATGGAATTGGTGGTGGCAGGAAAGAGAATTACAGTTGATTTATATTTTTCCTTAATGGTTAAAGCTACAATACAAGAAATAACAAACGCGGCTATAGCAACTATAATAAGCTGTTTCCGCCATTTATATAAAAAATATAGTATGTTTAATGAGTTAAAATCTGCTGCTGCTTGAGCCTTCTTGTCCATCATAAATAAGTCTAAATTGAATATGGGACAACAAAATTAGAAAAAAATGGCAATCTGCCCAATTTTATAAGGTTTATCCGTATTTAAGGAGCCGAAACATCGATTTTATGCTGATTATACCAGTAACAAACGCCCACAAGCCACAGCAAACAACCATTATAGCAAAATTAACCAGCCAATCGAAATGTAACATTTTTGAACCATAATTTATTGCTATAACACCTGCCAAATAGGCGATAAAGATGTTAATGAGGCGATAGTTGACTTTGAATTTGAATATTTTTTGTGCAATGGCTACTTGAATCATGGCTGTTAAAAACTGGGTGCACATACTTGACATTGCAGAGCCATAAGCCTCAAATTGCCTGATTAAGATATAATTGAAAACAATATTCAAAATCATACCCGATGCAGCCATATAATTCATTTGACGCATATTCCCATTTGCTGTTAACAATGTTCCATATATGTAGGAAGTAGATACAGCAATAAAACTCAGCATAAGTAAACTAAATATTTTAGAAGATTCCTGTAAATGCAAAGTTGCTGTCGCTAATTCATCCGCATTAATAATTTTACCAATGTCTTTATAGTACAAGTAGCCAATTAACTCTGTTTTGTAAAATGCGCAACCAACAGCAATAACAATTGCAGGAGTGAGTAACAACGTGGTAATTAATTTAACCAAAGGTTCAACAGATTCTCTTTGTTTTAACATTCTGGAAAATACCGGTAAAAGCACACCGGCTACTAAAAAAGCAATCATATTGGTGGCATCCAAAATTCGAAACCCCTGCGCATAAATACCTGATTGCACATCTCCATCGGGCAACATGCGCTCAATCATAACGGAATCAATACGATTGTAAAACGACATTAATAGTGTAAGAATAGCAAATGGAAAGCTCTTTTTAAGAATCATCAATGAAAATGGCCAATTCCAACTCAAACGAAAGGAATGTGTTTTTCTCACAATTATTAAAAATGTAATAAATGCAGTTAAAAGTAACGAACAGGTTTGCGTATAAACAAAATACATAATTCCGTTTTCCGAATATAAAATACCTGAATTTAAAAGAACTACACCTGCCACAATCATTATAGAACGATCCATGACCGATATCACTCCATCTGTTTTAAACAAATGCAAAGCAGCTAAATTTGAACGTAAGTAGTTAATGAAAAACACTAAGAACATATTGAATCCTTGAATTAACAATAGTTTCATCAAGCGAGTGTCATAACCTATCACCAAACCTATAATTACCACAATGATAATATATATAATGGCTAAGATTAGCTTCAGCGTAAATAAACTGGAAAAATGTTTTGTAAATAAATGATTATTCTGAGCGATATTTTTATTGTTGAAGTTGGTAATTCCAAAATCAAGAATAATGGTCAACAAAAAAGAAAAGTTAAAAATGGCAAAGTAGATTCCGTATGCCGCTGTACCAACTTGCTCTTGAACAGCTTTCTCAATACCAAAAATATAAATTGGTTTGATGAGCAAATTCAAAAATAAAATTAAACCTAAATTGGTAAGAAATTTTTTTTGCATCCTTTAAAAATACTAATTGTAATCTTAGGAGTTTGTTAAAAATATGAAATTTTGCGTTTTGTGAATCAACCTATCAAACTCTACGGCCTTTTTGTCAATCACTACCACAGTTTTGTAGTTTAAAGATTTAAATAGCTCAAAACATTTTTCTCTGTTTTCATTTTCCCATAATTCGGCATAAACAACAGGCTTATTTTTTGCAATGAGCTGCTTGGCGCCATCTAAAACAAAAAATTCGAAATTTTCAACATCGATCTTTATTCCGCTAATCCTTTTTGGAGCATTTGTAAGTTCAATCATGTTGTCAAGCATCTTTAAAGGCACTGTAAACCGTTCTCCCTCATTGTTATCCGGAATAGAATCGTGCACCACATGACTCAAACCTTGCATTCTTACATTTGAAATCACCGGCATCACCATTTCCACCTCACCTTCCGCATTTCCCAGAGCTATTTCAAACAATTTTACATTTTGAAGTTTAAAATACGCGATAATCCGCTTAAAAGCGCCAATATTAGTTGGCATTGGCTCAAAACTAACTACTGTTACATCTTTTATGGTTCTCGCCAAATGAACGGTCATAATGCCAATATTTGCACCGATATCCAAAACCATTGTGTTTGCCGGAATCAATTTTAGAAACGCGAAAAAGTCCTTTTCATTTTTATCTTTTCTTAAAGTAAGAATTTTGTATAACGAGAAGATAAAAAGATAGTTTTTAAAGCCCAACAGTTTATGTAAGATATATTTTATCGTGTTTTTCATTCGGGCTGTAAAAGTATGATTTTTTATGTAATTTCGTTTCCTTAACACTGATTAGTTTAGCATAAGCAAATCTTACACTTCTGCATGATAAATTCGGTTCGTTTTTGTAAATCAAAAATCGGTCTCATTAAATGGAAATAGTAGTAAACACAAGATTATTGATTAAAAACAAACTTGAGGGAATCGGATGGTTTACGTATGAGACGTTAAAACGTATCACCAACAATCATCCGGAGCACCATTTTATTTTCCTGTTCGACAGAGATTTTGATGACGAATTCATTTTTTCGGATAACGTTACTCCTCTCATTTTATCGCCTCAAGCACGCCACCCTTTTCTTTTTTATTGGTGGTTCGAATTTTCTGTTGCCAGCTTTTTGAATAAATACAAGCCCGATTTATTCATTTCTCCGGATGGATACCTTTCTCTTAAAGCTAAGTGTAAACAATTAGCAGTTATTCACGACATCAACTTCGAACATCATCCAAAAGATGTTTCCTGGATGGTTCGAAAATATTACACCCGTTTTTTTCCAAAATTTGCTAAAAAAGCATCGCGAATTGCTACCGTTTCTGAATTTTCAAAAAACGATATTGTCAATTGCTATAAAATTAATCCATCTTCTATAGATGTCGTTTTTAATGGCTGCAATCAATCATATACTGCCATCAGCAAGGATGTACAATTGAGTACAAAACAAAAAATAACCGAGGGCAACGATTACTTTTTATTTGTTGGAGCCTTACAACCACGCAAAAATATTTCTCGTTTGTTTGAAGCTTTTGATAAATTTAAGAAGAAAGAAAAAAGTACCGTAAAATTGGTGATTGTTGGTGAAAAATATCGCTGGACTAGTGATATCAAAAAGACTTACATCAATATGAAATTTAAAGAGGATGTTATTTTTACCGGCCGACTAGAAACAAAAGACTTACATCACGTTATTGCTTCAGCCGTTGCAATGACGTACATTCCGTACTTCGAAGGCTTTGGAATTCCCATTTTAGAAGCCATGAATTGTGACACACCTGTTATCACCAGCAACATCACATCTATGCCGGAAGTTGCAGGGGATGCGGCTCTGTTGGTTGATCCTTATTCGATTGATTCAATTAGCAATGCAATGATGTATCTCTATAAAGATGACGATATGCGCAATGCATTAATTGAAAAAGGAAAAAAACGCAAACTCGATTTTAGTTGGGACAAAACAGCAGAAGCTTTGTGGAAAAGCATCGAAAAAACAATACATGCTTAAAAAGTATCTTGATAAAATACGCGTTGAAGCCGGCTGTGATGAAGCCGGAAGAGGCTGTTTGGCCGGACCTGTGCATGCCGCGGCAGTGATTCTTCCTAAAAATTTCAAAAATAAACTGCTGGACGACTCAAAAAAATTAAGCGACAAACAAAGAAAAGAATTGCGCCCAATTATTGAAGAAGAAGCAATTGCTTGGGCTGTAGGAATAGTAACTGTTGAAGAAATTGATGAAATAAATATTTTGAATGCTTCCTTTCTTGCTATGCATCGCGCCATCGATCAACTTAAAACAATTCCCGAAACTTTATTAATTGATGGAAATCGATTTAAGAAATACAAAAATATTTCTCACAATTGCATCATAAAAGGGGATGGAATTTATTTAAGCATTGCCGCAGCTTCTGTTCTTGCAAAAACCTATCGCGATGATTTGATGGATGATTTGCACCAACAATTCCCTCAATACGATTGGCTTCATAATCGAGCATACGCTACCGCCAGTCACCGAAAAGCTATACAAGAACATGGATTAACCATTCACCACCGCAAAAGCTTCAAACAACTGCCCGACCAGTTAAAAATTGAATTTTACTCCAATACTTAGTAAGAAATAATCCAAAGGCTATTTCATGCTTAGTATTGTAAACGCCAACAGAGAAACTGTTAGAGGCCATCCGAATTGGATTGGACTATTACAGATCTCGTATCGGTATTAATTAGCATTTCGTTGTTAGTAAGTTGACATCAATCATGTCTCCACAACCCATCTCTTTTCATACTTTCGTTAAGTAAAAAAAATCAATTATACTCTTGCATCTTGTTTCTTTATCCTACTATTTTGATTCAAAAAAATGTTTAGAAAAATAATATTTGCAACTGTAATTGCCGCAATTCTTTTGGGAGGATTGTATTGGTTTTTTTATACCAAAGAAGCCCGAACACCAATTACCGAAGGAATAAATGCTATTCCTGTTGACGCGGCTATCATTTTTGAAAGTAAACAAACAAAAAACACCTGGAAAAAATTATCCCAAACCAATATCATGTGGGAAGAGCTTTTGGAAACTCAAACTATTGCCGACATTAACCGACAAGGAACTACCATTGATTCTATTCTACAAGCAAGTCCGGAAATAGCTGAATTGTTAGACAACCATTCGGTGTATGTTTCGGCACATTACACAAGTAAAAATGCTTTTGATTTACTTTATGTTTATAGTCTGCCCAACCTTACCTACAAAAACGATGTTGAAAATTATTTAGAAGAAAAAATACATTTTATAAAAATTCCCTTAAAAACAAATGCGTTTGAAGGCGAATCAATCATCACCATTGCCACCAGCAACACCAATATATTAAATTTCACAATTGCACAAGGAATTTTAATTATAAGCAAAAACCAAGACTTGGTTAAAAATGCTGTTCATCAATTAAAATCAGGCCTATCCTTAAACAAAGAGAAAAATTTCAATAAAATAATAGCTACGGCTGGAAAAAACGTTGATATAAATGTTTACATCAATTATCAGAAATTTTCTGAGTTAATTGCTCCGCTATTTTTTACTTCCCCAAATAAAAATAAAACACCTCTATTCAATTTTGCCGACTGTTCAAGTTGGGATATTTCAATAAAACCAAACGCTCTATTGCTTTCCGGCTTTACATCTGCCAGCGATTCTGGGAATAGCTTTTTAAACTTATTTAGCAACCAAAAACCACAAGAGGCTGAAGTAGTAAAAATAATTCCTTCTTCTGCTAACACATTTTTATTTTTTGGAATGAGTGACATTAAAACTTTTCATCAGAATTTTAAAAAGTATTTGACAGCAAAAAATTGCATATCAGATTACAACAAATTTATTGACAAGGTCAATAAAAAATATAATATCGATATTGAAACCAATATGTTAAGTTGGATGGACAATGAAATGGCCCTAGCAATTACAGAGCCCGATAGTATTAACGTTGACGGAGCTTCCTTTGCAATAATACGCTCAAACAATATTGAAGATGCACTTAACACGCTTACCGAGTTGAGCAATATAACAATGGAAGAAACAAAAATAGATTCCTCTTCATATCGTGGCTATAAATTGAATTGCATAAAAATCGAAAATTTACTGCAAACATTATTAGGGAATCAGTTTGCTGAAATAAAAAATAATTATTACACAGTAATTGACAATTATATTGTATTTGCAAACACAATTAGCGCCTTAAAATCTTATATTGATGAGATAGGAAGTCATAAAACATTAGCAAACGATAGGAATTACAAAGCTTTTTCTGAAAACATTTCTGCTGAGTCAAATGTATACCTCTATAATTCAATTGCACATTCAAAAAGAGTTTATTGCAGTTATCTTGCCAACGAACTGGCAGAAGAAATAAATTTAAAAGAAGCTCTCCTAAAAAAATTTGAAGCAGTTGGAATTCAATTTTCATCTAGTAATAAATTATTTTATAGCAATATCTATTTAAAATACAACCCTGAGCAAAAACAACAAACGGGAACATTGTGGGAAACGAAGTTAGATACCACTGTTAGTAGCAAACCCTATTTGCTGATTAACCATAAAACAAAAGCAAAAGAGGTATTTGTTCAAGATGATGGCAATAAAATTTATTTAATTAGCAATACTGGAAAAATTATTTGGACAAAAAAATTGAATGAAAAGATTATGAGCGAGATCATTCAAATAGATGTATTAAAGAATGATAAGCTTCAAATGGTATTCAACACACGCTCGTTCATCTATATGTTTGACAGAAATGGAAATGCTATAGAAGGGTTTCCGATAAAATTAAGATCACCGGCCACCAATGCGATTTCCGTTGTTGATTATGAAAAAAATAGGGAATACCGAATTTTTATTGCCACTGAAAACAAACGCATTGTTTGCTATAAGGCAAATGGAGAACAGTTAACCGCTTTTGCGTTTGACAAAACTACCAACCAAGTATTTATGCCTTTACAATATTTTAAGGCAAATAATAAAGATCATTTATGTGCTATTGATATAACCGGTAAAATATACATTGTTGACAGAAAAGGAGAAACAAGGGTAAAAATGACTGAAAAAATGGAGCAGGGTATTCGCAATTTCTTTGTTGAACCCGGTAAAGATTATAACAAATCATACTTAATTGCAGCTGATACACTGGGAAACATAATAAAAATTAGCCTAACAAACCATAAAGAAAGTATTAAAATTCAAGACTTTGAAACATCCCCTTATTTTGATTTAAAAGACATTAATAATGACAAAACAAAAGAGTTTATATTTTTAACGAGAAACGAGCTTAAAGTTTTCGCCCAAGACAAATCATTGCTTTTTAACCATCCGTTTGATAATAAAATATCTCAAACACCGCTATTTTTCTTATTTCCCGATGGAAATGGTAAAATTGGTGTGGCATCTGAGGAATCGAACGAAATATTCCTTTTTAATAACAACGGTTCTCTCTTCGAAGGCTTTCCTATCATGGGAAAAACAGCTTTTACTATTGGAGATTTAAACAACGAAGGGCATTATAATTTAGTGACCGGTAGCTCCGAAAACTCTATTTTTGTATACCAACTAAAGTAAATTTTTATTTTAAAAAAAATTGTATCTTTAGTCTTCAAAATCATACCCAAGCATATGAAAAAAATTATACTATTATTTGCTACTGCATTGTTGATGACAATTTCATCTTTTGCACAAGATTTTTTAGGATATATCAATAGTAATTATTCAGGAGTAACAGGAACCGACCTGAATCCTGCTAATGTTGTTGACAGCCGATATAAAGTAGATGTGACTTTAGCAGGTGCTAGTCTTCAGTTTTACAACAATTACTTAGGTATGAGTCGCGATGCCCTTAAGAAAGATCAATATGGGCATTTATATGCCTTTGATGATACACTTTTTATGGAGCATTATCTTACTCCAAAAGATAACAAAATCAATAAATCAATTTATTTCTCTAACCAGATTTATGGGCCTTCATTCCTTATTAGCATTAATCCAAAAAATGCTTTTGCAGTAAAAACAAAGATGCGCACACTTATAAATGTGGACGGAATTGAACCTGAATTAGCTCAATTAGCTTACACCTCACTTAAAGACTCCAGCTTATGGTTGACGAACCTAAGCAACCAAAATTTTAGTGCACAAACCATGACTTGGGTAGAATATGGTTTATGTTACGGACACGTTTTCAAAGATGAAGGCATGCATGCCTTTAAAGCCGGAATTACTGCCAAATATATTCAAGGGATTCAATCTGCTTATATGAATATAAATGACTTGGATTATAATTTTACAAACGATACTACACTTTCTTTGTTTCATTCAGATGTGAGTTACGGTCACTCCTCAACTTACGAAGGCGATAAAATAGAACCGGCTTTTAAAAATACTGCTCTGTTTTCTTGGGGACTTGATTTAGGAGTAGTTTATGAATACCGTCCGGATTTCGAAACGTACAAATACGATATGGATGGCGAAACAGGCTTATGGAGAAAAGACAAAAATAAATACAAATTGAAAGTTGGATTATCTGTAGTGGATATTGGATATGCGAAATTTAAAAAAGGAACCTACTCACGTAACTTTACTGCTGACATTGGGCTATGGAACTTACACGACTTTGATTCTGTGCATAATTTTGGCGACTTTGATAGTTTGTTGAATGCTCGCTATCCAATGAATAAAGGAGATGAATATTACAAAATGAATTTGCCTACAGCATTTGCATTAACAGTTGATTATCATATTTACAAAGACTTTTATGCAAATTTTACAACCTATATCTCTCCACGTTTTAAAAAAGATGCGGAGAAAGTGCATGACCTTAGCACATTCAGTTTGGCTCCACGTTGGGACCACAAATGGTTTGGTGCTTTCATACCATTCGCCTACGACCTAACAGGGAATTTTAAAGCCGGACTTGGCCTTAGAATAGGGCCTTTGATTGTTGGAACAAACAGTTTGGGTCCATGGGTATCACGAAAAGATATTTACGGAGCGGATGCATATGCGATGCTAAAAATTCCAATCATGTATCGCTCACCTAGAGATAAAGACAAAGATAAAGTATCCGATAGAAAAGACAAATGTAAAGAAGAGCCCGGAACTTGGGAATTTCTTGGTTGTCCCGACAGAGATGGCGACCATATTCAAGACAAGGATGATGCTTGTCCGGATGAACCAGGAACTCCTGAATTCCAAGGTTGCCCTGATAGAGATGGCGATAAAATTATTGACAAACAAGATGCTTGTCCGGATGAACCAGGATTGAAAGAATTCAATGGTTGCCCTGATAAAGATGGCGATAAAATTATGGACAAAGAAGATGATTGTCCGGATGAACCTGGATTACCTGAATTCAAAGGTTGCCCTGACAGAGACGGTGATGGTGTAATGGATAAAATAGATGAATGTCCTGACAAACCGGGTCCTGCAGCCAATAATGGTTGTCCTGAAGTGAAGTTAATTTTAATTGACTCACAAGGAAATACTTTAAGAACTGCTATTCAGGCAAAAGATGGAAGCTTCAATTTTGATGAACTTCCTGCTGATGAAATGGTCATATTCAGCTTAGAAGGTGAAAACACAGAAGTATATACCGAAGTGAAAGTAGTTGTTGGTGGAATTTCTAAAAAAGCACTTAGAGATGTTAAGAAAGATCGCTACTTCCGCTTTATTGTGTTAAAAGTGGATGATAATAAGTTGAAACCGGAAGACAACAAAGATGTGGCTATCAAATTAAATAAAGAAGAAGCAGAAGTGCTTAAAAAAGCATTTGATAATTTAGAATTTGCAACTGCAAAAGACATTATCAAAACCGAATCACTTGCTTCTTTGGATGAATTAGCAGCCTTAATGACTAAGAAACCAAACTGGAGATTAAAAATTTCAGGGCACACCGATAACCAAGGTGACAAAGCTAAAAACATGAAATTATCAGAAAAACGTGCAAAAGCTGTACAAAACTATCTTATGGCTAAAGGAATTGCAGCTGATAGATTTAAACCAGAATGGTTCGGTTCTAAAAAACCTATTGCTGATAATAAAACTGAAGCAGGACGTCAGAAAAACAGACGTGTAGAAATGTTAATCATTGAATAATTAAAATAATATATAAACAGATAACGACTAATAATATGAAAAAAATAATTTTATCCTTGCTAGTAGTAGCAAGCAGCACAATTGCAAAAGCTCAAGATGCAAAATCAGCTTTATCAGCAACCGAAATTGTTTGGTTTGGTTTGGACTTCACAAAAGCAAAATTTGTTGGTGGATTCGATCAAGTGGGAGGAGCAGGAGTAGCAACAGGTTCAGACATGAAATCGAAATGGATTCCCGGTTGGAACTCACTTATTATTACAGAACCTCAGCATTTCGATTTCAAAAAATCGTTTCGTAAAGACAATGTTCTCTATGATTTAAAATCGATGAATGAATTGAATGGTAAAATTGATGTGGATGCATGCATGACTTACAACGAAGGTAAAATTGAAAAGTCGGAAATAGATGCAATGGTAAAAAAATACAGCACCGAAGTGAAAAAAACCGGTGTAGGCCTATCATTCATTGTTGAGAATTTTAACAAAGGGACTCAAGAAGCAACCATGTTTGTTACTTTTTTTGATATTGCAACAAAAAAAGTTTTGATATGCGAAAAAATAAGTGGCAAAGCAATGGGTATCGGAATGCGCAACTATTGGGCAGGTGCTATCAAAGCAATTTTAAAACAAATTGATATGACAGAATATAAAAACTGGAAAAGTAAATATTAAACCGTAATCTTTTCTAATAAGTCCCGTTCCGAAAAATCGGGGCGGGACTTTATTTTTAAATTCCATGAAAAAAATATTTTATTTAGTTAGTCTGATTTTATTTTTGTTGGCATGCAACGTAAATACAACAATTAACAACCATACTCTTTCACTTGATAGCATTAAAGTAGGAAGAGAAGCAAAATCTGTCCCTCACCAATTTAATGGGCTTTATAGAGAGCACACTTCTCAATTTTTAGATTGCGGGACTGGAGCTTTGTTTGTTCTAAAAAATACTCAGTTGCTGGATTCCTTATACAACAGCATTTTACCAAATGCTTATGCGGATGAAGCCATATATGTGGAAGTAAATGCAAGTACTGACGTAAATGATTCAACAGTTATTTTATTTACCAGCAACCTTAAAGCCGAACAAAAAAACTACAAAAACACTTGTATCACAGCAGATTATTGGTGTACAGGGACGGAACCTTTCTGGCAAATTCAAATTTCAAAAGCAGAAGACCTAATAGATTTTTACAATCCAATGGAACAAAAAACAACACATTTTGTTTATGCCGAACCAGAAATCAAAAATGGAGTCACAACCTATTTTTCTTCCGATGGAGAAAATAAAATCAGCATTATTATTAAAAAAGAAAAATGCAACGGAGCAACCGATCTACAATACGACTATTCTGTTGAAGTAAATCTCAACAATAAAAAATTCAATGGTTGTGCTATACATACTGAAAAACAATTTTAAAAAATGTGGTCAGCTCGGATCATAACATTTTACGTTTTTTTACTTGTCTTACTAGTTGGCTGCTATTCTGCTGGACCCAAATCCAGACCTTGCATCTATCAGGGACATCTATGTTGGAAAGACAAAGTATATAATTATTCAAATGGAAAAAAACTTCATCTTGAAACACTGATTTATAAATCAGAACGAACACAAAAAGGGCAGTTAATCAGTCATCTTGTTTATGAAAAAATAATTTATGAACGTTGGCCAAATGGAGACTATAAAAAAATAGGAAAACATGGTTTTGTTACCTTCGAAAAAGGCAAAAACAGGCTCGATGACCCTTCCATAAAACCTCCAGATGATTTACTTGTCCCATATTTTGATAAGAATCTTGAATATAATTATTCCGTTTACAAGAATGGCGAAAAAATTCCTTATAAATATGGATATCAAGAAGGCACCTTGGTAGATGTTCACACCGGCAACAAACCAGGTGTTTATATCTGGCAAAATGGTGAGCTCGTATTTCACAGGGAATATGACACTTCAGAGAAAACCCGATATGAAAATGCATTAAAGATGATTCAGAAACAGGATTCTGTTAGAACAGATTAACCCGTTTCATAAACTTTCTAATTCGTATATTCGTAAACCCGAATGCTCGGGGCTTAATTCGCACCATGAAGTTACACGTAATTAATACAGGAAATTTTAAATTAGACGGAGGTGCAATGTTTGGCGTTGTTCCAAAATCGCTGTGGAGCAAAACAAATCCAGCTGACGAAAACAATATGTGCAATTGGGCCATGCGTTGCCTATTAATTGAAGACGGCAAACGCCTGATTTTAATTGATAATGGCATTGGAACAAAACAAGATGCAAAATTTTTCAGTCACTATTTTTTAAATGGAAACGACACCTTAGAAAACTCCTTTAACAACATAGGATATACTGCTAACGATATTACGGATATGTTTTTAACTCATCTTCATTTTGATCATTGCGGTGGAAGTATTAAGCACAATAAAGAAAAAACAGGTTTTGAAACCGCCTTCAAAAATGCTACTTATTGGAGCAATGCCGAACATTGGGAATGGGCCACTAAGCCAAATGCCAGAGAAAAGGCCAGCTTTATTAAAGAAAATATTATTCCTATTCAGGAAAGTGGACAATTAAAATTCATTGATGGTGAAAACAGCAAACAATTGGGAGAAAATATTTCGTTTGCTTATATGCGTGGGCATACCGATGCAATGATGCTGCCACATATAAAATACAATGGAAAAACAGTAGTTTTTATGGCGGACTTATTACCATCTGTAGGACATATTCCATTGCCTTATGTAATGGGATATGATACACGTCCATTGCTTACACTCACAGAAAAAGAAAAATTTTTAAAGCTTGCAGCTGATGAAGAATTTGTACTATTTCTTGAACACGATTCTGTAAATCAGTGTTGCACAGTGCAAAATACTGAAAAGGGCGTTCGGTTAAAAGAAACTTTTTCTTTTGAAGAATACTTTGGAAAATAATATTTTATTAAAAAAAAGCGATGCAAACTAAACAAAGCAATTATATCGTAAAATGCCCATGGTGTAAATCACAATTTCCAAATTCAATTTCTTCTAATTGTGACAATTGTGGTGGTACATTAGAATATCAAAGAGGCACGAATGAGCTAGGCCCTAAGCCGCCCATGGCTCCCCGACTTTTGCCAAAAAAATTTATCAAACGAGTAAAATACACCAGCAATGTTATGACGATTCTGGGTATTGTTTTTACTATCCCATTTTTTTGGACAATCATATTTCCAATCATAGGAATTTTTCTTTGGAAAAAAGGTATAAAAGATGCCAATAATGAATTGATCCCGTTAGAACAGGGAACAGCAACTACCGGAGAAATAACAAATATAAGACAGAATTTTTCTATAAAAGTAAACAACAAATCTCCGTATGTTATTGAATTTACGTTTGAAGCAAATGGAAAAAAATATGCAGGAGATGTCGGTAATATTTTTGATCTTTCGAACGTGTGCAAAGAAGTTGGGGATAAACTTTGGGTAGTTTATATGCCAGAAGACCCCTCTCTGAGTAGCATTTGGCCTCCAGTAAGCTAAAAGAATCGAAATTTCGTAAACAGATGACTCGGAAAGGCACAGAACAAAATCTGCGTCCTTTTCTGCGACATCACGAGAACCTTCAAGCTCAAAATTCAATTTTCATTTGTTTTTGCAACATTCCATCAGCTTCTACTCTTGCATAGTATATTCCTTGAGGTAAATTTCTTGTTCTAAACGTATAATAATGTTTATAAGCACCTTTATCACTTTGTAAATGCTCAAAAATTATCTGCACTATTTCACCTTTCTCATTATAGATTGCTAAGGTGGAATGACAAGCCACTGGTAAAGAATATTCAAAAACACCATCTATACTTACTGCTCTGCCCAATACACTTCCATCACTACCACTGTCATAATTAATGTCGTAGGGAGGAATGACTTTTCCTGTTAATTTAGAAACAAACGTTCTTAAATTATTTTTTATTTCCTTATTTCCATCATCAATACTGCCAATTGAATTGTTGTCGGAAACTACCCAAACAGCCTGTTGAGCGGAGTAGTTTGAATAGTATTTATTCTTATCAATAAACATAGCAAGTTTTATTAAACTACTGTCCGCTAATTTTCCTACCAAATATTCATGCTTCACACTTGGAGCGCTATTATGTGCCTGGCAACACATTCCTGAAATGTTCAACGATTTAACTTGATTGGCTTTCACAAAAAATTCTTGCTCTTTGGTCACCAAAATATCTTGTTCATCTTGTTGTTTTGAATCCAACCGTCTGCCCGCTTCTACTTTCAAGTCCAATGCTTTATTGGTCAAATTCTGCACTTTCATCTCTATGACTTCTCCGGTGTAGCCTCCTTTACTTTTAATATGCAATTTTATTAAACCTTTTTTTGCAGCATCTTCTACCGACAAAACAACATTAGCAAAGATTGGAGTTTCGCTTAGACTAAATGCAATTGCTAAAAAACTAATTGGGTGAAACGATTTCATTGAGGCCTCCTTTTTTAAGAACTTTATTCTTATAACGGAGATTTGCATCGAAGATACATGTGAGGAATAAAATAATTTTAGAAATTAAAAGATGGAGAAAAAAGTTCAGCCACTAGAAAAGGTTAAAAACAATTTTCTCAAACCCAATAAATACGCCATCTTCGCGGACTTCAATCGGATACGTTTGAACAAAATCACCCAAACCACTTTTTGCTCGCCCTGTTTTTAAATCGAAGTGATATCGGTGCACTGGACACACTACACTGCCTTGGTCGGTGCAGAAACCATTACCCAATGAAGCACCATTGTGTGGACATCTATCATTAACGGCAAAAAAACCTTCGGAAGTATGTGCCACACAAACTTTTTTTCTTCCAACTTCAATGGTTGTCACCCTTCCCAATGCAACTCTATTATTTGCAGCAGTTAAAGATTCAAATAATTTTAACCAGGTAGTTTTCTTTTCGAATAGCATCAGATTCTTATTCCAACAACTAAAACATCATCTATTTGCTCTAAATTTCCCATCCACTTTTCAAATGTTTCATTTAAAATTTTTCTTTGCTCCAAGCCCGACTTCTTATAAATCTCTAAAAATTGTTTTTGCAAAGGCTTATATTTAAACTTCTTTCCAAGAGGACCGCCAAATTGATCCGCATAGCCATCAGAAAATATATAAATCATATCCCCCTTTTGCACGGGGATTTTATGTGAATTGAAAAATCTCACCTGGCTGTCTAAAAATGCTCCTACAGGAAATTTGTCAGCACCAAACTCAAGTAATTCATCATTTCTAATGAGCCACATTGGATTAAATGCACCGGAATATTCCACTATCATTTTATCTGGATCAAAGGAACACAAGGCAATGTCCATCCCATCCGTGACAAAAGAATTGGAGTCGCCTTTTTGTTGCAATACCTTTGTCAAACCTTTATTAATAGAATTTAAAATAGCTGCTGGCTGCGTGATGGCATATTCATTTACTGCTTGTGATAATAAATTACAACCAATAATAGACATAAAGGCTCCCGGAACTCCATGCCCAGTACAATCTGCCGCAGCGATTAAAGATAAATCCCCGAATTTTTCAAACCAATAAAAATCGCCACTCACAATATCTTTTGGCTTAAATAAAACAAAACCATCATCAAAATAATTAGTAAGTGTGTTTTCAGGTTTTAAAATAGCTGTCTGCAAGCGTTTAGCATATCTAATACTATCCGTAATGTCTTTATTTTTCTCTTCAACAATTTTATTTTTCTGCTCAATTAAAACATTCTTTTCTTCCAATTGCAAATTGGTTTTTTGTTTTTGTTTATAACCTCTGAAAATAAAAAAGGCTAATCCAATTACTAAAACTAATCCAAATGAAATTGAGTAATTAATAATTTTTTGACGATTAAGACTTAAGTTTTGAAGATCATTTTTTTGAGTTAAAATTTGATTTTCTTTCTCTTTTTTCTCAGATTGATATTTTGTTGACATTTCAACAATCTGCTTATTCAAGTCTTTGTTAATTAAAGAATCCTTTATTTCAGCTTTTAAAGTATAATAATGTAATGCCGTTTTGAAATCGTTTTTTGCATAATAAATTTCTGACAATGTAGAATAGTATTCTTTTAATAGCTCCATAGCATTCAAATCCTTAGCAATAACCGCTGCGCTATCAATATAATTTAGGGCATTTTCAATGTCATTTTGACTCTTGTATATAAGTGCTATATTATATAAACTCGCTGAAGCAGATCTTGAATTTAACTGACCTCTAAAAATTTTGAGAGACTTCTTATGATATTCCATGGCCTTAGAATAATTTTTCATCTCTTCATATATAACAGCAATATTATTTAGCCCGGAAGCAATTCCGTCTATATCATTTAGCTCCTCCACTATTTTCAAGGATTGTAAAAAATAATCTAAGGCTTTGGCATTGTCCTTCAAATCGTAATATAAGCCTCCAAAAGAAATTAAAACTAATGCAATTCTTTTTTTATCATCAATTTCCTTAAAAACTTTTAGTGCTGAGCTGAAATTCATCAAAGACTTCTCATAAAGATGCTGATACTGATATACTACTCCACTATTTAGCATCGATATTCCAATTCCCTTTTTATCTGAATTACGATGAGCAATTTTTTCTCCTGATATAAAGTATTCTAAAGCCTTCTCATATTTTCCTTTATCCAGAAACAATAATCCAGTATTGTTATTTAGAAATACTTCTTTATTATTATTAAGTTTTTTTGCCAGTTCAAGTCCTAACAAACCAGCTTCCATAGCCAAGTTCGGATCAGAATATCTACTTTGAAAGCAAATATCATTTAAAATTTCGACTTTCTCTTTATCAGTTAATTTTTCTAAAGATAATATAAGGGAATCTTTTCCAAGCGATTGTGCAAAACAAAAGCAAGGAAAAACAAAAAAAAGGAGGAGTATGAAACTTCTATGTTTTCTCACAAATGCAATTTCTGTAAAAATACTTGAATATTAGCAAAATTTGACTATAATTGTAAAATAAAACTAAAATTAATTTATTCACTAAAAAAATAAACTTATGGCAAGAGGAATAATAATATCAGGAGCTTCAGGAGGTAATAAATTAGTAATAACTAATTTTGACCCTCTAAAAAAAGGTGATTACATACCTGGACTGGAAATTGGTTATGTTTCAGGTAACACAGTAGCAGAAGGTTATTTAGTTGAGGGCATTATTTCTCGTGATCTTCAAAGCGGACTGTTAGTATTTAACGTTGCAACTATAGTTGACAGTTCGCCAACAGTTATTACAGGAAATACATCCGGTAATATTACCATAGGAACAGGAGAAGCATATTATGTAAAAAGTACAGGAAAAATTTCAGGTAATGTAAATGTTAATGGTGGTGTATTATTTGTTTCCGGAGGAGCAGCCAACGGAAATATATCAATTGGATCTGATTCCTCTATCATAGGCAACTCTAATGCTGTTATTGGAGGAGGAACGTTTCAGGTAACAGGCGGTGGCAGCAATGCAGTAGTTACATTTAAGTCTTGCACGGTAAATGGTAAATTTTCTACTAGCGGGATAACTTTTGTGGATCTAGGTGGAAATAATTTTAATGGACATGTAGAATCAACTAATGACAAGTATGTAATAATTAAAGATAATACCATTAACGGCAGCAAAAATTTAACGGTTTCCAACGTTATTAATGAATGTAACATTTCAAATAACACTGTTTCAGGTACTACAACACTTGATCCAGCTTGTCAGCCATAATAATTATACATTATAAAAAAGGCCATCTCAAAAAGATGGCTTTTTTTATTTTTAATTTTTTTTCAGAAATTCTGTAATATTTCCTTCGACTCTTTCTTTTACATTGTTTACATCTGTCCTTACAAACTTTTCACCAACAATATTTTCATACAACTCTATATACCTCTCAGATATGGAAGTGATGATTTCTGGCGTCATTTCTGGAATTTTTTGACCATCCTTTCCCTGAAATCCATTCGCCATTAACCACTCACGAACAAATTCTTTGGATAATTGTTTTTGAGCTTCTCCCTTAGTTTGACGCTCAGCATAGCCTTCTTTATAAAAATAACGAGAAGAATCTGGTGTATGAATTTCATCGATAAGGTAAATTTTACCTTCTTTTTTACCAAATTCATATTTTGTATCCACTAAAATCAAACCCATATTCGCAGCCATCTCAGTTCCTCTTTGAAAAACTGCACGAGTATATTTCTCTAATTGCTCATACTCCTCCTTTGAAACAATTCCCTGCTTTAAAATTTCTTCTTTCGAAATATCTTCATCGTGTCCAACAGATGCTTTTGTGGTAGGAGTAATAATTGGCTCAGGAAATTTATCATTCTCTTTCATTCCATCAGGCATAGCAACTCCACATACAACTCGTTTTCCTGATTTATATTCACGCCAAGCATGACCAGATAAGTAACCACGTATCACCATTTCCACTTTAAAGGGCTCACAAAATAAACCTACTGTAACCATTGGGTCAGGAACAGAAATAACCCAATTAGGCAAAATATCTTCTGTTGCTTTCAAAAATTTTGCAGCTATTTGATTTAACACTTGCCCTTTGTAAGGAATTCCTTTTGGCAATACCACATCAAAAGCAGAAATTCGGTCGCTCACCACCATTACCAATTGTTTATCATCAATATTGTAAACATCTCGTACTTTCCCTTTGTAAAAACTTTTTTGTTTTGGAAAATTAAATTTTGTTTCTGTTATCGCATCCATACCAATTTTAGATTTTTTGATTTATAGATTTTTTGAACTTTTCCGAAGGAACCCCTTCGGGGTAGAATTTATTTATTTTGTCTACTTTTTTATTTGTCGATTGTCTCCTTTTTTTAAAATTGTCTACTTACTTCTTTTGACTTTGCCCTCTTTTGACTTTTATTTCGCATCATACAACTCTACTATCTTTTTCACAAGTTGATGTCTTATCACATCTGTTCCATCCAACTCAATTACTGATATGCCATCCACTTTATTTAAAAGCTGAATCGCTTGCGGCAATCCCGATGGTTGATGCTTAGGCAAATCTATTTGAGTGATGTCTCCGGTAATTACAAATTTTGCTGAAGAACCCATCCTGGTTAAAAACATTTTTAATTGCCCCTCTGTCGCATTTTGAGCTTCGTCTAAAATGGCAAAGGCATTATCAAGTGTTCTTCCACGCATAAATGCCAAAGGAGCAATTTGAATCACTCTATTTTCTATGTAATAGGCCAACTTCTCTGAAGCAATCATATCTCCCAAAGCATCGTACAATGGCTGTAAATAAGGGTCTAATTTTTCTTTTAAGTCGCCAGGCAAAAAACCTAAATTTTCTCCAGCTTCAACTGCCGGACGAGTCAATATTATTTTTTTTACTTCCTTATTTTTTAATGCTCTTACTGCCAAAGCAACCGCAGTGTATGTCTTGCCCGTGCCTGCAGGACCAACGGCAAACAACATATCGTTTTTAGAAATTGCATCTACCATTTTGCGCTGATTATCAGTACGTGCTTTCACTACTAAACCATTATTTCCAAAAACAATCACGTCAGTAGCACCATCAGGGCTCTCAGCTGGCGACCCCTTTCTTTTTGCTCTTCCGTTTAAAATCTGTTCAATTGCATTTTCTGTTAAATTTCCAAAGCGGTTGTAATAAGCAATCAGAATATTAATGACCATTTCAAACTGATTCAAATCTTCCTCTTCACCACTCGCTTTAATGATTTCTCCTCTTGCAACAATTTTAAGTTTTGGAAAGCGTGTTTTAATCAACTCCAATTTAGAATCGTTTACACCATAAAGATTTACAGGTGCAATGTCTTCAAGTATTATTTTTTTTTCACTCACGCCTACAATAGAATTAAATAAAAAAAGTTTTTTTATCAGAAAGCACGAAAATAACATATTTTTGTGTATTCTTAGGGGTAAACAGAAACCGAAAAAATCACAATTTACTAACAAATGGCCATCATCACTCTTACTACTGATTTAGGATTGAAAGATCATTATGTTGGCTCTATAAAAGGCTCTATTCTCAGTAAAGTACCTATTGTTACCATTGTAGACATTTCACATCAAATACCAACATATAATATTCAAGATGCAGCATATATTGTTAAAAATTCATATACCGATTTCCCAAAAGGCACCATCCACATCATAGGTATAAAGGCAGAACAAAATAGTCAATCTTCCCATGTCATTGTTTTTTCTGATGGACACTATTTTATTAGTGCCGACAATGGCATTTTTTCTTTTTTAGATACCTCGATAGAAAAAATTATTGAATTACCTGCTACCATCTCTACTTTTCCAACACGTGATGTTTTTGCAGTAGCAGCAAGTGCGATGGTAAATGGTAGTAAAATGGAAGAACTTGGCAAACCAAAAGAAAACTTATTAGAACGCATGCCTTTTCGAGCTGCTACAATGGGCGACATGATAAGAGGAACCGTTGAATACATTGATTCGTATGGGAATGTGATGTGCAACATCACTCAAACTTTATTCAATCAGATTGGAAAAGCCAGAGAATTTAAAATTGAATTTGCTCGCTACGAAATTTATAAAATCAGCAAAACATACAATGATGTTCCTGAAGGAGAAATTCTTGCATTGTTTAACTCTGCCAATCAATTGGAAATAGCCATGAACAGCGATAGAGCCAATAGTATGCTCAACTTAAAACTTAACGATTCAATAACTATACGCTTTCAATGATTATCCGTATCGTAAAAATGACTTTCAAGCCTGAAAAAGTAAACGAGTTCTTGACTATTTTTGATGAATCAAAACAATTAATTCGCGCTATGCCGGGATGTACACATTTGGAATTATTAAATGATTTAAAAGAACCAAATATTTTTTTTACTTATAGCTACTGGAATTCAGAAAACGAATTGAATAATTATCGTAATTCTGATTTATTTTTAACTGTTTGGAAAAAAACGAAAGCCTTATTTATAGCAAAAGCCGAAGCCTGGAGTGTTGAACAAAAAACTGTTTTATAATTATGTATAAATATCTTTCCATCTGCATCTTGTTGCTGGCAAATACCATTGCTTGCACATCACACAGCAACAAAAAGTTTCCTCTATTTGATACTGTTGTAAATGAATTTTATTCCATTTATTCTCCCGACCCAATTGCTGATGCATCAGAAATGAAATTTGAAAAAAAACCGGATGGTTGGCATGTTACAAATAGAGACTACACAAGTGGTAAAACGGTTTCTGACATCTTATTTTGGTCAGAAAAGCGAGACAAATTTCTTGAATTAAATTTGAAAAAGACAAGTGAAAATACGCATGAAAACAATGAAGTAAATATAAACCATCGCAATGAAGCCTTGCAGTCCTATGATAAAAGAAATTATAATTTTTGCCCTTACTATGGATATTCAGGCTGGGATAAAGATGTAATACGTGATTATGAAAATGAAAACAACTTACCCGATTCTACTTTGTATGCTCTAGGTCGCGCTTACTCTTCTTATGCCGGTAATCTTCTGAATGCCAATTCGGGATATCAACTTTTTGCAGAACGATTTGAATTGCCTGATGGACAAAGCTGTTTAACTCAAGAGCAGCTTGAATTATTCAGAAAATACCAACATTTGGCAATTTCTACTTTTAAAAAATTAAGAGATATTGACCCTAATTTTGAAACAATTATCGGATCAATTGATACGCGCTATTCAAATGAATATGTGACTTCCTTTCTCGATTTAAGAACGTATCAAAATGAAAATGAAGCAAAAAAAGAGCTTATTCCTGGGCTCTACAACGACTTCATGATTTCCTTTGCAAAAAATATGCTCAACTCTTGTGAAAGAAATGCAATTCTTTTTGTTCATGGCGATAGCGACACATTTCCTTTGTTGTACGTACAAGCTCAATATGGATTTCGTTCTGATGTGCTAGTAGTAAATTTAAGTTTGCTTCAAACCGATCGCTATATAAATTCCTTAAGAACTAAAATTCTTGATGCTGAGCCACTACCTATTACCTTTTCGCCCACCCAGATAAAGGGTGAGAAAAGAGAATTCATTTTGATAAAAAAAGCAGAAAATCAAACTCCAATGGATTTAATGGACGTAATTTCATTCGTTTCTAATGACAACAATGTATCAGATGCAGATGCTGTCATAACCAATAAATATCCATTCATACCCACAAACGAGCTGTCATTAAAAACAATAAACAACACAATTTATTGGAAAACAAAAGCAAGTTATTTTTGCAAAAATGATTTGATGGTGTGCGATGTTCTTGCAAATACAAAACTAAATCGACCTGTTTATTTTTCAGCTTGCGGATTAACGGGAAACTTTTTCAACATAACTAATTATTTGCAACAAGAAGGATTGGTAAATAAAATTATTTCTGCACCGAAAAAAGAAGATGATAGCGAATTTGCTAATATTAATACTTCTTTATTGTTTACCAATTTAATGAAAAAATACGACTGGAAAGGAATGGATAAAATCACGAAAAATGAAAAAGCCATTTGTTCTGCATACCGAAATAATTTTCAAATTTTAATTTCAGAGCTAATGAAAAAAGAACAAACAGACTCTTTGAAACAAATTTTAGATAAATACATAGAAATAATGCCTGATAATGTGGTACATTTTGACATGTACACAACTTCCGTGATTCTAGGGTATTACAAAATCAAGGAAATTGAAAAAGGAAATAAAATAGCTAAAATTTTAATTCACAATATCAATAACAAAATTGATAACAACGAAGGTTTGACATACTACAGAAATGATTCAGACTGGGATAGTATTTCAATTATTCTTACGAACATTTTAACAACAAATGGACAGAACGACTTAATTAAAACCTTGCGCTGCAAACCTAAATCGACATACTAAACAAAACAGCATTTGAAGCCTATTTTTTGAATTTTAAGATTTAAATGGATATCTACAAATTCTGAAAAAATGAAATTTTCTTGCTACTTAAAACGCCCCTCGCAAAAAGCAAGGAGCGTTTTTTATATACCTTCATTCAACTCCAGCCATCTAAACGACTTTTCATCTAACTTCGAAATAATAATTCCTATTTGCTCACTCCATTTTATCACGTCTTCGTGATTATCACTACCGGTATTTAGCAATAGTGTTATCTTTTCTTTCTCAGCTTCTAAATTTGCAATTTCTTTTTCCAATTGCTCATATTCTAATTTTTCTTTGAAGCTCTGTTTCTTTTTATTTTGTTCGACAACATTTTTTTCAATCGGCTTTTTATCCACAACTTCTGCTGCCTCAAGCAATGGTTCTTGCCTACTAGAATGTTTGTCTTCCATTTCTTTTTTATCTCTATACTCCGTATAATTACCCGGAAAATCACGCAACACTCCTTGCCCTTCAAATACAAACAAGTGATCAACCATTTTATCCATAAAATATCTGTCGTGCGTTACAATTAAAACACAGCCTTGAAAATTGGTGAGAAAATCTTCGAGTACACTTAATGTAACAATATCCAAATCGTTGGTTGGTTCATCAAGAATTAAAAAATTAGGGTTTTTTATTAAGATGGTCATCAAATATAATCTTCTTCGTTCTCCTCCACTTAATTTAGAAACCATGCTGTATTGTACTTCCGGAGGGAATAAAAATTTCGTAAGTAAGCCAGATGCTGAAAGCTTGGAGCCATCTGCCAACGGAATAAATTCAGCTATATCTTTCACCACCTCTATTACTCGCTTATCTTCTGTTAGCTTCAATCCTTCTTGTGAATAGTATCCAAAAATCATTGTTTCACCGGTTTGAATATCTCCCGAATCAGGACTTTCCATTCCCATAATCATATTTAAGAAAGTAGATTTTCCAACACCATTTTTTCCTATTACTCCAATTTTTTCACCTTTTTTAAAGATGTAAGAAAAATCATTTACAATTTTGGTAGCACCAAAAGCTTTCTTAATATTTTTAAATTCCAGAATCTTCCCTCCTATTCTACTCATTTTTACGCCCAACTCCAATTTGGTTTCTACCACTCCACTAAAAGCTTTGTCCTTGGTATCTTCAAAAGCATTTAATCGGGCCTTCGACTTCGTTCCCCGTGCTTTGGGCATTTTTCTCACCCACTCTAATTCTCTTCTGAATAAATTTTTTGCTTTATCAATCTCACTACCTTCCATCGCTTCACGCTCCGCTTTCTTTTCGACATAATACTGAAAATCGCCTCTGTAATGATGTATTTTCCCTGAATCAATTTCTATAATCTCATTGCATATTCTATCTAAAAAATAGCGGTCGTGAGTAACCAATAATAAAGTCATGTCTCGAGAAACCAAATAATTTTCCAGCCATTCTATCATCTCTACATCCAAATGGTTGGTAGGCTCATCTAATATTAATAAATGTGGTTCGTCAATCAACACTTTAGCCAAAGCAACTCGCTTTTTTTGTCCACCCGACAAAGTTCCAATTTGCTTTTCTAAAAAAGCAATCTTCAAACGTTGCAACACCTCTTGTATTTTAGCTTCAAATCCCCATGCTTCCAATTTGTCCATTTGAGCACTGCAAGATTCTAATTTAGCAGATGTTTCATCATTGTATTCTTTTTCAAACGCATGTAAGGCTTCTTCATAACCTCTAACAGCATTTAACATCGGATTATCCGATTTGTAAATAGCTTCTATAACCGTATCATTTTCGTTTAAAATTGGATTTTGATCTAGATAAGTCACTACAATATCTTTCCGGAAAGTAACACTGCCTTCATCAGCAATCTCTTTACCAACAAGTACTTTAAGCAAGGTGGATTTACCGGCACCATTTTTTGCAATCAATGCAATGCGGTCGCCTTGATTTAAACCAAAACTAATTTTGTTGAATAATGCTTTCGCACCAAACGATTTGGATACTTCTTCTACAGATAAATAATTCAAAATAAAAATTGATTATGCTTCTAAATTTATTTTTAGAAGGCGCAAAGGTAAGTAAAATAAAGCTTTCTAACGAAATAGCCTATGAGTGATATTATTTCTTATCCTTTTCAATAAATGTATAGTTCACATTTATTTTAGAAGAACTTTCGTCTTCTGGAACAGCCTGATCATGGCCACTCACATCAATTTTTTCATTTTCTGCATCATCACCCAAATCATATTTACGAGGTGGAGGCCCTTCTTTACGAAAATTATATGCAGTGATTATCCCCGCCAAAGAACCTAACATATGCGATTCCCAAGAAATTCCTTTTTGAAATGGTAAGACCCCCCAAACTGCTCCACCATATAAAAATGTAACAAATAACGACAAAGCCAATAAACGAGGATCCTTGCGAAAAATACCGCTAAAAAACAAAAACGTTATAAAACCATAAATAATTCCGCTAGCTCCAATATGATACGATTCTCCTCCAGCCGCCCACACCCAAACACCGGTCATCAAATACACCCAAAAGAAAACATTGAAGGCAATAGATCTGTAAAAATAAAAAATAATTGGGCCTAAAACCATTAAGGGAATAGTATTTGAAATTAAATGTGGCAAATCACCATGCAACAAAGGAGCAGTTACAATTCCAATCAAACCGTCTATTCTTCTGGGATAAATTCCGTACCACGACAAATTAACTTGTTCAACTATCTCAAATAATTTAACACCCCAAAGTATTATAACAAATAAGCTAGGATACAAAAAGCTAAAAAATAATTTAGAGGTAGTATTTCTCATATCGATAGTAAATATACTTGTTTTCCTTCTTCAATGTTTGTACCAAAAGCAAAAAGAGACAAAAAGGCATAATTTGTTTTTAGAGAGTAAATACTTATATTTGTCTCATACCTATGAAAAAATCAGCAATCTTCTCTCTACTTGCCATTTTTTTATTCAACTCTGTTGGGTATTATATCGTATTTAAAATTTCTCAATCTGAAATCAGAAAAGAAGTTAAAACATTCATACAATTAGGTATTCCTGAAGCCCAGCTTACCACTATTGAAATTTCAAAAGCTAAATTTGCCAGCATTAATTGGGAGAAAAAAAACAAAGAATTTTTTTACCAAGGAAAATTATTTGATATTGTAAAGAAAAAAGAATTACAAAATTCAATTATTTTTTATTGTATTGATGACAAAAAAGAAATTGAATTGTTTGCTGATTTAGATGAACACATCGACATGTTTGTTGCTTCACAAAATTCAAAAAGCAATTCCAGCTCTAAAAAACTAACCAATCATGTTGTAAAAATTTACTTTTCTAACTTTTATTCTTTTAGATTTCATAATCCTTCTACTCTCTTTTGTTTTTTCCAACCTACAAAAAATTATCTATCAGAATTTTCTGAAACAAAATCACCACCACCCGAATTTGTTTAATCATCTTTGAATCAAGATTAATTGTTGTTTAGTTTCTACAACTAAGGCTATGCCTTTATTGCAGATTTAATCGATTTTGAATTCATCGCTATGTTAAAACCTTGCAAAGTTTGTAGCTCATCTTTGTATTCTGTTTTGATATAGAGCAATCTGCGTTCGGCAGATTTGCTGAACGCAGATTTTTATTAACTCAATTTTTAAAACATATAAAATGAAAAAGACATTACTTTTTAGTATTTTGGGAATAGCAGCAGCTTCAACTGCTTACGCTCAAGACCCCCCGGAAAAAGATACAACTTTGTACAAATTAATTAATTTGAATGAAGTGATTTATTCTGCCAATAAAGAAGAAGAAAAAAAATCAGATGTTCCTTATACCATTGATGTTATCAAAGCAAAGGACATCGAATTGAGTAACGCCCAAACCTCGGCCGACATGCTTTCTAATACCGGGAATATCATGGTTCAAAAAAGCCAAGCTGGTGGCGGAAGTCCTATCATCAGAGGGTTTGAAGCCAACCGAGTGCTGTTAGTAGTAGATGGCGTAAGAATGAACAATGCGATTTATCGTGGAGGCCACTTGCAAGATGTAATTACTATCGACAATGCGATGTTAGACAGAACAGAAATTATTTATGGCCCATCCTCTGTGATGTACGGCAGTGATGCCTTGGGTGGTGTCATGCATTTTTATACAAAAAATCCACTTTTCGGTGACGAGGAAAAAATGAACTTCAAATTAAATTCAGGAATTCGTTATTCCAGTGCAAACCAAGAAAAAAACGGACACCTCGATTTTAATTTAGGATTCAAAAAATTAGCATCCTTAACAAGTATTACTTATAGCGATTTTGATGATTTACGTACGGGATATTCACGCAATCCAAATCCTGATTTTGGAAGATGTTATTATTATGTAGGATCAAATGCTGCGGGGACAGCTGATAGTACAATTTATAATCCACATTCAAACATTCAAAAACGAACGGCTTATTCTCAAATGGATTTTATGGAGAAGTTATTATTCAAAGTAAACGACAATGTAAATATTGGCTTGAATGTTCAATACTCTACTTCATCGGATATTCAACGTTATGACAGACTAACAGAAGCTGGTAGCGGAGGAAATTTAAAATGGGCAGACAATGGATATAGCCCTCAAAAAAGAATGTTGGCATCTTTGTATGCAACACTTAAATCAGATGGCAAACTTTACGACAACATGCGTATCACTGCTGCTTTCCAAACAATTGATCAAGAACGTTTCAGCAGAAAATTTAGTACCGACTATTCCAGCAGTTCAAACAACAATTTCAAAACAGTAAATACAGAGAAAGTAAATGTAATTTCCTTAAATGCTGATTTGCACAAAAAAGTAAAAGAAAAACACGAGTTGAGCTACGGAGCTGAATTAGTAAGTAATAAAGTTGAATCAACAGTTACTAAAAAACACATCCTATTTGATACCGCTGCTGTGGGTGCAGCGCTTCCTGAAACACGTTATGCAAATGGCGGAAGCAAAACCTTAAACATAGCAGCGTACCTCACTCACAATTGGGAAATAAACGAAAAATTTATTTTAACCGATGGTATTCGTTTTTCTTATAACTCTTTAAGTTGCGAGTATGATACCAGTGCAACAGTAACCAACTTCCAATTTCCATTTACCACCGTTAAACAAAATAATAGGGCTTTTAATGGAAATCTTGGTTTAATTATGATGCCGGAAAAAAATGTTCGTTTCCATATTTTAGGATCTACAGGATTCCGGTCTCCGAATGTGGAAGACATGACAAGAGTTAACACATATACTGCCGGTAGTGGAAAAGTATCTGTTCCAAATGAAAAACTAAAACCTGAATATGCTTACAACATTGAGGGCGGTTTATCTACAACCATCATGGACAACAAAGTTAAATTTGAAGCAACGTACAACTATACAATATTAAAAAATGCAATTGTGATGAAAGAATTCCAATTTGATGGAAAGGATTCCATTATGTATGATGGTGTATTAAGTCAGGTATTTGCTCCTCAAAATGTGGATGAAGCATATGTACAAGGCGTTTATGGAGCTGTTACTGCCGATTTTTCTGACAATGTTTCTTTCAAATCATCAATTACCTACACAATGGGACAATATCGCATGGAATTAGCAGCAACAAACAACAACGGTAACCATGATACAATTATTCCTTTGGATCACATTCCGCCAATGTTTGGACAAACAAGTTTTATGTATCATTTTAAGAAATTTGAAAGTGAAATTTATGTGCGTTACAGTTCAGCAAAAATTGGGAGAGATTACAGCTTAGGTACTGAAGACAATGAAGCTTATTCAGCTGATCCTGTGAATGGCTATATGCCTGGCTGGGTGACATTTAATATTAAAACCGCTTACCATGTTACAAAAAATGTAACCATCAATTTTGGTGTTGAAAATTTATTTGATACTCACTACAGAATGTTTGCTTCCGGAATAAGTGCTCCCGGTAGAAACATTGTAGGAGCAATCAGAATTAAAATCTAAAAAATCTTTCGCTTTTTTATTGGAAAAGGAGTTCTACTAAAGTAGAACTCCTTTTTTTGCTTAAATCCTACCGATTACACTTAAAATCAACCGCTTAATAAAAAAGGACAAGCATATTCAAAAAAGCTTTCATTTTTTTGTTTTTATGCTTAATATTGCCTCTAGTAATTACAATTATACATTCAACGAAATCAAACGATAATGAAAAAAAACTTACTCAAATACCTTTTTTTAGGAGCCATTTTTTGTTCAGTAGGAACTACTAGAATTTTCGCTCAAGCGGATTATCAATGTGGTACTACTCAAATGTATCAAAAATTGTTAGCTCAGCATCCTGAGTTAGCTCAAGTAGAAACCGACAACAATGCCACTATTGCTGAAAGGATGAAATCGTTTGAAAACAGAGCTTCCGGCCCCGATTCTACACATGTTTATATTATTCCAATTGTATTTCACATTTTACATACGAATGGTTCAGAAAATATTTCCGATGCTCAAGTATTGGATGAAGTAAATATTTTAAATAGAGATTTTCGCAAGAAAAATTCTGATACTTCTGCTATCATTGTTCCTTATCAGGCAATTGCATCTGATTGTAGAATAGAATTTCGTTTAGCACAAATTGATCCCGATGGAAATTGCACAAATGGTATCGACAGAATTTATTCTCATAAAACAGACAATGCAAACGATGACTCAAAATTAAATCCTTGGCCACGTGATAAGTATCTTAACGTTTGGGTAATTCGTACCATGGAAAGTGTTGGAACTGCAGGTTATGCATATTATCCTTCTGCTACTTCCCCTTGGTATATGGAACCATACGATGGGATTATCATTATCCATAGCTACATTGGAAGCATAGGCACCGCCAGCGTTGGAACATCCAGAGCTTTAACACACGAAATTGGTCACTGGTTAAACTTGCCTCATACTTGGGGTTCAACCAATAATCCGGAAGTAAGTTGCGGAGACGAAGGCGTAAGCGATACACCCATTACAAAAGGACATTTAAGTTGTGGAAACAGATATGATTATTTGTGCGATTCAAAAGCTTTAACCGGTTCGTATACATTTGGAAGTGTAACTACTTCATCCGGAACAACTGACCCATCAACAGTGCCTGAAGCAACCGATTCTGCAATCACATTCACCAGCCCGGTTGCTGTTGGTGTTTCTGCAAATTCTTCAACTGCTTCTATGTTTGAATTTTCTGATTGGGATACAGGAGCGTTAGATGGAGAAACTACATTTGCAGGACTAACAGGTGCTATTAACACTGGAAAATATTATCAATTTACTATCACTCCTGATTTGGCTCAAGCATTAACAATGACTGGTATCACATTTAATGTACAGCGTGATACGAATGGTATTAGAACATTTGCAGTTCGTTCAAGTGCCGATGGGTATACTGCTAATTTAGCTGCTTCTATTACTCCCGCTAACCCAAACTTAAGTGTTCAAACAGGAAACGTGTTTTTTATTAATTCGGATACAACCATCTCAATGGCTGGAAGTAAAATCACTTTAAGTGGTGGCTCATTTACCAATATTAACAATGTTACCCGAACATTTAGAATTTACGGATGGAATGCTGAAGACAGCACGGGAACATTTGGAATTGATAATATTGGATTTACTGGAACACATGGAATTATTGAAAATGTTGAAAATTACATGGAATATTCTTATTGCTCAAAAATGTATACCAACGACCAAAAATGGCGCATGCGCTTAGCATTGGTTGCTGCTTTATCTGCACGAGACAATTTATGGATTAACTCAAATTTAGCTGCAACCGGTACCGATGGCAGTCCATCAACTTGTGCTCCTGTAGCTGATTTTTATTCAAATAGAACAATGATTTGTCCGGGTAACACCGTTACATTTACAAAAAATGTTAGCAATATTGCTGCCGTTTTCGGTTCTATTTACACTTCCATAACAACAACCTATGCATGGTCTTTTCCTGGTGGATCACCTGCAACATCCACCTCAGCTAGTCCTGTAGTTACATACAGCACACCAGGTTATTACGATGTTACATTAACGGCTACAAATGCGAATGGAAGTGGAACCATCACTAAGAGTTTGTTTATCAATGTTTCGGACGCTTATGCTCATGTGACAAACGTTTATCAGGAAAATTTTGAGAATTCTACGGAGTATTTTTCTAACTGGTTTAGTAAAGATTTGGATAATAATAGCAGAACATGGTGGTACAATTCAACTGTTGGGTATAGCGGAACTCATAGTATTATGATGAACGCATATTACAATTATGCATATGATGTGGACCAATTATTTTCTCCATCCTATAATCTTACATATATCAGCAGTGCTGTTCTAACCTTTAGATGTGCTGCTGCTACACATGCAACCTCTGCAGCTGAAATGAACGATAAATTAGTTGTTTACTCTTCTGTTGATTGTGGCGCGTCTTGGCAAGCTCGTAAAACATTCTCAGGTGCAACATTCCTCAATAATAGTTTTCATCCCGAAGAATATATCCCAAGCTCAACTAGCCAATGGGCGCTTCAATCAGTTAACATTCCATCCAGTGTTGCTTCAGCTAATACACGTTTTAAATTTGAATACACTTCCGGACTAGAAGGAAATAGTATTTACATTGATGACATTAATATGACAGGCGTACTTGGTATTACTGATCAAAGCTTAGAAGAAGCCAACGTTTCTGTTTTCCCTAATCCAACAAATCAATCAGCAACACTTTCATATACTTTAAACAAAAAAGGAGATGTAAGAATTGCTCTTATCGATGTATTAGGAAAACAAATAATGGAAGTGAATAACCTTGGTCAATTAGAAGGTGAACACAGTGTTGAAATTTCTAAGCAAGAATTAAACTTGCAAAATGGTGTTTATTTTATCAAATTTTCAATTGATAATAGTAGTATCACTAAAAAATTAGTAATTTCTGAATAACAATTTATTTTTTATTAAAAAAAAGGGGCTTCTGCCCCTTTTTTATGTCCAAAATACACGATTTACCTCAAAAACAACCACTTAACTCGCAATTCTGACCATTTGAAAAATCGCTTTGTTTTTTATTGTATTTTTCCTTAATATTGCAATAGATAATCTAATCCATACCATCATGAAATCAAAATACTTAAAACTTGCTTTGTTGAGCGCTGTTGTTTGTTTTTCACAAATAAATAAAATCAAGGCTCAAGGTGATATTAGTCCTTGTGGAACAGTTGAGAAAAATGAAGAAATGTATCTTCAACACCCTGAATTGAGACAAGCTTACATAGATTATGTAAATGATTTGAAACAAAAATCAAATCAAAAAGAAAGCAGAAGTACCACTGTATATACCATTCCTATGGTGTTCCATGTGATTCATATCAATGGTTCAGAAAATATATCTGACGCAAATATCATTGCTCAAGTTGCAAAATTAAATTCTGATTATCGAAAACTAAATGCAGATATCACTTCTTGCCCTCCTTATTTTCAATCCATTGCAGGTGATGCAATGATTCAATTTAAATTGGCTAAAATAGATCCAAACGGAAATTGCACAAATGGTATCGAGCGAATATACTCCCACAGATCACTTGATGCAGATGATTACTCAAAATTAAACCAATGGCCAAGAGATAAATATTTTAACGTTTGGGTAGTAACCAATATTCCTCCGGGCTCAACACCGGGAACCATTTTAGCGTATGCTACTTTCCCTTCATCTGTTGCCACTTTTGGTTATCCTTCAGATGGTGTAATTATGATTTCAACAGAATGTAATGGAACTTCACGAACATTAACTCACGAAACAGGCCACTGGTTGAGCCTTGAGCACACTTGGGGAAATACGCAAGTTGCTACTGCTTGTGGTGACGATGGTGTAAATGACACTCCTATCAATAAAGGACATTTTTCTACTTGTCCATCTTATGATAATGTTTGCGACAACTTAGCATTGACTGCTGCATATGCTTTTTCATCTGTAACAACAGGTTCAGGAACAACTGACCCAAGTACTTCACCATATGTATCTGATTCTACAATGACTTTCTCAAGCTTCAGTGCTGCGGGTGTTTCAGCAAATTCTGCATCAGCAAGCATGTTCAATTACACCGATTGGGATACTGGCGCGTTGAACGCTGAAACTTCATTTGCCGGCTTAACAGGAACAAATACAGGAACAAGATATTATCAGTTTACTGTTACTCCTGATCCAAATGTGTTGATGTCCTTAACAGGATTAACATTTGATGTTCAAAGAGATTCTACAGGGCCAAGAACATTCGAAGTGCGTTCAAGTGCTGATGGTTATTTCAGCAATTTAGCTGCTTCTATTACTCCTGCTAATCCGAATCTAAGTGTCCAAACCGGAAACATATTCTTTACAAATTTTGATACTACTGTGAGTATGACAGGAAGCAAAATTACTTTAAGTGGAACTTCTTTTACCGGAACTGCAAATGCTATTACTTTCCGTATTTATGGATACAACGCGGAAGATACCCTAGGAAGTTTTGGTATTGATAATGTTTCATTAACAGGAACATTTGGTGATGCAGAAAACATCAACAACTATATGGATTATTCAAGCTGTATCTATATGTTCACACAAGGTCAAGTGGATAGAATGAGAGCTGCTGTTGAAAGCCCTGTTGCTCAAAGAAGTAATTTATGGACAAATGCAAACTTAATTGCTACCGGTACTGATGGCGGCACTTATCCTAATTGCACACCTTCTACTGATTTTTATGCAAACAAATATTATGTTTGCCCAGGTTCAACTGTTACATTCACACCAAACGTATTAAACGTTTCTGTTGGAGCAGGGGCAACTACTTATTTATGGACCTTGCCAGGAACAACTGCAGGTACTTCTACTGCAGCTAATCCAACGGTTACGTATAACACTCCGGGAATACATGATGTAACGTTAGCTGTTACTAATTCCGGTAATACAACTACCATTACAAAGAGTTTATTTATTTATTGTACGGATGCATATGCTCAGGTACCGGGTTCTTATGCCGAAGGTTTTGAAAATTCAGCAAATTTCTATTCATATTGGAATGTAAACGATTTGGATGGAAATAATAAAACCTGGTGGAAAACTTCCTCAGCTGCTTATTCGGGCTCTTATAGTATCATGATGAATGGCTACTATAATTATTCAAGAGATGTGGATCAGTTAATCTCACCTTCATACAATTTAACTTATTTAACTAGCGCTAATCTTACTTTCAGATGTGCAGCTGCAACAAAATCAACTGATGCTGCAGGTATCAACGATAAATTAGTGGTTTATTCTTCTACAGATTGTGGTGCTTCTTGGCAAGCTCGTAAAACCTTCTCGGGTGTTACTTTCTTAAACAACAGCTATCATCCTGAAGAGTTTTATCCTACTTCACCTAGTCAGTGGGCACTTCAAACGGTTGTTATTCCTTCTTCCATTGCCACTGCTAATACTCGCTTCAAGTTTGAGTATACAACCGGTGATGAAAGCAATAGTATTTTTATTGATGATATCAATATTTCTGGTGTTTTAGGTGTGGATGAGGCTGCTATCGATGCTGCGAATATTTCTATTTATCCTAATCCTACTAACCAAACAGCTACTTTAACCTATCACTTAAATAAGAAAGGTGATACCAAAATAGAGTTGGTTGATGTATTGGGTAAAAAGATTATGGATGTAACCAACAGTGGACAAACTGAAGGTGATTATTCAATCGAAATTTCAAAAAACAAATTGAATTTATTGAATGGTATCTATTTCGTTAAATTTACGATTGACAATACTAGCATCACTAAAAAATTGATTATTTCTGAATAAAAATATAACGGGGGCTTCAGCCCCCGTTTTTGTTAAAATTGTTAAAGCATATTGTTTTGTTGTTCTTATTGCAAAAAAGCTTTATTTTTGATTATCTACAAATTGTAAAATGAATATCCTTACAAAAATTATTCTTACAACATTTTTTTCTGTTATAGCAACGTATGGCTATTCAAAAACCAATGGTGAATTGAATAAGCCTATCCCAAAAGGAAATGATTCTACTATTACCACCAAAAGCAATATCGTTATTTTTAAAATGATTCCGGCTCCGAGCTACAACAGCAATACTGGGAGTTTGAAAAAAGCAGGAAAAGTAGCCCGCACCTCCTATTCTCGTCCTTTATAAGTCTTTTAGAACATTAAATAATCTTTCATCCGTTATATAGCAACCTGTTTGCATCAATTCAAACACTTCTTCCCCTTTTTCATTTACATACTGCTTTTCTGTTTTAACAAGCGTTACCGAGCTCATATTGCTTTGATTCCACTGGTCAAATACATTTTCATTGAGCAAATCCAAACTACTATTTTCCTTTACCCTCAATCCTACCAAAACAATTTTGTCTTCCATAAAATGAAAAATATTCAGCGACTTATTATCTCTAAATTCAAGAAACTCAATTTTATTCATTACTTTTTCGTACACCAAATCACTAAAAACTGCAATCAATTCATTCGCCTCTTGAATTTTATCTATTTTCATTTTCTCCCAATCAGTAGCCGTAATTTGTGCTGAGGACAAAAAATGTATGAATTCGTTTTCCAACTCCTTCAGTTCCGCACTTTCTAGTAGTTTGTACTTCATTTTATTTTGAATATTGCCCAAAAATAGTGTAATTCGTGATATAATTTATTCCAAATACTCAAAACAATGACATTCAATCATACAGTTACCGAACGATTTTTAAACTATGTAAAAATTGACACTCAAAGCGACCCCAATTCTCCTACTTGTCCTTCAACAATGAAACAAAAAGATTTAGGGAAAGTGTTGGTAAACGAATTGTTGCAAATGGGAATTGGAGATGCACACATGGATGAACATGGATATGTTTATGCAACGATTCCTTCCAACACATCTAAAAAGGTTTCTGTTATTTGCTTTTGTTCACACATGGATACATCACCCGATTGCTCTGGTAAAGATGTGAACCCACAAGTAAATAAAAAATATGATGGGAAAGATATTGTTTTAATTAACGATAAAACGCAAATCATTCGAGTAAGCGAACATCCTTCTTTGTTGAAACAAATCGGAAATGATATTATCACTACTGATGGAACTACTTTACTAGGAGCTGATAACAAAGCGGGGCTTGCAGAAATTATGGATGCGGCTCATCATTTAATGAAACATCCTGAAATAAAACACGGAACAATAAAACTATTGTTCACCCCCGATGAAGAAATTGGGAGAGGAGCCGACAAAGCAGATATGAAAAAATTGGGCGCTGATTTTGGCTATACCATTGACGGGGAAGAATTAGGACATATTGAAAATGAAACTTTTTCGGCAGATGGTGTAACTATCAATATTCATGGGGTAAGCACACATCCCGGCTTTGCAAAAAACAAAATGGAAAGTGCCATAAAAATTGCAAGCGAAATTGTTGCTGCATTACCAAAAGATAAAATGAGTCCGGAATCCACCGAAAAGAAAGAGCCATTTGTGCATCCGGTAAGTATTTCGGGTGGTATAGAAGAAACAACACTGCAGTTTATCATCCGTGCATTTGACGAAGAAAGTTTAAAATCACAAGAAGATTTTTTAAAAACAGTAGCAGAAAAAATCATAAAAAATTACCCTCATTCCAGTTTCGATTTTGTTGTAAAACAACAATACCGAAACATGAAACAAGTATTGGATAAAAACCCTGAAATTGTAAATAATGCGTTAGAAGCAATCCGAAGAGCTGGTATAGAACCAGTATTATCAAGTATAAGAGGGGGAACAGATGGTTCACGTTTCTCCTATATGGGTTTACCTTGCCCAAATATTTTTGCCGGTGAACATGCTTTTCACTCAAAACACGAATGGGTTTCTATTCAGGATATGGAAAAAGCGGTTGCTACTATTGTACATTTATGTGTGATTTGGGAAGAAAAAGCGTAAATTCATTTTGTTACAAAAGTCTTCGACTACGCTCAGACTGACACTTGAGTCGTCACACTGAGCGTAGTCGAAGTGTTTTATCCTAAAAATGCCACAAATCATGCTCATACGTGAAAATATCATTTTTCACTCTTTCAGATTCTAATAGCTGGTCAAGCCCCGTTTTATAATCAAAAATTCCTCTGTCATACACATTGCTTTCCTTACGGATATAACTTGAAAACATTCGTTTCCAGAAGATATCGTCCAGTGTTCTTCGTTCAGCGTCATTATTTCGCATAAAGACTTCTGAAGTAGCGAACACCGGACGAGCTTCAGGAAAATA
>JAHEYB010000011.1:19013-65099 GCA_023251805.1 Bacteroidota bacterium | reverse complement strand
AAATTCGGAAAACACGGTTGATAAATGGAAGAAAGAATGCGTAGAATTAAATCAAAATTATTATGTAGTAAAAGATTCGGGGGCACTTGAAATTATTTTTTAAAAATATCTTTCATCACTTTTCCATTAGAAGTTGGAACAGAAAAGCCCATTAATTGGCCTATAGTAACAGAAATATCAATCTGCTCATAAGGTGTATTGGAGATATAACCTTGTCGGAAATCAGGACCAATTGCAAAAAATTCAATATGCTTGCAACCATCACAATTGTCGCCATGTGAAACAAATCCGTCCAAATGCCCTGCAGTATGGCGGCCATGATCATTTGTTACAATTAATGTAGTGCGGTCCTTATAAAAAGCATCACTCTGCAATTGTTGCCAGAACTGATAAATATAGTTATCGGTATCAATTATTCCTTGCAAATATGCTGCAGAATCGTTTGCGTGTCCCGCTGCATCGGGTTGTTTGAAATTAATTAGGGCTAAACGAATGTGATTTGACGTTAATTTTGTTGAAACGCTAATAAATGTGGTAATGTCTTCACGATAGCCCGTTCCCAACCCTAAATTACCACAATCTGTGCTTGGGCGATAGGTTCCTTTCCAGGCTTCATCTTTACAATCCGACAAAACTTCTAATTTATCTTTTGTTGAAATTACCCAGGCCTCATTATTAGGTCGATGAAAGGTTTTGAGCCAGTATTGAAAAATAGACGGATTTGTAGGGTATTCGGCACCGGTATTATTTAAATTTTCGTAAACGCCTGTACAAATTGCTGTATGACCTGGATTGGTAGAAGTAGTTCCGTTATTATAAAACTGACTACAAAAAACACCTTTAGAAAGCAAAGAATAGCGATGAGGAATAAATTCTTTTGTTGAAAGTCCCCAGGTTTCTGAAAAACGGGCACCGTCTACTACTACAATAATTACATTTTGTGTTTTATATAATGTGGCAGGAACATCTTTGCTGCAACCACAGTACATAAAAAGGACAACTAAGGTAATGCCGAAAATAGAAAGAGAGACTTTAGTTTTCATTCATAACAAATATACTAAAAAATGGCGTGAATCTTTTCTACTTTTGCAAGATGAAATTTGGTATCGGAGATAAAGTAGGTTTCCTGAATGAAAAAGGAGGTGGCATTGTAAATAAAATCATCAATAAGAAGATGGTGGAAGTTACAATGGATGACGGCTTCGTTTTTCCATATGCTGTTACGGACTTATTTATGATCGAAGCTGCAGTGCGAGCTCCTGAGCCCATTATAGAACCAGAAGTAGAAAAAATAGATGTTTCAAAATTGTTTCGTCAAAAACTAAATCATTCCGATAAGCCTAAAAAATCGAAACCTCATGCACAAAATAATGGGATGTTGGAGATGGAAATTAATTTACACATAGAAGAGCTCTTGGATAATTATTCAGGAATGAGCAATGCAGAAATTATCCAAGTGCAATTGCGCCACTTCCAAAAAGCATTGGACAAAGCAGTTGCCGGTCGCTACAAAAAATTGGTGGTGATACATGGAGTAGGGAATGGGAGACTCAAACATGAAGTAAGGGCGATTCTTGATAATGAAGAAATACGTTACTATGATGGCTCTTATGCGAAATATGGTTATGGAGCGACTGAGGTAGTACTTGGTTGAATAAGTTAAATTGGTTAATTTAGGCAGTGTTTTATATATTTTTTACAAACTAGTTCCTTCCTTATTGCCCTAATTAACTTAATTCCCCCAATCAACTAATTAGCTATCTTTGCACCGCAGGCCGTTCTATCGCCCCGAGTAATCGGGGAGGAAAGTCCGGGCAACACAGAGCATCCCACTTCCTAACAGGAAGGATTTCTAGCAATAGAAAGACAGCAAGTGCCACAGAAAATAACTACTAGACGTAAGTTTAGAAAAGGTGAAAATGTGAGGTAAGAGCTCATGGTTATGATTAGCAATAGTTGTAACGGGTAAACCTTGGGAGTTGAAAGACCAAATAAACCGAAGTTTAAGAGCTGCTCGCTCTATTCGGAGGGTAGGTTGCTTGAGTTTTACAGCGATGTAAAATCTAGATAAATGATAGAACTCGACAGAACCCGGCTTACAGGCCTGCTTTTTTTACCCTTCGATGTGTCTGCTTCAACGCAGAATGCTGAGGGGACAATTATAGATTTTAACGGAGAATGATTAAAATTACAAACCATCATCCCTTGCCACGACACGGGATCTCATAAAAAGGATCGGATCTTCAATAAACAGATTCCATGTCGTAGCACGGAATGACAATCTATGATGACATTCAGTAAACAAACTCCAATCATTTTTATTTTTTTGTTTCTTTTCACTACTGTTTCTTATGCGCAAAAAAGAGAAACCGCAAAAGCTAACATCACTACGCTTAAGAATGGCGCTTTGTTTGTCCGCTTAAAAACATCTCAATTAAAAATAGATGGACTAAAAAAAATGGGGAAGGAAAAAGAAGCGGAAGAAATTAGAGTCAATCAGGAAAATACAAATAAAGCAATAGTGGCTGCATTTAAAGGGTATTTCGACTTTTGTCCCGTTTACTTTTTTTATTCCAACTATTCAAATGAAGTAAAAGAAGGAAATTACAAAGGTTTGATTATGGATGTTAACATGGAAACAAACAGCTCTTTTGATAGTAAAAACTACCTAATTGGCGAGTTTGATGAAAGTTCAAACACGCAAATAGATGCTTTTATAATTAAAGATAAAAATTATGTGCAATTAAAAAAGCCTTTTCCGTTTTATGTTAAAGCTTATGAAATGGGCATTACAACTCGTCCTTACAGAGAAGTCGTTTTTATTTTAAACAAAAGATTTTTTGAATTTTACAATAAATAAATCTTGTTTAAATTATAAATTCTCTGAAAAGTGCGTCAATTCAATAAATTATACTATCTTTGCCGAAGTTTTAGTCAAAATAGGATTTTTGCTGAGACGAATTAACGACTGAAGAATATTGCCGAAAACAGCCCAAAACCACGATGGTGGGCTCCTTTAAATCAGTTGTCCGATTCAACTCACATGTACTTCCTTGTAAGTGACGACTGTATAAATTAACTTAATAAAAATTTAATGAACAAATTTGAAGCGTTAGGCTTTAATAACTTAGTTATTAAAGCAGTAACAGAATTGGGTTTTGAAAATCCAACTCCAATCCAGGAAAAAGTAATTCCTGTATTATTACAAGGTAATACCGACCTAGTGGCATTAGCCCAAACAGGAACAGGAAAAACAGCAGCCTTTGGTTTGCCCTTAACTCATCTTATTGATTTCACATCACGTGATACACAAGCCGTAATTATTTGTCCGACACGCGAATTGTGTATGCAAATTACGCGCGACTTACAGAGTTATACCAAATACATTGATGGTGCAAACATTGTTGCCATTTATGGTGGTGCAAGTATCGACAATCAATCACGTGATATCAAAAGAGGTGCTCAAATAGTTGTGGCTACTCCAGGACGTTTATGTGATATGATAGACCGCAGACGCGTTAATTTTAGTAATGTACGTTTTGCTATTTTAGATGAAGCGGATGAGATGTTAAATATGGGATTCAAAGAAGATTTGGATACTATTTTATCACAAACACCAGAAGAAAAAAACACATGGTTGTTTTCTGCAACAATGCCCGATGAAGTATTGCGCATTTCTAGAAACTATATGGAAAACCCTGTTGAGATTACAGCAGGAACAAAAAATTCTGGTAACGAAAACATCGAACACATTTATTATGTTGTTCAAGCACGTGATAAATATGCTGCTTTAAAACGTATTGCAGATTCCAATCCGGATATTTTTGCGATTGTATTTTGTCGTACTCGTATTGAAACACAAGAAATTGCTGATGCATTGATTAAAGATGGTTACGGTGCGGATTCATTGCACGGTGATTTATCTCAGCAACAACGCGATCACGTTATGAAACGTTACCGTGCACGTTCACTTCAAATGCTTGTTGCAACCGATGTTGCTGCTCGTGGTATTGATGTGAATGATGTAACACACGTTATCAATTACAATTTGCCAGACGAAATTGAAAATTACACACACCGTTCTGGGCGTACTGCTCGTGCTGGTAAAACAGGTGTTTCCATCTGTATTATCAATATGAAAGAAGTAGGAAAAATTAGAATTATTGAACGTATCATAAAAAAGAAATTTGTTCAAGGAACAATTCCTACAGGTTTTGAAGCATGCGAAAAACAATTATTCAGCCTTGTGAAAAAAATTCACAATGTAGAAGTAAACGAAGCTGCTATCGAAGCATATCTGCCAAACATTTATGAAGAGTTGAAAGATTTAACCAGAGAAGACATCATCAAACGATTTGTGTCTACTGAATTCAACCGCTTCTTAGATTATTATAAAAATGCACCGGACTTAAATGCAGGAGGAAGAGACAGAGAACAACGTTCAACGCCAGGCATCACTAAATTATTCATCAACTTAGGGGAATTGGATAGTTTAGATAGTACATCCATGAAACAATATATCTCTGAAGTATCAGGAGTAGATATTGCTTCAATTGTAAGCGCTGAAATAAAATCTAGTTTTTCATTCATTGAAGTAAAAACAGAAGCAGCAGAAATCATCCAGGGAACCTTCAAAAATGCACGTTACAATAACCGTAACGTTCGTATTGAATCTCGTGGAGCAAGTGAAAGCAGATCTTCACGTGGCGGATACGAAGGCGGTGGAAACAGACGCTCATTTGGAGGTGGCGAACGCAAAGGAGGATATGGTGGAGGAAATCGTTCCGAAAGAGGAGGCTACAAAGGCGGTTCAGGTAAATCTTACGGAGACCGTGATCGTTCTAGCAGAGGCGGATATTCAAAAAGTAATAACGAAAATGGTGGTGGCTCATACGAACGCAAGAGTTATAGTGATCGTGAAAAAAGTTATTCTAAATCTAACAACTCTAATTCCGAAAAATCTTACTCAAAAAGTAATAACGAATCAAGTGGAGGAGATAGAAAGAGTAATTTTTCAAGAGAAAAACGTCCTAGAAAGAAATTCTAGGGCTATGCATAATAAAAAATCCCCCGAGCAGTCGGGGGATTTTTTTGTTTATTAAAACTATTTTTTGGTAGCAGTTGGCGAATTTCTATCCATCAATTTGTTCATCGCCATCATTTCACGCATGGTGCGATCCATTCCTTCGCTTGATCCATCCAAGAAAATAACATTTCCTTTCCCGTATTCAGCAAAGTTTTTGATTGCTTCTGTCCACATACTAAACAAAATTACAGAAGTATCTAAATTCGCTTGTTCCATTTCTTTTGCCGCTTGGCTCATACCTTTTGCTACTTCTTCACGGAACAACGCAACACCTTGTCCGCGTAACTGAGCAGCCAAACGTTCTGCTTCCGCAGCAATTTTTGTAGCATTACCATCTGCTTCCGCAGCTTTTGTTTTTGTGATTAATAAAGCTTGACCTTCGTTTTCTGCAGCCGCTTTTAAGTTACTAGATGCTACCACCTGGGCCATTGATTTAATAATGGCTTCATCAAAGGTAATGTCATTTAATTGTAAGTCGATAAGGTGATATCCCCATTCTTCAAGGTTTTGGTCAATTTGCCCCTTTACATCTTCCACAATTTCTTTTCTTAAAGAAAGGACTTCAGATTGCTTTTTTGTAGCAACAAAGCCTCTAATAGAGCCTTCAATTGTGCGAACCAGGGCCTGCATAAAATTTCTATCATCAATAAATTTAAAAGCAACATTTTTGATTGTTTCTTCTCCGGTGTTAATTACGGAGTACAAAAGCATAGCTTTAAAATAAACATTCGCTTGGTCAATAGTGATGGCTTGGAACTCAAGCTCAACTGAGCGATTTTGAATTGAAATTCTTTTGTAAATAACTTCAATAAAAGGAACCTTAAAGTTCAAGCCTGGAGACAACACTCTTCTGTATTTACCAAAAACGGTAACAACCCCAATCGTTCCTTGAGAAACTGTAACAAAGGATAAAAAAAGTATTAGCAAGGCTAATACAGCTAAAACAATTTGAAATATTGGCATATTTAGTAGAATTTATTAGTTTGATTACAAATGTATTATAAAATGGTAGCGAATTATAAATTGTTGATATTAAAATAAAATTTGCTTAAAGCCTTTTAAATGCTACAAATTTATGTATATTTGCACCGCTTTTAAAAGCTTATAACGGCTGCGTAGCTCAACTGAATAGAGCGTCTCACTACGGATGAGAAGGTTAGGGGTTTGAATCCCTTCGCGGTCACTATTTAGAACAAAAGACCTCGCTTTTTTAGCGAGGTCTTTCTGTTTCTGTCAGAAATAAAAAGCAATTCTTTTGCGAAAAATTGTCTTTTGTTATTCCCAATCTGTAAGAAAGGAACATTAAATAATCCCTTTTCTCTTATTTTCATTTTTACTATTCTTTAGTTATATTTGACCTAATATGAAAAAGCTTACAATTGGTTTTGTACTTCTCCTCCAATTCATTTTTTATTCTAAGATGCATGCACAGAATCAAGACATTGATTCATTATCTAACGCATTAAAAGTAGCTAAGGATGACACTACAAAACTCAATATCCTTATTGCTCTTAGTAATATTTGTTCGGAAGAGGATATTTTAAAATATGCTCAACCGGCATCCATTCTTTCACAGGAACTAATTCAAAATCCAAATAAGAAAATTGTTGCAAAAGCAAAAAAATGCTTTGGTGATGCTTGCAATAATATTGGATATGCCTACCAAAGTCAAGGAGATATTTCAAGCTCATTGACATATTATCAAAAAAGTTTAGATATCCGAAAACAGATAAACGATAAAGTGGGAGTAGGCGAATGTTTAGTAAATATTGGTTATACACTTGAACAAAAAGGAGACATACCAAAAGCCTTAGAAAACTATCACAAAGCTTTAGATAGCTATGAGAGCGTTAACAATAAAAGAGGAATGGGTTTCGCATTTAATAATATTGGCTACGTGTATCAAAAGCAAGGTGATCTTTCTAAAGCAATTGAATATTATAAGAAAAGTATGACCTTGAGGGAAGAAATTGGTGATAAATATGGGTTATCACAATCTCTCACAAATATTGGCTCGGTGTATAAAACACAAAAAAACTACAAAGAAGCCTTTAAAACACATTTTAAGAGTTTAGAAATTCAAAAAGAATTAGGTGACAAATCAGGAATTTCAAATTCATATAATAATATTGGTTACATCTATGAGCATGATTTGGACTACATAAATGCGTTGAAGTATTATCAAATGAGTTTGGAGTTGAGAGAGCAGATTAAAGAAAAAAGAACAATCGCCAATTGTTTGAATAATATCGGAAGAATTTATTTTTTGAAAAATGATTTACCAAAAGCAATGGAGTTTGCCAAGCGGTCTCTCAAATTTTCTGACGAACTAGGATATCCCGAAATCATTAGTAATGCGTCCAATTTATTAGCAAGCATTCATAAAAAACAAGGGAATTATAAAGAGGCAGTGGAAATGTATGAATTGTATTTAAAAATGCACGATAGCATTAATAATGAAAGCATCAGAACCAATACCGCAAAACAGCAATTACAATTTGAATATGGCAGAAGGGCAATTGCAGACAGTGTAAAATATGCCGAATCTCAAAAAGTGAAAGATGCACAAATTGTTGCGCAGCAGTCGCAAATAGAGCAGGATAAAACCAAGCGCTGGGCTTTATTTGGCGGATTGTTTTTGGTTATCGTATTTGCTGGTTTTATCTTTAATAGGTTTAAGGTAAGTCAAAAACAAAAATCAATTATTGAAATTCAAAAAAGAGATGTTGAGCAGCAGAAAGAAATTGTTGAGGAAAAACAGAAAGAAATTGTAGATAGTATTAACTATGCTAAACGTATTCAGTACACCTTGCTAGCGCATCAGGAACTTGTAGAGCAAACAATCCCTGATCATTTTATATTTTTTCAGCCGAAAGATATTGTTAGTGGAGATTTTTATTGGGCGACAGAAAAAGACAATCTATTTTATCTGGCCGTGTGTGATTCTACTGGGCATGGTGTACCCGGTGCATTTATGAGCTTGTTAAATACTTCTTTTATTAATGAAGCAATCAATGAAAAGAATATCACAAAACCGAATGAAATATTTAACTACGTTCGAAACAGACTGATTTTGAGTGTTTCTCAAGATGGCGCACAAGATGGAATGGATGGTATTTTAATTTGTATTGATAAAGCCACCAATAAAATAACATATGCCGCTTCTCACAATACACCGGTATTAATAAGAAATTCTGAAGTGTTAAAATTGCAAGCTGATAAAATGCCGATAGGTAAAGGGGAAAAAGATACAGCATTCAATTTGTATTCCATTGATTCCAACAAAGGAGATATGTTATATTTGTATACAGATGGGTATGCTGACCAATTTGGAGGGCCCAAAGGAAAGAAATTTAAATACAATAAATTAAATGAACTGTTAGCGAGTCAATGTGTCAAATCAGCTTCGGCTCAAAAAGAAATTTTACAAGCAAAGTTTATTGATTGGAAGGGAAAAATGGAGCAGGTAGATGATATTCTGATTGTAGGGATTCGATTGTAGATAAAAATTAATTTTGTAAAGCAACCAAATATTTTTTTTTGAGTCTTATAATAAACCGAAATTAAATTACTTGAAAACACCAACCTTTTTATTAGTAGTTCTGTTTTTATTCTACTGCGCAACACTTGCAAAAAGCCAAGACGAACCATTGCCTGTTTCTCCTTCAGCAGTGGGCGAGACACCACCTGTTAAAAAACAATACTTTCTTTTAAGTCCGCGTGTTTCCATTACTGTTCCGCATCCAATGGGTAATAAATCATTCAAAAAAAGCTTTGTTGGTATTTATGAAGCATCAGGAGGTTTAAATATTATGATTTATAAAGGCTTATTTGTTGGGGCAGCAGCTAAAAACGGACTATTAAAAATCACAGAAAATAAGATCACGGACTATAATGCCAGTATGAGCTTTAACAATGTTTGTGGAAAAGTAGGAGTGGATGTTTATGTTGGTGAAAAAAACAGAGCTATTTATTCAGTTGCACTTTCATACGGACAAAATTGGACGGAGTATTCAGGTATAAAAACAAAAGATGCAAATAACCCTCCTAAAATTAATAGTTTCAGTACTTCCTATTTTGAACCCGAAATGAATATTTTCTTTTTGATAGAATCTAATTTCGGAATAGGAGCAACCATTTCTTATACGGTATTTGATGCCCATTTCGACCCATACGACTTAGTATTGAACGAATATGCTAAGTTTGATACCAATAACGCAGTATCCACTCAGTTTTTCAGCTTTGGCTTTGGTTTCTATTATAGCCTCATTAAAAAGAAAAAATAAGTCCATTTTATATTTTCTCAGCATTAAATTCTTCATTTGTTTTATATTTGCACCCTCAAAATAAGGCAACATGCAGTTTCGTTTACTCCATCGTATTTTATTGATATCTCTAATCATCTTTTTCACATCCTGTGTGACTAAGAAAAAATATGCTCAGCTTGAAAAGAGTAAAAAGGAGAGCATTCAATCTAGGGACCAAGAAATTGTAAAAATAAAAGCAGTGAACGACTCGCTTCAAATAGAACTTGCAAAAAGAGATTCAGCAGTACTAGCATTAAAGACAAGAAGTGTTGATTTGGAATCGAAAAACGAAAAAGCAAAATCAAGTGCAAAAAGAGGTGGTGCATTACCGAAAGGAACTGAATATGAAAGAAAATCTCAATTTTTATACAATTTTGCAGCTTATATTGAATGGCCTGTGATATATAATGGAACCGACTTTGTTGTTGGTGTTGCCGGAGATAAAGATGTTATAGAAAAAATTCAAAAAACATTGAGTGATAAAAAAGTAGGTGGAAAAAAAATCAAAATTGAAAAATATAACAAAGTAACAAACTACCATATTGTTTACATTACTTCTGCATCTTCTGATGACTTTCAAACCATTAAGAGTGAATTAAAAAAGAATAAAACAGTTATTATTACTGATGATGATGTTTTAATAGGATCTGGTGCTCACATTTCTTTTATTGACGATGATGAAAAAATAAAGTACACCATTAACAAGCCATCCATCGAAAAAATTGGTTTGAAGGTTAGCATGGAACTCATGCGTTTCTCAGAGTAATCTCCATGAAAGCAAACATCAAACAACAACTTTGTTTATTATGTTATGAGGCTGTAGCGCAACGAATTGCAAATGCACAAAATGCGATTGATGTTGCCAAAGAATCGGCAAACGATGATAGTAAAAGTAGCGCTGGCGATAAACATGAAACAGGCAGAGCTATGGCGCAATTGGAGCAGGAGAAAAGCGCCATTCAACTAAACGAATCAATTGAGCTGAAAAAAGAGGTGGAGAAAATTGATTTCACAAATTCTGCTGGCTCTGCACAGTTAGGAAGCCTTGTTATAACAGACAAAGGCAATTTTTTTATTTCGGTACCAATCGGTAAATTAAATATCAATCAACAAACCTATTTCGCTGTATCTCCTTCATCTCCAATCGGAATGAAGGTCAGAAATCTCAAGAAAAACGATTCATTTGATATGAATGGACTTGTTTATAAAATTCTTGAAATTATTTAATCAAAATGGTATATTTGTTTGAACGTAAACAAGTAAAAACTAAATAAATCCAAATTCATGAAATACGAAGTATTCACAAATCCCTTAAAAAACAAAACAGCTATGCGTAAAAAATTAACTTTAGGATTAAGCCTTGCATTTTTAATGTTCATTGGCGTATCTAATTTACAAGCACAAGAATTAAGAAGTCCAAATGGAAGTAGTTCTGGAAAAATTGATTCTGACGGAACAATCAGAAATAGTTCTGGAAGTAGCTGCGGAAAAATTGATTCTGACGGAACAATCAGAAATGGTTCAGGAAGCAGTATTGGAAAAATTGACTCTGACGGAACAATTAGAAATGGTTCTGGTAGCAGCATTGGAAAAGTAGATTCTGATGGTACAGTTAGAAATACCTCTGGAAGCAGTGTTGGAAAAGTAGATTCTGATGGAACAGTAAGAAATAGTTCTGGAAGTAGCATCGGAAGCGCTAAAGGTATTTCAAAAGAAAAAGCTGCTGTATGCTTCTTCTTTTTCCAGTTTAAATAGTTTTCAAAATATTTTTTAAAAAGCGTCAAGTTGCTGTTGCCACTTGCGGTTTACTATTTTAACTCCCGAAACCTAATTTTCGGGAGTTTTTTTATGTCTTAAATTTTGCTTTTTGTTTTTTTGTTTTGTACATTTAGTATTCTCTAAACTAAATGTAATCATACAACAATGAAAAAAATTATTTTGCTTTCAGCAAGTTTCGTTTTCTGTTCTTTTTTGTTTGCCCAACAAGCAGAAGAAATGAATTCCGAAACAGGTGTCATCGTGTGCGAACACTTTTCAATTACAAGACCTTTAAGAGAATTGGCTCTTGAGCAACCAATGTCGGACAAAAGATTGAGGCAGCTCAAAAGGGAAAATATTCGTGAGTCAAAAGATCGCGACAATCGTCAAGCTCAAAAATTTCCTTACACTGTTGAAAAAGATGGAAGCGTTTATGGTAACGACCCTTCTTTGATGCAAGCTAAAATGGGTGCGACTACTGCCAAAGCGCCCATCATGAATTTTGCAGGGCAAAATGCAACAGGATTCCGACCAATGGATCCATCTGGAGCTGCAGGGACTACTTATTATATGCAAGCCATTAATTCAACCACATATACAATATACAATAAATCTACGGGTGCAACAGTCTTATCAGGAACAGTTGGAAACCTATGGTCTCCTGCAACTCCTAATGATGGAGATCCGGTGATTATGTATGATCGCTATGCAGATAGATGGTTTGTCAGTCAGTTTGGTGCATCAGGAAATAAAATTTACATTGCAATTTCTACAACAAATGACCCAACCGGAACATATTATACTTACACGTTTACATCTCCGCAGTTTCCGGATTATTTAAAATTTGCAGTGTGGCAAGATGGATATTATATGACTTCCAATCAAGGAACGCAAAAAGTTTTTGCATTCCAACGTTCGGCAATGCTCACTGGTGTTCCTACTGCAAAAGTAGTGTATTCAACTTTCGCACCTCCGTCAGGTGGTGGCTTCTTTTGCCCAATGCCCGGTGATAATGATGGAAATGGTGGTTTAGCTCCAGCAGGAACTCCTTGTCCGATTTTTACATATTCCGATAATGCTTGGGGTGGGGGAGCAACAGACGCCATAAAGATTTATACAATGTCTGTTAATTGGGTGCCTGCAACTCCAACGGCCTCCATTACTTTAGCTGCCACATTAAACACTTCTGCCTTTGATGCCTCTTACGATCCAAGTTGGAACGATATATCACAACCTGGAACAACACAAAAATTAGATGGTATTGGTGGTGTTTTACAATATCGTGCGCAGTGGAGAAATTGGTCAACATACAGAACAACTGTTTTAAATTGGCCGGTAAAAATTAGTGCTACACAAAGAAGTATTATGTGGGCTGAAATCAGACAAGATGCATCCACAGGGGTGTGGAGCATATACCAACAAAGTATTTATGCACCCGATACAAAAAGTAGATGGATGGGCAGTATTGCAATGGATGATAATGGAAGTATTGCTTTGTGTTATGCTCGTGCTTCCACAACGGCCGGAGATTATATGGGATTGTATTATGCCGGAAGAAAAGTTTGTGACCCCCTAAATACATTGCCTGTTACAGAGCAATTGGCAATAGCTGGAACCGGCTCACAAACCGGGGGAATAAATCGTGATGGTGATTACGCGCAAACCACTTTAGATCCTAACGGTCTCACATTTTGGCATACCGGTGAATACATGGGCGGACCAACAGGTGGAACTGCCGCTCGCACCCGTATTTATTCTTTTCAATTACCTCTTTGCGCAGCCATTCCTCCAGTGGCAAATTTTTCTGGTACTCCTACAACTATTTGTGCTGGCTCTTCTGTTACATTTACTGATTTGAGTTCAAATACACCTACTTCATGGGCATGGACTTTCACAGGTGGAACTCCAGCAACATCCACATTGCAAAATCCGGTTGTTGTATACAATACTCCCGGAACATATTCTGTAACACTGGTGGCAACAAACGCAAGTGGAAGTAGTGCTCCTTTCACAATAACAAATTACATTACAGTAAATGCAATTCCTACTGCGCCAACTGCAACAAACACAGGACCATTTTGTGCAGGTTCAACAATTAATCTATTCGCTTCAACGGTAGCCGGTGCAAGTTATGCATGGACCGGGCCAAGTGCTTTTGCATCAGCACTTCAAAATCCAACTCGACCAGGTGCTACTGCCGCAATGGCTGGAACATACAGTGTTACTGCTAGTGTTGCTGGTTGTACGAGTGCTTTTGGTACAACTACCGTTGTTGTAAATCCTTTGCCTGTTGTTACCGCGGAGCCTAATCTTACTTATTGTCCAGGTGCTATGGCTCCATTAAATTCTTTTGTAAGTACTCCAGCTGGTGCAACCTATGTATGGACAAACTCAAACACTGCAATTGGCTTGGTAGCGAGTGGCACAACTAACACTCCGGCTTTTACTGCAACCAATGCTACTTCTAGTCCTATTGTTGCAACAATTACAGTAACTCCTACTTTAGCAGGATGTACAGGAACTCCACTAACATTTACAATTACTGTCAATCCCTCTCCAGTAGTGACCTCTGAACCTAACCAAACATTTTGTGCAGGCGCTGCTGTCCCAGCAAATACATTTACAAGCACACCAGCCGGGGCAACCTTTACTTGGACAAATTCTAATACAGCCATCGGATTAGCAGCAAGTGGAACTACAAGTGTTCCAGGTTTTACTGCTACCAATGCAACAGGAAGTCCAATTACCGGAACCATAACTATTACTCCTACATTAGGAGGATGTGCTGGAACTCCTATTACTTATACCATAACGGTTAATCCATTGCCAACTTCTACATTTACTCAATCACCCAATCAATGTTTAAGTGGCAATTCTTTTACATTTACAAACACTGGCTCTAGTGGAGCAGGGTACACCTATTCTTGGAATTTTGGTGGCGGAGGAGCCTCTCCTGCAACATCTACGACTAACAGCCAGAGTGGGGTTGTTTATTCAGTTGCCGGAACGTATACTGTAGTACATATAATTACCGGACCTGGAGGGTGTATATCAAGCACATCATCTACTGTTACAGTATATGGTCCCCCAACAATTACCGTTAACTCTCCAACTATTTGTCCAGGTGGTACTGCTACATTAACGGGGGTAGGTGCAACAAGTTACTCTTGGAGTACAGGAGCAACAACAAATCCAATTGTAGTTTCTCCAGCTACAACAACTTCTTATACAGTTACCGGAACTGATATTAATGGTTGTACCGCATCAGCAGTGGCTACGGTTACTGTTGGTTCATCTTTAGTAGTTACCGTAAACTCTCCAACCATTTGTGCAGGCTCTCCTGCTGTTTTAACTGCCAGTGGTGGTACAACTTATTTATGGAATACAGGTTCTACCTCTAATCCATTAACTGTTACACCAAGTACCACAACAACCTATACGGTAACAGGTACAACAGCGGGTTGCACAGGAAGTGCAGTAAGTACAGTAACTGTAAATCCTCTTCCGGTTGTAACAGTAAATTCTCCAACAATTTGTTCGGGAGCCACAGCAAGTTTAACGGCAAGTGGAGCAACAACTTATTCTTGGAGCGCTGGTGCCACAGCAACGGGTGTTGGTACTGCAAATGCTAATCCTGCAACAACAACTTCGTATACCGTTACCGGAACTTCACTTGGTTGTACTGCAACTGCTGTTTCAACTGTTACAGTAAATACTTCTCCTGTAGTTACAGTTAATTCTGCTACTATTTGTGCTGGACAAACTGCAACGTTGCTTGCGAATGGTGCAACAACTTATTTATGGAATACCGGCTCAACAACAAATCCCTTGGTTGTTACTCCAGCTACAACAACTAGCTACACAGTAACAGGAACAACTGCAGGTTGTACGGGATCGGCTGTAGGAACTGTAACTGTAAATCCTATTCCTCCAACACCAACAATTTCACAAGTAGGTTTAGTATTAACCTCTAGCTCTGCTACAGGTAATCAATGGTATTTAAATAGTGTGTTAATTCCTGGTGCAACCAGTCAAAACTACACAGTAGCCTCAAATGGAACGTACACAGTAGTTGTAACCACTGCTGGCTGCTCTTCTTCGGCTTCGGCTCCGGTTGTGATTATCAATGTTGGAATTGATGATGCTAACAATCCTTTTGGATTGAGCATTTATCCAAATCCAAACGATGGTAATTTTAATGTCACATTTAATTCATTAGAAAAATCGGATTATAAATTGGAGTTGTACAATGAACTTGGACAAATTGTTTATCGCGAAGCAATCGATAATTTTTCTGGACAATTCACTAAGAAATTAAGTGTTGTGGATTACGGGAAAGGCATTTACACAATTGTATTAACCAATTCTAAAAACGAAACGGTTAAAAAGATTATTGTTTACTAAATATGTTGAACTAAAACAAAAAATCCTTCCGAGCATTCGGGAGGATTTTTTATTGAAATAGTATTGCTGACGTTCTTTTTTATTCTCTACTACCTGAATCATTTCACTACAAAACTCTTCACTCCATTTAAGGTCTTGCCGTTTATTCTTGCAAAGTACATTCCAGAAGGAGCTGTTAAAGTTAGGGAGTAGCTTGTTTTTCCAATCAAATTAGATTTGTAAACTAACTTTCCTGTAATATCAATAATTTCCAATTTTAAATTTTCTGTTGCAAGGCTTTGATTTGAAAATTGAATACTGAATGAACCATCATTAACTGATGGAAATAATTCTATTCCAATATCAGAAGGTTTTATTTCATTGATTCCAACCATTGACGACAAGCTTGTTTCCCAAATTCCCCTTCCAAATGTTGAAATGTAAATTTTATCTAAAACCGGATTAAAATCTAAATCTGTTGTAATTACATTTGGTAAACCTGCACTCACATTAATCCATAGACTTGCCACTTCATCTAAAATATAAATTCCTAAATCGGTCGCAATCATTTTTTTATTAGTTCCTGGAGAAGTTTTAATACTATTCACAGGAATGTTTGGAAGATTATAAGAAATGTTTGTCCACGTACTACCGCCATTAATTGTTTGGTATACTTTTTCTCCCGCTACAAATCCTGATAAGGTCACGTAAGCCGTATTTGCTGAAGTTTGACTAACATCCATGCTTGTGAAATACAAAGTATCCGGCAAACCGGCTGTTATGTCGGTCCAAGTGCTACCACCATCTGTAGTAGTATAGGCAGTAGAATTAGCGCCAAATTCAAAACGAATTCTTCTTGCTGCATAAAGAACATTGCTGTTTGAATTAGAAACTGCTAAAGCACATGTTTCATTGTCATTGATTGGATGAGATGGTAAAGGATTTAAAGCCGACCATGTAAATCCATTGTCAGTTGTTTTTACTACATTTTGAAATCCTGCATAAACAGTTCCAGGATTATTGTAATCAGCCACAATAGGAGAAACCCATTCCCCTGATTCACCGCTTACATTTACAGTTGCGCCTATGTCAGAAAATCCACCATCGTTTGAAATATAAAAATTTCCATACTGACTAGAACCATAAATTACATTATCGTCCAAAGGATCCAAGTAGTTATCCATTCCATCGCCACCAAAAATGGTGTTCCAAGATGAGCCATCATAATAAAATGTAGCATTGTCTTGTGCTCCTGCAGAAATTCTTCCGGTTGAATTTCGTGAACTGGATAATCGATAAAAAGAAGTGATATTCATTCCGTCACTAATGGTTGTCCAACTGGTAGGCCAAGGAGAACCACCAGATGCTGCTGCCCAAGTTTGTGCTGTAACAGTAGCTGTTTTATACAAACCACCATCGCTACAAACAAAAATCTCATTGGTTAATGGATTTGTTTCTATAAAATGGATATCACCATGCAGTGTTGGTCCATAAAATAAAGTCCAATGACTCACAGGATCAAATGTATTAGCGCCATCTGTGGATGCCCAAACATTTACACCACCTACATAAACAATATTTTTGTTACTGCGATTCACAGTAAATCCTAAATCGTAAGTACCTTGTCCGCCTCCCGATGTTCCATCACCGCCTTCCAGCATATTTACTCCGGGATTAATATACGACCAGCTAACACCAGCGTTAGTTGATTTATAAATTCCATAAGAACCTTCGCCTGCATCCACTGTCATAGCATAGATGCAGGTGTTGTCGGTAGGAGCAATTGCAAGTTTAACGCGTTGCACAACTCCAGTTCCTGGAATTCCGGTTGGCAACATTGTCCAGGTTGTTCCAAAATTTGTTGACTTATAAACGGCTGCAAATCCTTGTCCGGAACCGCCCAGCCAACCCGATGTTGCATAAATAGTGTTTGGCAAAACAGGATCTTGAACTAAGTCCCAACAAAGCGAATCCATTACTTGTGTCCAAGTAGTTCCTGCATTTGCTGAAGTATACATCCCACTTACTCCACAAGCCACTAAATTATTACTATTGCTAGGGTTGATTAAAATTTTTCTGATTAAAGATGCATCACCATCTGTTAACTGGAAGCTCAAACCGGTTGGATTCCAAGTTAAACCCCCATCTGTCGTTTTATAAACTCCTAATCCATAATGCGTATTTCTTTTTCTCCCATCAATATTTAAAGCCACGTCAATGTATTCAAAATCACAAACCGAAATATACATCGTATTCACATCAGCCGGGTCAATTACAATGTCACTGATTCGCTCTATCGGTAAATTATCTGTTAATGGTGTCCACGACAATCCATCATTTGTTGTTTTCCATAAACCGCCTTGTGCTACGCCAACAAAATAAGTTGTTGCAATGGTAGGGTGGAAGGCGATACAATTAATCCTACCAATTCCATTTTGCATGTATCCTGTAAGATTTCCCGGCAAGTTATAGGGTCCGAATGGAGACCAAGTTCCTGCCATAAAGGAAGAGGAGGGAGGGTTCGCATTTTTTTGATTTGCAACTTTTACTGCCTCATTAATAAAAATAGCAGGGTCTGCTAATTCACCATGCCCGTTGGTTTTAAATTGCATCTCGTTTTCCCAACGTTTATAGTATTTCCAATGTTTAGTTTTTGAAAGGTCATGTGTTTTCTTGAAGTCAGAAAACTGCCTTTGCATTTCAACGAATGTTAGTGCTTTGCCCGCTTGTTTTTTGATGAAAGGTTGGGCAGACAAAATATTCACTACCATAGAAAGTAGAGAAAATAAGAAAAACTGTTTGATTGATTTCATTGGAATTTTTTTTGTTATTGTAAAGATAAGAAATAAGCCTTAGTACTTTAGCCATTTAAATTTTTTATTCCATGCTACGTACTTATCTACCTTGTCAATGTTTGCTTTTAACCATTTTGCATTTTTAGGATCGTTCCCTCTTATGGAATTGATAATGTTTGAATAAGTCTCTAAATATCCATTTTCAATAATTTCCGAGTAATAAGGCAGATAATAGTTCCAAAAGACTTTATCTTCTTCCTTTTGATCTGTTTTTTTTGTTTTATTCGTTAACTCCAATTGAAAAATTTCTGTATTGCTTTTGTTAGTATACAATACGGCTTCCATCACTTTTATAGCAATTGAATCAGTATCCGAGCTATCCTTATCATTTGTATACACATCATTTTTTATCAAATCACTCAGCATTGCTGTGAGTAAATCTGCTTGGGGCGATTCACTTTTGTAGACAATTTCATTGTTTTCATTTCTGATAATATAGGAATCGAAATAACTTGTACTGCCTCTTTTTTCCACTCCTGATTTCATTTTCATTCTTGTAAGGATGAAAGGAAATGTAGTTTTTGTTTTGGTGCTGTTGGGTTCAAGTTCAAATAGCCGCAATGCTGACAATACAAACAAATCATCCTTATCGGCTTGTAAAAAAAGTATAGCAAGATAAAAATGTGACTCGGCATGATTCGGGTCTATTTTTACTGCCTTAAAAAAAACTTTTTGAGCCTCTTCAAATTTCTGTTGATCAAAATAAAATTTCCCTAAATCAAAATAAACATTGGGATTGGTTGAGTCGGACTTTATTTTCGCTAAATATTCATTCACAACTAAGTCGAACTTATTTGTTTTGTTTAAGCTGTTGCTCAATGTTGTTCGAACTTCTTCGAGCGTTTTTTGTGATGCATTTTTTGTCAAAGCTCGTCTACATAAGACAGCCGATTTATCATATTCGCTGTTCAATAAATAAGCCGAAGCCAACTCCGACATTACCATTACATTATTGGTGTCTAATTTTATTAGTTGTTCGTATTTTAAAATAGCTTGAGGATAATTTTCAGTTAGTTTTTTATTTCTAGCCTGACTCAATATTATTTTTGCTTGATACAATTCATTTGTTGTTAGTCCAACTATTTTTGTTCCGTTATTTTGTAAGTCGTATAATACTTGAGGGAATGGCTGTAAAACCAAGTCTTTTATATTCAAGTATTTTAGATTGCTTAAATGATTGAAACGAGTAGGAATTACTTTCATGGGATTGTTTCCCATAAATAGTTCTTTTAGCTTGAACAGGTCGCCAATTTCTTTAGGTACGCTGTCTAATAAATTTTCTTCTATATATAAACTCGTCAGCTCAATTAGTTCGCCCGTTTCGGGAGGTAAACTCTTGATTTTATTCTTATCAAGTGCCAATACTTCCAGTTTATTTAGCTTGTTGATTTTCGCATCAATTTCAATCAATTGATTTTCGGAGAAATACAAATTTATCAGGTTTGTTAATTCATAAAAGTGTTCGGGCAATTCTTTAATCAGATTATTGGAAATACTAAGCTTCTTTAAATTATATAAATAACCAATTTCATCGGGAATGCTTTCAAATTTATTGTTGGCAGCAACAAGTCTTCGTAATTCTTTTAAAACCTTTATTTCCGGGGCAATTACGGTTAATTGGTTGCTATTGATAAAAACCTCTTCTAATTTGGCGAGTTTATAAAATTCAGGAGGTAAAACGGATAGTTGATTGTGGTCGACATAAAAATATCTCAATTCCGACAAACTACCAATTTCAGAAGGAAGTTCTTTGATGTTATTGGTAGAAAAACTGAGACATTTTAATTTATGCAGTTCTGCTATTTGTGGAGGAATACTTGAAATTTTATTGCTGTCTAAAATCAAATATCTCAATTCTTTTAATTTGAAGATATCTTCAGGAAATTCTTTTAAATCTTTATTGGATAAATTCAGTTTATAAACTTCTGAAGCGTTGCGCAAAGCCTTTGATAAGCTATAATAAACAGGTTTGTCGGACAGGTTTATTTCATCAGACGGATATTGCCCGAACGAATTTAGTTGGCTGAAAAAGAAAAATACAAGAAAAATGAACAGGAAGTGTTTTGTAATACTCTTGTTTTTGCAACGCATGCATTTTGGGTTCTACTTTATTCCTAATTCCTTTATAAGGGCGTCAGGGATTTTGGCGCCACTTTTTTTCGCTTGCTCCATATAAATTTTGGAGTTTTTATTGTCGCCATCATAATAATAGCTCAGACCCAGTAAATATTGGCCATCTCTTAAATATGGACTTTCAGTTGCTTCATAAATTTCAAGTGTTTTTGCGGCATTTTTTACAGCATTTTTGTAATCCTTTTGCGCAAAATAAATCTGAATGGTTCCATAATAACCTTCCGCATCTGTAGAATCATTTTTTTGCATGATTCCGTATTGTTCAAGGGCTTTTTCGTAATTTTTTTCAATCCAATACACAATACCTAAATTTTGATGTGCCATATTTCCTTGCGGATATAATTCAATGGATTTGTTATAACATTTTTTTGCATTGTCCAAATCGCCTAATCTGCGATAAGCCGCTCCCATATTGTCGTATGCCTCCACAAACTTTGGATCAGCAGCAACAGATTTTTTATACCATTTAACAGCATCCTTGTATTCTTCTTTATTAGAGCATTCATAGCCTTTGTCATAAAACTCTTTTGCTTCTTTCGATTCTGTTGAATTATACATAGAGGTTTCCTGGCTCGTAGTTTTCATCTTTTTCTCTGCCTTTGTTTGTGCATAAGAGGTGATTGATGTTGTTGCCAATAAAAGCAAGATGGATACGTTAAAATGAAGATTTTTCATAGCTGAAATAGATTTATATCCAAATATACTTAATCTTCCTATAAATTAAAAATTAATTATTTCATTTAAATTTCCTTTCAGCCTAACAATTGACTATTTTTGCAAGATTGCGAAATTCAAAAAAAATATGCTAGTAGAATCGGTTGATATTGAAGAAAAGAAAATAGGGAAGGAGCTTTATGACTATCAGCAGGAGGCTATTGATGAGATTTTTAAGCGCATTAGTAACCATACTCAAAATTACAATCTGCTTTTTCAACTTCCTACAGGCGGTGGTAAAACTGTTATTTTTTCCGAAATAGCAAAACGCTATATCCAAGAAACCGGGAAAAAAGTTTTAATTCTAACGCATCGTATTGAGTTATGTGCTCAAACTTCCAGTATGCTCAACGAATTTGGCGTGGAAAATAAAATCATCGACAGCAAAGTAAAAACGTTGCCCGATCAAGGTAATTATAAGTGTTTTGTGGCAATGGTAGAAACCTTGAACAATCGACTGCAAGATGAAAAGCTGGAAGTGGAGCAAGTTGGTTTGGTAATTATTGATGAAGCACATTATAATTCTTTTAAAAAATTATTTAAGTTTTTAGAGAAAAGTGTCATTCTTGGAGTAACGGCAACGCCTCTGAGTTCCAATATTAAATTACCAATGAAGGAAACGTATGACGAATTAATTGTAGGACATTCCATTGCTTCGCTTATTGAAAAGGGGTTTTTATCAAAAGCAACGACCCATAGCTATGATGTAAATTTAGGTTCCTTGAAAGTGGGTATTGATGGCGATTATACGGTAAGCTCATCAGACAGATTGTATACTAATTATTTGATGCAGGAAAAGTTGGTGGGAGCTTATGAAGAACAATCGAAAGGTAAAAAAACCTTGATATTTAATAATGGAATAAATACATCAATTCATGTTCATTCGCTTTTTACCAATGCCGGCTATGAAATCAGGCATCTGGACAATACCAATAGTGAACAAGAAAGAAGAGAAATTTTGCATTGGTTTAAAACCAAACCGGATGCTATTTTAACTTCTGTTGGTATTTTAACAACCGGTTTTGATGAACCAACAGTTGAATCAATTATCATCAACAGAGCCACCAAATCGTTGACTTTATACCATCAAATGATTGGACGAGGTTCGCGTATTTTACCTAATAAATCAACATTTAATGTTATTGATTTAGGAAATAATGCAGCCAGGTTTGGATTGTGGGATTCCTATGTGAATTGGCACGACATTTTTAGAGCTCCGGATTTTTATTTGGAAAGCCTTTGGAACGACAGAGAAATTGAAAGAAATTTCAGTTATAAAATGCCTGCTGAATTAAGAGCGAAGTTCAGTAAGTCGGAAAATATCGATTTTAACATGAAAGAGGAATATGCCTTGGTATCTAAACAAGGTTTACGTCCAATGACTGCTATTGAAAGATCGATAGAACACCATAGCCGAATTTGTTTTGAAAACGCCAGCGATTATTTTGAAGCAGCAGAACTTGTTAGACTTTTGAACGATGATATTGAAGGACGCGTAAAAAAATATTCTTACTGTATTTGTTCCAGCACCGATAACTATGTGAAATGGTTACAGGACGAATATAAACGCAAATTAAGTTTGAGTTTGAATAAGCTTTATACTGCTGTTTCAATTGAAATATAACGATTTAAGCTCCTTAAAGTACTTACTTTTAAGTAATTGCTGTATATAGCTTATATTTAAGTATTTAAATACATTTTTGTCTTATAATTAATATTATGTTAAGTTTTATTTAATTGATATACAAATATATATAAATAATTTCAAATACTCGCTTTCACCTACTCTGGGTAAATTGCTTTGTTGTAAGTTTAGTATGTAAAACATGAAAAAATTAAAGAACTGGTTCATTGGCGACTACCTGGCGAAAACAGATGATGTTTTTGAAAAAGCACGTATCGAACTCACCTACGATTACACTCTTTTCTTTTTGATTCTCGGACTAGCATTTTATGGGAATTTGATTGCAGCCGGACTCTGGTACCATGTTTATGTCATCACTTTTGCTTGTTCTTCCTTAATGACAATTCCTTTCATCTTAAAATACAAACAAAACTTAAGGTTGGCCGGGAATTGGTATATTATACAACAAACCATCACTTCGTTTGGCAGCGTTTACATTGAAGAAGCAAAACCGGAAATGTCGGGTAGCTTATGGACGATGTCCTTTATTATTTTTATCCTTTTTATTTTTGGTCCAAAAAAAGGAGCTTTACGATTAATTCCATTTATAAGCATTTTTGTTTTGGTTTTAACATGTTATACTATGGGCAAAAAGTTAGATTTTGGAATCCCCGAAAGCCAACAATTACCTGCTCAGCCTTATGTTATAATTGTTCCGTTTGCATTGTGCCTCTACTTGATTATCGTATTTCTTAAAACAAACAATGTTGCCGAAAAACAAATTCAAAAACAAAAAGAATTAGTAGAGATTAAAAACTCCGAGATCACTGATAGTATTAAATATGCTAAGCGCCTTCAACAAGCCATTATGTCCTCCGAAAAAAATATTGAGCAAACGATTAGTCGTCTCAAGAAAGATAAATAAAAAAGCGGAAAACATTTCTGTTCCCCGCTTAATGAATCCCAATTAGGTGGAAGCCTTAATTGTTCTTCAATCTGTCATTTATTGCTTTTACCTTTTCTGGTTGTTGCGTTCTAGCATAAATTTGCTTTAAAGCATACATTGTGTTTCTGTCTTTTGGACTCACTTCCAAGGCCTTTTCCAAAATTGGCAAGGCCTTAGCAAACTCTGCAGTAGCAAGGTCGTTGGCTTCTTTGTATTTTGCATTGTCGGTAATAACATCTGCTTTTTTACTCAGAGCTACACCATGGTTGTTATACAAAACGCCTAAATTATAAAGTGCATCAAAGTAATCAGCTTTTAATTCGATTGATTTTTTATAATCTGCTTCTGCTTGACCAATCAATTTTTCATAATCTTTTGGCTTGTCTACGTCTTTGTTGGCAGCATCTTTAGGATTTGCAAGATTATCATAAATATTTCCCCTTACCAGATACAAATTTGCATCAGCAGGTTTTGCAGTTATGGCAATGTTTAAATTGTTTAATGCTTCCTTGCTGTTGTTTATTTTTAAAAAGTAATTTGTTTCTGTTATTACCAAATTAATATCGTTCGGATAAGTGGTACGTCCTTTTTTTAGGATTTCCATAGCTCCCACGCTATCTTTCATGTTTAAATATACATTTACCAAGGACGAATAAGTATTACCGTATCCTTGTTTGTTATCAATCATTTTTTGGTAATATACTTTGGCTTTATCATAATTCGCTGCTCTGTCGGCCACCAAGGCACAATTTCCCAGTGTAGTGGTGTCTTTAGAACCATTTATTTCATAGGCTTTTTCAAAACAAGGAAGCGCTTCCGCATACTTCTTGGCATTGTAGTCAGCAATGGCTTTGTTTTCGTAATGAGAAGCAATTTTAGCTATATAAGAATTTACTTCAGAAGTGTAATTTCCTTTTACGTCCAATGTTTTTGAAGCAGCACACCCTTCATAAGCTGCAGCCAATGACTCAGAGCCGGTAACTTGATATGCAGCCAAATTACGTTTGTTTGGATCGGTAATTGTTGCAGTTAACTTCTCTGTTTCCAAACGAAGATTATTATCAAAAATGGTTAAATACACTTGTGCTTTTAAGGCTTGTGTCTTAGCCAAATCCTTTGTGTCCACATGTACTGCAGCCAAATCGATGTTTTCTTTTGCTTTGTTTAATGATTCTAGGTCTTTCGATTCAGAAAAATCACGCAAATAATTTTTGGCGTTTACAATTTTAACATTTTGTGCAACACTAGTAATAGTAATAGCTATTGCAAGAATTGATAGGGTTAGTTTTGTCATAAAAATTTATTTTATTTTTTGAGTTTCTCACCTATTGCCCCCTCTCTTTCGGAGGGGGGATTGAGGGGTAAGGCTTTATTCAGTTGGCGGAGTATCAAGTTCCTTGCCATCATTTTCTGTGTTTTCAGAAGACGCATCAGTTCCATCATTTCCATATTCTGGACTTGGGGTTTCCATTGTAGTTGATTCTTCAATCTCCTCCTCTACTTCTACTTTACTCACAGCAGCTATTTCGTCTCCTTCTTTCATATTAATTAAACGCACTCCTTGTGTAGCGCGGCCAATTACGCGTAATTCAGAAATTGCTAAACGAATGATAATTCCGGAGCGGTTGATAATCATCAAGCCATCTTTATCAGTAACATCTTTAATTGCAATTAAATTACCAGTTTTATCTGTGATGTTAATGGTTTTTACACCTTTACCACCACGCTTAGTAACACGGTATTCCTCAATTTCAGAGCGTTTTCCATATCCTTTTTCAGAAACAACCATTACATTGCTCAATTGATCCGGCATCGCAATCATTCCTACCACTTCATTTCCTTTTTCTTCACCCAAATTGATACCTCTCACTCCTGAAGCATTTCTTCCCATTGGACGAACGTTTGCTTCGTTGAAACGGACTACTTTCCCTGCTTTTGAAGCCAACATAATTTCGTTGGTTCCATTGGTCAACAATACTTCTAACAAAGCATCGTCCTCTCTTATAGTAATGGCGTTTATACCATTTTGACGTGGACGTGAATAGGCTTCCAAAGTAGTTTTCTTAATTATACCATTTTTAGTACACATAATAATAAAATTATTAGCGATGTACTCCTCGTTGGTAAGGTCTTTCACATTGATATATGCTTTTACCTTATCTGTACTTGGGATATTAATCAAATTTTGAATTGCTCTTCCTTTAGAAGTACGAGTTCCTTCTGGCACTTCAAACGCTCTCATCCAGAAACAGCGTCCTTGTTCTGTAAACAGCAATAAATAGTTATGCGTAGATGCTATGAATAAATGTTCGATAAAATCTTCATCGCGGGTTGTACTTCCTTTTGCCCCTTTTCCTCCCCTGCCTTGCGTTCTGTAATCAGTTAATGGAGTACGTTTGATATAGCCCATATGCGAAATAGTAATTACTACATCTTCATCAGCAATCATATCTTCCATTTTAAAATCACCCGAAGCGTACACTACTTCTGTTCTTCGCTCATCACCATACTTTTCAAGCATTTCCGACAACTCATCTTTGATAATCGCCATACGTAAGGTTTCGTCTTCCAAAACCTCTTTTAAATACTTAATTAATTCCATTAAGGTATCGTATTCTTCTTTTATCTTATCTCTCTCTAAACCAGTAAGTACACGTAAGCGCATTTCAAGTATCGCTTTGGCTTGAATTTCACTTAATCCAAAGCTGCTCATTAATCCGTCTTGTGCAATTTGAGGTGTAGCAGAAGCCCGAATCAACTTAATTACTTCGTCCATATGGTCTAAAGCAATCAAATATCCTTGCAATATGTGCGCACGCTTTTCGGCTTGGGCCAATTCATATTTTGTTCTGCGAACAACTACATCGTGACGGTGATCAACAAAATGGACAATCATGTCTTTTAAGTTCAACATCATCGGGCGGCCACCCACCAAGGCAATGTTGTTTACACTAAAAGAAGTTTGAAGTTCGGTATATTTATATAGATTGTTTAAAACAACATTTGTGATTGCATCACGCTTAATCTCATACACAATGCGCATTCCGTCTCTATCGGATTCATCACGGATATCCGAAATGCCTTCTATCTTTTTATCGTTAATCAGGTCAGCTGTTTTGCGAATCATTTCCGCTTTGTTTACCTGAAAAGGAATTTCGTTTACAATAATTCTTTCCCTGCCCGCATCTGTAATCTCTATATTGGTTTTAGCACGCATCACAATTCTTCCTCTTCCAGTTTCAAATGCATCTCTCACGCCTTCGTAACCATAAATAATTCCTCCAGTTGGAAAATCGGGTGCTTTCACATAGTGCATTAATCCTGCAACATCAATGGCTCTATTATCAATATATGCGACAGTTGCTTTAATAATTTCAGTTAAATTGTGTGGCGGCATATTTGTAGCCATACCAACAGCAATTCCGGAGGCTCCATTAATTAATAGATTCGGGATTTTGGTGGGTAAAACACTCGGTTCTTCCAGAGAATCATCGAAATTGGGTGTAAAATCAACAGTATCTTTTTCTATATCAACCAGCAAATCCTCAGCAATTTTCTTCAAACGCGCCTCGGTATAACGCATTGCAGCCGGACTGTCACCATCAACTGAACCATAGTTTCCTTGTCCATCTACCAAAGGGTAACGCAAACTCCAATCTTGCGCCATACGCACCATTGCATCGTAAACCGATGTATCGCCATGGGGGTGATATTTACCTAAGACCTCCCCAACAATACGCGCTGATTTTTTATGAGGTCGGTTAGACATTACGCCTAAGTCGAGCATTCCAAATAAAACTCTTCTGTGTACCGGTTTTAAGCCGTCTCGTACATCAGGAAGTGCTCGAGACACAATTACCGACATCGAATAATCGATGTAGGCTGATTTCATTTCTTCTTCAATGTTGATTTGAATGATTTTTTCTCCGTCTGCCATAATTTCGTTTTTTATCCACACATAGCTTTAGCGAAGGTGGATTCTGTTTTTTTACTTTATTTCTTCTGATTTTTCAGAAGATTTGTCATAATTTATTTCGTAGCACAATAATTGATAAATCCCTTGTGTTTTAGGAGGTTCGAAAATACTTATTTAGTGGGAGACAAAAGCGATTTTGAGTATTAAATTATCAACATATTAACCATGCTTTTGTTAATAAAATTAAGTGAACCACTCAGTCAACTTTAAAAGGAGTAATTACTTTTGATATCGTACTTGAAACGATTATATTTGTTAGTAAAAGTAACTCTTGAATAATTAAAAACGTTTAAGTAAATAATTAAAACACAGCATTATGGAAGCTAAATTTTCACCAAGAGTTAAGGATGTAATCACTTATAGCAGAGAGGAAGCGCTACGTTTGGGTCATGATTACATTGGAACCGAGCATTTACTTTTAGGAATTATCCGTGAAGGCGAGGGAACTGCTGTTCGCTTGTTAAAATCATTAAATGTTGATTTACAAGAATTGCGCAAAATCATTGAACAATCAATAGGAACGGGTAATCACAAGGTTAGTAATTTGGCAAATATTCCATTAATGAAACAAGCCGAAAGAGCTTTAAAAATTACTTATCTAGAAGCGAAATTGTTTAAAAGTGCTGTCATTGGCACTGAACACCTGATATTATCTATCCTCAAAGATGAAGATAATGTGGCTACAAAATCATTACAAAAATTTAAAGTTGACTATGACGTTATGAAAAGTGAATTAGAACTTTCAAAATCCGACCCTAAAGCTGAATTCCCTGGAACGCCTTCTGATGATGATGCAGATGAGGATTCGTTTAGTGCCAGCAGCACAAAAAAACCTGTGGATAGTAAATCTAAAACACCTGTATTGGATAATTTTGGCCGCGATTTAACCAAAGCTGCTGAAGAAGGAAAATTGGACCCTATCGTAGGACGTGAAAAAGAAATAGAACGCGTTTCTCAAATATTATCTCGAAGAAAAAAGAACAATCCAATTTTAATTGGCGAACCTGGCGTTGGTAAATCTGCTATTGCAGAAGGTTTAGCGTTGCGTATTGTTCAGCGAAAAGTTTCCCGTGTATTATTTGGTAAACGAGTTGTTACACTTGATTTAGCTTCTTTAGTGGCCGGCACAAAGTATCGTGGTCAATTTGAAGAGCGAATGAAAGCAGTAATGAATGAACTTGAAAAATCACCAGATGTTATTTTATTCATAGATGAAATTCATACCATTATTGGTGCCGGTGGAGCTTCGGGCTCTTTGGATGCATCCAACATGTTTAAGCCCGCTTTAGCCCGTGGAGAAATTCAATGTATTGGTGCAACCACATTGGATGAGTACCGTCAATACATCGAAAAAGATGGTGCTTTAGAAAGACGATTCCAAAAAGTAATTGTGGAACCTGCTACTCAGGAAGAAACAATTCAAATCTTAAATAACATTAAATCAAAATACGAAGACCATCACAATGTAACTTATACCGATGAAGCTATTAAAGCTTGTGTGTCTTTAACAGCACGCTATATCACCGATCGTCACTTACCTGATAAAGCAATTGATGCTTTGGATGAGTCGGGTTCCCGTGTTCACATCACTAACATAAATGTTCCAAAAAACATTGTAGAGATTGAGAAAAAATTAGAAGACATTAAAGAAGAAAAAAATAAAGTTGTTCGTTCCCAAAAATATGAAGAAGCTGCTCGATTAAGAGATACAGAGCGAACATTGTTAGAGCAATTAGATATCGCCAAAAAAACCTGGGAAGAAGAAAGCAAAACACACCGCGAAATGGTGAGTGAAGATAATGTTGCTGAAGTGGTTGCAATGATGACAGGAGTTCCTGTTCAGCGTATCGCACAAAATGAAGGCGACAAATTAGTGAAGATGGCAGAGCTTTTACAAGGGAAAGTAATAGGACAAGAAGAAGCGGTTAAAAAAGTAGTAAAAGCAATTCAGCGTAACCGTGCAGGATTAAAAGACCCTAATAAGCCAATTGGATCATTTATTTTCTTGGGTCCAACAGGTGTTGGTAAAACGCAGTTAGCAAAAATATTATCGAAGTATTTATTTGATAATGATGATGCATTGATTCGTATCGATATGAGTGAATATATGGAGAAGTTTGCTGTTTCTCGTTTAGTTGGAGCGCCTCCGGGATATGTTGGTTATGAAGAAGGTGGTCAGTTAACCGAAAAAGTTCGTAGACGCCCCTATGCTGTTGTATTATTAGACGAAATTGAAAAAGCGCATCCCGATGTTTTCAATTTATTGTTGCAGGCCTTGGATGATGGAATGATGACAGATAGTTTAGGTCGTAAAATTGATTTTAAAAATACGATTATTATTATGACGTCTAATATTGGCGCTCGTCAGTTAAAGGATTTCGGTCAAGGTGTTGGTTTCTCTACTTCTGCAAAAAAAGATGTGGAAGATGATCACGCAAAAGGAGTTATTGAAGGTGCTTTGAAGAAAGCATTTGCTCCTGAATTTTTAAATCGTATTGATGATGTGGTGATGTTTAACTCTTTATCTAGAGAAGACATTCATAAAATTATTGATATTGAATTAAACAGTTTATATGGTCGTATTAATGGATTGGGCTATAGCATCAAGATTTCGGATGAAGCGAAAGATTATATTTCTGATAAAGGGTACGATGTTCAATTCGGTGCACGTCCTTTAAAACGCGCCATTCAAAAGTATCTCGAAGATCCTTTGGCTGAAGAAATCATTAAATCAAATTTAAGTGAGGGCGATGTAATTGATGTGGATTTTGATAAAGCAAAAAACGAAATCAGAATTAAAATCAACAAGCCGAAAGAAAGTAAACCGAAAAAAAGTAAAAAAGAAGAATAAAAAAATCCCTCCGAGTGTTCGGGGGGATTTTTTTTTATTCTTTTTTCGTTTCCGACTTTTTATCTTCTTTCATCATCTCACCTTCGTTGTCAAATTCCACTTCGTAGGTGTTTTCTCCTCTAATAATTTCCATTTCATATGTAGTTTCCTTTTCTTTTTCCATTTTTATTGCATCTTCAATTTTATAAGCACTTAGCTCCCCATATTTTTTACTAAGTGATTCTCTAATATTCTTTGGAAGTTCAGAAGGTTTTAAATAAGTAATTGTTGCCAACCATTTTCCTTCTTTGTCGAATATTCCGGAAAAATCGGTTTTCCCAACCACAAAATTCGCTTCGTAATTGTCATAATCTATTTCCCAAGCAGTTTTTTCGGCAATCGAAAACTTTGTTTTGAAAGCATCAAGCACCGGCTGAGGAACATTGTCTGCAGAAATTTTTTGAGCTTTAATTGAAGACATTGCAATTACTGCAATAAGCAACAGTATGAGTTTTTTCATTTTATAGAATTAAATATTGTTTCGACAAAATTAACCATAAATTTGTTAAAAATATGCTAGAAAAGAAAACATTACACGACCCTTATGCAGCTTTAAGAATAAAAGAGTTTTTGTTTTTTCTTAATACCAGGTTCTTTTTGACGCTTGCCATATTAATGCAGAGCGTGATTGTAAGTTGGCAAGTATATGAACTGACTCATAGTAAGCTTGCTTTAGGGTTTATTTGTTTAGCTGAAGCAATTCCATTTATTTTTGTTTCATTGGTCTCCGGACATGTTGCCGATAGTGTGAGTAGAAAACGTATCATAATGATATCTATTTCTTTGTTGATTCTTTCTACCTCCGCCCTCCTCTATTTCTCGCTTGAATCATCCAGTATTTTGAAAAATTATGGGGTCTTGCCCATTTATTTGGTGTTTGGTTTTATTGGAATTGTTAGAGGGTTTATTTCTGCTGCTTTTCCCGCATTCATGTCGCAAATTGTACCACGCGAACATTACGGAAATTCTGCTACTTGGAACAGCAGCATTTGGCATGTGGGTGCAGTGGTTGGCCCGGCTATAGCAGGAATTGTTTGTGCCATCAATTTTCAAACGGCATATACCATCAATTTACTATTTATTATTCTTTCTATTTTTTCTTTTTCCTTTATCGCATCAAAACCTCTTCCAGTAAAAACAAAAAAAGAAACATTGGGGCAAAGTCTGGGTGGAGGGATAAAATTTGTTTTTAGCAATCAATTAATATTGGGAGCACTTTCTTTGGATTTATTCGCAGTGTTATTTGGTGGAGCAGTTGCAATGCTTCCTGTTTTCGCAAATGATATATTAGATGTAGGTTCAACCGAGCTTGGCTTTTTGCGCTCTGCGCCTGCACTAGGAGCAATTTTTACCGCAATAATTTTAGCGTATAAACCAATTACTAAAAATGCCGGGAGGAATTTATTTATCAATGTGGCCTTGTTTGGAGTAGCTACTATCTTTTTTGCTGTTTCTACGAACTATTATTTATCTCTGTTCTTTTTATTCTTAACCGGTGCTTTTGATAATGTGAGTGTAGTTATTAGACATACCATTTTACAATTGGCAACGCCCGATGAAATGCGAGGAAGAGTTTCGGCCGTGAATAGTATTTTTATTGGTTCTTCTAATGAAATTGGTGGAATTGAATCAGCTTTAACCGCTGTTGCTATGGGATTGGTTCGTTCCGTGATTTTTGGCGGTATTATGACAATACTGATAGTTGCTGGAACCTATCAGCTAGCTCCAAAATTGAGAAAGCTGGATATGAAGAAAATTGAATAAAAAAACGAGTGCTCTTTCAATAAGATCCCGATATTCATCGAGATATTTAAACTAAGTTTTTTCAAAACTAAGTATTCAGATTTAGTTTCAATAGCAGATCCCGATATTCATCGGGATATTTAAACTAAGTTTTTTCAAAACTAAGTATTCAGATTTAGTTTCAATAGCAGATCCCGATATTCATCGGGATAAGTTAAACTAAGTTTTTTCAAAACTAAGTTTAACTAAAAAGTCCCCGCACATGCATGCGGGGACAAAAAAAGCAACCCACTTTTTTATCTCCTCTTCGCATTAAAGCCGAATGAGGCCCCCACTCTTATCCCATCTTTATTTGGAACAGCATAAATATTTACCGGGATATTTAATTTGCCTGATTTAAACGTTTTTCCTACAGCTATAATAAAACCTGCTTGTAATTCATACGAACCTCTACTGTCTAATCGTTTTTCTACTTTGTACGGGTTTACAGCGGTAGAATCGGCCCATTCATTTTCTAAATGCCAGGTTTGTTCAGCATCAAAGTATCCGTTTGCTTTGTTTACTAATCCAAAAGTTGGTCCGAATGCTATTTCCCATCCACGTTTGTTATTTCTGAATCCATTCATGATTGTTACGCTGGGAATAAATACGTTTTGATTGAATCCTGTTACCGTTGGTAAAAATTCGAAAAGTGCTTGGTAATTTCCTTCATTCAAATATTGAACTTCAAATTGATAACCAAATTGAAACATTAATGGATACGAATTATAACCGCCTTCGCTTCTAGGTGCCTGCAACCTTGCTCCGGCATCACCTGTAAAATAAGTAAATCCACTTCTTGGTCCCGATAAATTAACACTGGTTTGATTTGGATTAATTGTTGAACTTTCATATCCGTTTTTCTTTGTTAAATAAGTTTGCAAAGGTTCATCAACAGGTTTGTTAAACATTTTACGGATTGAAATTTTTGTCATTGCCTGCAACTCCTTCGGCAAATTGAGGTATTCATCAACTCTTGCTTTTTCAATTTTTCCTGTTTTTACATCAATCAATCGAAAGTTCATGATAATTGTTTCTCCTATAAGTTCGGCATTTCCGGTAAACATTTTTTCAGAATTAATGATTGAACCAACCTCCAGCAAACATATTTTACCATAGCAATTGTTTATGTTTAATTTATTTTTTTCTACCACATAGGAAACATCGTATCTATCCATTACTTCAAATGTGTCGAGTTTTTCCAATTCAATCCGTACCATATTTCCCATTTGTGTAGGATCAAGATTTAATCCTTTGGTGTCTATGTTAAGAACGGTAATACTCGGCCTCGAACTCGCTTTTTCCATTTTCACTTCTTGAGCATTGGTCGTCAGACTAAAAATAGTTATGAAAATGAGCAGCGACCATTTTTTTATTCCCATTGCAGAAGAATATAGGTCGAATGTTTCTTTACAATATTTTTCAAGCATGTTCAAATTGAGAAACAGAAGTAGATTTTCTGTTGAAATTTTCAAGTTTTTGAATGACTCACTGTTTTTGATTTCAGGAACAGTAGGAATCAGTTTTTGAATTGTTTTCATTATTTCTAGTTTTAGGGGTTAGATTAATTATTGTTGATGTATTTTAATTTTATGCGAATGTCATTTTGAGCAAAAGTTCCAGTTTGGTAATTGCAAAAAACAACTTCGGGGATTTGATCTGTTGCCACCATCGTGATGGATTTTTGAAAATCCTGATTCGTTTTTGATAATTCTTCAATAATTGTTTGTGTTGCTTGATTAGCATTAAAATCGGTAGCGTTCAAACCTTGGCATAGTTCAATGTGAAATGCTAACTTTTTGTTATGCGATGCATCTTCATATGTATCCATTGAAAAAGTTCTAGTGATTTTAGATAACCAATCGATTTTAAAAATGGTTTGTTCGATTTCAGAAGGCGTTATTTTGCACCCGAAATAAGCTACAGCCATATCCGATCTTCCATAGTGAAAAACCAATGGTAAATCAGTATCAAGTGTTCCAATATCTTCGATTGTCATTCCATGCTTTGCCAATATTTTTTTTAATTCCGGAATCCTAACCACATGTCCTAAATCATGAATATTATATTTTATTTTAGGTGCTAAATAACCTGGGCGGCAAATAGAGACTAGTAATTCACCTTCTGCATTTGTTTCCATAAAAAAATCAGCCGGGTTAAATCGAAAAATCATTGGAATTGCGCCATTGCATTTTAGTAGGTCGGATGCCAATGCAGTGTTTTTAGAAAGGAGTTTTCTTAGCTTGATTGTAAAATCATTTTCACCAGCTAGATTAAGCTCTAGATCGGAAGCACCATAAGAGCCATATACTTTTTTGATTCCTTTGTTCTGAATATATTCTCTCATTCCTTCGCTCATTGCTTCCCCACCAAAAATGAATGAAATTGAATATTTTTTCCAATCGATTTCATTATTGTCAACTAACATTTTTAAGAAAGGAGGATATCCCATTACTACATATTCTCTGGATGTTCCAAACATTTTGAGTGTATTAATTATTTTAGGAATATCGGGCCCCAAAGATTTTAAAATCGAAGAGCTTGTAAGTGACATGGTAACATTTATTCCAGTTGCCCAAGGACCTAATGCAAATGCATTGATGATGAATTTGGGATCATTCCCCAACAATCCATACAACGACAATTCAATCATTCTTTTGTTTGTTTTTCTTTCAAATTCACCTCTAGCCCAATTGGAAGGGATTCCACTGCTTCCACTCGACTCGTCAATCAATACACCTCTTGTAGGAATTTTACCTCCCACACAACGTTCATCTATGCTATATTTTTTTACATATGATTCTTTGTCGATTTCGGGAATGCTTTCTAAAATTGTATTCACACTATTTAATGTAGCAACATCAAATTTTTTATTTTGAAGAAAGTGATTGTATGCAGGCACTGAATTTTTTGCTTTTGTAAATTGACGGTAAGCTCTTATTTTGCCAATGTTCCATCTCAATTGCTCAATGCCTGGCATAAAGATTAATTTGCTAGTAAAATCACTTTTTAGCATTAATTGTTTGATGATATTTGACAGTACTGCAATACCATTTAAAAGAAAATGATTTGGAGCTGTTTTCACTTTTGATATCCAAGTCTTTGATAGTTCTATCGAACTTGTTACCGTTGTTTTTAGGCTTGTTTCCATTTTTTTAGGGGTTTAGGGTTGTTTGTTTTTTAGTTGATGATGATTTCTGTTACGGGCAATCGTAAGCTTCTAGGCGGTTCATCGCTATATCCTAATCGCATGAGTAGCCATAATTTTTTATTTTCTTGAGGGGCAACTTTTTCTTGTAATTGTTTGTTTGCATTCGGATTTGTAATTACGGAGCCAAAAGGATGAAGAAAAATATTGTGCTTCGTCATGTGAAGCCACATATAAATCATTGATTTACCGCAATTAATAAAATCTGCTTTCGTATTAAAATTACCTTCTATCCATGCAATTGTTTTTGTACCTTTCATTGAATCGCGGTACACTTTTGTCAGTACTTTCCTAATTCTTTTTCCTGCGAAGCGTTCGTGATGAAAGAAAAAATTATTCATTAAGTATCCTGGGAACCGCATGCAGTGATACCAAAGCCCATCATTGGTTTTGTGAGCATCTTCATCCTTTGTTCTCACCCATTTGCTAATTTCTGTTCTTACCTTATCATCATCCATATCACTAAAAAGTGTATAACCGTTGAGGTCTAAAACAAATTCAACCATTTTCTTTTCATTAGAAACAGTTAGTTTATTGTCGTATTCGACTACAATTTTTTGAAGTTCATTGGCAATAGTGCTTTCAATTGCTTTCCCTTGATAATGTAATCGAGAGGTTTTTCTTTTTTTGATTAATTCTCTATCGGGAGCACTTGTGTTCTTATCTGCATGAAGCTCAATTGTTGCAAATAGCTGTAGATTTTTTGCATTTGCATTTAGTACTTCTTCTTCGGCATATTTAATTTGTCCGGTTAATCCATAAGGAGTAGCAGCAATTTTTATACACTCACAAAACATGGTCATTCCAATAATCATAAAAGCAGACAATGGATCCTCTTCAGGCACAAGTCGAGTCGGCTCATAAAAAATCTCTGCTTTATTATCCGAAATGATTTTCACCTTCCACGGTTGAGTGTTATGAGGGGAAGGGCACCATCTGGCAAATTCTAGAATGTCCATCCATTTGTTTTTTTCTTCACTTGAATTAGAAAGCAAGTTTTGGATAGGATTGTTGTTGCCCAAAACTGTTGTTCCGGTCATGGCCAAAATAATCGTTTTGATAAATGCTTTGCGTTCCATGGGGTATGGTATTGTTTAGTTTAAAAGAAAAAAAGGTTGTGAAATAATTCTGTGATGTTTAGATTTTCTATTGCACATACTATAATGGAAAGTGCAAACAAGAAAATGCTGCATTTTAAAATTGTTTCGGGTTTTGATACTATTTGAATTTCTGTTTTCATTTTATTTAGATTTAGGGGTTATTTTAGATTGTGATTTTAATTCCTGCATTAATTCTTGCACCAACATTCATAGTAGGAATAGGTCCCATTTCGGTAATGCTGAAAAGATGAATTCCTTTTCCGTCTAATAGGTCTACCGATAATTTCGGAGCGAAGGTTCTATTCATAAACAAGCGGAAAGTTGCAGGGCGGGGTTTTGATTGTTTGAATGCTCTTTTGTTTTTTCTAAAATCTTCTCTACTGTATATAGTAGCTTCAGTTACTCTTGCCGAAAAAATGCTTGAATCGGAAACGGAAGAGATTGTTTGCGCATTCATGTTCTTTAATGTGAACATTAACAGAATGCTTATTAAGGTGATTTGTTTTACTTTTTTCATTTTGGGTTGTTTGATTAATTTCTGAAGCAAATGTATGGTGGAAAAAAAGCCTGAAGAAACGGAATTCCGCTACAGCAAAGGACTTTAGACGCACGATGCGCAAATAAAACGGAGAGACACTAAAAAAAAAAGAGAAATTTGCATTTTTTGCAAATCAATGTTATATATTTAGTAAAAATTGCAAATGATTACTATACGTTTTATCAAATAACACTGAACTATTATGCCTAAAAAAGAGACCGAATCAGCACAAAGTATCTTAATGAGCAAAATAAAAGCGGCTTTGCCCGGCAATATTTCGTTGGTGGACGAATTGGCCGATTTGCTAGGAGTAAGTAACGACAGTGCCTACAGAAGAATTCGAGGAGAAACTGCATTGAGTATTGAAGAAATAGCTTTGATATGCAAACATTTTAAAATTTCTTTTGATGCATTTATTAGCAATAGTAGTGGTGGAAATACTGTTAGTTTTTCCTATCAACAATTGAGTGGACATGTTAATACTTTCCGAGAATATTTAGAAAACATGCGAAAAGATGTTTTGACAGTTCTAAAGTTTCCGGAAAATGATCGTTCTGTGATTTATGCGGCAGAAGACATTCCAGTTTTTCAAAATTTTGCTCACCCTTATCTTTCTGCATTTAAGATTTTCTATTGGAACAGGTCCATTTTAAATGCTCCTGGCTTCGAAGACAAAAAATTTGATACCATTCATGTGGATGAAGATTTGTTAGCGATAGCAAAGGATATTTACGATGCCTATTCTAAAATTAATTCGATAGAAATTTGGTCAGATGATACAGTAACAAGCACATTAAAACAAATTGAATTTTATTGGGATTCGGGAGCCTTTCATAGTAAATCAGACGCATTGAAGGTTTGTGAAGAGTTGGGATTACTATTTGCGCGCATTAGTAAGCAAGCTGAATTGAATGTGAAATTGGATTCAAACAATAAATCAGATAAAGGAAGCTATGCGCTTTATCACAGCGATGTGATGATAGGGAACAATTGCGTGATGTCTCAAATGGGCCCAATGAAAGGTGCTTATGTTTCTTATCACACGTTTAATGTAATGTTAACGACCAATCCCGGATTTTGTAATGAAACAGATTTATGGTTAAAAAACTTGATTCGAAAATCAAATTTGATAAGTGGTGTAGCGGAAAAACAACGCTATCGTTTTTTTAAGCGGATTGATGAATCATTAAAAAGATTGGTGCAGAAAATTGAAAATGATTAATTCTGAACTACATTCTTTCCTCGAAGAAAAATACGATAAATACAATCGACTTGATTTTATTGAGAGTGATCCTATTTCTATCCCACATCAATATTCTCGAAAAGAAGACATTGAAATAGCCGGATTTCTAGCAGCTACTATTGCTTGGGGACAACGTGTAACTATTATCAGCAATGCAAATAAACTAATGAAATTAATGGGAAATAATCCTTACGATTTTGTGATGTCTGAGAAAACAAAAGATTTAAAAAGATTTGATGGTTTTGTGCATCGCACTTTTAATTCGGTAGATGCTGTGTTTTTCATGAAGTCTTTGCAAAATATATACAAAAAACATGGCGGTTTAGAAAAAGCATTTTCGAATCCCGATTGCAAAGAAGCCATCAGTAATTTTAGAACTCTTTTCTTTTCCATTGATTATCCGCACAGAACAGGAAAACACGTTTCCAATCCTTCTGAAAATTCATCTGCCAAACGCTTGTGCATGTATTTGCGTTGGATGGTAAGGAAAGATAAGCGAGGAGTAGATTTCGGCATTTGGAATTCCGATTTACTTCCCTCCCACTTGATGTGTCCACTTGATGTGCATTCGGGCAATGTAGCGAGAAAGCTTGGATTATTAACTCGAACACAAAATGATTGGAAAGCAGTTGAGGAGTTAACGACTAAGCTTCGCAAATTTGATGCAAAAGACCCTGTGAAATATGATTTTGCCTTGTTTGGCTTAGGCGTTTTCGAGAAATTTTAATCAGTATTTTTGATTGTAGAGGTCCAAAGCATCGTTCATATTTTTCCTCTTTCTTACATTAAAAGTGATAGACGTAGCCAAACACGCCACAGCAACCGCTCCACCAGCTATTCCAGGGCCATAAGACATATCTGAAGAAGAGCCATTATTATTTGCAAGAGCAAATACTGACCAACCTGCTCCGAAAATAAATGTGGGAATGGCTACGAAGCCCAGTAAACCCATACTTTTCGAAAATTTAGCCGCTTTTACATGCTGGTTTATTTCTGAATCATTTACGGTCAACATAATTTTTTGCGCCTCTCTCGCATTAATATGTCTACCATTGTACTTAAATACCGGTCCGAATGGAGTGATGGCAGGATTCGGGTCTGCTGGTTTTGGTTCAGCAGGTTTTGATGGAGTTTTAGTAACCACCGCAGCAGGTGGTTCCACTTTTATAGTATCTATTGCTCCGTTTTTGTATTTCACTAAACTAATGTCAGAGCCATGGGTTGTATATGTTGGCCCCTCAATATTATCAAACTTTTTATACTTTATTTCTGTAGGTGTAATTTCTAAAATTTTAGAACCAATTTTTGCCCCATTTTTTAGATACAACGTATCCTGAGCTTTAACATTCCCAATATTAGCAAGTAAAGTAGCGAAAATCAATAAGAGCAAATTTTTATTTTTCATACGTTTAATTTTTTCAATGTTAGTCATTATAATTTAATGGGCAATCTGATTTGTTCAGTTTTTAATGTACTATTGAAAAAAACACTATATTTGTCCTTTGATGAGCTTTACCTACCCTGCATTTCTCTTTGCACTTTCAGCAATAGCAATCCCCATCATCATTCATTTATTTAACTTTAGAAAATTCAAAACTGTTTATTTCAGTAATGTTCGCTTTTTAAAAGAAGTAAAACAAGAAACACAAGCGAAATCCAAACTCAAACATTTACTTGTATTGATTGCAAGAATACTCGCAATTACTTTCCTAGTATTTGCTTTTTCTCAGCCATTTCTCTCTAATAATAACAAAGTGCCTGTTGGAGATAAAACCATAAGCATTTTTATTGATAATTCCTTTAGCATGGAGGCAATCAATAAAAATGGAACATTGCTTGATGAAGCTAAAAAACGAGCATTGGAGATTATTTCAGCGTATAAGCCAAGCGATAGATTTCAATTATTAACCAACGACTTTGAAGGCAAACACCAACGATTAGTAAATAAAGAAGAATTCATTGAACTGCTGGATGATGTTGAAATAAGTCCAAGTACCAAACTTTTATCAGAAATCGTTTTGCGACAAACAGATGCTTTTCAGCAAACCGAAAAAAACAAAATTTCTTATATCATTAGTGATTTTCAAAAGAGTATAATTGATTGGAATAGTTTTAAAAATGATACGAGCATCCAATTCAAATTTATTCCACTGATAGCAGCTGAAAAAAGCAATGTTTATATTGATACGTGCTGGTTTGAGAGTCCGATCAGACAATATAACCAAACTGAAAAATTGCATGTGCGGATAAAAAATGTGTCAGACAAAGTGCTAGAAAATAATTCCATTAAATTATTTATTAATAATGTACAAAAAACACCTGCAAGCTTTAGTGTAGATAAAAATAGCGCGACAGAAATCGTACTTTCATTCTCTTCTAAAGAAAGTGGTATGCAGTATTGCAGAATCGAATTAAATGATTATCCAGTGACTTTTGATGATGCTTTCTATTTTAGTTTTGAAGTAGAAAAAAACATCCCGGTGTTGTGCATTTCTGAGTCAAATGCAAATTCTGAACGATCAAGTATAACAAAACTTTTTGGTGGCGACTCGCTATTCATTTATAACACTGTTGCAGAAAACAAGATTGATTATTCGTCATTGAGTAAAAACAAATTGGTAGTATTAAATGAACTAAAGGCCATTTCTTCTGGGATGGGACAAGAATTAAAACGGTTTGTAACAAATGGCGGAAGCTTGCTGGTGTTCCCTAATAAGGAGATAGAATTGTCTTCCTATAAAGAGTTTCTTCTTTCTTTAGGAACAAGTTATTATGAGCGATTGGACACAGCCAATAGTAAAGTCGACAAAATAAATTTAGAACATAGTATATTCAAGGATGTGTTTGACAAAAAAACATTTAGTGCTACCAATTTAGATTTGCCAAAAGTAAATGAACATTATGTTTTATCAAAAACCACCAGAAGCAATGAGCAGTATTTATTAAAACTTCAAAATGGAGACGAATTTTTGAGTTCGCAAGAAGTAGAAAAGGGCAAAGTATATATTTCCTCTGTGGGAGTTTCCGATGAGTTCAGCAATCTCACAAAGCATGCTATTTTTGTTCCTACGCTCTATAAAATAGGAATGCACAGCCAACTTTCCCAACCGCTCTTTTATATTATTGGAAAAGACGAAATAATAGAAAGTAATATGGTGGTAACGGGCGAAAATGTTTTTCATATCAAAAATAGTTCGAAAAAATTCGACATTATTCCGGAGCACAAGCTATTGGATTCTAAAACAGTTATTCAGATTCATAATCAAATAAAAGAAGCTAACAACTACGATTTGTATGCCAATACCGACCTAATTGGAGGCATTTCCTATAATTTTAATAGGACAGAATCGGATTTGACTTGCTATAAAACGGAGGAACTTAGGCAAAAAGTAGAAGAAATGAACCTAATGAATATAGATGTTTTAGAGCTCGACTCAAAAAACATTACACAATCGTTAATGGAATTAGATCAGGGTAAAAAATTATGGAAACTTTGTCTTATTTTAGCACTGCTTTTTTTAGCAGTAGAAGTTTTGTTATTAAGATTCATGAAATAGAAAACATTAGGCAATTCAAAAAGTATACAAACATAGAGAATAGGATTAGTGACCAATAAACTAATAAACGAATGAACAAATGAACATTCTGATTAAACAAGCACACATCATCGACTCAAACTCGGCACACAACGACAAAGTCATGGATGTATTAATTGAAAATGGAGTAATTAAATCGATAAAATCGAAAATTATTCCTGAAAAAAATGTGAAAGTAATTGAATCAGAGAATTTGCACATTTCAAATGGATGGGTTGACATGCAAGTAAGTTTTTGCGACCCGGGATTTGAGCACAAAGAAGATTTAGAAAGCGGGATAAAGGCTGCAGCCAGTGGTGGATTTACAGGAGTAGCACTTGTTTCTTCAACCAACCCAACCATACATTCAAAAGCAGAAGTACTTTATATAAAAAACAAAACAGCCGATGCTATAATAGATGTTTATCCAATTGGAACCTTATCAAACAAGCAGGAAGGGCAGGACATTTCGGAAATGTACGATATGAAAATGGCCGGAGCGGTTGCTTTTTCAGATGATAAAAAAGCTGTTGGCAATGCGGGATTATTGATGCGAGCACTACTCTACGCACAAAATTTTGACGGATTGATTCTCACACATTGTGATGAAAAAACGGTCTCTAACGGTGGTAAAATGAACGAAGGGATTGTTTCCACACAGTTAGGATTAAAAGGAATGCCTGCATTAGCAGAGGAGCTGATGGTGGACCGAAACATCTTTCTTGCGGAATACACCAATGCTCCCATTCACATCTCAAACGTTTCCACGCAAAAATCTGTTGAACTTATCCGCAACGCAAAAGCGAAAGGACTTAAAGTAACAGCTTCGGCAACCATTTATAACCTTGCTATGGAAGATAGCTTATTGAATGGATTCGACAGCAATTATAAGCTGAATCCTCCACTTCGCACCAAAGCAGATATAGATGCCATAAAAAAAGCTGTTTCTGACGGCACAATCGACACATTAACGTGCGATCATCGCCCACAAGATATCGAATCAAAAGAACTTGAATTTGATTACGCTTCAAATGGAATGATAGGATTAGAGAGTGCGTTTGGGCTACTCAATTCAAATCGCGGAAAAATAAAATTAGCAACCATTATTGAAGCCATAACTTGTAATCCACGAAAAATATTGAAACTTAAAGAATCAAAGATTGCCGAAGGAGAAACAGCCAACATAACACTCTTTAATCCTGACAAGGAATGGGTTTTCGAAAAGAAACACATTCACTCTAAATCTCTTAATACACCTTTGATTGGAGCTAAGTTTACAGGTAAATCAATAGGAATTATCAATAACAAGCAATCTTACTTCAATAAGTAGAGAAAACCTTAATATCCGTAAGATTTTTGCAGATTGATAATTTTTTGTAGTTTAGCCTTCAGAAATTTCACATAAGTTTTATTAACCAATAATTAATAAGAAAATGCTTTTAAAGAAAAAATCACTTGCAATAAAAGGCGCATTGTTTGTTGCGGCTAGTATGATTATGGTAGCATGCGGAAGCGATACTACTGAAGAAAATGTTACTCCTCCTACAGAAGATTCTGTTGTTGCTGAAGTGCAAACACAAGAAGTAACGTATTCACTTCCATCGCCATTGCAAATCGCATCTATATTTAAGAAGTCGGGCTTAAAATATAAAGCTGGAATTACCAGCGATATGAAAGATCCTGCTAAATATACTTCAAACCTTAACAAAGCAATTAACTTAGGAGTTTACAGTGCTGATTTGTCGTATGCTGTATTAAACAAGCAAAATCAAGAAGCAATGACATACATGAAATTGAGTCGTCAATTGGCCGATAACTTAGGTATGGGAACTGTTTTTGATCAAGGAAATTTGTCTACTCGTTTTGAGAAAAATTTGAGTAATGAAGATTCATTGGCATATATCATTGCTGAATTGCAAATGGTAACAGACATGTATTTAGATGAAAACGATCAACAACAAATTACTTCTATCGTATTTGCTGGGGCTTGGGTAGAAAGTATGTACATTGGTTCTAAAGTGTACGAAAAAGGGAAAGACAAATCTTTGAACAGTAAATTGGCTGAGCAAATGACAATTTTAAGCAGTATCATCAATGCTTTAAAAGCAGAGGAGAAAAAAGATCCTGCAATTACTGGTTTAATTGCTGATTTAGTAGTTGTAAAAGACCTTTATGATGGCTTGCCTTCAGTGAAAGAGAATCCTGAAGCAACTGAAGATACAGAAAAAGAATTAACACTTACTGATGATGAAGTTGCTCAATTGACTGCTAAAATTGAAACGCTACGAATGAAATTTATTAAAGGATAATCTCCAAAGTAAAAACATTAAATTTAAGATTATGAAATACGAAGTATTCACGAATCCATTAAAAAAACACTTAAAAATGAGTAATAAAGCATTTTATATAAGTTTAGTTGGTCTGCTATTCGTTTTTGGATTTACCACTATTCAAACAGCAGATAATTGTGATAAAAAAGCACTTACAACCAGTTGCAAGAAAAAATTGGAGCCGTTTAAATACGATAGCCAAAAATTCACTAAAATTAATTTTACAAAAAAAACGCAGCAGTTAGAGGTTGAAGTTCCTATTTTTATTGGTGAGAAGTACCGCTTGGTTTTTAATACTTCAGGAATGCCCAAAGGAATTAAAATCAACGTTTATACAAAGGACAAAGAAGCAAAAAAGAGAGAATCTATCTATTCTAACAAAGATGCTAAAGCAGATGAAAAAGAATTAGTGTTTGATGTTCCTCGTGCTCGTAAAATGTTTGTTGATTATGACGTTCCGGCTGATAGTACTAGTCAAAAATTAACTGGCTGTATGATTTTTATGGTTGGATATAAATAAAAAGATGCAAAAAAGTAAATTCATTTTTACGGTTTTAATTATGGTTAGTGCAATGTTTTGTACTAACCATAATCTTTTGGGACAATGTAAGGCAAAACAGATTATGAAAAGCTGTAAGCCCAATGTGCCAAAGCCATATAAATACGATGCATATGTGGTAACTGAATTTACATTTGATGATAAAGAGAAAAAACAAGAAGTTGTTTTTTCTGCTTTTCGCGGGATGAAATACCGTTTAATATTTTGCTCTTCCGGATTTGAAGAACCGGTAAAAATGAACATCTACGACAAAAGCAATAAAGTTAAAAAAGGAAGAAATAAAGTGTATGATAATGCACAAGGTGTTGATAATAATTTTTGGTCGTTCCAGCCACCCAAACCGGGTAATTACTACATTGAGTATGAAGTCCCTAAAAGCGTTGATGGCAAAGTAAAAACCGGCTGTGTGGTTCTACTGATAGGCTACGCAGGAAAAGAAGAAATAGTTGATTAATTCAATGATTACAAAATTACCTCGTATTTTTAGATTCTCTCTAGTAGCGGCTTTTTTATGGATTTCCTTTCCCTCTTTTTCTCAATATAAAATCTCTCAAATTATTGAAGAAAATCAAATTAAAATTAAAAAGCCATATAAATACGATGGCTTTTTGATGAATGAATTTTCTTTCGACCTAATAAATAAAAACATACCCATTGAATTTGTTGCTTTTCAAAATCAGAAATACGAATTGATTTTTTGTTCTTCATCCTTTGAAGAAGTAGTAATGATTAGCATTTACGACAAAGCAAATCCTAAAATAAAAATTGCAGAAAAAATAATTGACGCAAATACCATTTCTTGGACTTACGAACCAAGCATGCCCGCCACCTATACCATTGTGTATGAAATACCACCTAGCAATACCGATGTGGAACACAAAGCTTGTATGATTATGTTGATTGGTTTCAAAGGGAGATAAGCACAATTTTTTACTATAAATTCATTTGAACCGTCATTGCGAGTCCCGCATTTTTCGCGGGATGTGGCAATCTATCATGATGTGAAGGATAATCATCGTTCTGGAAGATTGATTTTTCTCCTGACGAAGATTCGCATCAATCTCCCTAGCCCTCTTTTC
>JAHEYB010000011.1:12929-18913 GCA_023251805.1 Bacteroidota bacterium | reverse complement strand
AATTTGAAATTTTTAATAATTTTCTCGCATAATCGATTATCTTTGCACCCTTATTAATTCCTGCGTCCGTTTGTTTGGATGTTTGGTAAAATTGAAAAAATGATTAAAATAACTCTACCCGATGGTTCTGTGCGTGAATACGCAAAAGGAACTACAGCGCACCAAGTTGCGCTATCCATCTCAGAAGGTTTAGCAAGAAATGTTTTAGCAGCCAAAGTAAATGGCGAAATTTGGGATGCTACGCGCCCAATAAATGCTGATGCTAAACTAGTTTTATTAACGATGAACGATGTTGAAGGAAAATCAACATTGTGGCATTCTTCTGCACATTTAATGGCAGAAGCATTGGAAACAATTTATCCCGGAACAAAATTCGGAATTGGTCCGCCTATCGAAAATGGTTTTTATTATGATATTGACCTAGGTGGAAAAACAATTTCGCAAGAAGACTTCAAAAAAATTGAAGACAAAATGCTTGAATTGGCGCGATTAGGAAGCGAATTTAAGCGTACGGAAGTTTCAAAAGCAGATGCAATAAAATACTTCACCGAAAAAAATGATGAGTATAAACTTGATCTTTTGCAAGGATTAGAGGACGGACAAATCACGTTTTACCAGCAAGGAAATTTTACCGATTTATGTCGCGGTCCGCACATCCCAAACACCAGTTTCATCAAAGCTGCAAAGCTGATGAATGTTGCCGGAGCATATTGGAGAGGCGATGAAAAAAACAAGATGCTTACGCGTGTGTATGCGATTACTTTTACAAAACAAAAAGATTTAACAGATTATTTGGTTCTTTTAGAAGAAGCAAAAAAGCGTGACCATCGTAAATTAGGAAAAGAATTAGAGTTGTTCGCTTTTTCAGAAAAAGTGGGAATGGGCTTGCCATTATGGCTTCCCAAGGGAGCAGCTTTGCGCGAGCGCTTGATTCAGTTTTTACAAAAGCAACAAATAAAAAGCGGTTATTTGCCTGTTGCAACTCCACACATAGGAAATAAAAATTTATACATTACTTCCGGACACTATGAAAAATACGGAGCGGATTCATTTCAGCCGATTCGTACGCCTCACGAGGGAGAAGAGTTTTTTTTAAAGCCGATGAATTGTCCGCATCATTGCGAAATTTATAAAACATCTCCCCGCTCCTACAAAGATTTACCGATTCGTTTTGCAGAATTTGGAACCGTTTATCGTTATGAGCAGGCAGGAGAATTACATGGATTGACTCGCGTTCGAGGATTTACACAAGACGATGCCCATTTATTTTGTCGCCCCGACCAAGTGAAAGAAGAGTTTTGCAAAGTAATTGATTTGGTATTGTATGTGTTTAATGCCTTGGATTTTAAAGATTATACAGCACAAATCTCCCTACGCGATCCTGATGACAGAGGCAAATACATTGGTTCTGATGAAAATTGGGCATTGGCAGAAGCGGCAATCATTGAATCGGCAGCTGAAAAAGGCTTAAAGACAGTGATTGAGTTAGGGGAAGCGGCATTTTATGGTCCTAAGCTCGATTTTATGGTAAAAGACGCTATTGGGCGTAAATGGCAATTGGGCACAATCCAAGTAGATTATAACCTTCCGGAGCGTTTTGAGCTAGAATATACCGGTAGCGACAATATGAAACATCGCCCCGTAATGATTCACCGTGCTCCTTTTGGGTCTTTAGAGCGTTTCATAGCCGTTTTGATAGAGCATTGTGCCGGGAAGTTCCCTTTGTGGTTGACTCCCGACCAGGTAGCTGTGCTTCCAATCAGTGAGAAATACAATGATTACGCAAAAAAAGTTTTAGAATTGTTAAAAAATTACGATATTCGCGGGCTCGTAGACGATAGGAACGAAAAAATAGGAAAAAAAATACGAGATACAGAATTGCAAAAAGTGCCGTATATGTTGATTGTAGGGGAAAAGGAAGAAGCGGAAAACAAAATTGCGGTACGAAAACAAGGAGATGGTGACATTGGAACCTTTACTCTGGAAGAGTTTGCGAAGATTATTAGCACAGAAATAGAAAACAGATTTAATCAATAGTATTAACAAAATTAGGAGGAACAAGCTATAGCAGCTCCATTTAACAACAATTCAGGCAATAAATTTAATAAGCCTGCACCCGGAAAATTTATTAAACCGGGAACATCTTCAACAGGAACAGCTCCTGCAGCAAACGTTGATAGACGATTTGGAAGAGGCGGACAAAGAAGAAGAGAAGAGCTTCACGCAATAAACGAACGTATCAGAGCGAGAGAAGTTCGCGTAGTTTACGAAGGTGTTGAACCAAAAGTTTACACCATTGATAAAGCGCTTGAAATAGCTAGAGAAGCGGGATTGGACTTAGTAGAAATTTCTCCTACAGCAGTTCCACCGGTTTGTAAAGTAGTTGACTATAAGAAATTTTTATACGATCAAAAGAAGAAACAAAAGGAACTAAAAGCGAAAGCTGCTAAAACAGTTATTAAAGAAATTCGCTTCGGTCCGCAAACAGATGAGCACGATTTTAATTTTAAAAAGAATCACGCCATTAAGTTTTTACAAGAAGGTTCAAAAGTAAAAGCGTTTGTATTTTTTAAAGGTCGTTCTATCTTATTTAAAGAACAAGGTGAAATTTTATTACTGCGCTTTGTAAACGAGTTGGATGAGTATGGAAAGCCAGAGCAAATGCCGGTTTTGGAAGGCAAGAAAATGATTATGGTGATTGCACCAAAGAAGAAATAATTTTAGAGTTTTGAATTCTAGAATTTTAGAATTGAAAAGTATATAGTAATAAAAACAAAATAATTTTAGAATTTTTGAGTTCTAGAATTTTAGATTAAACGTGAATAAGTTAAATAATAACAGGGGTTTTTGAAATTCTAAAAATCAAAAATTCTAAAAATCAAAAATTAAGCAGATGCCTAAAATGAAAACGCATTCAGGAGCGAAAAAAAGATTTTCGATGACTGGAACAGGGAAAGTAAAAAGAAAACACGCTTTTAAAAGTCACATCTTGACAAAAAAATCTACAAAAGCTAAACGTGCCTTGACTGGTACTACTATTGTAGACAAAACAGATTTGCCACGCGTAAAAGCAATGTTGACAATCGGAAAATAGATTTTAGATAATAGATATTAGATTTTAGACTGATATCAATAATTCAAAAATTTTAGTATCCGAAAGTGTTCTTTAAAAATCAAAAACAATTCAAGTAGTATAAACCAGGTAAACAGCATAAAGTCTCTTAAAGAGCGCTGTAACCAAAAAACAAAAAAACATGCCTAGATCGGTTAACTCGGTGGCTTCAAGAGCCAGAAGAAAAAAAGTATTAGCACAAACAAAAGGGTATTGGGGAGCAAGAAAAAATGTTCTTACAATTGCTAAAAACGTTTTAGAAAAAGGTTTAACTTACGCTTACCGCGATAGAAAACAAAAGAAACGTAATTTCCGTGCAATCTGGATCCAACGTATCAACGCTGGTGTTCGTCCTTACGGAATGTCTTACTCTCAATTTATGGGTAAAATTCACGCTAAAAATATTGATTTAAATCGTAAAGTACTTGCTGATTTAGCAATGAACAACCCTGATGCTTTTAAAGCAGTGGTTGAATCAGTAAAATAAATTTTGTAATTTTTATTTAATGCTACGACAGGAAAGGTTTCACAGAAATGTGAGACCTTTTTTGTTTATTTTTACTTTATGAGCAAACGATACACTTCCCTACTCTTTTTTTTGCTGTTGTTATTTCTTTGCCTATTACTCATGCTATGCTATTTCAATCGCCTAGCAACAGATGATTATTACTTTATTTGGGATGTAAGGCACCATGGAATAATTACCGGTGTTACTTCTCAGTATATGGAATGGTGCGGGCGGTTTGCTGCAACGTTTGCAATGGATGTTTTTTACAAACTTTTTGATCTCAGATCTTCCTACTACTCACTTTTTCCTTTTTTATCAGTTACCTTAATTGCAGGAGGAGTTTATTTTTTGCTTAATAACTTTCGCCTGTTAGAATCTAAAAAACAAACACTACTTGCTGCCATTTCTTTTACTGCTCTTCTCTTTTTTTTAAGTTTTGATATTGGGGAATCGTGGTTTTGGTTTTGTGCCCAAAGCTCATATATGTGGAGCATTATTGCATTTATTTGGGCATGTGTGTTTTTGAGTAATACAAAATTTACTGCTCTGTCTACCTTATTTGCATTACTTTGCTTTGTATACATTGGCGGCTCTTCCGAAGTATACGCTGTTATTTATGGCTTATTTTTTACTTACTTGCTATATTTTAATTATAAAAAAGCTGGGACTTTAAAATCATTTATGTTCTCCAACAAAAAGCTTCTGATCACCTATCTTGTATTTGCATTGGCTTTTCTGATATTTTTAGTAGCACCCGGAAACTATTTACGTGACGGACTTTTTCCAAAGCATGAATTTTTATACTCATTTTTTATAACTGCTAAATCTTTTGTAAAATTTGGTGTTTTTTACCTTCCTTTTAAATTGCCCTACATAATAGCATTTGCTACTCCTTTTATTTTTGTTGGAAATGCCTGTAAGTCTAGCCAAATAATACAATTTCAGCTATCATTTAAATCATTTTTTCTGAAAATTAGCTCGCTTTTTATTGCGACTCTTTTTATTTTTTATTTCATAGTGGCTTATGTAATGGTAGAAACTGGCCCTGCTCGAATGGTATTCTTTGTTTCGTTTTTATTCTCAATTTATTGTTGTCTTCTTTTCTTTTATTTAGGATACAAAAGTGTTTTAAAAGAGAAACAAGAAGTGATTTTTAAAAATGTATCCATTGCTTTAGGGATAGCTTTACTGCTTTTTAATATCGAATATCAATATCCAATTACAAGGGCGTATGCAGCAGCGTATGATGAACGTACTGAAAACATTATTGATTTAAATAAAAAAATAGAAAAAGATACACTCATTTTGCTGAAACCTCTTCCGCCTTGTGGAATGCTTTATTCAACAGAAATATCAACAGATACGAGTCACTTTACAAACAGGGAACTTCGTTTTGGATACGAATTAAAATTTCATGTAGCACTTAATCGATAAAAACTTATTTTTACACTGAATTAAATACCATTATATGACCAAAATATTAGTCGCTACCGAAAAGCCATTTGCGAAAAGTGCCATCGAAGGAATCAAAAAAATTACTGCTGAAGCCGGATTCGAAACTGTTCTATTAGAAAACTATACAAACGCAGACGATTTAGTAAAAGCTGTTGCAGATGTAGATGCATTGATTATTCGTAGTGATAAAGCCACAAAACAAGTAATTGAAGCAGGCAAAAACCTAAAGTTGATTGTGCGTGCAGGTGCCGGATATGATAACATTGATTTAGCTGCTGCTACCGAAAAAGGGATTGTAGCAATGAATACACCCGGACAAAATTCAAATGCAGTAGCCGAATTAACCTTTGGAATGTTGGTGTTTATGGCTAGAGGGAATTTCAAAGGAGGCTCCGGAACTGAATTAAGAGGCAAAAAAATAGGCATTCACGCTTACGGAAACGTTGGAAAGAACGTAGCTCGTATAGCAAAAGGATTTGATATGGATGTGTATGCATTCGACCCATTTGTTCCTAGAGAAGTTATAGAAAAAGACGGTATCAAAGGTGTTGACTCAGTTGAAGAACTTTACAGTACTTGTCATTATATTTCCTTGAACATTCCAGCGACAGAAAAAACTAAGAACTCCATCAATTTAGAATTGTTGTCAAAAATGCCTGCGGGAGCTACAGTTATTAATACTGCTAGAAAAGAAGTGATTAATGAAGCAGAATTGAAACAAGTTTTTGAAAAACGTCCTGACTTCAAATACATCTCCGACATTATGCCAGGAAATCACGAGGACCTTCTTAAGTTTGAAAACAGATACTATTGCACACCAAAAAAACAAGGAGCGGAAACATCTGAAGCGAATATCAATGCTGGATTAGCCGCTGCTAATCAAATTGTGAAGTTTTTTAAGAATGGAGA
>JAHEYB010000011.1:0-12829 GCA_023251805.1 Bacteroidota bacterium | reverse complement strand
TTAGTAGCTTCCCGCTCCGTAGACGGCTACAATACTGCCGAATTGCACGACAAGTTATCAAGTAACCCTTACTCTTTTCTACATGTGATTAGCCCCGATTTTAGCGATGGTAAACGCTCTAAACCTGGTACGATTGAACGTTTGCAAAAAGCAAAAGCTAAATATTTGAAATTTGTGGAGGAAGAAGTTTTTGTGACTGATGATAAACAGAATTACTATATCTACCAACAATTAAAAGATGGAAATGTTTACACCGGTATCATTGGCTGTAGTAGCATTGACGACTATTTCAATGGAGTTATAAAAATACACGAACAAACATTAACGGACAGAGAAGAAAAATTAATGCACTATTTAGAAGTGTGTGATTTTAATGCAGAACCTGTTTTGTTTTCTTATCCAAATGATTCTGTGATTGATGATATTACTGAAAAATCAGTACAAACAGAACCTGTTTACGATTTTACAACAACAGATAGAGTACGACATAAATTGTGGTTGGTAAACGATTCAACAATAGTTTCTACTATTCAAGATCGTTTTTCTAAAATCCCGGCAGTATACATTGCTGACGGACATCATCGGTCGGCTTCGTCCGGACTGCTTGGAAAGATGCGCAGAGAGAAGAACCCAAACTTTAGCGGAAAAGAACCATACAACTATTATTTAGGAGTATTCTTTCCAGAAACACAATTGAAAATTTTTGATTTCAATCGTGTGGTAAGAGATATCAATGATTTATCGGTTGTTGATTTTATAAAAAAACTTTCTGAAAAATTCACGATTGAAGAAAAAGAAGAATTATACAAGCCTTCCAAAAAGCATAATTTCAGTATGTATTTGGAAGAAAAATGGTATTCTTTGGATGCAAAAAAAGAAATCATTCACAACGAAGAACCTGTTGGAAGTCTGGATGCATCCATACTTACAGAGCACATCCTCTCTCCTATTTTAAATGTTCACGATTTAAAAACCGACAAACGTATTGGGTTTGTTTCCGGAATAAAAGGAATGAAAGAATTGAAACACCAAGTAGACAAATGGAATTTCAAAGTTGCTTTTGGTTTATATCCAGTGGAAATGGAGCAATTGAAACACATTGCAGATACCAATAACATTATGCCCCCGAAAACAACTTGGGTGGAACCGAAAATGAGAAGTGGTTTGGTGATTTATTCGCTTTCGGAATAATGATAAAAAAAATAATCATATTATTTGCTTTCATACTAAGATTGGGTTCAAACACTTTGCTTTCACAAACCACTGCCATAGATACATCCGGATATCGTTTGATTCGTTATAAAATTGAGAATTTGAACTTTTTTATTAAGATTTCTCCAGACGATCCAATGCATTACTTCGATCGAGCAATTCTTAAAAAAAGTATGAATGACTATGTTGGAGCCGAACAGGATTATACAAAGGCAATAAAAATATCACCGACTAATCACAAATTTTATTACAATCGAGCAAATTTATACTCTGTCATGCTGGAAAATGAAAAAGCGATGACCGACTATAAGAAAGCAATTGAACTATATCCTACTTATGAGTATGCCTTTTTGAATCGCGCTTTGGTCTTTCAAAGACTAAAGCAGTACGATAAAGCCATTGCTGATTTTAACAAAGCTATAGAACTTAATCCTACTTATTTTAATTATGAAAGCAGAGCTCTTTGTTTTCTCGAAGTGTTGGATTACAAAAAAGCACTATCCGACTATTCTAGAATGATTCGCATTAGTCCGTCTAATATAGATGCATATCGAAGTAGAGCAGGCATAAAGGCGACTTTACTAGATTTTGAGGGCGCAATAATGGATATTGACAGTGCAATCGTTATCGCTCCTAGCGATTCCTATTTGCGGTTAACGTTAGGTTTTTTGTATAAAGACTCAGGGAAATTTGAACTGGCTATTCAGCACTTTACTAAAGTTATTGAAATGGATTCTAAAGTTGCCCATGCTTATAATGGTCGTGGTATTGCAAAAGCTGAGCTGAAACAATACAATGAAGCGATTATCGATTTCAAAAAGGCCATAGAATTGCAACCTAATAACGAAAAGTTTAAGGAAAATCTAAAAGGAACAGAAGCAGCTATAAAATAAAAATGTCAATAAAAGACAATCTCCATAAAATAAAATTTGCATTACCTCCGCAAGTAACACTTATTGCTGTTACAAAAACTCATCCTGTGGAAAAGGTGAAAGAAGTTTACGCTGCTGGTCACAAAATATTTGGTGAAAACAAGGTGCAAGAGATGGTAGACAAATACGAAGTTTTGCCAAAAGATATTGAATGGCATTTGATTGGACATTTGCAAAGCAACAAGGTGAAATATATTGCTCCTTTTGTTTCCTTAATCCATTCGGTGGATAGTTTGAAATTGCTTCAAGAGATTAATAAACAAGCCTCAAAAAGCAACAGAGTCATTAATTGCCTACTACAAATTTACATTGCAAAAGAGGAAACGAAATTTGGGTTAGATTTTCAAGAAGCAGAACAATTAATTGCTTCAGCGGAACTAAAAGCATTAAAAAACATAAAAATTGTTGGTTTTATGGGAATGGCAACAAATACCGATAAAAAAGAACAAATTTCGCTAGAATTCCAATCTTTACAAAGGTTTTACGACAAATGCCGTCAACTTGAAACCTGCCTACCGGACAGGCAGGCCTTTAACCTGAAACTTGAAATTTTGAGTATGGGCATGAGTTCCGACTACCAACTAGCAATTGAAAACGGAAGCACAATGATTCGCGTAGGAAGCTCTATTTTTGGGGAAAGAGGCTGATTTTTAGCAATTTATTTGTTTAACAAGTTTCGCTTAGCGGGGCTAATTTATCGATGTTTTGACCTAAAAAAGCGATATAAATTGAAAAAAATTGACTTTTTGAGAATTATGGTATATATTTGCTGACTAATTAAAAACACTCAAATTACATTACAATGAAAACAGGTACAGTAAAATTCTTTAACGAAGCAAAAGGTTTTGGTTTTATTAAAGACGATTCAGGTCAAGAAATTTTTGTTCATGCAACAGGTTTGGAAGACAAAATCAAAGAAAACGACACAGTAACGTTTGATGTTGCTGAAGGCAAAAAAGGTTTAAATGCGGTAAACGTAAAAAAAGCTTAATATATTTTGCTTTAAATAAGAAAGTCCAGAGGTTAATACTCTGGACTTTTTTATTTTTGTAAAGGCGACACTTCGATATGTCTGCTTCAACGCAGAACGCTCAGTGTGACGCCCTAAATGTTTTCGAACAATTTTCTAACCGTCAGTCTGAGCGGAGTCGAAGACTAGGTTACTCCCCAGCTTTAGTTGAATCAGGAACAACAACAGGTGCTACAACTTTCGGAGCAGGTTTCACTTTCTTTTTGTTTTTGTGAGTCCCTGTATAAGCATAAGTATGAATAATTTTTCCTTTCTTACGAATATTTACCGTTCCGGTAATGTTGTCTCCTTCAATAGTTCCATCCCAAGAGAAACGACCTTCGTCAGCGTTTTTCGACTCTACAGAAAATTTAATAGTTATGGGAGTGGTTGTTGAATCTATTTCATATTCATAATCCGCTTGTGGAAATTGAGCCTGAAACATGTAATTGGATTTAAATTTATTAGCAGGTAAAAAACTCATATCATCCTTGATAGGTTCAGGAGTTTTTTTCTTTCCTTCTTCGGTTAATGTGATTGCATAAATGCGACCATCTAAAGGACTTTTCACTTTTTTAGCTTGTGCTAAGCCTGCAAGACTATAGCAGCTAATCAATAATAAGAGCGCAATTTTTTTCATAATATATATTTTAGTGAGCGGCTATTTTATCAGACATATATTGTCCGGATTTTAATTTGCCTACAATTTTAGAGAAGGCATCCAAGGTATAATTTACATCATCCAAGGTATGAACAGCAGTTGGTATCAAACGCAAAATAATAACACCTTTTGGAACAACCGGATAAACTACCATTGAACAGAAAATATTAAAATTTTCACGTAAATCCAAAATTAAATTCGTTGCTTCAGGGATTGAACCATTCATTAATACTGGTGTTACGGGAGAATTTGTTAATCCAATTTCAAATCCTGCATTTTTTAATCCGCTTTGCAAAGCATGCGTAATCTCCCACAATTTATCTTTGTATTCAGGGTGATTTCTCATCAATTCCAATCGCTTTAAAGCACCAACCACTAATGGCAAAGGCAAGGATTTTGCAAATATTTGGGAACGCATATTGTATCGTAAATATTCCACAATTTGTTCTTCACTGGAAATAAAACCACCTATCAATGCGAAAGATTTAGCAAACGTACCAAAATAAATATCTATTCCATCCTGGCAACCTTGCTCTTGTCCTGTTCCACCGCCTGTTTTACCCATTGTTCCGCAACCATGGGCGTCATCAACAAATAAACGGAAGGAATATTTCTTTTTTAATTCAACAATCTCTTTTAATTTTCCTTGTCGACCACTCATTCCAAAAACGCCCTCTGTAATCACAAGAATGGAACCATTTTGAGCCTCAGCAAGTTTTGTTGCACGTTGCAATTGTTTTTCGCAATCTTCTATATCGTTGTGTTTGAAAACATACCGTTTTCCCATATGTAATCGCACTCCGTCAAGAATACACGCATGAGATTCGGCATCGTACACAATCACATCGTGGCGGTCAACTAAACAATCAATGGCTGAAACCATTGCCTGGTAACCGAAATTACATAGAATGGTAGATTCTTTATGGAAAAAAGTCGATAGTTCCGACTCTAATTGTTCGTGTAAGTTAGAGTTTCCGCTCATCATGCGAGCCCCCATTGGCATTGCAAATCCATATGCTGCTGCTGCATCCGTATCTGCTTTACGAACTTCAGGGTGATTTGCCAATCCTAAATAATTGTTCAAGCTCCAGTTTAATCGCTCTTTCCCTCTGAAAATCATTCTCGGCTTAATATCTCCCTCTAATTTAGGGAAGGTAAAATAACCATGAGATTCTTTAGCGTGCATACCAATAGGTCCACGATTTGCTTTTATCTTTTCAAATAAATCCTTCATAATGTCGTTATTGTATTGTTTTAAAAATTGAGAAGCGAAATTAATGGTTTACAGCCTATTTTCAAAGGGATTTTAATTAACAAATGGAGTTCGTTAATTTTATATAAAATAGTACACTATTTCATTCAAAAATCTTATATTTGCCAGCCCGTTTCCTGAACGGAGACGTTTGGAAAGGCACTTGTTTTATGCGAAATAAACATTTTTACATAACATTTTTAACGGTAGCGGTTTTTGCATTGTTTTCATGCACCAACAAAGAGCGTGTTTACGATTCAGCCGGAACTACTAAAAAGAAACGATTTGACATTACGCTTGGCAAGTTTAATAAGCTTGTGAAAAGTAGTGATATGGACGCTAAATATGCAGCGGCCATTAAGTATTTTGATAAAGAAGAATACACCAGAGCATTGACCTTATTTGAAGAGTTGATGGGTGTTTACAGAGGACAAGCAAAAGGCGAAGAAGTGCATTATTATTACGCTTATTGCAATTATAATTTGGACGATTACATTGTTGCCGGTTATCAATTCAGAAATTTTGTTAGGAATTATCCGAATAGTAAACACGCTGAAGAATGTGCATATATGAATGCATATTGTTTTTATTTGAATTCGCCTGAATATAGTTTGGATCAAATTGATACAAAGTTGGCCATTAAAGAATTTCAGCGTTTTACAAACCAATATCCTCAGAGTGCGCACATTCAGGAAAGCAATGATATTCTGGATAAGTTAAGAGGAAAATTAGAGCGTAAGTCGTATGAAAATGCAATGTTGTACTACAATATGAGCGATTACAAGGCTTCTGTAGTAGCATTTGGAAATCATTTAAAAGATTTTCCGGGCTCAAAAAATGTAGAAGAAGTCAATTATTTGATCATTCGCTCTTATTATCTTTTGGCTTTGAATAGTGTTGAATCAAAGAAGCAAGAGCGTTTTAAAGCTGCTGCTGATCATTACATTAAGTTTTTAGATAATTTCCCTAAAAGCGACTATTTGAAACAAGCCGAAATGGTTTATTCAAGCGCATTAAAAAATTTAGAAAAGTATAATAAACCTCAATCATAAATCAATTACCAAAATGGACTACAAAAAAACAAATGCAGATTTAACAACTACCACTCGCGATTTAAGAAGTTTAGATGGTAAAACAGGTAATATCTACGAAAGTATTGCCATTATCTCTAAACGTGCAAACCAAATCAGTGCTGAGATGAAAGAAGAGTTGACTAACAAATTAGCTGAATTTGCTTCAAACACAGATAATTTAGAAGAGATTTTTGAAAACCGCGAACAAATAGAAATTTCTAAATACTATGAGCGTTTGCCAAAACCTTCTTTGATTGCTATTCAAGAGTTTTTTGACAACAAAATTTATCACCGCAATCCTGTTGTGGTAGATAATAAGTAGTCATTCACATACATTTGGCAGTTCGCTTTATCCTATTTCATTTTTGAAATAATTCATAATTGCGAACTGCTTTTTTTTGCTTCGTACTACGAAGTTTTAAAATATAAATATCCTAAAGCAGTAATAATAGATGCTTAAAAACAAAAACATATTGATTGGTGTAACAGCCAGTATTGCTGCATATAAATCGGCATTTCTTGTCCGTTTGTTGGTGAAAGCCGGATCAAATGTAAAAGTAGTTATGACCGATGCTTCTAAAGAATTCATAACTCCACTCACGCTTTCCACATTATCAAAAAATCCTGTTCTTATTGATTTTACCAAAAACAAACAAGGTGAATGGAATAATCATGTTGAACTTGGTTTGTGGGCCGATGCTTTTGTAATTGCTCCTGCCTCTGCAAATACGTTGGCTAAAATGGCAAATGGTATTTGTGATAATTTATTGCTTGCCATTTATTTATCTGCAAAAAGCGCTGTTTATATTGCTCCTGCAATGGATTTAGATATGTACAAGCACAAATCCACTAAGGATAATTTAAAACGATTAGCGTCATTCGGTAATAAAATTATACATCCGGGGACAGGGGAATTGGCGAGTGGCTTACATGGTGAAGGTCGTATGGCTGAGCCGGAAGAAATTATCGCCTTCTTAGAAAAAGAGTTTTCGAAAAATTTACCTTTTTTAAATAAAAAAGTATTGGTAACAGCCGGTCCCACTTATGAAGCAATCGACCCTGTTCGTTTTATCGGAAATCACTCTTCCGGAAAAATGGGTTTTGCTATCGCTGAAGAGCTAGCCAATCAAGGTGCCGAAGTAACATTGGTTTGTGGCCCGAACTCATTAAAAACAATTCACAAAAGCATTTCACGCGTGGATGTAACTTCTGCAGAGGAATTATACAAAGCATCCATTAAAGCATTTAAAAATAGTGATATTGCAATACTTTCAGCAGCAGTTGCCGATTACAAGCCTTCTAAAGTTGCGAATCAAAAAATAAAAAAATCTGCCGAAACAAAAGGCATAGAGTTAATTCCCACGAAAGATACGCTTGCGGAGCTAGGTAAATTAAAAACTAAAAAACAATTGTTGATTGGATTTGCTTTGGAAACACAAAACGAAATAGCAAACGCAAAAGAAAAAATTAAAAAGAAAAATTTAGACCTGATAGTATTGAATTCCTTGAACGACAAAGGAGCAGGATTTAAATCTAATACAAATAAAATTTCCATCATTGATAAAAACAATAAAATCACTAAATTTGAGTTAAAGAGCAAGGAAGATGTTGCAAAAGATATTTTAAAAACAATTCAAAATTATAAATCTAAATAAGTGCGTAAATTACTTCTACTTCTATTTTCTATTGGAACTTTCCAAACACTTTTTGCACAGGAATTAAACTGTCAGGTACAAGTATTATCCAGCCAGATTGCAGGAACAGATAAACGCGTTTTTGATGCGATGCAAACTGCCATTTATGAATTTATGCTTACCCGCAAATGGACAAACGAAAATTTTAAAATAGAAGAACGTATTGATTGCAGTATTTTAATAAATATTACAGAAAAAATTGGCTCTGACGAATTTAGAGGAACCTTGCAAATACAGGCACGTAGACCGGTTTTTAAAACTTCTTATAATACCGCACTTTTAAATTATAACGATAACGATATTGTATTTAAATATATCGAAAATCAACCCTTGGAATTTGTAGAAAATACTTACTCTTCTAACTTGACTTCCATCTTAGGTTTTTATGCTTATCTGGTAATTGGATTGGATTATGATTCGTTTGCATTGAATGGCGGGACACCTTATTTGCAAAAAGCATTGGCTGTGGTGAATAATGCGCAAAGTTCGGGATACCAGGGCTGGAAAGCTTTTGATAGTGATAAAAACAGATATTGGTTAATCAACAATATGCTGGATGCTACTTTTACAAGTATGCGAGAAACGATGTACAATTTTCACCGTAAAGGATTGGATGTGATGGCAGATAATAAAGATGCAGGCAGGGCAGTTATTTTAGAAAGTTTAGTTGAACTCAAAAAAGTGCATCAAGTAAAACCGTTGTCGTTTAGTTTACAAGTATTTTTTATTGCCAAAGCCGATGAAATCGTAAACGTATTTTGTGGAGGTTTCCCAGATGAAAAAGCAAAAGTAACCACCCTTCTTAATGAAATAGATCCTACCAATAGTAATAAGTATACTAAGATTATGACGTGTAATTAGTTTGGGCTAAAGCCCAATTTAGTTCTCGCTTTTTTACCCCGAGCTAAAGCACGGGGCTATTTTTTTAGTCCATTTCTGCATTTTCCATTGATAAAAATTCGATTTGAATAATTTATTTTTTGCATCATACTAAAACACGGGGCTATTTTTTTCTCCTTTTCTACATTTTTCCTTGATAAAAATCGATTTGAATAATTTATTTTTGCATCATGCTAAAACACCGGCTATTCTTTTATACCATTTATTAGCCCCGTGCTTTAGCTCGGGGATTGAAATGAGCCTCACAAATTGGGCTTTAGCCCAAACTAATTGAATCGTCTTTGTTAATTTCTTTTCAATTTTTCTCATAATATTAGCTCCTAAAAACTTTAATTTAGCAATGTTATGCTAAAGCACCTTTCCGTTCAAAATTATGCCCTGATTGATAAACTCGAAGTTGAGTTTACCGATGACTTGACCATTATCACAGGAGAAACAGGTGCTGGAAAATCCATTTTATTAGGTGCATTGGGATTAATTGCTGGTAGCAGAGCTGATACGCAAGCCTTGCAAGACAAAACAAAAAAATGTGTGGTCGAAGCTAATTTTAACATCAAAGGCTATTCCCTACAAGAGTTTTTCGTAGCAAACGAATTGGATTACGATGTCACTACTTCTATTCGTAGAGAAATTAATCCGGAAGGAAAATCACGTGCATTTATAAATGATACACCCGTTACATTAGCTCAGTTAAAAGAATTGGCAGAATATTTAATTGATATTCATTCACAGCATCAAACGTTAACTTTGAATGGCAGCGTTTTTCAACTTTCTGTGCTAGATGCTTTCGCAAATCACGCTTCCGACATAGAGGAATATACTGAAGGGTTTAAAAAATTTAAAGCGCTGGAAAAACAATTGAATGAATTAATAATTAAAGAAGCGCAAGCAAAAAAAGATTTAGATTATTTTCAATTTCAATTCAATGAATTAGAAGACGCTAATTTAAAGGCCGACCAGCAAGTTGCTACGGAGCAAGAGTTAGAGACTTTGAACAATGCTGAAGATATAAAATCGAACTTATCAAAAGCTGCAAATGGACTCACAGGTGGCGAACAAAATTTACTTTCGTCTTTGAATGAAATCAAAATCATTCTTGCTTCTATGTCGAAATTCAAGCCTGAAATTAATGAATTAAGCACTCGTCTATCTAGTGCTTACATTGAGCTGAAAGATATTTCAAATGAATTGGAAGCATTGGAGCAAGATATTGTTTACGATCCAAAAAGAATTGAATTGCTAACAGAAAAATTAGATGCGATTTATCGTTTACAACAAAAACATCAGGTAAAAACAATTGAGGAATTAATTGTGATAAAAGATGAGTTGAGCAACAATCTCCTCGATTTTAGTTCCTTAGAAGCTGAAATAGAAAAAGTGAACAAAGAACTTAGCACAATACAAAAAGGCTTAATGGTGCTTGCAAAAAAGATTTCAGCCAATCGTAAAAAATCAATTCCTAAAATTGAAAAAGACATTGCTTCCCTCCTTTCTTCTTTGTCAATGCCTAATGCACAGCTAAAAGTAGAACATTCAGAATCGGAAGTCCTAACTTTAAACGGTTTAGATAAAGTGAATTTTTTATTCTCAGCAAATAAGGGTAGCGACTTCAAAGAATTAAATAAAGTGGCTTCCGGTGGAGAATTATCGCGCTTGATGTTGAGCATTAAATCCTTAATAGCTGACGTAACCGCTTTACCAACCATTATTTTTGATGAGATAGATACAGGCGTTTCGGGTGATGTGGCCGATAAAGTAGGAAGTATTATGGATAAGATGGGGAAGAAAATGCAAGTAATTACCATTACACATTTGCCACAAATTGCAAGTAAAGGAAAATCACATTTGTTTGTTTACAAAGAAGACAAAAACAATAAAACGTATAGCAATATCAAAAAATTAAGTGTAGAAGAACGCATTCAAGAAGTAGCAAAAATGTTAAGTACAGGCTCTCCAACAGCAGCAGCAATAAGTAATGCGAAAGAACTCCTAAAAAATTAAACTAATTGTTATATTTGCAAGATTATAAATCTCTAATTCTACAAATCAACAAATCACTAATTTTTAAAATATGTCATACAATTTATTAAAAGGAAAAAGAGGAATTATTTCAGGGGCTTTGGATGAAAACTCCATTGCATGGAAAGTAGCAGAAAAAGCACATGCAGAAGGTGCAACATTTGTGTTAACAAATGCGCCAATTGCAATGAGAATGGGAGAAATTAAAAAATTGGCCGAAAAAACGAATTCTCAAATAGTCCCTGCTGATGCCACCAGTGTTGAAGAGCTGACGAATTTATTTACGCAATCACAAGAAATTTTGGGCGGGAAAATTGATTTTGTGCTTCACTCCATTGGAATGAGTGTGAACATTCGTAAAAACATTCCTTATACCGAATCAAATTACGATTATTTTTCAAAAGGGATTGATGTGTCGGCTATGTCGCTTCATAAGATGTTAGCGGTAGCTAAAAAAATGGATGCCATTAACGAATGGGGAAGTGTTGTAGCACTCACATATATGGCTGCACAGCGCACCTATCCTTTTTATACTGATATGGCTGATATAAAAGCAATGTTGGAATCAATTGCCCGTAGCTTTGGATATCATTATGGTTTGGATAAAAAAGTACGTATTAATACCGTTTCGCAGTCGCCTACCAAAACTACAGCAGGAACAGGAATTAAGGGATTTGGTGATTTTTATGATTATGCAAATGCCATTGCACCATTAGGAAACGCAAGCGCAGAAGATTGTGCAAACTATTGCATTACCTTGTTTTCCGATTTAACCAGAATGGTAACCATGCAAAATTTATTTCACGATGGTGGTTATTCATCAACAGGAGTGAGTATGGATGTTATGACCAAGTTGGGCGTTGAATAAAATTCAAAAGCGAATAAATTCAAAAATCAAAAGGAATCCGATGGGGTTCCTTTTTTTATGCCACCTCACCATGTTTCTAAAATAAAAATTAGATTAATTGAAGAATTTTGCAATAATCATAAATATTCTGTATTTTTAATACATCGAATTTAAAATTTGAAAACAAAAATTTAAAATAAAGCCCATGACAAAAATTACTTTCCAAAAATCTTTTGCAATTGCAAGCGCCTGCTTTTTAATTACAGCATCCGCAAACGCACAATTTGCATTCACAAACTCTAACAGCTTAACGCCTATTGCTTCTCATAGTGGTAATTGTATTACTGTTGTAGATATTAATAATGATGGACTTGACGACATTGTTAAAATGGATCAAGCAACAGATTTAGTTATTGAAATGCAAAATCAAAATGGTTCCTTCACACATTACAATTTAGGAAACCTTGGTGCTGGTGATGTTTGGGGAATGGCAGTTGCAGATGTTGACCATAATGGTTGGAAAGATGTTGCAACAGGATCGGGTTCTACTACTCTTGTAAAATTGTTTTGGTCAGGAAGTACTATTACAAAAACGCAAACTGTTCTTGCCGGTTCTTACTTCGTTCAAAATATCACCTTTGGCGATTTTGATAATGATGGCTGGGCAGATTTAGCAGTTTGTGACGACAATGATTACATGAAAATTTACAAGAACAATTCTGGAACAATGAGCTTGACTACCACTTTGATTGATACAGAAATTAATCCGGGAATGACTTATGGTGGCGACCCTTACGATTCAGGAAATTATGGAAGTGTATGGTTGGACATCGATAATGATGGAGATTTAGATTTATACATTGCTCATTGCCGTCAATCAACATCTAGTTATACTGATCAAAGAAGAAGAGATCGTTTGTTTGTAAACAATGGTGCTGGTGTTTTCACAGAAAATGCTGCTTCTACTGGAATTGAACCTGTTGGTGATTTTAAACAATCTTGGACTTCCAGCTTTGGAGATTTAGACAATGATGGTGACCAAGATGTGGTAATGTGTAATCACGGAGAAAACAGTCAGATTTTTAGCAACAACGGTTCAGGTGTATTTACAGATATTACAGCAGGTTCAGGATTTTCTACTTCTTTTGATGCAATTGAATCATTTGTTGAGGATTTTGATAACGATGGCTGGTTGGATATTTTGGTATCAGGTCCCGGTTTGGTAATGTA
>JAHEYB010000010.1:21931-69626 GCA_023251805.1 Bacteroidota bacterium | reverse complement strand
AATCAATTTCTGCAGTTTCAATAGTTGTAGTTTCTTTTAAATTCATTTATCACGATGAAAAGAGGGGTTAAGGTAAGAAAAAAAAGGAACCCACAAAAACGCATAAAAAAAGGTGTTATGTTTTACCATAACACCTCTACTGAATGTATAAACTTTAAACTATATAAACTTTGATTTTCCGCTTAAGCGCTTGCTAAATGCACTAGGAGAGATATAGCGCAAGGAGATTTCAAATCCACCGCGAGCCTTACTCACGGTTTTTAATTTCGAGAGGTTTACATCATAGCTTAAACCAATTGCATAGTTTGAATATTCAAATTTAGCAACGGCAATAAAAGCATCTTGCATTCGATAATAACCACCGATAGAAAAAGCAGCAGGCTTCTTATTTTTTGTGTACTTCGAACCTTCCTGCAAAATGTATTGGAATGTTAAGCCTGGCGTAATTTCTTTTGTAGCACCTTGAAGAAATACAATGTATGATGGCTTTAAAACTAGATTTGTGTTTTTTACACCAATGGCAGCATTTCCATGAAAAACGTATTTGGTATGCAAAATCTGTCGACTGTCACCATAAAAAGTATAAGTTGGATTGTGCGGATGAAAAATGGAAACACCAATATTAATTCTGCGTGCATCATTTGCAGAAATATACATTTCGCTATTTCCATAACTATATTCCATTCCTGCTCCTAAATCCACAAAATTAAATGCCGAAGCTGTAGCCGTTTCTCCTGTGGGCAGAGCGGCATTGTAATTCATTCCATCATATTGCGCGCCCCACTCCAGATTATCAACATTAATGGTTCGTTGAGAATAACCAACCATCAACCCGCCAGAAATTTTACTATATTCACTAGCATTAATAATTCCTGAAAGCGACAAATTTGCTTGAGTCGATTTTAGATTTGCATCCCCTGCATTGTCTGAAAACAAATCAAGGCCTAAACCCAAATGATGTTTTTTATTCCTTAATAAGCGCACATCACCTGCAAGGGCGAATGTTTTGTATGGCGAGCCAACTGTTTGCCACTGATTTTTGTAATTTGTTACAATTCGCACATCGTGCTGTACACCTGCGTCAGCAGGCTCTAATTGTAATTGTGTTTCATCAAATTGCGAAAAGTGTATATCTTGGGCAAAAGAAGAAATACCAGAGAATGTTACAAGTAAAACACTCAAGAAAAATGTTTTTCCGAACAGACTATCGTTTTGTGATTTTATCGTTTTCATTTTTTTATAATGTTAAAACTTATTTTATCAATGTGATATTTCCATGTTTCGATACATCTACTCCTTTTACGGTTCCTTTCAGATAGTAAACAAAAACAGCTGCATCCATCATTTTTCCATTAAATCTTCCATCCCAAGAAATAGCAGGATCGGTTATTTCAAATACTTTTTGTCCCCAACGATCAAAAATCACAAACTCAAAATTGGTAATACAATTTCCATAAACTTTAAGTTCATCATTTGCGCCATCACCATTAGGTGAGAAAACATTTGGAACAAATAATTCTCCACATTCAATCTCAACAAAAACAGTAACAGTATCAGATGATGTACAACCATTTATGGTTACTGTAAGCGTATAAGTGGTTGTTTGTGTTGGTGAAGCAACGGTTGTGGCACACGTATCGCAACTAACTGTAGAAGAAGGCGACCAGCTATAACTAACTCCCGGACTTCCTGTTCCGGTTAAAACAGCTGTTCCTCCCGAAATAATCGTACTTCCGGCCCCGGCATTTACTGCAGGCCCCCCAACAGAACCAACAGTGCCGGAAGCCGAACTTACGCATCCTAATGAATCAGTTATTGCAACAGAATATAAGCCCGAAGAAATTCCTGTTATTGAAGAGGTTGTTGCCCCGCCCGGAGTCCACACATAATTTAAAGAACCTGTTCCTCCTGACCCTGCAACAGAAGCAGAGCCATCACTTAAACCGCAAGTTGCGTTTGTTGTACTAACTACCCCCGATACAGCCGTAGGCTCTGTAATTGTAACAATTGTTGTGCTGGAACATCCTGCTCCATCTGTAACAGTTGCCGTATATGTTCCGGCTGCTAATCCTGTTGCGCTTGCACTTGTTCCTGCTCCACCTGTCCACGCATATGTATAAGAGCCCGCTCCACCTGAACCTGCAACGGTTGCGGCACCCGTTGTATTTCCGTTACAATCCACATTTGTTTGTGATGTAGTAGTAATGCTTGGTCCACCGGTATTGGTGATTGTTACTGTGCTGGTTGAATTCGGACAAGGTGGATTTGAAATCGTCCACATAAACACGTTTGCTCCTACCCCTAATCCTGTAACTCCGGATGTTGGGGAGGAAGGTGTTGTAATTGTTCCTGCGCCACTCACCAATGTCCACGTTCCTGTTCCCGTTGTTGGTGTATTTCCTGCAAGTGTAGTGCTATTGCTACAAATGGTTTGGTTTGGCCCTGCTGCAGCCACTGTAGGAGCGGCAACTCCTGTAATTGTAACTGTTGATGTTGATGGTGTACAAGGCGGATTTGAAATGGTCCACATAAACACGTTTGGTCCTACACCTAATCCTGTTACCCCCGATGTTGGAGAAGATGGTGTTGTAATTGTTCCACCTCCACTTACCAATGTCCACAATCCTGTTCCAACTGTTGGTGTGTTTCCGGCCAATGTAGCTGTTGTGGAACAAACGGTTTGATTTGTTCCTGCAACAGATGTTGTTGGTCCGCCTGTATTAATTAAAGTAACGGTATCTGTACTGGAAGGACAAGGAGCATTGTCAATCGTCCACATAAACACGTTTGCTCCAAGCCCAACTCCTGTAATTGTTGTTGTTGGTGAGCCCGCTGTCGTGATTGTTCCAGCGCCACTTACCAATGTCCACGTTCCTGTTCCAATAGTTGCTGTGTTTCCAGCCATTGTGAAACTTGAGCTGCAACCAACTTGTGTTGGACCTGCATTAGAAGTTGTAGGAGCGGCAACGCCAGTAATTGTAACGGTCGATGTAGAAGGTGTACAAGGCGGATTTGAAATCGTCCACATAAAAACATTTGGCCCCACCCCCAGTCCTGTTAATCCGGATGTAGGAGAAGTAGGTGTTGCGATTGTTCCAGCACCACTTACCAATGTCCATAATCCCGTTCCGACTGTAGGTGTATTTCCTGCTAAAGTTGCAGTTGTGGAACAAACAGATTGTGGTGGACCGGCAACAGATGTCGTTGGTCCGCCTGTATTTGTAAGGGTTACTGTGCTAGTTGAATTTGGACAAGGCGGATTTGAAATCGTCCACATAAATACGTTTGCTCCGGCTCCTACCGATGTAATAGTTGTTGTTGCTGAACCTGGAGTTGTAATTGTTCCAGCACCACTTACCAATGTCCATGTTCCTGTTCCTACAGTTGGTGTGTTTCCTGCCATTGTAAAAGTTGTGCTACACAATGTTTGGTTCGGTCCGGCAGAAGCGGTTGTTGGAGTAGCCACACCAGTTATTGTCACTGTTGAAGTTGATGCAGGGCAAGGTGCATTTGTGATTGACCATTGAAATACGTTTGGTCCAACGCCCAATGCGGTTATTCCAGATGTTGGCGATGAAGGTGTAGTTATCGTTCCAGCACCACTTACCAATGTCCATGTACCGGTTCCTGTAGTAGCAGTATTTCCAGCAAGAGTAGCTGTTGTTCCACAAACTGTTTGATTAGGACCGGCAGCAGCTGTTGTAGGCGCTGCAACGCCAGTTATAGTAACTGTTGAAGTTGATGGAGGACAAGGCGCATTTGCAATTGACCATTGAAATACGTTAGCCCCAACTCCCAATCCTGTTATTCCTGATGTTGGTGAAGAAGGGGTTGTAATTGTTCCGGCTCCACTTACCAATGTCCATGTTCCTGTTCCCGCAGTAGCAGTATTTCCCGCAAGTGTGGCAGTTGTTCCACAAACGGTTTGATTGGGGCCTGCATTTGCAACTGTAGGAGTAGCAACACCGGTTATAGTAACTGTGCTAGTTGTAGAAGGACAAGGAGGATTTGAGATGGTCCACATAAATACGTTGGCCCCAACTCCTAATCCTGTTACTCCCGAATTAGGAAGTGTAGAACTGGTAATTGTTCCGGCACCACTCACCAACGACCAAGCCCCTGTGCCAATAGTGGCGGTATTTCCAGCAAGTGTTGCTGTTGTTCCGCAAACCGTTTGATTCGGTCCGGCATTTGCCGTTGTAGTTGGACCAGCAGGCTGAGTGATAGTAATAGTAGCCGTTCCCGGGCACCCATTGTTATCTAAAATATTTAAGGTATAAGTTCCTGCAGCTAATCCGGTGAAACTTTGTGTTCCTGCAACATTTGTAAATGTAGCAATTGTGGTAGCTCCAAGCATTAAGGTATAGTCCCAAGGTGTAGCACCGCCAGTTGTAGAAGCGTTAAAACTTCCTGTGGATGCACCAAAACAAGCAACGTTAACTTGTGCAGTTATGTTAGCTGTTAAAGAAGGACAACCTGAACAAGGAGGCAAAGCAGCATATGCGGCAGCATTTGTAATCGTATAGATGGTGCCACTTCCATCAACAATTTGAATGGGATATGTTCCCGGAAGCGTAGCAGTAGGGCCTGTGAAAAAGGTTGTCCAAGTAGTCACAGGAGGACCAACAACTGTAAATGGACCACCGCAAAAACCAATACCAGCAATACAAGGAGTTGTTGTTGAAGAACTTTGCCATTGGTAAGGACCCGTTCCACCTGAAACAGTAGCAACGTTACCTGGACTCTGACAAAGAACCAATGCCGTACAAGGTGAAACGATTATTGATACGGCATCTGAACCACAAGCCAACGTATAAGTAATGGTAAATGTACCAACACCCGATACAGCCGGATTAAATACACCAGCAGCATTTACACCTGTTCCGCTCCAGGTTCCACCAGGCGTTGCAGCTTGTAAAGTAACAGCAGCAGCACTCACACACATAGTTGCTGGCGCACAAATTGTTGCATCGCAACACGTAAGCGCAATGGTAGCGCATGCACCTGCAGTGATTTGTTGAATGTAGCCTGTTCGTATTGCAGTACCTGAAGTTCCTGTACTTCCGCAAGCAATAATTTCTCCTCCTGTTGAAACGTGAACATCATACACGTTGAAGGAGGTAGGGTATGTTGCTAAAACAACAAGGTTGGCATCGTATTTAACAACGGAACTTTGTGAGCCCACATAAACGTTTCCGCAAGCATCAATATCAATCCCTGTATTTCTAACTTGGCTTCCAGAAAATGTTCCCCCTGCAATTGCGGCAGATGTGATAACGTTTGCTGTTGTTAACGAACGCTTATCTACAATGCTACCTCTGTGCGTATATACGAAATTGGAATTCGCACGAATAGCATTAATACCTGTATTGTTATATCTCCAATTTTCACACTTATATCCAAAGCTATACCCATTTGTTTTGTGATATCTTGCTGAGCTGCTTCCGGTTGGACAGAAAGAAAAATTTTGATTAAAAAAGCCTATAGAATCATGAGAAAGCCAATAAAATTTACCATTTCCACATGCTGTAATTGCTCGTACCTCTTGAGTAGGAAATAGAGCACCACCGGTAACCTGCAAGCTGGCAGTCATGTTTCCTGTAGCAACGTCCACATTATACACATAAGGAAGAGGGGGCAAGAATCCGCCTGTTCCGCCAATTACCAATTGGCTTTGGTCACAATTAAATGCAATGTTCCAAAATTCTGTACTTGCAAAAAGCCCCCCAGGACTAGGGTTATCCCAAATCAATGCGCCAACAGTACTTACTTTTTGGATTGCAGCTATTGACCCTTGTGTAACATAAGAGTTCCCAATATTGTCGGTTGCAAATGTTCCTAACCAGCTGGATGTGTCGTATGGAGTATTGTATGTCCACTGAAGAGCTCCAGCTGAGCTGTATTTTAATAATTGTAATGGGGTTACGCCTCCAATTATATAAACGTTCCCAACGCCATCTTTCTCACATTCCCAAACACAATCCCAGTTTGTGGCAAATGCAGGTGTTACCACCCAAGGGTCAATAATAATTGTTTTTGTATTATCATAAGGATCCAATTCAAAAGAAACTTGATTGCCTGATTTTACAAATTTCGATTTAATAACGGTTGGCATGTTGCCATCATAAAAAGTAATTGGGGCGTGGTCAATAATTTTTCCAAGCGCAGTAGCAACATTTAAATTCCCATCGTCAATAGATAATTTTTTTGAATCATCGTATTTCATTTTTATTAGCGATGGGTCTGCCCCCGGATGAAGAATGATGGAATATTTTATCCCTTCTGAAGGATGAAAAACATACTCAACATCAATGTTTGGGTAAAGATTTTTGTAAGTGATTTTTTCGTATCCCGCCAAAAAATTTTCGTTTGTTTTTTTGCCGGTTTCATCTTTGAAGGTGTAACTGAAATAACTTGGAACTTTGTTTTCAGCAACTATCTCAACATTAGGGTTTGAATTTTCCCATTCTACGGAAACATAATCCGAAATAAATTGAGTTTTGTGTTCTTCGGCCTCTTTCTTTTTCCATTCTTCCAATGTTCTAACATCCTGAAAGTGCTCTTTTTTAATATCTTTTTCTCTTTCGCCCTCTTCTTCCTCCTCTTTCCAAACCTTTAGAAAACTATACGTTAAACCTGTTTTAGTGAAATAGATTCTGGTTGATGCTGCGTCATAGGCATATTCAACTTGCATTTTTGAATTTGGCAGCTGAAATTGTCCCTTGTTTTCAATGAAGCACTTGGTATGCTCGTATTTGGTTGTCCATCCCGGACCTGAGCCTGTTGCAGTGAAAGATGCGATAGAAAAAAGCAGCACAAGTATGGCGGTAAACAAATGTAAAAATCGTTTCATGTTGGGGGAATTTTGAATTATATACTATTTATATGTCTTAATCTATAAGTTTAATGTTTAACAAAAGAATAGGGTATTCGAAAAAAACGTCAAGCGCAACCTCGAATCTTAATCCCTAAAAAAGCAATAAAATTTTGTAAATAGATTTAGAGTAAAATTTCTTGCCTCAAAAAATAAAAGAGACATCGGCTTGTTTTTTTGTTTTCCTTACAAGCCAATGTTTCCAATACAATACGGCAAGAATTAAAAAATAACGATGCAAATTAAATTAGTAGTTTTCATAGTAGCTTTTCTGTTTTTTGATTAATTATGAATCAAATTTAGTGGACTACTGACCTTAAAACAACCTAAAAAACAAAATATTATTGGAAGTCTGATTTGGTACTTTTAATATAAAAAACTATATTTATCAATATTTTCAGAAGAATATTTTAACAGCATTATTAAATATCAGAAGCAATGAAACCCTCCGATGAACTGCATCAATTAATAAAAAATCTCAGCATGTCGGAAAAAAGATACTTTAAAATCTTTTCATCACGCCATGTTATTGCCGGAGAAAATAATTATATCCGGCTGTTTGATGCTATTGAAAAGCAAGAAGAATACAACGAACCAAAGATAAAGGCATTTTTTAATAAAGAAACATTTGTTACTAATCTGCCATCCGAAAAGCACTATTTATACAATCATGTTTTGGATAGCTTAACAGCCTTTCATAAAGATAGAACATTTCTTACAAGATATTGTAATATTATTATGAAAATTGAGGTGTTGTATAATAAGGGACTGTTCGACCAATGCAAAAAAGTAATTCTAAAAGCAAAAAAAGAGGCCTATTTCATCGAAAAATTTTCCATTCTTAAGCTAATTGTTCGCTGGGAAATTTTGGTATATATCAAAGATGAAGATGTAAAAAAATTGTATGAAACATTTGACGAAGAACTTCGGATTTTGGAAGTTATTCGCGTTCAATCTATTTTGATGCGCATTGCATTTAAAATTCAAATTGAAATGTATAGAGGAAAGGTGTCAACCCTATTTTTAAGAACACAAGAAGCAGAATTAAAAAAGTACTTTCCACCAAAAAAAGAAGTTGATACGTTTTGGCTTAGGTATTATTTCCATTCTTCTATGGGCCTGATTTATTCGATTGAAAATAAAGCAGCACAAAGACTGATTTGTTATAGAGAAATTAATTCATTGCTGGAAAACACAAAACAATTTATTGTGGATTTACCCCATATTTATCAGTCGAACAACAACAACTTGGTAAACTTAATGTTTGCGATGGAGAAGTATGATGAGGTGATGCCAATGATTAGTAAGCAACGTAGCTTTATGCAAACGCATAAAATAACCAATGTTACGCTTTCAAAAATGGTTTTTATCCATACTAGCGAAAGTGAATTGTTCTTATTATATAAACTAAGTGAAACGAAAGAAGGACTTGCTGTTATAAAAAGAATAGAACCCGAATTAAAAAAAATTAGCCTGCTGTTTAGTCCCGCTATTTTTGATTTGTTTTTTATGATGGCAGTAATTACATTTTGTGAAGAAGATTATAGAGCAGCAATTAAATGGCTGAATAAAATTTTAAATACAGAGCGGGAAGCAAATATTCGTATTGAACAGAGAATCAACACTCGCTTGCTATACCTAATTATATTGTTTGAAAAAGAAGACCTGTTTTTTGACAATCAGTACCAATCAACAAAAAGGTTTCTAGACCAAGAAAAAAAACACCCTGGAGCAAAAAGAATCTTAGAAGCAATTAAATACATTTCGGATGGAAAGCAAACAGCAACCAAAAAAGAAAAACTAAAACAACTCTACAAGAAAATTAAAACGGAGCGAGACAAAGCTCAAGCCGATTCAATCGACAAACAATTCGATTTTGTAGAGTGGATTGAAAGTAATATTCATTGAACTTGTTAATTGATATTTTTTTATTAAATTTATTCTACTCAAAATCAAACCCATGAAGAAAATATCGACCCTACTTTTTATTTCCGCAATCAGCGTAACTGCAGTTGCCCAGAACGAAGCCAATAAGTGGTTTTTCGGAAGTGGTGCAGCACTTGATTTTAATAGCGGCTCGCCTGTTTTAATGACAAGTCCAATGTATACGTCAGAAGGGACGGCTGCCGTGGCGGATGCTACTGGAAAGCTGAAGTTTTTTACAAATGGTGTAGATGTTTACGATTCTACAAAAACGGTTATGTCGAATGGTTCTGGGCTGATGGGGGACATTTCAACTACCCAATCAGCACTAATTGTTCCTTCTCCTTCATCGTCTTCACAGTATTATATTTTTACTGCAGGAGCGGATGGTGCAGGAGATTTTCGTTACTCTATTGTTGATATGACTTTAAATGGGGGCTTGGGAAATGTGATGGTTGCCAACAAAAACATTTTACTGACGGATAGCATTACCGAAAAAATTGCAGCAGTGCGAGATGGAGCAAATGGAATTTGGATTGTAACACATAAGTGGGGAACGAACCAGTTTTTTTCTTATCACTTAACCACATCTGGTATAATGCCTCCTGTGATTACCGGTGTTGGAGCCGTTCACAATACGAGTGTTATTCAAAACACATACGGACAATTAAAATTTAATAATTGTGGCGACCGACTGGCTTGTGCGGTGGGGTATCAAGACATTGTAGAGTTGTTTGATTTTAACTTAACTACAGGTATTGTTTCCAATCCAATGACAATCAATATGAGTGACAATGTTTATGGTGTGGAATTTTCTAAGAGCGGAAATTTTTTATATGTTACAAGCTATTTTGTTTCTTGTAAGCTGGCGCAATTTAATATTTCACTTGCAACATTGCCCTTGATATTGGCATCAAAAACACCATTAAGCGCAACGGATGATTTGTATGGTTTACAATTAGGCCCCAATGGTAAAATATATTTAGCTCGCTCTTTTGGCACCTCTTATTTGGGGGTAATTAACAATCCCGATGTTGCCGGGAGTGGTTGTAATTATGTAGAAAACGGCTATGATCTTGATCCTGGATTTATGGGAGTAAATGGAGCCTTATCGCTACCAAGTTTTATGCAATCATATTTAAAAGTGGCAACCGGTGCAACATGTTTAACAACAGAAATTAATGAATCGGAGCCGGAAAATATAGTTACAGTTTATCCAAACCCGTCTGCAAATGAGTTTAAAGTTGATATTTCTACGGGAGGCGCTGTTATTTCGGTATATGATTATACCGGAAAATTAATAGAACAAAAGGAGCTTATAAACCCTTCTTTTTCTTTTGGGAAGGACTATAGAAGTGGAATATATTTGGTAAATATTAAAATTGGCAAAGAAATTCAAACAAAAAAAATAATAAAAATGTGAGGATTTAACCAATCCGATAGAAAATAATTGACTGATTTTCAACATGTTGTGTGTTTGTCGACAAAAAAACTTGTTAAATCGTAGGATTCAGCTGTCTTATCTACTACTTTTGCACAAAATTAAAACAAACAACATGAAAAATTTTCAAAAAATCAATTATTTACTTGCAGTTGCAATCGTTTTATTATCATCCGTTTTGTTTTTAGGATTCAAAGCAAGCACTAGTCTAAACAAAGTTACCGTTTGCCACACGCCTCCGGGAAACCCTTCTAATTGTCACGAAATATCTGTTTCAATGAATGCTCTTCAAGCGCATTTAAATCATGGGGATAATATGGTGTGTCATGCAGAGGGAGAATTAGAAGCATATATGAAGATTATGCGTGAATATTTAGAAATTCAACCCAACTCACTTGTGGCTGTTATGACTGATTTCTAAAAGCGATCGTAGAAAATATATTTTTATAAAAAAGTCCCTGTACAAATTATTTTTGTACAGGGATTTTCTATTTTGAGGTTCTGTACAGATTAAATAATCGCCCAGAGTCACAAATCAAGTCACTGCCTAACTGATAGTTAAATAGTTGAATATGGTTCTGGGGTTAAATTGAAACAGTGACTAAAAGAGAATCAGTTATAAACTAATTTTCTTCGAAATATTTATCCGCAGAATATGTTCCTGATCCAAACATTAGGAAAATCATTAAGCCTGCAAAAACAATAACAGTGGGTATCAACGCTGCATAAATATCTAATGGTGTTGCTGAAAATAAGTGCAATAAAATGGCGCCAGCAACAATGGGAATTTGAAAGATTATTGCCCATCTTGTTTGTAAGCCAATAGCAATCATCAACCCTCCAGCCAAATGCACAAGAGGGATGCATTGAATTAGAAAAAAGGAAAACAAGCTTAAAGAACTTTCATTTATTAATTCATAAATTTCCTGCGGATGCTTACCAAAAATAACCCCTTTGTAAAAGAGATATCCTCCTAAAACAACACGAAAAATATCCATCCAACCTGCATGATGGCTATCGCCCCATGAAGTTATTTTATTAATTGAGTTCATTTTGACCTCCTTGGTATAAAAAATTTAGCTATCAGATTTTACGATTTAGCTACTGAGTTTTTTTAAAAATTCGTTGATTGAGGAATTATGAAAGGTTAGAAGGGCAAACAAGCAGGTGAATTGCTTAGAATTCAGAAAACAAAGGCCTTGGCCTTTGGCATTTCTTTTATTTTTTTGAACGCCCTTTCAAGCAAGGTTTGACGACCATTCTCCTAAAATAAAAAGCCGCCCTTTGGGGGCGACCTTTAATTTTATCGAGGTCCCGTGCGGATTATAGTTCCTTAGGGTGTGCCCTGAGTCACAGATTTGATTCCGGCATATCCATGCCGATTTTCTTTTTAGTATTTCACCAGCTAAAGCTGAAAAGGCTTTGCTGTCTTATTCTAAAAAGAAAATTCCATTCGCGAAAAGCGAATGGAATCAAATCTTATCGAGGTCCCGTGCGGATTCGAACCGCAGTAGGAGCTTTTGCAGAGCTCAGCCTAGCCACTCGGCCACAGGACCTAATAATTATCTTTTTTAAAGCTTTTGATCGCTCATCCTACCCGCCAAGGCGGGCACAGGACCTAATATTAATTATCGCAAAGGTAAAAAAATATTTTTATTACATTTGATATATGAAGATTAAAAAAATAATTCTTTCCTTTCTTGCCATTTCATTGTTGGCAACGCTTTTTACGGCTTGTGGTGGTAGCGAACCTACTGAAAAAGAACTGTATGAAAAACAACGTTCTTCTTTCAAATACAAAACATATAAACTCTTGTCAAAAGGATCGGTCTCCTTTATTTCAGAGGGGTACAACAAAACAATTGATTCTGCAGGATGGAAAGTGGAGGACTCCTATTTTCGCTTAATGCTTGGGTATTACTGGTCTATCAGCAATCAGTCGGAATTTGCTTTTGCTGAAGCGGATATTTTATCAGAAAATGCAGCAACCGAAAACCTTAAGTTTTTAGTGTCTATGCTCAATTCCTGCACAATGTACCAACAAGGCTGGACAGCTTTAGCAAAAGAGGAATCCGACAAAGGGATGTCGCAGATGGCCAAAGGACCCGATAAAGCCCTTCTGGAAACAGAAACGATGATTTTTCATTTGCTGATTGGAACCGTTTGTGTTCAACAAGAGCAATATGATGCAGCCAAGTTTCATTTTGCTGGGTTTGCTCAGTTGACAGGTGTGGAATATCCGTATAAATTAATTGATGTGATGATTGATGTAAAAAAGGGAGACATACAAACAGGATTAAAAAAAGCAAAAACATTGAGCGAAGACCCAACAGTTCCGCAAGGAATAAGAGATGAATTAAAAATAATTATTGCCGAAGCGGAAACAAAAGGAGGCGATGTAAACTCTTCATTATTTTGGCCAAAAATTGTTTCTTCTGTTATTATGGACGAGTTAAAAAACTCTTCTCAAAAAGGAATTAGTGGATTAATGGGCTTGGTTGGAACGGCCACTGATAAGCTGAAATAAAGTTCATTCTTTTTTTGTTGAAAACTCCTTTAAACAATTCGGACACAAACAGTTTTCGAATTTCGATTTTAATTTTTTCAACGTTTCGATATCAATAAAAATTTCTTCGCACCAACAACCCATTGTTTTGTTAGTGCATTCGAAACTTGTTTGACACTTTGAACATTTTTTTGCGGACATAAAAAATCCCCTTCGAAGAGTCCTTCGGACCTAGCCCCCTTTAATAAAGGGGAAATTGATACTACTCAGAAATTATAATTGACACCCTTTCAACATTCCCATTCATAGGCGGATTGAGCTTTGTTACTTTTACTTCTAATTTTTGAATAGAGGTAAATTGTTTTTTAAGCGCATCAACAATGCGTTGTCCAACTTGTTCGATAAGCTTCGAGCGAATTGCCATTTGCGCTTTTACAATATCATACACAATAACGTAATCAATTGTTTTTTTTAAATCATCCGTTTTTGCGGCATCAGTAAAATCGGTTTCCATCATTACATCAACAATGTAGTTGCACCCTATTTTGCCTTCTTCTACCAAGCAACCATGGTAGGCATATATGTTTATTCCTTGTACGAGTATTTTGTGCATGATGATGATTTAGATTCTTTAATGATTTGCTTCAATCTCCCTAACCCTCTTTCCTCCGAAGGAGTCCCTATGGGAAAAGAGGGAATTGACCTTGCTGAAAGGATGTTTGAATCCACAATATTTATTTGATACTAGCACGTGCTGTTTCCAGCCTCTTAATCACTTCCTCTTTTCCTAATAATTCCACCATTTCAAATAACATTGGTCCGCCACCAACACCACTCAAACACACACGAAACAGTTGCATTACTTCTCCGGTTTTTATTCCTAGCTTTTCAGCTGTTGCTTTAAATGTTGTTTCTGTTTCGGCAGCAGTAAACGTGTTTAGGTTTTTAAAATCCTGAGCAACTGCTTTAATAAAGGTTGCACTGTTTTCGTTCCAGCGTTTTTTAATTACATCAGCATCATACGTTGTTGGAGCAATAAAAAAATAATTTCCATTTGCCCAAAACTCAGAAACAAAATGCGCTTTCTCTTTTACTAAATTACAAACACCCTCAACAAACTCTTGATTCTTGTATCTTACGTCTTGTGTCCCTTTTAAGCTTTCTTCCAGAGTCGGCATGAACAATGCTGCAAGCTCACTATTCGGTTTCATTCGGAGATATTGTTGATTGAACCATTTTGTTTTTTCAGGATCAAACTTTGCTCCCGATTTGTTTACACGTTCAAACGAAAAAGCTTGTACCAATTCGTCCAATGAAAATATTTCTTGAGTTGTTCCCGGATTCCATCCTAACATCGCCAACATATTAATAAACGCTTCAGGGAAAAATCCATTTTCGCGATAACCAGTATATGTTTCTCCAGTACGCTCATCATGCCAATCTAATGGGAACATTGGAATTCCCGACTTATCACGTTTTGATAACTTCCCATTTCCATCTGTTTTTAAAATCAGCGGAAGGTGTGCTAACAAAGGCATTTTATCTTCTAGTCCTAAATATTTATAAATTAAAATATGTGCTGGCGCAGATGGCAACCATTCTTCAGCACGAACACAATGTGAAACTTCCATTTCAATATCGTCTACAATATGCGCCAAATGGTAAGTTGGCATTCCATCACTTTTTAATAAAACTTTATCATCCACTTGTGTAGAATTCACAACAACCCATCCACGGATAATATCGTGAAAACGAATTTCTTCGTTGCGTGGAACTTTTAATCGCACTACATGCGCTGTTCCAGCATTCAACAGTTTTTTTACTTCGTCTTCAGAAAGCGTTAAAGAATTACGCATATTTTGACGACTCACAGAATTGTATTGTGGAGCTACAACTTTAGCAGCTTCTAATCTCTTACGCATAGCATCCAACTCCTCTGTTGTATCAAAAGCGTAATACGCATTTCCACTATCAATCAGTTGTTTCGCATACTTCGCATAAACTCCCAACTCTTTTCTTTCGCTTTGGCGATAGGGTGCAAATTTTCCATCACCAAATCCAACTCCTTCATTAGGTTCGATTCCACACCATTTTAATGCAGCTATAATGTACTCTTCAGCGCCTTTTACATAGCGGGTTTGATCGGTATCTTCAATACGCAGTATAAAATCTCCACCATGTTTTTTTGCATACAAATAACTAAACAATGCAGTTCGAACTCCACCCATGTGTAATCCACCTGTAGGGCTGGGTGCAAAACGTAATCGTACTCTCTTATTTTCCATAATTTTTAAATAACATGTTCCGAAGGAATCCCTTCGGGGCAAAGATAATTAAATGTGTTGATTGGTAATGTGTTATTAAGACAATTGCCTAGTTTCTATTACTGCATTAAATTGGTACATTTGCACATCAAAAATCAGCACATTTAAAAATGCAATTACTTACACCTCAAAAATTTACAGATTACGAATTAATTGATGTTGGCAACTTCGAAAAGCTTGAACGTTTTGGGCAGTACATTACTATTCGTCCTGAGCCACAAGCCGTATGGGATAAAACACTAAGCAATGCTGAATGGGAAAAACGTGCGCACATTAAGTTTATGCCTCGCTCTAGTTCATCAGGAGAATGGAAAAAATTTAAACAAACCTTACCTGACGGCAGGCAGGTGCCAGATCAATGGCCCATTCAATATAAAATTAATAATTCGGATGCAGTAATTAAATTCCGTTTAGGACTAACCTCGTTCAAGCATGTTGGTATTTTTCCGGAACAAGCATCTAACTGGGATTTTATTTACGAAACAATAAAAAAAATGTCAGCACCTCAACCTAAAGTGTTGAATTTGTTTGCATACACAGGCGGAGCGTCTTTAGCAGCAAAAGCGGCTGGAGCAGATGTAACACATGTGGATTCTATTAAACAAGTTGTTACCTGGAGTAAAGAAAACATGGATTTATCCAATCTCAATAATATTCGTTGGGTGGTGGAAGACGCGTTGAAATTTGTGAAGCGCGAAGAGAAAAGAGGAAACAAATACAACGGAATTATTTTAGATCCGCCAGCATTTGGTCATGGCCCGAATGGAGAAAAGTGGAAACTGGAAGACAACATCAATGAAATGATGCAAGGAGTTTTAAATTTGCTAGATGATAAAGAACATTTTTTAATTCTGAATGCCTATTCATTGGGCTTCTCCGCACTCATCATCGAAAACATGTTGAAAGCAAAAGCAGGAAAAAATTTAAATGTAGGCGAATTGTACCTGCAAGCAACAGAAGGAAACAAACTTCCATTAGGTGTTTTTGGAAGGTGGAGAAATTTTTGAGTTATTTTGCAGAACAAAGTGCTTTGCGCAATTCCTTGTAATCACTTACTTCTCGAATGATTCGAAAATAAAGAATAGAATCTTTTCTCGGATCATAAACAAAAACCATAGACGAAGGAAGATTTTTTCCTACTGAAACATTGATCCCATCATAGATTTTTTTGTCCCAAATAATTGCCTTGTCGTTTTCTGGAAGAAAATCAATATCTTTTATTTTCTTAGACAAAGCATTTTTTTCAATCAAGCGGTCAACCGAAATGACATATAATCTACCATTACCATTTTCTTCTATTTCTTTGTTCATTGCCTTAAATCCATATATGCAACTAATACAGTCGTTAGGGTTGATAGTATAAATGAGAATGTTTTTTGTTTTATTGAGTGGTAGAGAATCAATAATACTATGAATGTAGGTATGAGATGAAGGCCGTTCAACTTGTTGACAGGAGAAAGATAATATACATAGCAGCACAAGGCAAAAATTAGCTCTCTGCATATTGAATAGTTTTAATGACATAATTTTCCTTTCCCTTTTCTATGTAAATAATTTTATCATTTGTAATATAAAATGACTTAGATGAATTGTATTTAAATTCTTTTATTTCTTTCCATGCTTGTGATTTTAGATCAAAAATTTTAGCAGAAATATTGCCAGTACTATCTATTTCATAAGCATTATCCATTTCAGTTGGATTTGTTTTTTTATATGTTTTATAAGTAGTGAGTAACAAGTATCCTTCCTGGCTATAAAAATCACTTATCCATTCATTTCGCGCTAAATATGTTTTTGAAAATAATTTTTTTTCATTTTCTATTTCACATATCTCTTTTCCATTTGAGAAATAAAGTTTTCCAAAGGAACTCTTAAACATAAGACAAGAAGAATAGTATTGTCCAAGTGTATAACCATCAAAATCAATATTTTTACTTTCAAGCGCATATTCAACTCCTTCATCAACGTTTAAATCTATTTTTGCGAGGGTGTAAATCCCGCTACCGGTTAAAACTTTTGAGTGAAGATTGACAGGAGTTTGATTTTTTTGAATCGGTACAAATAAAGCAGTATTATTCGCAGCATAGTTTTTCAGATAATAAGGACAATAATCATCTGTCAATAATTTATTTCTTTCGAAGAGAGGTACGATGCGAGTCAAATTGAATTGTTCATCTGTTATGAAAATAAACTCAAGGTATTCACCAACAATTAAATCAAAATCTCCGGATTTTTCTTTTAGCGCTTTTAAGGATGGCTCCTCATAAAGCTTTTTTAATTTTTCTGGGTCATTATCATAATTTACATCTACCAATATGTTTACATAAATGTAAAATGAGTGATTATAATAATCAAATCCGGCAACTTGCGAATTTCCACCAGAAAGTCCACCCGCAGATTCAGGAGTATAGTTGTATAAACGTTTTCCTAAAAAGCGTTTTTGAAAAGTGTTTTTTACCAAGGAATCAAAATTGATTGAAGCAGTAGAAAAATTCAAAACATTTTCTCCGGTGACAATATTATAAAGTGAAATGTATTGATTGTTATTTATTAATCCGATTATAGAATCGTTTATTTCTTTTAACCCGCCAGGAAAACGAGTCATCACAATTTTCGATTCATCAATTTTTACAGAGTCGGTTGTTTCGGAAAGATGAAAATGATTTGTTTCCCGGGTGCAGCCACCCAGGAAACAAACAAGCATCAATAAAAAAATCAAATACCTAACCATAAATTACAAAAGGGTATAACTAAATGTTGATTTCCCTTGTATTTGTCGGTCGAAAACAACATTTATACTTTTAACGTTATTTATTGTATGGGCATTACCATTGTCGTTAATAATTAATTCTCCCTGTCCTGCTTCCGAAAAAGCTGCTTGATAATTTGAGATCAATTGCTCTTCAGGAGTAGTTGGTTCAACAAAAGCCGGCCATGTAATAATTGTAAGGCAGGGACATGTTGGATGAGGCAAACAGGTACCATTTTCGGGCCCTTGGTTCGGATTGTAAACAAATATTCCATGAATAAATTTGATACTTGGTTTTGGTCCACGCTGATTCGATAGGTTATAAAATTGATTATAGGCATATAAATCACCTTGTTGAATCAAACCGGCTAATGTTTGATTTCCTATCGATGAAGAGTTGTTAGAAACACTTAGTTTTTCTTTTTCGCAACTGGCAAAAACCAGAGCTAACGAAGCAAACAGCAATAATTTTTTCATTTTAGATAATATTTAATTAGAGATAATACTCATATTGTACTCGCGACAATATGTTAGCAAAACTGCGCGCTAGTTTTGTGTTGCAAACGTAGATGCTCTCGCGGACAAATTTTGACCGCGAAAAATTATTTTCAATTTTTAAAAATATATGACCTTGATTTTCTGCAAAAAACAATTGCTGCATTTTTTTCTTTCAGCTTTTCAACAAGTCTGCGTGCAGTTCGCTCAGAAACGTTTAAGTGTTTGGCAATGTCAGCTGGAGGGCCCGTGTTGGAAAATTCAATTAACTTATAAAGCTGACCGAGTTTTTCTTGATACTCATCAAATTTCATGTTGCTACAGGATGATAAACTGGTTTAATTTATATCCTCCTGTGGAGCAACCAGGAGTGTTTGTAATGAATTATTGTGCAAATGTATTAAAAAAATCATTTATGCAACATAAAATAGTGTATTAATGTACTATTATTTGATACAAATTATAAAATACGACCTCCGCCATAGCATATCTTTGAGTATGGCTATTCACATAGGAAAAAGAATCAAAGAAGAACTCTACAAACAGGATATTCCTGTAAGTGTATTTGCCAGAAAAATTAATCGCAGCAGGAATGTAGTGTACGATATTTTTGAACGGGAGAGTATAGATACTGCGTTGTTAAATAAGATAGGAATGATTCTTCGCCTTGATTTTTTTTCGATTTATTCTGAGCAGAAAGAATATAAAAAGGAAGGAATCCAATCGCAACATGTTAAAGACGATAGACTTCCATATACTTTTACAGAACGCTTAAAAGCACTGGAACAACAAAACGAGTTGTTGCAAAATGAAGTTGCCTACCTAAAAAAAATCATTGGATTATTGGAAGAGAAAAAGAAAAAAGCGACAAGAAAGAAGTAAAAGAATTATTTTTTCTTAACTACCTTTTTTGCAGGCGCCTTCTTCCCGCCTGCCGGACGGGCAGGTTTAACTGCGCTGCCCCCTGCAGTTACCGTATACTTATAATTAAAAGGCAAAAACTTTGTAAACTGCTCTTTTGTAGCATGTGCTGCAACTTCTACCCCTTTTACTTTATCTACAGAAATAATTTTTGCCATTTGCTGAACTTCTTGCATTGAGTTAACACGAAACTTAAAATAAACCACCTTTTTGCTTTTGTACAACGTGCCAAGCTGTTGCTGTTGTGGTGGTGTTAGCTTTTGTGCTTTTGCTTCATTTGAAAAGAGGAAGATGAAAAGAATAAAAACAAGAGAGAGAAATTTTTTCATTTGAGCCGGAATTTTGTTCTAATAAAGTTAAGAAAAGGATTTGAAGAACGGAAGTCAAAAAAATCTTAATTTGAATGCGTAAGATAAATTTAAAATTAGTTTGTATTACTAATATTTAAACAATATATTAGATGTACCTTTAAAAAACTACTCTAATGTTTCAATTGAAGTGTTTGTATAAAAACCCGATTGCTTTAATTTGTTACTTGTGTCTTTTTTCTTTCAATGGTTTTTCGCAAAACTGGTTGAACGGAGAGGGGGGAGCAACAAATGACGAAGCACTTGATATTGCGGTTGACCCAACGGGAGATTATTATACAACCGGATATTTTACTACAACAGCCACATTTGGAACCTTCTCCTTAAACTCAGCAGGCAATAGTGATGTTTTTATAGCAAAATACAATGCTGCCGGAATTGTTCAGTGGGCTGTAAAAGCTGGTGGAAGTGGTGCAGACAGAGGATATTCAATAAAAACGGATGATGCCGGAAATTTATATATTACCGGATATTATTACGGAACAGCCACATTTGGAGCCACAACTATATCATCGGTAGGCAGTACCCAGGACGTATTTATAGCAAAGTATGATATTTCAGGGAACATGCTGTGGGTGAGAAGTGTGGGAGGAACAGATGCAGAAACAGGGTACGGGATTACTTCAGATAATCTTGGGAACGTTATTGCAACAGGTCAGTTTAAGGGAACGGCAACATTTGGCACAATAACACTTTCAAGTGCAATTAACCCGCTTAGCGGACTTCCTTCTTTTGATATTTTCACCGTAAAATACGATGGAAGTGGAAATTTTTTGTGGGTTGAACAAGGCAGAGCAAAGTACGATGACAGAGGACTTGATGTGGCAGTGGATTTATCAAACAATATTTTTATAGTTGGACAATTTTCAGACACAATTCAATTTGATGCCATTCACAATAATGCTGTTATGAATTCGGGTTATTTAATGAAGTATGACCAAACCGGAAATGAGCAATGGTTTGTTAAAATGAGTGCAGTGCAAACTATTTTGTATAGCATTGCCGTTGATCAGGCAAACAATATTTTGATTACAGGAGATTTTAAAGGGAACCTTGGAATATTTACCACACCAATGGTTTACAGCACAAGCCCATTTACCTATAAAATATTTATCGCGAAGTTTACAAATGCAGGAGCAGTTTTGTGGGTAGATAACGATGGTAGTGATAGTGAAGTAACATCAAAAAGCATTGCTTTAGATGCCAATGGAGATGCCTATATTACAGGATTGTTTAAATGTAAATTTGATGAATACTCTCAAACATTAGGAACAGGAATATTTTACAGCAGCGGTTATCGAGATGTTTTTATTACAAAATATTCCTCAAGTGGTGCGCGTCAATGGTTCCGACATTTTGGTAGCAACAAAGATGATTATTGTTCAGGAATAGCTGTTAACACAATAGACAAACCGGTAATTGCAGGAAGTTTTGAAAACCGATTTAATGTACCTTATGCAAGTGGGTTTACAATTTTTCCATCAAACGTTCCTACTTCAGGAGGCTCAGGATATACATATTGCGGCTATTCAAATTACCAGAGCTGGGTTGCACAAGAAACTGCCGGACAAAAAGATATTTTTGTGACAAGCCCTGTTGATATGGCTCAGGCGCCTTTTGATTATTTTGTTCGCCCTGGATCATCCTCTTGTTTTCAAGATTTTATCGAACCATGTATTGGTATTTGTCAAGATACAATTGATGCTTGTGGAAGTGCGATTCTGTTTGCAAATCCATTTGAAATAGATACAAATTATATTGGAGCACAATATAATTATGTTTGGAGTACTGGAGCCACAACTCCCTACACAGGAACCTTAAGTGCTTCAGGAAATTATACGCTCCTTTCTTCAAGAGAAGATGGATGTTTTCAAAATATTGATACAGTTTATCTTGCAATTCATCCCATTCCCGCAGCTCCATGGATAACAGACAGCTATTCAATAAATGTAAATAAGCCCCCCAACACCTTACCAATAGCGGTTTGTGGACCTGATACAATAACATTGTGGGGGACAAACGCAAACATTGCTGATTCTGTTTTTTGGACAGGCCCCGCTTTTATTAATATAAATGATAGTACAATAATTGTTACGCAAAGTGGAGAATACGATTTTGTTATCACTACTCAATTTGGTTGTTCCAACTTCAACGAAATAGATATTGATATTCAAGACACCTTGCAAATATATCCGGTGATTGATCCTTACATCGTTTTTTTGGACTCTACCTTACAAGCAACCGATACAATTACAATTTGTATTGGAACACCAATTGGCGCAATGTTGATTGATAGCGGTTACTATGCTATTAATGGTGGCGCAATTCCCAACAAAATAACAAAATGGAAAATTGTTCCAGCTGGAGGGGTTAGTCCATCAGCCAGCAGCCCTTCAAATTCGCCAGTTGGAATAACTATTCCTGCCACAGGCTGGTATACTTTGTATGATACAATTGTTGGGTATACAAATTTATGCGGTTCTGATACTTCAAAGTTTCCGATTTCTCGTTCCTTTTATGTAATTGTAAATCCAAAACCTCTTATTAGCTTAAACCTCACAGGGCCCGCCAACCCTTGTCCTGGTGATTCGGTTTTCATAATCGGAACCAGCTCTGTCAACCCATTTTATTGGTCCACAGGCGATACTACAAATGCATTTATTGACACATTAGAAGTTTTAGCTCCTTCCATTGCAGATATTCCATATCAAATTTCAGCGTTTTACACTGATACAATTACCGGTTGTAGTAATTCTGCATACGACAATTTTATACTAATTGCACGACCGTATCCTGTTGTAACAATTTCCCCCGTTGATGGAATTATTTGTCCGAATGATTCCGTTTTATTAACCTGCGAACCGGGATTAAATTATTATTGGATCAGTCCAAGTGGAGATAGCATTGGGACAACACAAAGTATTTATGTGAGTGTTCCGGGATTCTATTATTGTATTCATACTGCATTTGATGGTTGCATACAAACATCAAATTTTGTTGAAGCAAAAGAATACAACACACCCTATTTAGTTGTTGAGCCGGGAAATTTTATTTGTGCAAACGGAAGTGCAATTATCAGTGTTCAGGCAAGTAACACGGCACTTATACAATGGCAGCCACCATTGAGCGGAAGCGCAACTACTCAAACGGTAACTTCAGGTGGAACGTATATTTGTGAGATTACAGATTGCGGTGTTACAACAATTGATTCTGTTGTAATTGTGCAATCCACAACACTATCATTAATTACTGCACTCGATTCTGTAATTTGTCCGGGCGACACACTCATATTAACAGCAAATCCAGGAATGGTGGCATACGAGTGGATTTCAACAACAAGCACCGACCCAGTATTATATGTAACAACTCCGGGAACATATATTTTACAAACCACAGATTTTGATGGTTGCTTTGGATTTTCGGAACCGTTTGTTGTAACTGCATTACCTCAAGCCATTGCTCCTTCGGCAAGCGACACAACAATTTGTGCCGGACAAAGTATTTCTATTTTTGCCAGTGGCCCAGGCGCAATTGCGTGGTATGCTTCGGCTACGGGAGGAAGCACAATTAATGTTGGTACATCTTATACTACACCTGTTATTTCAAACACAACAACCTATTATCTTCAAACACTCGATTCGGTTTGCAACAGCCCGATTGCTGATGTGACAATAAATGTTTATACATCATCTGTATATCCAAGTTTTTCTGGCGACACAACTTTGTGCGTTGGTGATTCACTAGGCTTTTTAGCAGATAGCGCAGGAGTAAATTATAGTTGGACAGGTCCGGGTGGATTCTCGGGAACGCTTCAGTCAATAAGCATTTCTCCTGTTTCTTTTCTCAATGAAGGATATTATACTTTACAATATTCTGATGCAATGTGTGCAAGCCCGATAGATTCTTTTTATGTGGCAATAAATGCTCTGCCAACACCAACCATTTCTCCTGATTCAACAATATATATTTGTACGGGAACAACAACCGTTTTAACAATCGACTCAACCTATTCTTCATATAGTTGGTTCCCGGGAGCTGAAACAACTCAATCGATAACAGTTGGTTCTAATGGAACTTTTTATGCAATGGTGAATCAAAATGGTTGTGTGGGAATATCAAACAGCGTAACCGTTTCTCTTAATAATCCATTACTCGATCCTACAACCTCGGATATTACAGTTTGTTCAGGAAGCTCCGCAACGCTTACTGCAAGCGGTTCAGGAATATTAACATGGTTTGATGCCTCATTAAGTTCTGCAGGAACAGGAACAACATTTACCATTTCATTTGTTGATAGCACGTCCGTTTATTTTGTTCAAAGCGTTGATACCGCAGGGTGTTCCAGTCAGATGGTTCAGGTAACTGTTTTTGTTTTTCAAGATTCAATTCCTCCGATAATTTATTCTACTTCTCCAGCTTGCGTAGGAGACGACATTTATTTGTCGACCGATCCTGTTGTAGGTGCAACGTATAGCTGGACAGGCCCCGGAGGTTATACATCCTCACTTTTTTCTCCAACAATTTTTTCAGCACAATTATCAGATATCGGAATGTATCAATTGGTAGTTTCTCTAGCAGGCTGTTCAACTCCTACTGGAATAACAAATGTAGTTGTGTATCCGATTCCTATTATTCCTGCAATGTCAGGGAACTTAATTTATTGTGAAGAAGATTCACTTCATTTAGAAGTAACTGTTCCGGATTCTTCAGCTACTTATTATTGGATGTCTCCATTTGGAAGTAGTAGTTCAGATAGTAGTTATTTTGATTTTGCGCCACTTGCATTAACAGATAGCGGAGCATATTATTTTGCTGTAATTATAAATGGTTGTTTCAACGATACGACAATAACCATTTCCATTAACCCCAAACCGCAGGCAACAGCATTTTCTAACGATCCAATTTGTGTAGACGACACCTTACAATTTTATGCTGATACCGTTTCCGGTGGAACATATTATTGGACTGGACCCGGAGGATTTATTTCTACCGACCAATCTAATTTAATTTTAAATGCAAATTCATCAATGTCCGGAAACTATCAGTTGGTAACAACTTTAAACGGCTGTACAAGTGATTCAAGTTCATTAAACATTTTGGTTGTTGATTTTCCAATAATAGACTTGGGCTTGGATACTGCATTTTGTAGCGGAACAACAGTGATATTTACATTGCCATCAGTATATTCCTATTTGTGGAATGATGGTTCAACGGGAGATACATATGTTGCAAGTGATTCGGGAATGGTTGGCGTTATTGCTTCTGCAGGTCCAGGCTGCACCGCAGTGGATAGTGTATTGGTAGATGATTATTTTTGTTTAGCAAATGTTCCAAATATCATTACTCCCAATGGAGATGGAATAAATGACTATTTATATTTTAATACCGAAGGAATACGCGAGGTTGATGTAACAATTTACGACCGATGGGGCGTAATTATTTATCACTGGACAGAACTAAATGGTTATTGGGATGGAAATGATTTAAAAAACACTCCTGTTGTTGCAGGGGTTTATTTTTACACTGCCAACATAAAAGGGTATGACAATAAAATTCAAGGCTACAGAGGATTCGTACACGTTGAGAGGTAACTATTCTGCCAACAACTTTTCTACAAAGCGCGTTGTTTCTTCTACATATTTTGTGTAGACATCACCGGTAGCCGGACCGTTAAATCCGGTATAAATTTTCCTAACAATTCCTTTTTTGTCGATGTAAATAGTTGTTGGGAAAGCCATTACTTTATTTAACATTGGCAACGCTTCAGAAGCTTGATTGGCTCCGGTTTTCATGGTAATTAAAAATTCATAGTTGGCATTAAAACGTTTTTTGGAGCGCTCGATATTGCTTACAGCTTTGTTAAAATCATCGGTGCGTTCAAATGCCAATGCTACTACTTCCAATCCTTTTGAATTATATTTTTCATAGAATGGAGCAAGAAATTTTGTTTCGTCCATACAATTCGGACACCAGCTTCCCATAATTTGAATGATAACAACTTTGTTTTTAAATTTTTCATCTTTGATAGAAATATTTTTCCCATCTAAATTTTTAAAACTAAAGTCGATACTTTTGAAACCAGGTTTTAAATAAGTAAGTGAATCAGGATTACGGAGCTGGAATTTATCATCCTGAACAGCAACAAAATTTTCATGCCCATGAGCCCCAGAATAAAAAATTCCACTTAGCAAGCTGTCATTACTTCTTTTTGCTTTAAACAAAAAAGCATGTGCTCCATCAAAGCAAGAAACCATAAATTCGCCATACGCTGAGTAGCCCTCTAAGTATCTATAATCACCAGTTTCGGTAGTAAATGTTCCATTTGCTTGTCCGCTAAAAGTGGAGAATGTACCAACAGAAAAATATTCATCTGCAGTTCCGGGCTCAAATGTTACCTTATATCTTTCTTGTAACTCCAACGGTTTTGTTGGTGGATGTAAAAATCTTCTTGATTCTCCTGCTTTTGCAGAAAATGGAACAATGTTTTTCTCTTTTCTCGCATGATTTATCCAAACTCCTTTTAGAGAATCTTCAAAGTTTTTGCATTTAAATTCAGAATCAAAAACGGGCATTTTTATAGTAATGGAATCGCCTTTGAGTTTTATATCCGTCACGATAATTTTTTCATCTCCATTTTTTATTTCAATCATATAAGGATAGTCCTTGTTGCTTGTTAATTCAAAATTAAAAGGAAGTTGAGTAGAATCATTCAACTGCAAGACACCCCTCCAAATTCCTCTTTTTATTGGAACGTGAATTTGTGAAAAGCTTGTCGATAAATACAAAAGCGAAACAACCAAGGTTATTCCGCTTTTATATATATTAGAAAATGTGTACATCGCTTTTATTTAAATGGATAAATAAAAGTACTCAATTTTGATTAATGATTCACCACAATTTTTTTACTGTAAGAGGCTGTTGCTGTTTGCACTTTTAAAAAGTAAATGCTTGATGGCAACGTAGAAATATCAATTGTTTTTGATTTATCATCGTTTGCATTGTCAGAAAAAATTAATTTTCCAGTAACATCAAAAAGTTGAATGTCTTTTTGCTCTTGCTTATCAAACGCTATGTTTAATTGGTCATTTGCTGGATTTGGATATACACTTATTCCATTTTCATCCACAATTGGATCAGTAATTCCTACATTTAAAGCACTGCAATCTTTAATAAAATTATCAGTTGTGTTGTTGTGTGCTCCCAACCAATCTGCACGTTTTTCTGATAGTGTTTCCCACACTACACTTCCGTTGGCTACCAATGGCTTTATTCCACGCAACACTTCGCTAATTTTTGCAACAGTGTTTGTTGCTAAAATGTTTCTGAAATTAAACATGATGGTGGATGAATAAAAAGTATTTGATGCTGCAGGATTAAAATTTATTGCAAAAATATAATCGTTGATATCTGCTAACATTGCTGTAATGTCAGTTGAATCAGTAACAAGCCAACCACAACCATTTCCCATATCTAATAATTCGGAAGAATTGTTTGTCATAAAAGTACCACTTGTTGCTCCGCCTGGATGCCAAACTCCAACAGGTAATGGGTCGCTTATGTGGCTTTTTGTTCCGCCACCCCAAAGCATTACAGGTGTCCAGCTTACCGAAGGAAATGTTCTTCCTTGTAAACCTGTTTTATAAGTTGTCCAATTTCCATCGGCATTATCCCATTCGCTGGATTGATAAATAAAACCTCCGACATTGGTTCTTGTGCTTAATCCACAAGAGTCTAGCAAATGATTTAAATCCGCGTAATTATAAGGATTGTAATTCGGATTCATCACATTGTTAGTGTCTAAATGGTTGTGTGGATCAACTTCAACATAAGCGAGATTGTCCATTGTTTCCATCAAATCGGTGGTGGTAGTGGATGCAAAATCTTGCTGAATGCAAGCGCGAATAAAATTGGATTCCACTTGCATGTTCCATTTTGCACCGTTGGCATTTACGCTGTCGGCTACCGCCATTGCTTTGGCTTTAATAGTTGCATAATTGGTGGTGTAATTTACACCATAAGCAGGGTCATTTATTTCGTTGTGAGAGCCCAAGTTTAAGTGCAGCACATTTGTTTGTGCAACAACGCTGATAACAACTGACGGTAGCAGCATTATTGAAAGTAGTAATTTCTTGTTCATGAGTTTTTGTTTAAAAATTTGTCGGTAAGACAATCAAAAACAAAAAGGTTTAATGGGAAAATAAAAAAAGCGACAAATAGTATTTATTTGTCGCTTTTTATGAGATTGTTTCCCCCGAAGTCTCGGGGTCGCAATGACCTACCTACCGGCAGGCAGGCGCTTCGAAATTATATATTAAAATTTATTCCTTGAGCTAATGGTAAACTTGTTCCGTAATTAATGGTGTTTGTTTGCCTGCGCATATAAGCTTTCCAAGCATCAGAACCTGACTCGCGTCCGCCACCTGTTTCTTTTTCTCCACCAAATGCGCCACCAATTTCCGCTCCGGAAGTACCAATGTTTACATTTGCAATTCCGCAATCCGAACCGGCATGTGATAAAAATAATTCCATCTCACGCATGTTGTTTGTAAAAATAGAAGAAGATAAACCTTGAGGAACGCCATTTTGAATTGCGATAGCCTCTTCAATAGTTTTGTATTTCATTACGTAAAGAATAGGAGCAAAGGTTTCTTCTTGCACAATGTGATATTCATTTTTAGCTTCAATGATACACGGCTTAACATAGCAGCCGCTTTCATATCCCTCTCCAGTTAAAACACCGCCATCTACAATTATTTTTCCGCCTTCTTGTTTTGCTTTTTCAATGGCGTTCAAATAATCTTTGGTTGCATTTTGATCAATCAATGGCCCAACGTGGTTGTTAGCATCCAATGGATTTCCAATTTTCAATTGCGCATAAGCATTTTTCAAAACAGCTATTGTTTTATCGTACACACTTTCGTGGATAATTAATCTGCGTGTAGAAGTACAACGTTGTCCGGCTGTTCCAACTGCTCCGAAAACAGAACCAACTAACACCATACTTAAATCAGAATGCTCAGAAATAATAATTGCATTGTTTCCACCCAATTCTAAAATGGTATTTCCAAAACGTTCTGCAACAGTTTTTGATACATGACGTCCAATGCGTGTTGAACCCGTAAAAGAAACCAATGGGATGCGTTTATCGTTATTGATTAAGTCGCCTGATTCATTTCCAATCACCAAACAACTAACGCCTTCGGGAACATTATTATTTTTTAATACATCTGCAATGATATTTTGACAAGCGATTGCACACAACGGGGTTTTCGAACTTGGTTTCCAAATACACACATCGCCACACACCCATGCCAATGCAGCATTCCAGCTCCACACAGCTACAGGGAAATTAAAAGCAGAAATAATTCCAACAACTCCAAACGGATGCCATTGTTCGTACATGCGATGCATTGGGCGTTCGCTGTGCATTGTTAAACCATAAAGTTGACGTGATAATCCAACTGCGAAATCACAAATATCAATCATCTCTTGAACCTCTCCCAAACCTTCTTGAAGACTTTTTCCCATTTCATAAGAAACTAGTTTCCCTAATGGCTCTTTGTATTTACGAAGCTGGTCGCCCATTTGACGAACAATTTCGCCACGTTTCGGAGCGGGCGTTAATCTCCACGATTTGAAGGCCTCATCCGCTGCTTTCATTACTGCTGCATAATCTTCTGCCGTAGCAGCATTTACACTGCCAATCAATTGTCCGTTAACCGGAGAATACGAATCAATTTTTTTTCCTTTTGTAGAAATATGTTTTAATCCGGTAGAGGCACCGTAATTATTTTCTTTGATACCTAATTCTTTTAGAACAGCTTCTATTCCGAAAGATTTTGCTGTAAGTGTTTCTGACATAGCATTTGCTTTTTTTAAGATAGCAAGCCCTTGGGCAAGCAGGCAAATTTAGAAAAAAACGGCACCTTACAGGGGCTTTTTAGACGAAAATTAAAAAAGACTTGTCAGGAGACACTTTTAAGGTGTTATATACCATAAAATATTCTTTTTTATATGCAAAGGATCATTCAAAGACGCAGCTTTTATTTTATGGTTGCCCTCTTTTTTACAATAGTTTTCATAAGACAATTTTCAGTTGAGGAGCCCGTTCTAAAATTTCACCAACAAAAAACAAAATGAAAAAACTCACAATATTAAGCATTGTAATCATGAGCCTTAAAATTGCTTCAGCTCAAAACCCCAATATAGATTACCGCTGCGGGATCAAGATCTATAACCTCGGACGGTACGAGGAATCAGAAAAATTCAGGTATACCAATCCTGTAGGATACAATTATTATCATGATAAGACGAGCACATTCAAATTGCTTCACCCTACAATTGCTGTTCAGTGGCGGACGAAAAAAAATAATTTTCATGAGATCGAACTGACGGATCTTGAATGGAACAAGGAGGATCTTTCAACCTACGCGGGGAATGATTCCATTAAAACAAATGTGCTTGTGTATGAGGAAAATATAGTGAGAACAAGCATCGGAGCGCGGTATGAATATATTTTAATGTTCAATAAAAAGAAAGAAAAGAGATTTGTTCCTTCTGTGGGATTTGCCGCCAGCGCCTATTACAAAAGCATGCGTACGGTTCCCGGCCTGTCATCCGCTTTCGGAAGATCAGAACAAAACATGGGATTGAAAATGTTTGTTACGCCAAGGATCACTTATTTTATAAAACAAAAATTATTTCTGGATCTTAATATTCCAATTTGTGTTGCACAGGGAGCATTTACGAAAGAAAGAAATGAGGACCCTTCCATGTCAGGTGCTCAACGGGAAGTGGCAACTCTAGATGCTTATACATTCCCGAAAATGTTTTCTGTAAGGATCGGAATTGGAATAAAAATATAACCAACTAATTTTTTTGCGGAACAGGCTTTGGGTTAGACACTGCTGTAAACTTTGCAGCAATATAGGTTGCTATTGGAGAAAAACAGAGTGGAACTATTTTTTTTGGGTTATTTTCTTTCGATGAAAATCGAGAAGTAGCAATTCCGGCATTGATTGTTTTTCCGGTGATGTCCAAAATAGAATAGTGAACTGTAATTTCCCGTTGATAGGTATCGGTATTAATATCATAAGAATTCATGTCATTTTTTATGTCGAGCTGATTGATAAAAACAAAATATTCGCTGAGGTATTTTTTGTTTAAATATGAAAGCACTTCTAGATTTGTAAGTTTAGTATTCATAAATTTTTTATCACTGCTTTGCTCAACAATAATTTGTCCGTTTGAAATTCCGGTTTTTGTCGTGTTTGTTGTTTTGGCATCACTGGGGTTTCCAACTAAGTCGTACGCCAGGCCAGTTGAATTATAAACATAATCAAGGTCTTTCGACATTTTAGCAGAATCTGCATAAAAGGAAAGAACAGAAAACGTACTTTGAAGTTTTAATTTTAATTGATCGTTTAGTTGGCGTCTGAAATTTTCACGGATGGTTTCCCATTCCCATTTTGTTTGTTGATTGATTTTTTGATCAATCTCACTCATGTATAATTTGGGTTCAAAAGGAACCAAGCAAATTTTTCCAATGTTTGTTTTCCCGGGAGTTTCGTTGTTACGCGTTCCTTCCTGAGCAGAAGAATTTGCACAGAAAGAAAGAAGAAATAAAAAGAAGAAATATTTTTTTATAGAAATCATTCTAAAAAGGTACAAAAAATTATCCAAAAATAGCTCTGGCAATATCGTTCCCATTCGCATACAACAACAATGCCAGCAACAAAAACATACCAACATATTGTGCATATTCCATAAACTTTTCGTTTGGTTTTCTACGCGTAATTACTTCATATAAAAGAAACATTACATGTCCGCCATCCAAAGCAGGAATTGGCAAAATGTTCATGATTGCCAATGCAATGCTTAAGAACGCTGTAAATCCCCAAAAATTTTCCCAGTCCCATTCCTTGCTGTAAGCACTAGCAATTGTTCCAAATCCACCCAACTGCTTGTGTGCATCTTTTACAGTGAAAATGACAGAAAATTGTTTGATATAATCTATAAATGTTTTTTTCGCTTTTGCAACACCTGCAGGGAAAGCTTCAAAAAAGGAGTAGTGTAGCGTATCGAGTTTTAAAAACTTATCGAGTGTGAGGGTTTGGAAACCAATAGTTCCATCTCCAGTAACAGGTGTTCTAAGCATTACCGTGTCGTTTTCGCGCAACACTTCAATGTTGGCTACAGTATAAGGATTTGCTTTTAAGATAGTGGTCACGTCATTAAAAAATGCTGCAGGCTTTCCATTGATGGCAATAATTTGATCTCCTTTTTTGAAACCAACCGAATCAGCTGGAAGTCCAGGTGCAATGGAATCTACAACGCATGGGAAGCGAGGAGTGATAAACGGATTTTTGCTGTTTTTTACCATTTCACTGATGTTGTCATCCGACACAGTAATGTCCATTTTTTTACCATCACGATCTACTTGAATCGTTTTCACTTGTCCCAATACTACTTCACCGATAATGCGTGTGAAGCTTTCTACTGGCTTGTTTTCAACGGAAAGAATTTTATCTCCATCTTTCAGTCCCATTTTTAATGCGAGTGAGTCACAAGCAATTCCATAGGTAGCATTTTGTGTGGGCAAATATTCTTCACCCCAAGCAAACAAAACCATTGCATAAATCAAAACACCTAAGATGACGTTTACTGTAACACCGCCAAGCATAATAATCAAACGTTGCCAAGCTGGTTTAGAACGGAATTCCCAATCTTGTGGTGGCAACTTCATTTGCTCTTTGTCCATTGATTCATCAATCATTCCTGATATTTTCACATATCCCCCTAAAGGCAACCAACCGATTCCATATTCAGTATCTCCCTTTTTTACTTTGAACAAAGAAAAGTAAGGATCAAAAAATAAATAGAACTTTTCGACACGTGTTTTAAAAATACGGGCAGGAATAAAATGTCCTAATTCGTGCAAAACGATTAGGATAGAAAGGCTTAAAATAAATTGTGCTACTTGTGTTAACATTAATTATAATTTTAGATTTGTAGAGTTTTTGATCTCGACTTCTAGATTAACATTTTGCTCATTAATTGATAATTGCTTTCCAATTCTAAAATTCTATAAATCAAAAATTTAAAAATTCTTTTGCAATTCTTCTTGTTTCTTTATCGGTCTCCACATAATCTTCATAGCTTGGTTTAGCAATGTGTGCAACTGTTTGCAGACAGTTTCCTACTACATCACTCATTTGTAAAAAACCAATTTTATCTTTTAAAAATGCTGCGACTGCAATTTCATTTGCAGCATTTAAAATACAAGGAGCATTTCCTCCTTTGTGCATAGCTTCGAACGCAAGTGCAAGGTTACGAAATGTTTTTATATCGGCAGGTTCAAATGTGAGTTGAGGATGTGTTAAAAAATCAAAACGCGGAAAGTCTGATTTCATTCTATTAGGATAACCGATTGCATATTGAATCGGCAATTTCATATCTGGCAAGCCCATTTGTGCTTTCATGCTACCATCGGTAAACTGAACAATAGAATGCACAATGCTTTGTGGATGCACAATCACATCAATTTGTTCGGGTTTCAATCCAAACAACCACTTTGCTTCAATCACCTCTAATCCTTTGTTCATCAATGATGCAGAGTCGATGGTGATTTTTGCTCCCATCTCCCAATTGGGGTGTTTGAGTGCTTGTTCTTTTTTTACAGTACTTAAAAAAGTTTTATCCTTTCCTCTGAAGGGTCCACCAGAAGCCGTTAAATAAATTTTTTCAATTGGATTGTGAAATTCACCCGCCAAACATTGAAAGATGGCAGAGTGCTCTGAGTCTACAGGATAAAGGTTCACGCCTTTTTCTTTTGCGAGTTTTGTAACCAAGTCTCCTGCAACAACCAATGTTTCTTTATTTGCCAAGGCAATTTGTTTTCCCGCATTTATTGCAGACAAAGTAGATTCCAATCCGGCATAGCCAACAATAGCAGCCAATACCATGTCGATGCTATCCATTTGAACAACTTCAGCAATGGCTTTGTTTCCAGCAAACACTTTTATATCGTGAGGAGCTAAGGCATCTTTCACGTATTGATATTTGCTTTCATCAGCAATCACAACAGTATTCGGATCAAATTCAATGGCTTGTTTGATTAGCAAATCTGCATTGCCATTGCCTGTTAACACCTCTACAGAAAAAGCATCTTTGTTAGCACGAATAACGTCCAAAGCCTGAGTTCCAATAGAACCGGTACTTCCAAGTATTGCTATGTTTTTTTTATCTGACAATTTCGTTTTCAATAAATATTATAAAGTATTCCTTCAGCGCTACCGTTTCATGAGTCAATCCCCCTAACCCCCTTCTCCAAGGGGGAATGCATCAGTTTAAACCATATTATTTCAAATTTTTAATAATCATTTTTTATCATAACAATCATAAAAATCTGCGCCTGCCTGCCGGTAGGCAGGTTCCAATCAATCTGCACATCTGCATATCAAATCATCTGCACATCAGAAAACCATATACCCTTGCGGATCAATAGCACTACCGTTATACCACAATTCAAAATGCAAATGCGGCCCTGTAGTTTGTTCTCCTGAATTGCCAATAATGGCAATGGCTTCTCCAGCCTTCACATAATCGCCTACTTTTTTCAATAAAACAGAATTATGTTTGTAAACAGAAATAAGGTTGTTGGTATGCTGAACAGTAATTGTATAGCCGGTTTCGGACGACCAAGTGGCAAGAATCACCGTTCCATCTAATGTTACTTTAATTGGTTCGTTTTCGGGGCCAACGATGTCAACACCATAATGTCGCTCTTTGCTTTTAAATTGCTCGGATACCACACCTTTTATGGGAGTAAAAAAGAAAAAATTACTGATTCCGTTTTTATTGCTTTCCGCTCCGTAAGCTAAGCTGTACTTATCTTGCGACTCAATCGTATATTTTAATGCAGCCTCATTTTGTGAGGCATTTAATTTCAGTTTTTCGTATTCTTTTTTGGTCGGTTTAGTTCCTGCAGTATCGGGCTTGATGTCACCTCTCAACACTTTTGTGATATTTTCATTAAACATATTTTGTTCAATAAGGGCTTGTTCCAGTGAATCGGAGCGCATGGCCATGCTTATTAGTTCTCTTCGCATAGCAACATCAGCATATCCGGGAATGTACTCCCGCAGAGGTGTAAAGGCAATTAAGGAAGTGACAAGCATTACCATTACAATTGTAACGGAACCCAATAAAATTACCAAACCCAATGGTGTTAGGCGTAGCGAGAAGTTTTCTTCAAAAGTATCGTCATTCATCACCACCAATCGGTAACGATGACGTAAGCGCTTCAAAAAATGCTTCTTATTATCCTTTTGTTCGGTCATTTGAGGCACAAATATCGCAAAATAATTTGGTTAAAAGAGGGTTATCTAGTAGCGCTATTGCGGAATTATTAGTATTTTGTGTCGTTTTTAGAGAAAAATAAAATATTTTTGCGATTCTGCAGTTATAAGGTGTTGCGGTAGTGAAACCCGCTTCGGTTTTGACAATAGAAATTGATACAGAAGCATGAAAAAAAAGAGTCATATTTATTTTATACTGAGCTTGCTTGTTTGTCTTGCGTTATTTTTAAATGGATGCAAAACCAACAAAAATACTTTTATGCACCGAGGTTGGCACAACATGACCGCCCGTTTTAATGGTTATTTTTATTCAAACGAGAACATAAAAGAAACCGTAAAAAAAATTGAGAAGGCTAACAAAGACGATTTTTCTAAAATAATTCCTTTGTTTGTTTATACGAATAATACCAGCGCTAAAACGTTTTATAGCGATTGTGATAAGACCATAAAAAAATCATCGGTTGTTATTCAACGACACACCATCACAGAAAAAAAATCAAAAAAAGAAATTCCGAATGCATGCAAATGGATTGATGAAAATTATGTGTTGATTGGGAAAGCACATTTTTATAAACGCGATCTTTTTTCTGCATTGGAAGCGTTTGAATACGTTTCTAAAATATATCCAAATCCAGAAGCAAAATACACGGGTATGCTTTGGTTGATGCGTACCAACAATGAGATAGGAAGCTATTCCTTAACTGAAGCAAGCTTGGATGAAATAAGAAACGCAACCGACTTTCCAACCGATCGTTCGTTTCAACGAGAGCTGGCATTGGTTACAGCCGACTACCAAATTAAGCGGGAAGACTATGCTGCAGCGATTCAACCATTAATCAAAGCAATTGCATTAACCCGCAACAAAACTACCAGAGCCCGTTATACTTATGTTTTAGCTCAAATGTATGAGAAGCGAGGCGACAACAAAAAAGCATCTCAGTATTATGGAATGGTTCCAGGTTTGCACCCGTCTTACGACATGGCATTTAATGCGCAAATTAATCGTGCGAAGTTGTATGATATTAGTTCGGGCGGAAGTAAAGTCATCAAGAAACAGTTGAATAAAATGTTACGAGATGATAAAAACATTGAATTTCAAGATCAGATATATTATGCACTTGCTGACATTGCTCAAAAAGAGAATGACATTCCTTTAGCACTAACATATCTGGCAAAATCTATTAAAACCAGCACCACAAACAACACACAAAAGGCGTTATCGTATTTGAAACGAGCAGATATTTATTTTGAAAGACCGGATTATAAAAATGCACAGGCAAACTATGATAGCACAATGACCATTTTGCCAAAAGATTATGTGGATTATGCTGTTATTGATGAGAAGAAAAAAAGCTTAACGGCATTGGTTGTAAATTTAAATGTAATTACGCTGGAAGATAGTTTACAGCGATTGGGAGCAATGTCGGAGACCGAGCGTACGATTGCTATTGAAAAAATGATTAACAGACTAGAGGAAGAAGAAAAAGCTAAAGAAGAAGAACGTTTGTTTCAGTTGAATAACGCTTCGCAAAACAACAATGCTACACAAACAAATAATAATGCCAATGCCGGCTCAAGTGCATGGTATTTTTATAATCCCGCAACAGTTAGTTTCGGAGCGGGGGCATTTGTAAAAAAGTGGGGAAGTCGTAAATTAGAAGACAATTGGAGAAGAAGTGAAAAAGACCAGGTGGTTGCAAATTCACTCACAGACGAAGGTCCGGGTGATATTACTGATTCTGCTCAAACACTGAATGGTGGAACATCTCTTGGTTCAAAAACAAAAAACAAAAAGGATAAAAATTATTATCTGAAAAACATTCCGCTTACTCCTGATGCTATTGCAAAATCAAATATTAAAATTGTAGATGCGTATTACAATGTGGGCTCTATTTATAAGGAGCAGTTGTTGAACAATCAAAAATCGGTTGAGGCATTCGAAGAATTATTGCAACGTTATCCGGAAAATAAATATAAGCTGACTTCTTATTATCAATTGTATCGTATTTATTTAACCATGAACAATCAGCCTAAATCAGATTATTATAAAAACCTGTTGCTGAACGAGTATCCTGATTCGGAGTTTGCTGCGATTATTAGAAATCCGGGAATTGCAAATGACATAGCAGCAAGTAAAAGTGTGGTAGAAAATTTTTATACGGAAACATTTAAGTTGTATGAAGGCTCAAATTATATTCAAGCATATGAGAATTGTAAAAAAGCAGATTCTCTATATGCAAAAAGTAATTTAATGCCCAAGTTTGGTTTTATAAAAGCACTGTGTGTTGGTAGAACACAAGATATTACAGCTTTTGAGAATGCGTTGTCGCAAGTGATTGTGAAGTATCCAAAAGATCCTGTGAAAGAAAAAGCACAAGAAATGTTGGACATGATTAAAAAGCAAAAAAACGCATCTACAGTCACAACTACTGATTCTACAGTCACAACAACAGCTGTTGTGAAAGAAGCGCCAAAATTTATTTTCAAAGAAGACGGAGAATATTATTGTTTAGTAGTAGTTGAAAACGGGAAAGGGGATTTAAATAAATTTAAAACCAAACTTTCGGATTTTAATCAAGAGATGTTTAGTACAGCCGACATTTCTATCACAAGTATATTTTTAGACATCACACATCAAATGGTGAGTGTAAAAACATTTGAAGGGAAAGACAAAGCAATGGATTATTTTGATGCACTCAACAGCAAAAAAAATGTGATGTCAGATTTAGAAAAAGGGTCTTTTCAGGTATTTGTTATTTCTGCTGAGAACTATACCATCTTTTACAAGGACAAAAATATTGGAGAATACGAACAGTTTTTCACACAAAATTTCAAATAAATTGGCTTTTTCGGCTAAAAAGCACTAGTTTTACATAAAAAACAGGCAAAATCAGCTAAAATGTTTAATAAAATGGCAAAAAACAATGAATCAGACAGCCAATCGGTAAATCTAATTGGAGCAGGAACAACTATTGAAGGAGACATCACAACCAATGGCGATATGCGTATTGATGGGTCTTTAACGGGTTCAATTAACGTAAAAGGGAAGCTGGTAATTGGTGTTTCAGGGATGGTAGAGGGAGAGATTATTTGTCAGAATGCGGATATATCAGGAACAATAAAAGGGAAAATTGGAGTTGCGGAGCTACTGGCTTTAAAAGCATCTTCAAAATTGAGTGGCGACATTATTACAAACAAAATAGCCATTGAGCCTGGTGCCACCTTCACAGGAACTTGTAGCATGGGTGGAGTAATAAAAGATATAAAAGGTGAACGAACAGAACAAACCCAACTTTCCGAAAAAACAGCCTAATCTTTATGTGAAGTATTCCGGAATGGGAATAAAAATGGCGCTTATTATGGGTGGCGGAACCTATGGTGGCATCCAATTGGATAAATACTTAGGGTTAAAATTTCCTATTTTCACGCTCGTTCTAGCAATGGCATCCGTTTTTTTAGCCATTTACTACTTCATCAAAGATTTCATCAAAAAATAAATATGGCAACAAGTTTTCGTTCCTTTTTCATAAAGTTGGCCATTTTCTCTGCTGTTACTCTTGCTATTTTACTTACTTGGCAACATTTTGCCTCAGCACATTTTCAATCGAAGCTCTATTGGATAATTTGGCTTTTTTTTATTTTTACTACTGCGTTTATTCATGTTGTTTTAATAAAAACGGCTAACAACGACCCGAAAAAATTCGTCAATTATTTTATGGGGATTACAGCCCTAAAACTCTTTGCTTATTTAGTCATTATTTTAGCTTATGGATTAGCAAGTCGTGATACCGCTCAAGGCTTTATTATTTGTTTTTTAATTTCCTACTTTTTATATAGTGGATTTGAGGTAATTACGCTCATTCGCCACTTTAAAAAATAAGCTTTTTGTCGCCCATAATCATAGCTTTATAACACCCTTTTTTACATTGATAGAAATCATCAAAAAAAAGGGTTTTTTTATTTTAAATCTTGATTATTATTGCCTAAGTTTGCACCCGAATTTGAAAAACAGTGTAACGTATTTTGTGCAATGGCGAATAAAACCAATATTTTCAAGCATTTTTACCTCCTTTTAGTACTGCTTTTTACCAGCGTTTCGGTATTTGCTTACGAACCACAAGAAAAAGATAAAGTTGTTGAGTCTGCACCCGCTTCAAAGCACAATGAAAATGTAGAAGAAAGCAAAAAATTCAATGCCGGGGAATTAATTATCGGTCATATTACAGATGCTCATGACTGGCACATTGCCGGAGAAGGCGAGCACTCAATCGCACTTCCATTACCAGTGATTCTTTACTCTAAAGAACGTGGATTATCTATCTTTTTATCAAGCAAATTTCAACACGGACACAAAACCTACAATGGTTATAAATTAGAAAAAAACCACATTGTTGCGGTAGAAGAAATGGATGTTGTAGATGCGCACGAAGCCACGATAGACGAAGAGGTGACAAACGGACTGTGGGACATCTCCATTACAAAAAATGTGTTGGCAATGTTTGTGAGTTTTGCCTTGATGTTGTGGATGTTTATTTCTGCTGCAAAAATGTACAAAAGGAACCCCGGACAAGCTCCAAAAGGAATGCAAGGTTTATTAGAGCCCTTGATTATTTTTGTGAGAGATGATATTGCTAAATCTGCAATAGGAGAAAAAAAATATAAAAAATACCTTCCTTTTTTACTTACTGTTTTCTTCTTCATTTGGATTAATAACTTACTTGGATTAATTCCGGTTATTCCAGGAGGAGCAAACGTAACAGGAAATATCGCTATCGGATTAGTATTGGCAGCTGTTGTGTTTGTGATTACTTTAATTACAGCAAACAAACATTACTGGAGACATATTTTTGCAATGCCTGGCGTTCCAATCGGAGTGTTGGTATTGTTAACCCCGATTGAAATTTTCGGAATGTTCTTGAAACCATTTGTATTGATGATACGATTGTTTGCGAACATGTTGGCAGGTCACATTATTGCATTATCATTCTTCAGTTTGATTTTCATCTTTGCTGAAATGAGCACAGGATTAGGTTGGGGAGTAGGAGTATTTTCAGTGGCATTTACCATTTTTATGGGAATGTTAGAATTGCTGGTAGCATTTTTACAAGCGTATGTATTTACATTACTGGCAGCGATGTATTTTGGTTCTGCAATTGACGAAGGTCACGATATGCACAACCATCAGGATGATCACGATCACGATAGAAACTTTTAAATAGGTTCATGCCTGCCGTCATCCTGAGCATTCTGCGTTGAAGCAGACACATCGAAGGAAAGGCAGGGTGAGGTAAATATATTACTGCTGAACTCCTTTGACAGCAAATTAAATCAGAGGAAAATAAAAACAAAATAATATGTTATTATCAACTTTATTAGCAACATCTGCTGAGTCATTTGGACCAAACATTGGTATCGGTTACGGTATCGCTGGATTAGGTGCAGGATTAGCGGCAGTGGGCGCTGGAATTGGTATTGGCCGAATTGGTGGAAGTGCATTGGAAGCAATCGCTCGTCAACCGGAGGCTATCAACGACATCCGTTCAAACATGATTTTGACGGCTGCTCTTGTTGAAGGTGCTGCGTTCTTCGCAATGGTAATCGGACTTCTTGTAATTTTCTTGAAGTAAGAGAACAAATTTTCTGTACTGCAACGGTTGGTTGCAGTACAGATTTTTAAGTATGACAGGTTTGTAACCTGTCTGAAAAAGTGTAACAGGTTTGTAACCCGTCTAGTTGAAAAGTAAAAAACAGATTTATAATTTATAAAAACATGGAATTAGTTAAACCGGAGTTTGGTCTTATTTTTTGGATGGTAATTTCTTTTGGATTGATTATGCTTATCCTGAAAAAGTTTGCTTGGAAACCAATTTTGAACATGCTTCACGAAAGAGAAGCATCTATCCAAAATGCATTGGATTCAGCTGAAAAAGCAAAAGAAGAAATGAAAGCATTGCAATCTAACAATGAAAAAATATTGGCAGATGCAAGAAATGAACGCGATCAACTTTTAAAAGATGCTCGTGAAATCAGAGAGAAAATGATTGCTGATGCAAAAGGAATTGCAACAAAAGAAGGAGAAAGAATGTTGTCAGCTGCACGCGAAAATATTCAAAACGAAAAAATGGCTGCCATCACTGAATTGAAAAATCAAGTAGCATCATTGTCAATTGAAATCGCGGAAAAGATTTTGAAATCAGAATTATCTTCTGACGAAAAACAAAAAAGTTTAGTAAATACTTTATTGAAAGACGTTAACTTAAATTAGTTGTTTGTTCCTAGTTGTTAGTTTTTGGAAGCTAACAACCATCAACGAATAACCAACAACTATAACAATGCAAGGAACAAGAGTAGCATCACGATACGCAAAATCATTCATCGACTTAACGATGGAGCAAGGGATGTTGGAGCAAGCTTACAGTGACATGAAAACTGTTGTTGCGCTTTGTGAATCCAATCATGATTTTGTTGTTTTCTTGAAAAGTCCGATTATTAAAACGGACAAAAAACAAGCTGTTTTGGCAGAAATATTCAAAGGAAAATTGAACAAAGTAACCGAATCATATCTTCAATTAATCACGAATAAAAAACGTGAAATCTATTTGCCACAAATCGCTTCTGAATTTGTAAATCAATATAAAACAAAGAAAAAAATATTGACAGCAGTAGTTACTACAGCAAATGGGATTGATGATGTGACTCGCAAAAAAGTAATGGAAATTGTAAAAGGCGATTCCAACAGTGAAGTTGTTTTGCAAGAAAAAATTGATAAAAATATTATTGGCGGATTTATTATTCGTGTAGGAGATAAACAAGTGGATGCAAGTATCGCCAGAAAAATTAATAGCTTGAAGCGTACATTTAAAGAAAACCCATTTATAAAAGAATTTTAACACTACGAATTACGCCCTTCGACTACGCTCAGGGTGACAACGAATCTGTACAAAAACTTTTTAACATTTAAACTTTACAACATTATAACTTAAAAAAAATGGCAGAAGTAAAACCAGCAGAAGTATCTGCAATATTAAGACAGCAATTATCCGGGTTCAAATCGGAGCAAGAATTGGAAGAAGTTGGTACCGTGCTAGAAGTAGGAGATGGTATTGCTCGTATTTACGGACTTTCAAAAGTTCAATCCGGAGAGTTAATTGAATTTGCTAGCGGATTAAAAGGAATTGTATTGAACTTGGAAGAAGACAACGTTGGTGCTGTAACTTTAGGTTCTTCAAACGATATTAAAGAAGGCGATGTTGTAAAACGTACCGGTAGAATTGCTTCTCTACAAGTTGGTGAAGGAATGTTAGGGCGTGTTGTTGATACAATGGGTCACCCTATTGATGGTAAAGGCCCAATTACAGGGAAATTATATGAAATGCCTTTGGAGCGTAAAGCACCTGGTGTTATCTATCGTCAGCCAGTTACAGAGCCATTACAAACAGGATTGAAAGCGATTGATGCCATGATTCCTATCGGACGTGGACAACGTGAGTTAATCATTGGTGACCGTCAAACAGGAAAAACTGCGGTTGCAATTGATACCATCATCAACCAAAAAGAATTTTACGAAGCAGGTCAGCCTGTATTTTGTATCTATGTTGCAATCGGACAAAAAGGTTCGACTGTAGCGAATATTCAACGTGTATTGGAAGAAAACGGAGCAATGGCGTATACAGTAATTGTTGCGGCAACAGCATCTGATCCGGCTCCAATGCAGTTTTACGCTCCTTTCGCAGGTGCTGCAATTGGTGAGTTCTTCCGCGATTCAGGAAAACCAGCTTTAATTGTTTATGATGATTTATCAAAACAAGCGGTTGCTTACCGCGAGGTTTCTTTGTTGTTACGTAGACCTCCAGGGCGTGAAGCATATCCAGGTGACGTATTCTACTTACACAGTCGTTTATTAGAGCGTGCTGCGAAAATCAACTCGAATGATGATATCGCAAAAAACATGAATGACTTACCAGATTCTATCAAAGGAATTGTAAAAGGTGGTGGATCATTAACAGCATTGCCAATCATTGAAACACAAGCGGGTGACGTTTCTGCATACATTCCTACAAACGTAATTTCTATTACAGATGGACAAATTTTCTTGGAGTTGAATTTATTCAACGCAGGTGTTCGTCCCGCAATCAACGTAGGTATTTCGGTATCACGTGTGGGTGGTAACGCTCAAATTAAATCAATGAAAAAAGTGGCTGGTACATTGAAGTTGGATCAAGCACAGTATCGTGAGTTAGAGGCATTCTCTAAATTTGGTTCCGACTTAGATGCTGCTACAAAATCAGTATTGGATAAAGGTGCACGTAACGTGGAAATTTTGAAACAAGCACAATTTTCTCCGGCACGTGTGGAGCAACAAATTGCAATTATTTACTGTGGAACAAAAGGATTGTTGCGTAATGTTCCAATTAATAAAGTAAAAGAATTTGAAGCAGAATACATTGCGTTTTTGGAAGCAAAACACAAAAATATTTTGAACGATTTAAAAGCAGGAAAATTTACTGACGAAATCACAAATGTGTTGGAAGCAGTAGCAAAGGATTTATCTGCAAACTATAAATAAAATTAGAGAATTGGAAAATTAGAGAAATGGAGAAGGTTGATGTTCGCTTAGCGAAATAAAAATTCTCCATTTCACTAAATCAACAAACCACCAATTGTAAAAGATGGCAAATTTAAAAGAGGTTCGTAACCGAATTGTATCTGTAAGTTCAACACAACAAATCACAAGCGCTATGAAAATGGTGAGTGCTGCTAAGTTGCGTAGAGCACAGGACGCAATTACTCAAATGCGCCCGTATGCAAGTAAGCTAAAAGAAATTCTTGAAAACTTAAGTGCTAGTTTGGATAGTTCAGATGGACAATATTCAAAACAACGTCCGATTAAAAATGTATTGTTAGTCGTGATCACTTCTAACCGTGGATTGTGTGGAGGATTTAATGCAAACGTTTTGAAAGCAGCTAGCAAACTAGCTCGTGAAGACTACAAAGGACACAATGTAAGTGTGTTGTGTATCGGAAAAAAAGCAAATGACTTTTTCAAGAAAACAGAATACGGAATCATTGGTTCGGATATGCCTCGCGGATTAAATGAATTGTACGATAGCTTAACTTTTGTAAATGTTGCGCCTGTTGCAGAAAAAATTATGCAAGTATTTGCTGATGGACAATTTGATAAAGTAGAATTAATCTATAATCAATTTAAAAATGCTGCAGTACAAATTACTACTACTGAACAATACCTTCCTGTCGCCCCTCCCCAGCCCTCCCCAAAGGGAAGGGAGAACAGCGCACAGGCCAATGTTGGGACTAACTCCTCCCCTTCGGGGAGGTCGGGTGGGGTCGGAGAATATATTTTTGAACCAAGCAAAGAATTTATCGTTGCCGATTTAATTCCTCGTTCATTAAAAACACAATTGTTCAAAGCATTATTGGATTCACACGCAGCAGAACACGGAGCACGTATGACATCTATGCACAAAGCAACTGATAACGCAGGATCATTAATTAAAGAATTGAAATTAACGTACAACAAAGCGCGTCAAGCGGCTATCACAAACGAAATCTTAGAAATCGTGGGTGGAGCAGAAGCGTTGGCTGGATAAAAGTATCAGGTATTTAGTATCAAGTATTAAGACTTGTGACGTTTGTCGCAAGTCTTTTTTGTTTCTACAAATTTAATTTCGGAGCATGTCCCCCTTTGAAGGGGGCAGGGGGATGATTTATCTTCCTTGCGGAGATTTGTCCTTCAATTTCACATCAACCTCAACTGGAGGCAGCTTTTTTAAATCATCAGGATTTATTTCAATACTTATTTTTGCATCTTCCGCCTTCGGCATCAACTCAGCGACTTTACTTTTATTAAGCGCAGGAATCAAGGTAGGCGCTATTTTGCCAATCGGGCGATAGAGCAATGATTCTTCTTTTGTTTTGAAGGAAACCATCGGATAACTTTCTTCGATTGCATCCATTACAAAAATCACCACACTCAGTATCAAGGCAAACTTTAAAGTTCCTGCAATGGCGCCACCAATTTTATTGATTGCACTTAGTGCAACACCATCTACCATCTTTTGAATCGTCTTGGCAACAAGAAAAACAAAAGCAATAATGATAAGGAAAGTAAGTGCAAAAGAAATGACAGGCAAATAAGGTGATTGCCAGTCAAACCAAGTAGAAAGCTTGCTTGCGAAATAATCTGAAAAATGAATTCCACCCCAAACACCTAAGCCAAAAGCCACAATTGTAGCCGCTTCAATGATAAGTCCTTTTGTGAAACCTTTGTAAAGGCCCCACACCAAAGGAATGCAAATAATAATGTCTATAAAGTTCATTTACTCTAAGGTTAATTGTATGGCAATTCCCCCTTTGCAAAAGGGGGATAGCGTTTGCAATAGCGATGGAAGGGGGATTTTTTTCTGTGCAACCAATCACCTCCAAATTCCATCTACAAAGAAAGCCTGAAACACTTTTTAAATAATGCCTCTCAGATAAACTTATTAAAAATTAATTGTTCAATTATACTACTCAAATGAAAAAATTACTACTCTCTTGTTTACTAGTATCATCAAGCATTCTTTCTTCAATGGCAGCAGGTCATACAGTTAGCATGACACTCGATTTCCCGATTACTTGTTATGGATTTTGTAATGGTGCCGCGACTGCAACGGTGAGTGGAGGTGTTGGTCCTTTTACCTATTCTTGGTCTCCCAGCGGAGGATCTGCCGCTTCTGCCACAGGCTTATGTGCAGCAAATTATACAGTTACGGTCACTGATAATAGTGATATGTCGACAGCAACAGCAACCATAAATATAACTCAGCCACCATTATTAACTGTTGGTGCTTCCAGCTCTCCTGTTTGCGCAGGAAGTTGCACAACGCTTACTCCTTTGGCTTCTGGTGGAACACCGGCATACACTTATACATGGTGTTGCGGCCTGTTTGGTTTTACTCCTAGCGTTTGTCCTTCAAGCACAACTTCATACACCGTTACAGTTAGTGATGCGCAAGGGTGCATTGCAACCGGTCCGGTTACAGTTACTGTTAATCCTTTGCCAGCTGTTAGTGTTAACTCACCAACAATTTGTGCAGGAGGAACAGCAACATTGATAGCAGGTGGCGCCACAACATATGTTTGGAGTACAGGGGCTACTATAAATCCTTTAGGTGTTAGTCCGGCTACTACTACATCCTATACTGTTACAGGAGCTTCGGCAGGATGCACTGCTTCTGCTGTTTCAACAGTTACTGTCATGCCTTTGCCAGTAGTTACTGTTAACTCGCCAACAATATGTGCAGGAGATGTTGCTAATCTGAGTGCTTCGGGTGCAACAACATATGCATGGAGCTCGGGAGCGACTCCCAGTGGAGCGGGAACAGCAACAGCATCGCCAACCGTGACAACAACGTATACTGTTACGGGCAATGTGCTTGGTTGCACAAACACAGCTGTTTCAACAGTCACGGTTAACCCAACACCAACAATTACAATCCCATCATCTTATACAACTTGTGCTGGCAGCTGTATTGGCTTATCTGCAAGTACAACACCCGGTGGAGCATCTTTTGTTTGGAATCCGGCAACAGACCTAAGTAGTATTTTAATTCCTAATCCAATATCATGTCCGGCAACTAGTATAACATATACTGTTACAGCTACACTTGGTGGATGCACCGCAATCGCTCTGACAATAGTGTATGTAGATGCAATAACGTCTTCCGGAATGACCACAACAAATACTTCTTCTTGTAGTATTTGTGATGGAGCAGCTGTTGTAGCACCCACTGGTGGAGCAACTCCTTACGTTTATTCTTGGGGTGCAAGTGCATCATTAACCGGACTATGTGCCGGAGCATATTCTGTAACGATTACAGATATGAATGGATGTACACTAACCGATACAGCAAACATTTATTCTACAAACGATGTAGCAGCCAATTTCACAATGGTTCCGGACTCTACTAACGCATATAATTTTTTCGGATTTAACTCTTCTACAGGTCCGAGCAACACATATGCTTGGGATTTTGGTGGAGCAGGCACTTCAACTGCAACAACACCTTCTTTTGTTTTTCCTAGTCCGGGAGTGTACAATGTTTGTTTAATTGCAACATCTCCTGTTTGCGGAGCAGATACACTTTGTTTGCCAGTGAATGTTTCCGGCACTTTGGCGAGTTGTGTTTCTTTGTTCAATATTGCTGATGATACAACTACTTCAGATCCAAATGCATTGTATGTGTATAATCTATCTTATGGTGCTTCGTTAACGTATCTATGGGATTTTGGCGATGGCACAACTTCTACGCTTGCAACACCGTCTCATATTTATGCAGGAACAGGTCCATATAATTTATGTTTAACGGTTGATAATGGAAGTGGTTGTACAGATACTTATTGCGATATGCTTACAAATGTGGATTCTCTAAATCGTTCAATGGGCTTGTCTATTCAAGTGATTGATGTTCCACCATTCCAAGGTTTAACAACAGGAATTGCAAGCCAAACTAATTTGAATTCTGTTTTAGTTTCTCCTAATCCATTTAATGATGTTACAGTATTTGAAATAAAATCGAATGTATCCGATGCTTATTCTTTTGAATTAACGGATGTATTGGGTAAAAAAGTAAAATCGATAAATGGCATTACTGCTAAACAGTTTGAAGTTTCAAGAGATGGATTAGAAAATGGAATTTATTTCTACAAAATTTATAGCTCCGAAAGTGTTATTGG
>JAHEYB010000010.1:0-21831 GCA_023251805.1 Bacteroidota bacterium | reverse complement strand
AATTTTATTTTATCCTTTACCCATTGCTCAAAATTAAAATTATCGAGTAGGTTTGTTTCCAAAACATCTTTAAAAATTTCTTCGAAAGCAGTATTTAATTTTTTCAATTGCTTCAATTCCTTTTCTTCTTCTACATCTTCCAACTTACGCATTGCAGCCAACAGAGCAGTTTCCGCACGATATAATTTTTTACTAGATTTTAAATAACGAGTGGTGTTAATGATTGCATACGAGATTGTTTCCCAATCCTTTGTTTCATAATAAATAATAATTTGAAGCATTCGTGCACAACAATAAATATCAGCACGCAATTCTTTGTTCGGGTTGTTTAATAATTTGTTGACCCAGTGCAAAGATTCTTTGTACTTTTTATTTGTAAACAGCAATCGTGCAAAGGCAAAGCTGAACTGCAGTTCGTGAATGGGACTAACATGATTTTGGAGTCGTTCGAGTTCGCTTTGTATAATAGGAATCAAGTCAATTCCCTTTTTTACTTCATCAGATTTGATATAAACGTCTAATTCCAATGAAAACGAAATGGTAAATAATTTTGTTTGCCAATCGCTTGAATTTTTTATTGCGAATGATTTTGTAGATGCGCGTAATTTTTGTATTATTTGAATCGCGTCTAAATATTGCCCTGCTTTTGTTAAGCCAATGGCGAGGTTATTCATGGAGATGAGGTAAAACAATGGTTTGCGTTGTACTTGATGTGGATTGGCTTCGAGCAATGCAACCACCTTTTGCTGATATGAGATGGCTTTTTCTAAATCGCCTTTTAAGGTTTGATAAGCGCCATGCAATTGATAAAAACCAAGTTTGGAACGGAAAGTTGTTGCTTTGGCTTCGGATTGAAGAAGAGAAGAAAAGATAATTTTTTCTACTTCTCGCATTTGTTCTTTATCACGTGACATCCCTTCGGAGCGCATATTGAAAAACAAATCGCTGGAAAGTTTTTTGTATTCGATGGTGTTTTTGTGAGCATTGATGCTGTTTAGTTCGCTTTGATACAAATCGAAATGGTTAGGAAAAGATTTGTTAGCAGCCATTACTTGTCGCAATTCTCCATACCAATTATATACTTCCACGAGCACAAAATGATTTTCAAACTTCAATGCAATTTTTTCAATGTGGTTCAAGGCGTTTCTACACTGTTCATACAGCCCTTTTCGATATAAAATTTCCACATCGTTGAGGTGATTTTTTATTTCGAATTCAATGCTGCTTTCCGAATGAAAATTTCTCAAACACTTCAGAATGCTTTTGTACAAGTAGTTTTCAGCTACATGAATTTGATTTAGAATGGCTTCTCCTTTAAATTCTTTTTGAATAACCCCGTCATTAAAGGCTCGCATGCGTTCGTAACAATCAAACAAACGTGCATGGTTGTTTTCTTCTTTAAATTCCGGAGATAATTTTATATAACGCTTCTCGGAACCAGAAAGCGACTTTATTAAATCAAATATTGATTTTTTAAGTATCATAAAATATTGATAAATAAGTAATTAATCAAAAATAATATAAAATTAGATAACTACAAATTAAAAAATGCATAATGGAGCGAAATAGGTCTATTTAAAAGCATTTAACTTATAATAATATTGATTAATATATTTATTTAAAATGTTTAAAATCAAATATATAGGTATTATTTATTTTAAATTAGAATACTACAAAAAATTATTTTTAAAATTGCCAACCCCTTCAAACATCTTTTTCTTTGCTTTCGAAACTCCGCCTTCGCCCAAGCTTCGGTGGATAAACATTTAATCCAAACCAAAATGAAAACAAGAAAAATTTTATTAGTCATCTTTTTTGTGATTTTCTTAATCATAGCGATTACAGAAAGCTCAAATGCGCAATGCAACTGCGGCACAGCCTTGCCAGCGGGAACTGCGACAATCGTTAATCTATCACCTTCCTCTGGCATTTCTGGAATTAACACCGCCATTTCAGGAGCAAGCGGTCCAACCACCATTTATTTAGCGGATGGAACGTATACCATTCCTGCAGGAACGTATATCCTTGTCTCCAAGCCCGACATTACCATTCGTTCTTTATCTGGAAATAGAGACATGGTAATCATTAATGGAACAGGAATGCAATCGCAGAGTGGCGATTATCATGGAATTCAGATTGCAAGAGGAAACTGCACGATTGCCGATTTAACGATTAAAAACATTGATTGTCACCCTATACAAGTCAATTTTAATACAACGTTTGATATCGACAATGTGCTAATTCATAACGTGCACATTATTGATGGCGGACAACAACTCATTAAAATAAATGTAAGCGGAACAGGAATGTTTAGTGATTATGGCGTGATAGAATGCTCTTTATTAGAATATACAACCTCTTTGCCCACAGGATATTGGTATACGAATGGTGTTGATTTGCAAGGCGGAACAGGCTGGATTATCAGAGACAATGTATTTAGAAGAATAAAAGCAGCCATGGATCAATATACATTAGGAAATTCAGCAGGACCCTCTATTTTATGTTTTAAACAATCGATGAATACTTTGGTTGAACGAAATACTATTTTGGATAGTGATGAAGGTATCTTCTTTGGGAACTGGGGAGATACAGGGCCTTCGCATACTGGAGGAATTATCAGAAATAACTTTATTCGGGGGGATATATATACTAGGGCAGGAATTGGGGTTTCTCGTTCGCCCAATGCACTTATAGTAAACAATACGATTTATTCTCCTGGTTCAAACGCTTATCAGAGCCAATCGCTTACTTCCATTGAAATTACAGGGATGGAGTCAAATAGCTGCGTCATTCAAAATAACATTATGAATGAATATATTAATGTTACAGGTAGCGCTCCTATGCCCTTACAAGTTACAAATATTGCTACTTCGGGAGCAACACATTATATCAATCCAGGTGCAGTTTACCCGCTTTATCCCGATTTGCATTTGCTTTCTAGCTCCACAGCAATCAATGCAGGAACAGCTCATGCAAGTAGAACTCAAGATTACGACTGCCAAACTCCAACAGCAGCTTTAGATATTGGGGCAGATGAATTCAGTATTACATCCAACATTAATAATAACTCAAATCCAATTACTATGAATATTTTCCCAAATCCAACAAGTGATGAATTGAATATTTCGTATTCTTTAAACCAATCTCAAAATGTATTGATAGAATTATTAAACGTTTTAGGAGAGAAAGTGATTTTGTTAAATCAAAAACAATATGCCGGAGAACGAATGTTTAACCTGCATTTGAGCGACTTATCATTAAACTCAGGAGTATATTTTGTGAGACTTTCGATAGAAGGAAACAGTTATATTCAAAAAATTGTGAAGCAGTAGTTTCTCGACTCCGCTCGAAATGACAAAAAAAGGGATTGAAAGGATTGTGAATAAAGGAAAATGTAAAATAATTGAAAATAAATTTGGAAGTTTAAATTTAAGCACCCTATATTTGTGCCACGATTAGAAACAATGAACAACAACTTTACATATACTTTAATTACTTCAAACCGCACAATGATGTGCTGTATGATGTTTGCGTATTAATGGAAAGCTTGTTGTAAAACATATATTTTAAATCACATTTAAAAGGCTTTCCGAAAACGGGAAGCCTTTTTTAGTACCTCACCCTGCCCTCTCCAAAGGAGAGGGTAAGAGTTAAAAACAAAAACAATGACAACTTTAAACTTTTTACTTTTTACTTTTCCCGAAGGGACTCCTTTGGAGGAACTTTCAATTTTTATGTATATGTGTTGTATGATGCTGCTACGAAAGCGGAAAGCAATCACTATGCATAGTTGTAAGAGATAAAACAATTATAGTAAAATGAGGCCCTTCCGCAGAAATGTAGAAGGGCTTTTTTGTTCTCGATATGTCTGCTTCAACGCAGAATGCTCGAACTGACAACACAAAGAAAACTCAGCTCACACACAGCACACCAATGAACAAGTGAACAAATAAACTATTGAACTAACATGAAAAGTTTTCAAACAGAAATAGAAGATGCTTTAGTACAAAAGGACATCATTGAATTAGAACAAAAGATTCGTGCGTTCCGCGAAGGAACATTAAACGAAGACAAATTTCGCTCCTTGCGATTGGCTCGTGGCGTTTACGGACAACGTCAGCAAGGCGTTCAAATGATTCGGATTAAGTTGCCTTTTGGAAAAGTAACAGGAAAACAATTGTTGCGCATCGCGGATATTTCGGATGAATATTCAAATGGAAATTTACATTTAACCACTCGTCAGGATGTTCAAATTCACTATGTGAGCTTGGATAGAACACCGGAATTGTGGGCAAAATTAGAACAAGACGATATCACTTTGCGTGAAGCATGTGGCAATACTGTCCGCAATATCACTGCCTCTGCAGTAGCGGGTATCGATCCAAAAGAACCATTTGATGTATCGCCATACGCGCAAGAATTGTTTAAGTACTTTTTGAGAAAACCATTCGGACAAGAGTTAGGAAGAAAATTAAAATTTGCTTTTTCATCAAACGATGACGACACGGCTTTCACATTTATGCACGATTTGGGATTTATTCCAAAGGTGAAAATTGTAGACAGTAAAATAACAAGAGGGTTTAAAGTGCTTGTTGGTGGAGGATTGGGGGCTCAACCGTTTTTAGCAAAAACAGCATTTGAGTTTTTGGAAGAAGACCAAATCGTTCCCTTCACAGAAGCATTGATTCGTGTATTTGACAGACATGGTGAAAGAGCAAGTCGACATAAAGCAAGAATTAAATACCTAGTAAACAAAATTGGAATAGAAGAAGTATTGAGATTAGTGGCTGAAGAACGTTTAGCATTAGGCTATTCATCGTTTCCAATCAATTACGATGCGGTTCCATTAAAACAAAACACTTCAGCAACATCGTTTACAACATTTAAAATTAGTGACGACAAAAAATATCAAGATTGGATTAAAACAAATGTATTTGAGCAAAAGCAGCAAGGCTTCTATGGTGTGAACATACGAGTTCTTTTAGGAAATATCAGTTCACACATCGCACGCGACTTAGTTAGTTTAGTTAATACCTATGCAGCAGATGATATTCGCGTGACGATAAATCAAGGTTTGTTGTTGAAATTTGTTTCCAAAGAAGCTTTGCCAGCTTTGTTCAAATCGCTAGATAAATTGGGCCTTGCGGAGCCCGGATTTGATAGTGTTGCAGATATAACTGCTTGTCCCGGTACCGATACATGTAATCTTGGAATTTCCAGCAGTACAGGAATTGCGAAAGAATTAGAAAGAGTAGTGAAAGAAGAATTCCCGGAATTACTTTTTAACAACGACATCAAAATAAAAATTAGCGGTTGTATGAATTCTTGCGGACAACACAGTTTAGCGCAAATTGGGTTTCATGGAAGTTCATTTAAAAATGGTACAGCTGTAGTTCCGGCACTGCAATTGGTTTTGGGAGGTGGCGTTGTTGGAAATGGTGAAGGAAGAATTTCAGAGAAAATCATTAAAGTACCAAGCAAACGCGGTCCGGCTGTATTAAGAACTTTATTAGTTGACTTTGAAAAGAATGCAGTAGAAGGAGAATATTTTAATAATTATTACGACAAACAAGGGAAAGATTATTTCTATCAATTATTAAAACCACATGCCGACAACAGCACCTTGTTACCTGAAGAGTATCTAGATTGGGGGCATACAGAGGAGTTCAAAACAGAAATTGGAGTGGGAGAATGTGCCGGAGTGATGATTGATTTGGTTGCGACATTGATTTTTGAAGCAGAAGAAAAATTAGATTGGGCAGAAAATTCATTTAATGAAAATTTGTTTGCTGATAGCATTTATCACAGTTATGCAACAATTATTAGTGGAGCAAAAGCATTGTTGTTGGGAAAAAGCTTGAAGACAAACACTCAAAACGACATCATTAACGATTTTGAAAAGCATTTTGTGGATACTGGAGAAGTTAATATAGATAGAGAGTTTAGAGCTTTTGTGTTGCAGATAAACCAAAATGAACCATCAAAACAATTTGCTCAAGCGTATTTAAACGATGCAAAAAAATTTATTAATCAAATAAGTGAATTGAGAACAAAGGAATACACTTCGACTCCGCTCAGTGTGACGTCCTAATCGTCAGTCTGAGCGGGACTGAAAGGAGTGTCATCCCGAGCGGAGTCGAGGGGCGAAGACTAGATTATTAAAAAATGGAATTATGAAAACAGAATTTAAAAATCACATAAAATTTGGAAGCTGTTGTCGCGAGGTTTCATACGCGACAATAAATTCAAAATAAAAACAAACAATCCCCTGCCAAAGAAGTAGAGGGTCAAAAAACTAGAAAAAATGAACTCAAAAGAAAATAAAACACCGAAACTAACTCTTGTAGGCGCAGGCCCTGGAGATATTGATTTAATTACTGTTAAAGGCGTTGAAGCCATTGGCTCCGCAGATGTAATCTTATACGATGCATTGGTAAATCCCGAATTATTAAAATATGCACCCATCGACACATTAAAAATTTATGTTGGTAAACGAAACAACAATCATGCATATACACAAGAACAAATCAATTCACTCATTGTGGATTATTCTTTTACTCACGGACATGTTGTGAGATTAAAAGGAGGCGATTCGTTTGTATTTGGAAGAGGATATGAAGAGCTCGCTCATGCAAAATTGTTTAACATTGAAACGGAAGTTATTCCAGGAATATCAAGCTCAATAGCGGTTCCCGAGTTACAGGGGATTCCGGTTACCAACAGAGGAACAAGTGAAAGCTTTTGGGTAATTACAGGAACAAAAAGCAACGGTGAACTTTCAGAAGATATTAAGTTAGCAGCTAAGTCAACCGCAACAGTTGTGATCTTAATGGGCTTAAACAAGCTGAGAGAGATAGCAGACATTTTTATCAAAGAAGGGAAAAGTGACACGGCCATTGCCTTGATTCAAAATGGCTCTTTGCCAACCGAAAATCTTGCTTTAGGAACGATTGAAACCATTGTTGAGATTGCAAAAGAAGAAAGAATAGGAGCCCCTGCAATTATTGTCATTGGCGATGTTGTGAAGTTACACGAGTCCTTTCCTATAAGTTTAACCGATTGGAAGTATTTATTGAATTAAATCAACAGAATTTGGGTAGAAACTTGAAAAATTAGCAATTAATAGATATTTAGAGAGTGTTATATTACCATATTTTAATTTTAAGTAGCAACTAAACAATAGTTAAACAATAAATCAATCAAAAATTAACACGCTATCAACATAAAGCTAACAAATAGACTATTTTCGCATTGTTATGAATAAAAACGCATCTGCAAACCATTTATTTCCTGTCTTCTTCAAATTAGAACACTTACATGTTTTAATTGTTGGCGGGGGAAATATTGGCTTGGAGAAGATTTCAGCCGTTTTGAATAATAGTCCGGATACCAAAGTAACATTAGTTGCAAGAAACGTATTGCCAGAGATAAAAGAGTTTGAGCAGAAATCTGAGAAATTAATAATCATAGAAAGAGCATTTGATGTGAGTGATTTAGATGGGAAAGACTTAGTGATAGCTGCAACGGGAGATAGAGAAATAAGTGAATTGATTCGTGCTGAAGCCACAAAAAGAAAAATATTAATCAATGTTGCTGATACTCCCGACTTATGTGATTTTTATTTAGGCTCTATTGTTCAAAAAGGAGATTTAAAAATTGCGATTTCAACCAATGGCAAATCACCTACACTTGCGAAGCGCTTGAAAGAAGTGTTCAATGAGGCTTTGCCTGATGATACGCAAGAAAGTATTGAGAGCTTGAATAAATTTCGCAATCATTTAAAAGGAGATTTTGCTCAAAAGGTAAAAAAGCTCAATGAAGTAACTGCAATTCTTAACACAGAAAATAGTTTAGCAGCGCTTCAGCCACATTTGGCCATTGAAAAAACGAAAAAACCTTTTTATAAACAACCGAAAGTGTTGCTAACTTATTTTTTAGCAGGACTTTCTTTAATGATTGTTGGGCACATCCTTTTTTCTTTTATTCCACTTTCGGTAATTGGAAATTCTGCTGTTGATTTGTTTAGCTCACTGGATCAAACAGTATTGATTTTTATTTTAGGAGGATTTATTGCACAAATGGTGGATGGGGCTCTGGGAATGGCTTATGGAGTTACTGCAACAACATTTTTGCTTTCATTTGGAATAACTCCCGCAGCAGCAAGTGCAAGTGTTCACGCATCAGAAATATTTACAACAGGCGCTTCAGGATTGATGCATTTGAAATTTAAAAATGTAAACACCAAGTTATTCAAGCATTTATTAATTCCAGGTGTGATAGGAGCAATTATTGGAGCCTATATACTTTCTTCTTTTCAAAGCTATGGCGGAATAATAAAACCAATTGTCTCCGGTTACACATTAATTCTTGGGATTGTAATTATTGGAAAAGCCATTAAAAAGATAAACGAAAAAAAGAAAATAAAACGAATTGGAGCCTTGGCATTTGTGGGTGCATTCCTCGATTCGATTGGAGGAGGAGGCTGGGGGCCAATTGTTTCTTCCACATTAATCGCTCGAGGAAGATCTTTTAGGTATACTATCGGCTCGGTTAACCTAGCAGAATTTTTTATTACTCTGGCGAGTTCAATTACTTTTTTTACTGTAATCGGAATTCATCACTGGTCAGTAATCATAGGATTAATTATTGGGGGAACCATTGCCGCACCTATTGCCGCTTACCTCACTTCAAAAATTCCTGTGAGAGCAGGATTAATTATTGTTGGAATTGTAGTGATAATTGTAAGTTTGCGTAATATTTTGATGAGTATTTTATAATGAATCTTGACGAATTAAATAAAAAATATTTGTTACTTTCTCCGGAAGCACGTATTCAAGAGCTTTACAAAGATTTTGATAAAGTGCTGTTTACTTCCTCTTTTGGAACAACAGCCGCTTTTTTATTGCATTTGTTTCATAAAATAAGACCAAAAGAAACCGTTTATTTTTTAGATACAACCTACCATTTTAATGAAACGATTGAATACAAAGAAAAACTAACAGCATTGTTGAACCTGAATGTTAAAGACATAAAACCAGAAGACTGGAAAAATAATTTTACGAAGCAAGATAAAACCTGGAACTCGGATCCCGACTTGTGTTGCTCGATTAATAAAGTAGAACCAATAGAAAAGATTAAAGAAAATTTCGATGTCTGGGTGTCGGGATTGATGGCATCACAAACAACACATCGACAAAATTTAAAAGTGTTTGAGAAAAAGGATGACATTATAAAATTCTATCCTTTAATTGATCAAAGTGAAAAAACAGCAAAGGAATATATGATTAACAACAATTTACCACAACATCCCTTGCTTTCACAAGGATACAGCTCCGTAGGTTGTTTCCACTGCACAGTTGCAGGAAAAGGAAGAAGCGGAAGATGGGTGAATAAATCAAAAACAGAGTGCGGACTTCATCTTTAAAATAGAGAAATAGAGAATTCGTGAAATGGAGAATGGTGGATAAGTGTTAAAACGATGCGATGAATCACTAAAAATGCTGTTGTTTTGGGTTTTTTAATAGAAAGGATAAAAATAATTTTGGAATCGAAAAAAAGATATGAGGCGGAGTCAACAATTCTCCATTTCACTAATTCAAAAAATCACTAATTAAAATTATGGGAAACAAGAATATTACAATAGGATTATTTGGCTTTGGATGTGTTGGACAAGGATTGTACGATGTATTAAATCATTCACAAGGATTAAAAGCAACGATTGAAAAAATTTGTGTGAAAGATAAAAACAAAAAAAGAAAAATTGATATTTCTTTTTTTACCTATGACCGTGCTGAAATTTTAAAGCGGAATAACTTAAATGTAATTGTTGAGCTTATTGATAACGCAGATGAAGCTTTTGCCATTGTAAGAGACGCAATGAACAACGGTGTGAGCGTGGTGACGGCAAACAAAAAAATGTTGGCTGAAAATTTCAAAGAATTATATCAGTTACAGGAAAAAAATAATGTTGCATTAATTTATGAAGGCTCTGCAGGTGGCAGCATTCCCATTATTCGTAATCTGGAAGAATATTATGATAATGAATTGTTGAGCAGCGTAAAGGGAATTTTGAACGGAACATGTAATTACATTCTTACACGTATGGAGCTGGAAAACAAAGACTATACGGAAGTGCTGAAAGATGCACAACTAAATGGTTTTGCAGAAAGTGACCCATGGTTAGACGTAGCAGGATTTGATACTAAATTCAAAACATTGTTACTTACAGTGCATGCATTTGGAATTGTGTTGAACCCCGATGATATTTTTAATACCGGAATTCAAAACATTAGTTACGATGATATTTTGTATGCCAAGCAAAGAGGTTTGCGCATAAAAATGTTAGGCGTTTCACAAAAAGTGGGAGACAAATTCAGAGCATATTCTATTCCTCATTTTGTTGACAGAGAAAGTGAATTGTACAACGTTTTGTATGAATACAATGCTGTAGAAGTAGAAGGCGCATTTTCATGTAAACAAACATTTGTAGGAAAAGGAGCAGGAAGTCACCCAACAGGAAGCGCAGTTTTGTCAGACATTTCGGCTTTAACATACGATTATAAATATGCCTACAAAAAATTAAAAAAGGCATTAAATGGAGATACAAAAATTGAAGACGGGAAAAAACAGATTGAATATGATTTCCCGATAAAATTATACATCCGTTTTCAAAACAGAGAAGAATTAAAAGACATAGAAATACTTTCTATAGAAGAAGAATACAAGTCTACAAATACCAATTACATCATTGCGAACGTAAACTTTAATTCCTTGTTTAATATTTTTAACAAACGAGACAATAAATTGTTTGTTTGCGCTATATAGCGGTTTAAACTTTTTTAACATTCACTGGTCGAATACCTAATTCGGTAAGCAGTATAATTTGTACTTTTGCTGACAATTAATAGAACCCTTGTGTCGGTGAAAAAAAGCATAGCATTTCTTTGTTTGGTATTTCTTTCGGTGATTGTTGTCTCTCAAAACAGACAATTTCCGCAAGGAGAAAATGCACCTGCTATTGGAAAAATCAAAGGGATCATCACAGATAATAAAACCAGAGAAGTGGTTGAATTTGCAACCATCGCCCTTTACAAAATAAGAGATTCTTCTATAGTTACAGGAGTAGTTGCCGGAACAAAAGGCGACTTCCAGCTTTCTGAAATCCCTTTCGGAAGGTATTTTATGAAAATAAACTTTATTGGCTATAAACAATTGGTGATTGATACCATTGCCATACGTCCCAAACAAACAGAAATTGATTTAGGAACAATCAAATTAAAAAGTGCCACAGAGCAATTGACGGAAGTGGAAGTAAGTTCTGAAAGGAGCACCATTCAGCTGGGAATCGACAGAAAGATATTTAATGTAGAAAAAAGTATCGTAAGCGAAGGTGGTTCTGCTACCGATGTTTTGCAAAGTATTCCAAGTGTATCTGTGGATATTGATGGAAATATTAGCATGCGTGGAAGTGGAAACGTAACGGTATTAATAGATGGAAAACCATCGAGTATTACTGGCTCCAGTAGAGCGGCTATCTTACAACAAATTCCGGCAAGCAGTATCGAAAGTATTGAACTTATTACCAATCCTTCGGCAAAATACGACCCGGATGGAATGTCGGGAATCATCAATATTATTACTAAGAAAAACAAACTAAACGGATTTAATGGTTCTATTACTATTGGTGCCGGCACCGGAAATAAATACAATGCGGCTGCAGCAATCAGTTATCGAAATTCTAAAATAAACGTATATGCAAATTATGGATTTCGTTCAAACAATAGAACCGGAAGTGGAAGCACTTTGCGTCAGAATTTTTTAGTGGATACTACTTTTTTTCTCAGACAAAATTCAAGCTCTTTAAATAAAAACACTTCTCACAATGTAAAAGGAGGAGTGGATTTTTATTTGAATGACAAAAATACAATAGGCGCTTCTGTTAGTTATAATATCGGAACAGAAGGAGGGAACGAGACCGTGAATTTTTTTGAAGCCGACAATAATGATATAACATCGGGTAGCTATTCCAGAGATATTATTAAAAGTGATGCTCCAACAAGCACTGATTACAACCTAAATTATCGAAAAACATTTTCAAAAATAAAACAGGAATTGGTGTTTGATGCTACTTATTCTGACGGAACAGGAAATGCCATCGAACAGTATGTTGAAAGAGATTATACCTTGAAATATGATTTTAAAAACACACAACCTTTCAAACAAAATACACAAACAAAAACGAAAAACAATATCATTTCTGCGCAAGTGGATTATGTACAACCATTAAAAAATCAAATTAAATGGGAGTTGGGAGCAAAAACAACATTGCGCAATATTGGTAGTGATTTTGTTTCTGAAGAGTTTGATTATTCCAGCGACATATTTGTTTCCGATACCAATTTGAGCAATAATTTTATTTATAACGAAAATATTTACGCAGCCTATTCAACTTTTTCGGGAGCGATTAAAAATTTTGGCTATCAACTAGGTTTGCGTGCTGAACAGGCAAATACCACTTCTGATTTAAGGACGACAAACGAAAAATTTGTAAATAATTATTTAAGTTTTTTCCCTTCTGTTCACTTATCCCAAAAATTGAAAAAGGAACAAGAATTTCAGCTGAGCTATAGCAGAAGAATTAACCGACCAAATACAAAAAATCTTAATCCGTTTAAAGATTATTCCGACCCATATAATATTCGTTATGGCAATCCTTATTTGAAACCCGAATATATCAATTCGTATGAGCTGAGTTATTTAAAATATTTTCCAAAAGGAGTGCTGACGGCAACAGCTTATTTCCGTCAAACGGATGGGGTTATTCAACGGTACAAAATTATTTCCGATAGCACTATTTCTTTCATCACCTTTATTAATTTGGATAAATCGCAGTCGTATGGAGTGGAGTTAATTGTAAAGTCGGACATTACGAAATGGTGGAACATTACATTTAGTGCAAACGGTTTTCAAACAAAAATTGATGGCGGAGCGCAAGCCGATTTGCAAAATGAAAATTTAAGTTACATACTTAAATTATTGTCGAATATGCGTGTGTGGAAAAATATGGACATCCAATTCACTGCTAATTATAACGGACCAACAGCAACATTACAAGGAGAAGTAAAATCTATTTTTACTATGGATATAGGCGTAAAGAAAGAGTTGTTTAAAAATGCTAGCTTGAGTTTAAACATCACAGATTTAACGGATGCACGAAAAATGCAAATTGTTGGGAACAACGATCCCGCATTTTATCAAGAAATGTATCGTAAGCGTGAATCACGTGTTGCCACATTAACGTTCAGTTACCGCTTTGGTAAAATGTCAGACAAAAAATCTCGCCCAGAGAAACAAAACAACGGGAGTTTTGACGGTGGCGGAGATATGGGGATGTAGGTTACTTTTTAAGAATTTTTTGAAACTGTTTTCTTTCAATCGTGTCAAATGGGTTTTTCAAAAAATTAATTTTCACCCTGTCTGTAAATAAAGTATCCTGAATTTTATCATCATCAATGGCCCATTCGCTGGAAGTTTTTTCAGAAAGTTGAATAGTTGACTCGTTCAGAAATTTAAAATCAATTTCAAATATTGTTATTGAATTATCTTCACATTGAATTGTCATTGGTTGTGACACAATTCCGTTTTTATCACAAACATATAAGAAGTAATAATCAATTCCGTGGTCACATTCTGAAATTTTTGCGTAAGAAATTATTCCAAAATGCCCATCGGTGGTAGTGAAATTTGCTAATAATAACTCGTGCTCAAATCCATAATCTTCCTTTGTGTGAAGAACAGAATATAATTCCACCGACTCTTTGAATTTATTTTTTGTAGTAGCAATATTAATTTTATCAAACGTAATCTCTTCTACTTTATAGTGAGTAGTATTTTCAATAATTTGCTTTTTAAATTCATCAGTTAATTTTCCTCTTTCATCCTTTGTATGAAAAGAAGTAAAGACAAGAAAAGAGATAACACAGAAATATACGATTGTTCGCTTTTTCATTTGGTTGGTCTTACACCCTAACCCCAATTATCAACATATCATCAACCTGTTGCAATACTCCTCGCCATTCTTCAATTGAGCGCTCCAATGCAATTTGTTGTTGTTCCATTGAAACACCATTTAAATTCATTAGCATGGTTTTAAATTGTGCTAACTTAAATTTCTTCCCATCCGGCCCACCAAATTGGTCGGCATAACCATCCGAGAAAATATAAATGGTATCTCCTTTATGCAATGGAACAATGTGGTTGGAATAATTTTGTACTTGACCTTCGGTATAACTTCCAATAGCAATATTGTCGGCTTTTATTTCAATCAATTCTTTACTACGAATAATAAATAATGGGTTGTATGCTCCGGCATATTGTAATTCCATTGTTTTAAAATTAATAGTGCACAATGCAATGTCCATTCCATCGCGCAATTTTGTGTCTTCCGAAGTTTGATTTAATGTTTCGCTGACACCTTTATTTAGTTTATCTAAAAATTTACCAGGAGTAATTATTGTGCTTTCGCTTACTGCCTGATTTAAAATGTTTGCACCAACAATACTCATGAATGCTCCCGGAACTCCATGGCCGGTACAATCTACCGCAGCAAACAATATTTCTTCTCCTTTTTTATCCAACCAATAAAAATCTCCACTAACAATGTCTTTTGGTTTTGAGAACACAAATGAATTCGGGAAATAACTTTTTATTACTCTTTCCGGAGGAAGAATAGCTTCTTGAATTCGTTTCGCATAGCGAATACTATCTGTGATGTCTTTGTTTTTTTCTGCCAACTCCGCATTTTTAATTGCAAGTTCTTCGGTGCGCTCAACTACTTTATCTTCCAGTATTTTTTTAGCCACTTTTAATTTTCTTGTACGCATTTTGTCAAACACGTATAATCCGAAAATAGCAAACAAGAATACTAAGACATAAAACACAGCCGTTTGCCAAAATGGGGGAGAGATAAAAAATTTATATTCCGTTGCTCTAATATTTCCTGTTCCATCGTTGTTGAAAGCGCGAACTAAAAAAGTATAAGTTCCCGGAGGCAAATTGGTGTACACTGCTTCGTTGGCTTTGGTTAATCCGGGTAACCAATCGGTATCAAAGCCCTCTAGTTTGTATTGATAACTGACCTTTTCGGGATTATTTAAACTTACGCCAATAAAATTAAATGTCAAATGGTTTTCGTTGTATTTAAATCTAGCATCATCAGGAAATTCAAAATCTTTCATAAATAATTTTATTCCTGTTATGAAAGTTTGTGGTTCAACTGTATTTGGTTTGTCTTCTTTGGGACTATATTTTACAGCACCCATAATTGTACCGTACCAAAGATTTCCTTCTTTATCCAAACAAACAGCATTTGGATTTGTTTCCACTCCTAGGAACCCTTCTGCTTTTCCATAATGAACAAACAGATTTGTTTTTTCTTCAAAGCGATCGATTCCTCTGCTGCTTCCAATCCAGATATGATTTTCGTTATCGGCAATTATTGAGTAAGGCGAATCGGTTGTTAGTCCTTCCTTTACGGTGAAATTTGTAAATGCTTTTCCATCGTATTTATATAACCCGCCTCCGTAAGCACCAAACCACAAATTATGAAGTTTATCTTCGTTAATACACAAAATAAAACGATGACGCATTCCGTCTTCTTCATCAAATGTTTTAAAGCTGGCACCGTTGTACATCGATAAACTTCCACCCAATGCACCAAACCATAAATTGCCTTTTGAATCTTTAAAAATGCGATATACGTTATTTCCACCAAGGCCATCAGCAATTGAATAATTTCTAAATGTTTTTGCTATCGGGTCAAATTTAGAAGCCCCTTCTTTTGTTCCGAACCACAAATTCCCTTTGTTGTCCTGGCTTATTGCATAAACCACATCGCCTGCTAATCCATCTTCTTTATTGTACGATTCAAAATTATTTTTTTCTTTATTGTATTTACAAACTCCGCCAAAACCTGTACCAAACCACAAATTCCCATCTTTGTCTTCAAATGAAGAAAGTACAACATTACTTGGTAAACCATCTTTTGTAGAATAGCTGGTAATGGTATGGTTTTCTTTTCTGTTTATTTCGGAATAGTTGAAGGTGAATTTTGAAATTCCATCATTTCTTCCCAGCCAAATACTTCCGTCTTTGTCACACAATGTTGTCCACACCAAATTGTTGACAATAGCATCTCCTTCGTCATAAATTTGGAAACGCTCTCCTCGGTATTGATTTAATCCAATATCAGTTCCAATCCAAATTGCTCCTTCACGGTCTTGAAAAATAGTATTTACATTAAAATAATTTAATCCTTGCTTGGTATTGTAATTATAAACGATGGCTTTGGAAATGGCTTCCGAACGATCTTTTGCAGGATAGGGAGTAATTTTTGTTGCACCACCACCGGTAGTTCCAATCCATACATTGTGTGTTTTATCTTCAAAAACACAATTGATAAAATCAGCGCCTAATCCACTGGCCATATTAATTCTGATTCCTGCATTTTCAATCGCTTTGGTGGGCACTTTGATATTAAAATCATCTTTTACTTGAAGTGTCATTACGCCAGCATCGGCCGAACCAACCCATATTTCATTATAGTTAACAAGCGCCAGTGTTGTAATTCTATTGCTGTGCAATCCGTTACCTGTATTTAAAATGCTGTACGAAGTTGCTGAAGCGATATCTGTTTTTGTGTCGTAAATGGTAATTCCGATGTCGGTGGCAATCCACACATTTCCTTTTTGGTCTAAACAAATATCGTATACATTGTCGCTGCTCAAGCCATCTTTTTTGTTCAAAGAAATCATTGTTTTTTTCTCAGGGTCATAAACAAAAATTCCTGCACCTTCTGTTCCTATCCAAAAACGTTGGTCGGGATCTTGAATAATAGCGGTTACTGTTTTGAACCGAGTGTATTCTTCTAAGTTTAAATTTTCAATTTTTTTCGTTTTGTTATTATACATTGATACGCCTCCCGCCCAATGGCCCATCCAGATATTTCCTTTTTTATCTTTACACAGGGATGTTACCCAATCTTCTGCCAATGAATCTTTTCTAGAAAACGTTTTGAATTCGCGACCATTGTATTTTGTCAGTCCCGAAAGTGTTCCTATCCACAAGTTTCCATCATCATCTTGTGCAAGATCTTGCACTTGTGATTGCGACAATCCTTGTTCAACACCATAGTAAATAAAACTAGTGGTTTGTGATTGAGCAGGATAAATAAAAAGTATCAGGCATTGAAGGAGCAATGCGTACGATACAATGTGATGTTTTTTCATCTGTGTCATTATTTATTTTGATAAGCTGAGAAAAATGCAATTTCTTTATTGTAAACTAATTCGTCAATTTCAATATTGTTTTTATAACAGTATACAGTTCCCCAGAAATACGTTTCTTTTCTGTAAGTATCTAATTTTTTTCCTTGCGTAACCGTTGTTGTGCGTGTTGTTTTTATTATTCCATCATCAATTGTTACGGCAAAATTAGGAGGATCTTTTTGAACATATCCTTTTACATCGGGCAATGTTTTTTGTTTACTTATTCTTACGGAACGTTCTGCAAAAGCTGCCGCTTCTACCAGTTTACGCATTTCGCTGTTTTTCTGCAGTTGGTTTGCCAGTAATTGTTTTTGTTTTCTTTTTTGTTCTTCTCTCAGCTCATCTGTTTTAGCTTTCACATCTGCTTCTCTTCTCATTTGGGTGATAACAGTGTTTGTGCGCGCTTCTTGTTTTTGTTTGCTATAGGCTTTTTGTTTTGCAATGCGTTCGTTTTCGGCAACCATTTTCAACAGGTCGTTTTCATAATTCGTTTTAATTTCTTTATTTTTTTTCGCCATTAAATTTTTTGCTTCTTTTTCACGTTGTAATCGTATGGCTTCGGTTTCCATTGTTTCATCAACCGGTTTTTCTTTGTTGTTGGCTGCTTCTTTTAAGCGAGCAAGTTCAGCAGCGCGCTCTTTTTCCTCTGCCGCCAATCGTGCTTCATAAGCCGCTTTTGCCAATGCTTCCAGTTTAGCTTTCTCCTCTGCATCTTTTTTAGCTTTTTCTGCTGCCAGTAATTTGTCTTTCTCTGCTTTTTCTTTGGCAGCTTTTTCTGCCAACAACCGATTCACTTCTTCCTGATCAATTAAAAGATCTTTCATAAACTGCGCTAAATAAGCTTCATCATCCATAAAAGCTTTTTTACCATCGTAAATTACCTTGGTAAATGGATTTTTATATTTACTAATTCTGACATTTTGGTTGGTTGTTTCAAAAAATGGGACCTCAGTCACATATAGTGGGAAAATATTATTTTTTTCTTTTGGTAATTTACTGGTATACACCATCAAATGCATATCCACACAACCGGGATAAGAAAACGCAATTTTATAATCAACTCCGAAAACAAGCGAGAAGGAAAATTTACCATTTTTTCCTGTTTTTATTTTTTCCTGTTCAATGGTTCCATTGCGATATACTGTTACGGTTGCTCCGGATAATGTTTTTCCGTCTTTTGTAGTTTTACCTTCAAATTCAAGCATGCCAGGAGCCTGAGCAAAGGCTGTGTTGATGAACAAGGAAAATAGCAAGCACAACAAAACACTTCTCAAGGAAGAAACGCGGTATTTGTCGATAATTTTTGTGCTTAAAACGGGCATAAGTGTTTTTTTATCCGAAAACGAAAGTAAGAAAATATTGACAATTTTCAAGCTTGAAAACGAGATAAAAGCTACAAAAAGAGGTGATTCGCTACAATTCGATGTTCAAGCGTTTGTAGATGGCTTCGCGCTTAAACTCCCGTACTTCTGAGGGTTGCATTTTTTCTAAACGGATGTCTTCAATAGCAGTACGAATCAAGCGTAAACAAGGGAATCCTACTCCTGCGGTCATTTTACGTACCTGATGAAATTTGCCTTCCGTTAATGTAAGTTCAATCCAAGATGTAGGAAGGGCTTCACTGATGGGGTGTCCGCGTGGAGGCAGGTTCTCGGGCTTTTTAACTTGTTTTGCTTTACAAGGCTTGGTGAGATAGGGTCCTGCATCCAAGGCAATCGTCACTCCTGCTTCCAACTGTTTGAGTACATCCGAAGTAATGATGCCTTGCAATTGAACCAAATAAATTCTTTTGTGTTCAAACTCCGGTTTTAAAAGGCGGTAATTTAAATTTTTATCGTTTGTTAAAATCAATAAGCCCTCACTGTTTTCATCCAATCGCCCAAGAGGATAAACATCTTTTGGAAAACTAAAACCAAGTTCGCCCAAACACTTTTTCTTTTTATGAGAAGAAGTGAATTGAGAAATCATTTTGTAAGGTTTGTAAATGATATAGTAATTCATATTGCGGATAACTAATAAAACGCCCTTCGACTCCGCTCAGGGTGACGTAAGTATATTGTTTTATTTTTTAAAAACAGAATCGGGAATCCCTTTATTTATTTGATAGTTAGTAAGTGAAATAATAATCTGCCCTTTTTTCTGATCTTTTTTCTTGTCTTCCTCTTTTGGTTTGTTATTCATGTCAGCGGCAACACTTTTTGGAATCTTGAATTTTTTTACGTCTACCGTAAAAAGCATTTTATCGGGTAAACCATAAGCAGTTTGAGCTCCGTATGTATATTCAGTTAAAATTGTTCCATTCGATTTTGTAGTGAGTTGTGATTTTAAAATGACATTTTGTTTTGTATCAATCCACAGTTTTCCAAGTATCAAATCACTGGTGTCGGAAAGCGGAATAATATTTATTATAACGGCTTGCGTTGTTCCGATAAGTTCTTTTCCTTGAATTATAGTAGTAAACGAATTGGTGTCGGACAACATTTTTGAGGCCTGATCAAAACCCTGACGAGGAACAATAGCAATGCTTTTCGACTCTACTTTAAATTTGTCTTTTTGTTTGTAATATATTTTTGCAGCAACAGGTAGCATGCGAATGAAAGGCATATCTACTTTTATATTTACGTCAACCGAATAGTCTTTTGCTTTTTGAACTTTTGCATACACGGCATGTAAAATGGTGTTTGCATTTTCTTGTGCAAGAAGAGTATTTGCCCAAAGTAAACAAACAAACAAAATAAAAAGGGGCTTAAGCGGCTTCACGATAAAATGTCCTTTCTCTTAAATTTATAAATGGCAATTGCTAAAAGTCCGATGATGTGAATGAGTAAAATTTCTGCCGACTCTATTATCCTATCTAGAGGCAAGGGATCTTCAAAAAAATTGCGCCACGAGACCATGTGTGTAGTAAACAAATAAGGCTGTATGGCATTTAAGGATGGCACATCCAACGCACCAATGATGGTAAATAAAATAATAATGGCCATAGTGGTAACAATCGGACCAATAGAGTTTTCAGAAAAACAAGAAAGCGTTAATGATAAAGTTGCAATCATCACCAATGAAAGATAAGCAACCCCAAAGCCACATAAAAATCTCCATCCCAAATCTTGCTCTTGCAAAACAATTAATCCATCGCTATTCAAAACCATTAAATCACCCGCTCCGAAAAGCCATTTTCCTACTATTAATGCAAGGAATGCCATCCACAAAAGAATAACCAATGTGTAAACACAGCCAGCAATGTATTTCGATAATAAAATGCTTGTACGTGAAATGGGCTTTGTTAATAGCAAGCGAATAGTTCCCATTGCGCCTTCGCCTGAAACTAAGTCCCCGGTTACCAAAGCAATTAAAAGAGGAACGTGAATAATCAGCATTTGTAAAATGATAAATGCAATGAGGTTGCCATTTAAAATATTTCCTTCAAAGGACAATGTTTGCTCAAACGAAGAGGTGATGAAAGAAATAAAACTCATTCCATCCGATTTCATTGCAAATAAAATAATTCCTATAATAAGTGTAATGGCACCAATTCCAATATAACTGCGAGGTTTCGCAGCAATTTTGATAAATTCGTTATAGGTGCTTTTCCAGAACATTAGGCGTTTATCAGTTTTAAAAAATAATCTTCCAGCTTTCGCTTTGCTTCAATTGAAAAAACATTTATACCATTGTCGCAAAACAATTTATTGATAGTAGGAATGTGTTCTTGCGAAATGTGCAAGAGCAAGCTGTTATCATCCGTTTTATCAATGATTACTTTTGGAGAAAAATTAGCAAGTAAGGTTTTTGCTTTTTCAACATTGTCCACAGAAAAAGAAACGATAAGTTCCTGAGCATTCAGCAATTCGCTAACGGAGCCTTGCACAATGGTTTTGCCTTTGGCGATAATCACCATTCGTGTTGCAATCAATTCAATTTCTGAAAGAATGTGTGAGGAAAGTAAAACGGTTTTGTTGCGTTCGTTTTTTAATTGAAGAATTAAATTACGGATATCAATAATTCCTTGAGGATCCAATCCTGTTGTAGGTTCATCCAAAATAATTAATTCGGGATCATGAATGAGTGTTTGTGCAATTCCTAAACGTTGTTTCATACCATGTGAAAAACCACTTAGCTTGTCTTTCTCTCTTCCTTTTAAGCCAACAAATTCAATAATTTCATGCACTTTGCTTTTAGTAACACTAACACCGGAAAGGCGTGCAAAAATTTCAATGTTTTTTTCTGCCGAAAGGTATTTGTAAAAATCAGGTTTTTCTACAATGCATCCAATGCGCTGTAAAATGTAGTTTCTATCTTTTGATAAATTTTTTCCGAAAAGCTTTAATTCTCCCCCTGTTGCTTTTATAAGTGAAAGCATTGCTCGAATGGTGGTGCTTTTTCCTGCTCCATTCGGGCCTAAAAATCCAAACACATCACCACGATAAACATCAAAACTAACATCTGTTACAGCTTGGAATTTTCCAAAATGTTTTTCAAGATGTTTTATTTCAACTATTTTTTCGCT
>JAHEYB010000009.1 GCA_023251805.1 Bacteroidota bacterium | reverse complement strand
AGGAGATTTTATCAAAAAGTTTGAAATGTTCATTTACGATCGTTGGGGCAATTTAATTTTCTTTGCTGATGATATCAATAAACATTGGGATGGTATTGCCAATCATGGAAAAGAAATGGCAGAGTTGGATGTATATGTTTACTCTGTAAAAATTACAGATGCAAATGATAAAAAACACAAATACATCGGTACTGTAACTATTGTAAAATAATAGTAGGTTCAGATATTAACAAAAGCCTCTCGAAACTCGGGGGGCTTTTCCTTTTTAATGTGCAACTATTTCCTTAACTTTAGCATCTAAATAATAGAAGCGAGTCCTAATTATCTTAGTATTAAGGGTTTGTTTTGTAAAAGTATTTTTACTTATTTCGTGAAAATCAATTTTAAACCCAACAAAATGAAATCGAAAATTTTATTACGAATTGTTTTATTGTTTGTAGGAATTACCTGCGGTACAATTTTAAATGCTCAAGAAATTCAAGGGCAAACCTATGCTATTACAAGCAATGGTAGTGTAACCGACATTCAGCCATACATTGCAGCGATGAACAAAGCTGACATGAAATACCATCGATTAAAAAATGCAAGACATACAATCACCTTTAACACAGGTGTAAAAGTGGAAATTTTTTCTGCTTCAGAAATAAATACAGCGGTTCGTTCCCTTAATTTAAGTGAATACCCAGAAAACTTCGAAGCAAATGCATTAATTCCTGTTTTTTCATTGGGTCCTAATAATTTTATTATGGAAGAACGAAAAGTAACAGGTAAACATTATTAAAAAATCTCTCTAACTATTTTTAAAAATCTCTCTTAAATCTCTCTCAGATAAATGAAAAAAATTATTCTATTAATTGTTGCCCTAATCAGTTTCATAAGCAAGGATGCGTTTGCACAGCCGGCAAATGACAATTGTGCAACAGCTCAAAACATCGGTACATTACCCGCTCCAGCAGCATGTTCCGGTGTTGCCCCACAATTGGGCGCAACACTAAATATTCCGGGAACACTGGTTGGTGCAACACCTGCAAGTCCGTACATATATCAGCCTGGTTGTACAGGAGGAGCAATGGCTGTTCCAGCTAACGATGTATGGTATTCATTCACTGCATCTTCATATCAAGCTGTAATTACTATCAATTCAACATTTACTACTCCAAACGTAGCCATGTATTCAGGAACTTGCGCAGCACTTGGTGGTGGTGTTGGTGGTTGTGCAGTGGGAGCGGGAACTTCAGTTACATTAACTGTTGAACAAATGGTTATTGGTCAAACCTATTATATTCAGGTTAGTGGCGCTACTGGCGCAACCGGAACATTTAATATGATTATCGGAAACAATAAAGATTGTGCTGATTGTGTGAATGCCAGCACTTTTACGGCTACACCATTGCCTGTAAATGGAATGTATAATCCCGGACAAGTGGTCACATTCTGTTACCACGTTGGTCAATATACTCAAATAAATACAAATTGGTTGCATGGTGTTCAAGTGACCCTTGGAGCGGGATGGACAGCTGGATCTATTGTGGCAACTCCACCTCCACCTTGCCAAGGAACGGGTACTTGGGCGTGGTTTCCTGCAGGAATTGGAATAGTAAACGGTGTGAATTGGGGACCAGGATTTTATTTTGATACAACAGACCCTGGTACTGTTCCTAACAACAACTTTGGAGATAACTGTTCTGGCGTTCAAGGTCCAGGCACGTGGAATTTTTGTTTTACAGCTACAGTGGCTCCGGGATGTAGTCCTGGTTCAAACTTATCTGTCACAGTGAATACCAGTGGTGACGGAGAATCTGGTTCATGGACCAGTTTGGGTTGTGTAGACGACCCACCTTCTGTTTTACCGGCTCTGGGAGCTTGTTGTATACCAACTATGTCTTCAACAGCTGCAACTTGTGCAGGAAATGATGGAACTGCAACTTCAACGCCAGTAGGTGTTTCTGGACCATACAATTATGTTTGGACAAATTCTGTTGGAGCAACAGTTTCTTCAACATCTGGTGTAGCTGGAGCAAATACTGCTACAGGTTTAGCTCCTGGAACATATACTGTTACTGTTACAAATACTGCACTTAGCTGTCAGGTAACAAATACTGTTACTGTGACCGGTGGGGGCGTTATTGCAACACCAACTGCAGGAAGCAATAGCCCTGTTTGTGTTGGTGCAACTTTAAATTTAACTTCTACCGTTGTGGCTGGCGCTACATATACATGGACTGGTCCAAATGCATTTGCATCCGGATTACAAAACCCGAGCATCGCTGGTGTAACAGCTGCAGCAGCCGGAACATATACAGTAGTTGCAACAGTAGGTGGATGTACTGCATCCGGAACCGTTACTGTTGTCATAAATCCAAATCCTACCGTGAACGTTCCAGGTCCAATCACTGTTTGTAACGGAGGAAACGTACCTTTAACAGGATTTACCAGTGTACCGGCAGGTGCCACTTACACATGGACAAATTCGAATACATTAATTGGTTTAGGTGCTTCTGGTGTAGGAAGTGTTCCTGCATTTACAGCAACCAACGCAGGTGCGGTAGCTATTAGTGGAACCATTACCGTAACGCCTACCTTAGCCGGCTGTGTTGGAACTCCCAATACATATACCATTACAGTAAATCCTAGTCCAACCGTTATTGTACCTGCAAGTTTCACCGTTTGCAATGGAGCGAATATTCCTGCAACTAATTTTACTAGTACACCTTTAGGTGCAACATATACATGGACTAACTCTAATGCCACAATTGGGTTAGCTGCTTCAGGTGCAGGAAACGTACCTAGTTTTACTGCAACAAATGCGGGCGCTGCAGCCGTTACAGCTACAATTACTGTTACTCCTACTTTAGCAGGGTGTGTTGGAACTCCTAGCAATTATACCATTACCATTAACCCTAGTCCAACGGTTACAGTTCCTGCAAACATAACTGTTTGTAATGGAGGAAACGTTCCTGCATCAGCATATACAAGTACTCCGGGTGGAGGAACATTTACATGGACGAATTCAAATACAGCTATTGGATTAGGTGCTTCCGGAGCAGGAAACACTCCTGCATTTACAGCAACCAATGCCGGTGCCGCAGCTATCACTGCCACTATTACTGTAACACCTACTGTTGCAGGTTGTCCGGGCACACCAAACACATACACCATTACAGTTAATCCTACACCGCCAGCTCCCACAGCTTTAGGTGCTAGTGTGTGTATTAATAATTCAACAACATTAACAGCTACTGCTCCTGGTGGAACATACGAATGGTTTGATGCACCTGCTGGAACATTGCTTATGACCGGTGCAAGTTATACTACACCATTATTGACTGTTACAACAACCTATTATGTTCAAACAACGATACTAGGTTGTACTAGCCCACTAACTCCTGTTACAGTTACCATTGCTCCGGGATTAGTTGTAAATGCCGGATTGGATGACACTATATGTTTTGGTGGAAATACCACATTAAACGTTACACCAAACGGTGCAGGTTATACTTATGCTTGGACTCCTGCTGGTAGTCTTTCAAATGCTGCAATTTTTAATCCAGTAGCAAGCCCTGCAGCAACTACTACTTACTCTGTTACTGTAACCGATCCGGGTGGATGTGTTGGAACAGATAACGTAACCATTTATGCCGACCCACAAATTACTATTGCAATTGCTGGTATTGATGTTACTTGTAATGGAGCTTGTAACGGACAAACAATTTGTATCCCAAATGGTGGAACACCTGGTTATACTTACTTATGGAATTCGGGTTGTGTTGCTGCATCGTGTAGCTCACTTTGTCCTGGTACCTACACTGTTACTGTTACCGACTCGTGGGGCTGTACAGCAACCAATGATACTGCGGTATTTGAGCCTACATTATTAACAGCATCGTTAACCGCGTCAACACAAGTTACTTGTAATGGCGCCTGCGATGGAACAGCAACTGCTGCCGGAAACGGAGGAACAGTTGGTGCAGGTTATGCCTATTCTTGGAATACTATCCCTGCTCAATTAATTCCTAATGCTACCGGATTATGTGATGGCTCTTATACATGCACAATTACAGATGCAAATGGATGTACCGCTACAACCACCGTAACGATTACTGAGCCAAGCATTGTTGTAATTGCTCCGATTGCTTCTGCAACAATTTGTTTTGGTGGAAGCACAGTACTTACTGCTAGTGCCAGTGGCGGAAATGGTGCTCCGTATTCTTATACTTGGTCACCTGCTGCAGGATTAAGTGCTACAAATATTCCAAATCCAACTGCTTCACCTGTTGCCACAACTGTTTATACTGTGAATGCAACGGATGTGAATGGTTGCGCTGCTGCTCCTGTTAACGTAACGGTTACAGTGAATCCACCACTTTCTGTAGTGGCTTCTCCTGCCGTTTCAATTTGTCCGGGTGCGTCCACTCCTATTTCTGCAACGGGTTCAAATGGAACCGGTGGACCATATGTTTATTCTTGGTCGCCTGCAACAGGTTTAAGTAATGCTGCAATTTCAAATCCAAATGCGTCTCCGGCAGTAACAACTAATTATACTGTTACTGTTACCGATGGTTGTTCGCCAGCCGTTACGGCTACTGTTACGGTTACCGTTTTACCGCTTCCTGTAGTTGTATTCTCGGGAGATATTCTTTCGGGATGCTCTCCCGTTTGTGTAACATTTACCGATGCTTCTACTGTGGCGGGAGGTGTTATTTCAACATGGAACTGGACATTTGGAGATGGAACAACTGACAACACACAAAATCCTCCGATACATTGTTATACAAATACTGGAACAAGCAATTTAACATTTAATGTTGGATTAACAGTTACGTCTTCTTTGGGTGGATGTACTTCATCGGCTACGTATACAAATTACATAACAGTGTATGCCAATCCAATTGCTGAGTTTACAGCTTCGCCAAACCCTGCTAACATTTTAGAGCCTACTGTAAATTTTACAGACCAATCTACATCCACATCACCCATTTTAACTTGGGATTGGAGTTTTGGTGATGGCACTGCTAACTCTAGTGTAACAAATCCTACGCATGATTTTCCAAATGCATATGATGGAACTTACAGTGTTACGTTAACAGTAACTGATGCAAATGGTTGTATTGATGATGTCACTCATACCGTGGTAATTGATCCTGAATTCACGTTCTTTATTCCAAATGCATTTTCTCCAAATGGCGATGGTGTGAATGATTATTTCCAAGGAAAAGGAGTGGGAATTAAAAAATATGAAATTATGATTTTCGACCGTTGGGGTAATTTAATATGGTATTCTGATGATATCAATAAATTGTGGGATGGAAAAGCCAACCATGGAAGTGAAATGGCACAGCAAGATGTATATGTTTGGAAAGTAAAATTAACTGACGTCTTTGATAAAAAACACAGTTACATTGGAACGGTTACTATTGTTAAGTAATTAGTTAATTGAGAAACGGGAAAATGGGGAAATTTGAATTCACATAAAAACGTTGTGCTTACTAAATAAAAAAACGCTTCGAAAATCGAAGCGTTTTTTTTATTTTATTTAAATACGTTTCTTCCCCATTTCCTAAATTAAATATTTAACCATTTCCCTATTCAACTTATTTAACTACTTCCCTATTCAACTTATTTAACTACTTCCCTATTCAACTTATTTAACTATTTCCCTATTCAACTTATTTAACCATTTCCCTATTCAACTTATTTCTTAACATACATTACATCCTTTACCGCTTTCACAACTCTTTCTACATTTGGTAAAGATGCTTCAATTAAAGTAGGTGCATAAGGCAATGGAACATCTGCCGGAGTAATTCTTAAGATGGGAGCATCTAAATAATCAAATGCATCTTTTTGAACTTTAAATGCAACTTCTGTTGCAATAGAACCCAAAGGCCAAGCTTCTTCCACAATCACTAAACGATTTGTTTTTTTAACCGAGGTAATAACTGTTGCATAATCAATCGGACGAATGGTGCGCAAATCAATTACTTCAACGCTAATTCCTTCCTTCTCTAATTCAATCGCTGCGGCTAATGCTTGTTTCATAATTTTACCAAACGAAACAATGGTCACATCTGTTCCTTCACGTTTAATATCTGCAACACCTATTGGAATAATATATTCGCCTTCAGGAACTTCTCCTTTGTCGCCATACATTTGTTCACTCTCCATAAAAATAACGGGGTCATTATCACGAATAGCTGCTTTTAAAAGGCCTTTCGCATCATATGGATTGGATGGAACAATTACTTTTAAACCCGGACAATTGGCATACCAGTTGTCAAATGCCTGTGAATGCTGAGAACTTAACATACCTGCCGAAGCTGTTGCTCCTCTAAAAACGATAGGCACAGGGAACTGTCCACCACTCATACTCATCATTTTTGCAGCCGAATTAATAATCTGATCAATGGCCACCAATGAAAAGTTAAAGGTCATAAATTCAACAATTGGGCGTAAACCATTTACAGCTGAACCAATTGCAATGCCCGTAAAACCAAGCTCCGCTATGGGTGTATCAATCACACGCTTTTCTCCAAACTCTGCCAACATGCCTTTACTTACTTTGTAAGCACCATTGTATTCGGCAACTTCTTCACCCATTAAATAAACTTTTTCATCTCTGCGCATTTCTTCGTTCATTGCTTCACGAAGTGCTTCACGAAATTCGATTACTCTCATTGTCTTTGATTTTTTTTGAACTATTCCAAGGGAATCTTCTTGGTACAAATTTAATGATTTTTATTTACGAATTACGAATTTTCGCTAATGCACAATTCTCTATACTTAAAGGGGGACATGGCCGGAACTGAAAAAGTATTGTAATAAATCAACCATAATTTTTCTTACGGAGCGAAATGCCCAAATATCTTTTGGCCGGTGTTAGCCAAAGTAAATTTCTACCGAGCGTCTCAGTCGGTGACCACTAATTTGCCAACAGCTAAAATTTTATTGTTCCCTGTCAGTCGAACGAAATACAGTCCGCTTGGTAAGTTGTCACGATTTAAAATAACTTTCTGTCCAGAGAGATTGTCTATTTGTTTTACTGTCTGTCCAAAAGAATTGTAAACCGTGAGAGTTGCGTTCTTAAAAAGAATGTCTGTCTGCAAAACTGTTTGTGTAGAAAAAGGATTTGGATAAATAGAAATATTATCTGAAAAATTATTTTCTGAGTAGCCAACAGCTGGAGAATATTCCCAAAGGTCATTGAACTCGGGTGGCGCACCAATTTGTCCTAAAGCAACATATCCTCTGTTGCCAATGGCAAAACCGGTTTCGTCTGTTCTTATTCCTCCGCCAAAATCCATTACTTGAGTCCAGGTATCATTGGCGCTGTTCCATTCCCAGAAATCAGCGTACTGACTCACATCATCATCTCCTGTTCCGATGTAAAGTTTACCAGTACTTGCAATGGTAAAACCGACAGCAGTTGTTCTTGGACCTCCGGGAAAATCTGTTTTTTGTGTCCATGTATCAGTAGTTGGTTCGTATTCCCATAAATCTTTTAACATCGGAAGCGTTCCGTCATCGCCAATGGCAACATAACCTTTTCCGTTCATCGAAAAACCAAGCGCATCGGTTCTGCCAGCTCCTGGAAAATTTGCTTTCGCTGTCCATGTATTTGCAACAGGGTCATACTCAAATATTTTTTTTGAGAAAGTGCCATCATCGCCTAATCCAACATATCCTTTACCATTTATAGAGAAAGCGATTCCCGTCATAGTGGGACCACCGGGGTAAGCAGTAATGGCTGACCATGAGTCGGTAAGTGAATTATATTTCCAGAAATCACTCATCGCACCGCAGCAACCCATTCCAACAAAACCATCAGTGCCGATGGAGAACGCAACGGCTTCGCGTCTGGCAACACCGGGGAAATTTGCTTTCGCTGTCCATATATCAGTCGTTTGATCGTATGCCCAAAAGTTTTTGAAAAAGATAACATCATCTGTTCCTGTGCCAACGAAAGCGCTGCTGTCTATCACAAAGTTCACTGCCGCATGCCTTGCCACACCAGGATAACTGGACTTTTGAGTCCATATGTTTTGTGCATTTAAACTAATCGAAAGTATAAATGCTGCAATGAAAAGTTTTGTTTTCATGTTTATAGTGTTTTTTGTTTGTATTATTATTTTTTATTGTCGTAGTCAGTTGTGAAAAGATTGTCTGTTAAAGATTTTTTTTGCATTGTGGCTAACGGTTTACACACTGGCGTTCATGCGAAATTTTATTTCTAAACATTTTTACGAAGTGGTGTTTCAAATTTACTCAAATTTGTCTTATGAAGCGGAATGCCCGCATGACGCAGACCGCTGTTAGGCGATGGCACACATACAGTTTAGGTGTCTTTACTAATTCCAGTTGTCGACACAGATTTGTCTACTACTTCAAGTCTCGATAGTATACCACAAAAGAAACGATTGCAGCTCCAAAGCACATACCTGTGCCGATGAGGCGCACAACATCTACCCCTCGAATGTTTGCCAAAGCGGGGTTACTTAGCATGGCTAAAAGGTTCATGACCCCAAAGAAAGTAAGCACGAAGAAAATGCGAGGAAACCTGCGTCTATTGTTCATTTGATTGTCCTTTTTAATTGTTCATCTGATTCGAGATTTATCATACACTATAGCTTTGCTTGCGCCTAATTCACTTATAAGTGTGATAAAACTACATAAAGCCTACCAAAAAGTATTGGCTTTGTGTAACTGTTGTCCCGCTTTATTTCTATCAAAAATAGGTTATTAATTTCTAAAAAACACCAACAATTCAATATTTCTGGCAGTCTTCTCTAACTCAAAACATTTCATTATTTTTACAAAAAATCGTTTTTGTGGAAAACAATCAATTTGATATTATTATTGTTGGCGGTGGAATTGTTGGATTAGCATCGGCATACAAACTCAATATAAAATATCCCAATAAAAAAATTCTTGTTCTTGAAAAAGAAAAAGAAGTAGCTGCTCATCAAACCGGACACAATTCAGGTGTTATTCACTCCGGCTTGTATTACAAACCTGGCTCTTACAAAGCAAAAAATTGTGTGGATGGCAGAAGAGAACTTGTTGCCTTTGCTAAAGAACATAAAATTAAGCACGACATCTGCGGAAAAATTGTTGTCGCTACGCATGAATCGGAATTGGCACACATGAATAAAGTTTTGGGAAATGGAATTGCAAACGGTGTGGAAGGTGTAGAAAAAATTGATGCGAAAAGAATCAAAGAAATTGAACCTTATGTGGAAGGAATTGAAGGATTGTGGGTGCCTTGTACAGGAATAATTGATTATGCAGACGTTTCTAGAAAATACGTAGAACTTATTCATGCAAAATTTCCACAAAGTAAAGTACTCACGTCACACGAAGTAACCGCATTTGAAAAACATTCGGAATACACAAACGTTATTACTCCCAAAGGAACATTTAAAGGAACCTACATTATTACCTGCGCAGGATTACAAAGTGATAGAGTTGCAAAAAAAGAAGGTGCAAAAATTGATACCGCTATTGTTGGTTTCCGTGGCGATTATTTTGACTTAACAGAGAAAGGATTAAGCAAAGTAAAAAATTTAGTTTATCCTGTACCAAATCCTAAATATCCTTTTTTAGGTGTTCACTTCACACGCATGATTCATGGCGGAACCGAATGCGGACCAAATGCTGTATTTGTTTTCAAACGTGAAGGATATGGCAAAACAGATTTTTCATTAAAAGATACAGCACAAGCATTTGGTTTTGCTGGCACTTGGAAATTTTTCGCAAAAAATATAAAGTTCGGATTGGATGAATACCGTGGTGCATTTTCAAAAACATTTTTCTTAAATCGTCTCCGCAAGCTTATTCCCACTTTGGAAATGGACGACCTAAAACCGGGAAGGGCGGGAGTGCGCGCCATGGCCTTAGCTCCGCAAGGTGAAATGATTGATGATTTTAAAATTGAAGTGAATGGAAATGCCATTCATGTGTTGAATGCTCCCTCTCCGGCAGCTACTTCTTCTTTAGCTATTGGAACTGCCATTGAGCAAATGGCGACTGAGCATTTTAATTTGAAGTAATCCCCCTGCCCCCTTTACAAAGGGGGAATTTGTCCCAAGCTACATAACGTGAAATAAAAAAGTCCCACGAGTACTCGTGGGACTTTTTAAAATATTTTCTTTCTACAAAACTCCTTCGTCATACGCTTTTTCTCCATGTAAAGAATCATCCAATCCTTTATCTTCATCCGCTTGAGTAACTTTTACAGGTGTAATTTTATTTATTAAAAATAACATTCCATACGTAAATACAAATCCATAAATACAAGCACCTACCACAGCGATACATTGTTTAATAAAAAAGTGAGAGCCTCCAGCTAATAAACCATCAGCTCCTGCTGAGTTCATTGTTTTGACTGCAAAAACTCCCAACAAAATTGTTCCTAAACAGCCACCTATTCCATGCACTCCCCATACATCCAAGGCATCGTCCCAACCCATTTTATTTTTTAAATGCACCGCTACATAACAAACTAATCCTGCCGCAATTCCAATAATACATGCCGAAGGAAGGGAAACAAATCCTGCTGCAGGTGTTATAGTTGCCAGTCCGGCTACCGCTCCTGTTAGCAATCCTACAAACTTTGGTTTTTTCACTAAGTACCATTCAATTGCTAACCAAGTAATAGCTGCAAACGATGCAGCAACATCGGTATTTAAAAATGCTAATCCTGTAACTGCATTTACATCCAACGCACTTCCTGCATTAAATCCATACCATCCAAACCATAATAAACCTGTTCCAATGGCAATTAAAGGAATGCTGTTAGGTGCCGATTCTTTATCTCTTCTTTTACCAACATAAATTACGGAAGCCAATGCTGCAAAACCTGCAGTTGCATGTACCACAATACCTCCGGCAAAATCTAACACTCCCCATTGTTGTAAAAATCCGCCACCCCAAACCATATGTGCAAATGGATAATACACCAACACTTGCCAAAGCACTAGAAATACTAAATACGATTTAAAAGTGATACGATTCACAAATGCTCCGGTAATAAGCGCAGGTGTAATAATTGCAAACATCATTTGATACGCCATAAAAACAAATTCCGGCAATTTTGTGTTTCCGGCAAACGGAGAATTTAAATCTACTCCATGCATAAATGCTTTATCCAAATTACCGATAAATCCACCCATTTCGTTTCCACTGAAACATAAAGAATAACCACAAACAAACCACATAATGGTGGTTATACCCATTGAAACAAAACTCTGAATCATAATTCCAAGAATATTTCTTTTTCCCGCTAATCCTCCATAAAAAAAGGCTAATCCTGGTGTCATTAACATTACTAGGCTGGTTGCTAATAGCATAAAGCCGGTGGTTCCTGTGTCAAACATGTTTTTTAGTTTTAGGTTTTAAAATGAAATTTATGAATACTAATTAATTAAAATGAAATTCCAACATTCACCAATACTTCCATTCTGCTCGATTCATTTTTTCCGTTCCAACGAAACAATTCTTGATCTTTGTCAAACTGTAATTGTCGTCCTTCTAATCTTATATAAGAGGCATCTGTGGGTTTGTACTCCACTCCCAATGTTGCTCCCCACATGTTGTATCCGGTCAGTTTTCCTTGCTTGTCAACCATCACACCCGACATAAATCCTTCTGGATCATTAAACAATTCGCCTCTCCCATAAACTGCATATTGTTTTTTTAATTGATAACGCAATCCCAACACACCACTATACATCGTAGCCGATTTGGTAGGATCAGTAATATTAGCATTGTTTTGCATACAATAATCGCCACCGATTTGAATCTTCAGTTTCTTTTTTATTTCGTAATTTAAAAAGAGGTTGTTGTGAAATCTTAAATGTGAAAGTGTATCACCTGTTGGCCCGTCATCACCAATATAATTACTATAACCAATATTTCCATTTTCGCCCAAAGCATACGTCACAAGCATCCCAAACGATTTCAGGTTATTATTGTCTTCATAAATATTATACCCATTTAATGCATAAAGATTAATTGCCAATTTATCGTTTGGAATAAAATTTAAACGGAAACCACTTTCAAAATAGGGCTCATAATATGTGTTTACAGAAACAGAACTCGCAAAATTTTCTTTTGGCAACAATCCTTCTGTTCCAAAATGGGTTCTAAAATAACCTGCATCCAGCCATAATTTTTTACATAAACGTAATCCGACATGCGCTTCCATTATTGGATTAAATGTACCCGACCACGTGCTTCTTGGAACATCACCAAAATGTAAAGTTACAACTCCTCGTACTTTTTCTGCATCATATTGCGCAGTTAACTGAGCTGTATTTAAACCAAATTGATTGCTTCTGGGAGAGATGGAAGGAAATTTCTGATAATTACCATCTCCAACCGAATCGGTATAATATGCATAATACGCATCCACATACCCTGTAATTTTTATGGCAGCTAAGTCGATGAGCTTTTTTGAAGCGGAAGAATCAACTTGTTGAGAAAAAATTGGAAGGCTAAAAAGAATTGAAAAAAGGGAGAATAAAAGTATCTTTTTCTTCATAAACATATCTTAATTTGATTGTTGCATAACAAACATAATAAGTTTTGTCGTAAAAGCAAATTAAAAAGCTAAAATTCTTGTTGCCGAAAGGAATTACCATTCATCAAAACCTAAACCCTTCCATCATTTGATTCATCAACTGGAAGAAATAAATTCTATATTTACATAAATCTAATTAACAAAGAATGAAAAAATCAATTGCTATTTTAATTTGCTTGTTTTGCATTAGCTTCTCTTCAGTAAATGCGCAAAAAACGTATAAATACGAAAGCGTTCCCAACGACCCTTTAAATGCCAGAATCTATCATTTAGAAAACGGGCTCACCGTTTATTTATCGGTTTATAAAAATGCTCCGCGTATTCAAACCTATATCGCTACAAGAGCTGGAAGTAAAAATGATCCTGCCGAATGTACAGGATTGGCACATTATTTAGAGCACATGCTCTTTAAAGGAACTGATAAATACGGAAGCAAAGATTATGCGAAAGAAAAAGTAGAACTTGATAAAATTGAAGGCTTGTTTGAAATTTATCGCAAGACAAAAGACGATGCGCAACGCAAAAAAATATATCATTCCATTGATAGTATTTCGGGATATGCCTCCACTTTTGCCATTGCAAATGAATACGATAAAATGTTATCAAACCTGGGAGCAAAAGGCACCAACGCTTACACGTGGTTGGAGCAAACAGTTTACGTAAATGATATTCCATCTAACCAATTGGATAAATGGACCACCATTGAAGCTGAACGTTTTCGCAACCCTGTTTTGCGTTTGTTCCACACCGAATTAGAAGCAGTTTACGAAGAAAAAAATCGCGGATTGGATAATGATGGAGAAAAATCGTGGGAAGCTTTGTTCGAAGGATTATTTCCAAACAATACCTATGGTTCTCAAACAACAATTGGCACAATCGACCATTTAAAAAACCCTTCGCTTACCGAAATAAAAAAATATTTTAATGCCTATTATGTCCCAAACAATATGGCCATTTGCCTATCCGGTGATTTAGACCCGGATGCAACCATCAAAATGATTGATGAAAAATTTAGTTCTTGGAAAAGCAAAACCATTCCTGTTTATAATCCCTACATCGAAAAACCAATTGCTGCACCTGTTGTTAAAGAAGTTGTGGGACCAGATGCTGAAAACATTATGATTGGATATCGCTTTGCCGGAGCGGGAAGCAACGATGCTGATATGATTATGATGGTCAATAAAATTTTATCGAACGGTAAAGCAGGATTAATTGACTTGAATTTGAATCAGGAACAAAAAGTATTGGATGCTTACGCATATGATATGGAATTTAAAGATTACTCCGCACATATTTTTCAGGGAAATCCAAAAGAAGGGCAATCACTTGAACAATTAAAAGACTTATTGTTGGAACAAATCGAAAAAGTTAAAAAAGGTGAATTTGCAGATTGGTTAATTTCTGCAATTATTACAGACATGAAATTACAACAAACAAAATCCTATGAATACAATAGCGCTCGTGCTGACGCAATGGTAAATTCATTTATTGCCGGAAGAGCGTGGTCGGAATCTGCAACAACAATTGATCGTTTGTCAAAAATTACGAAACAACAAATAATTGATTTTGTGAAAGCAAATTATTCTTCTAATTATGTGGTTGTCTACAAACGTACAGGCGAAGACAAATCGGTTCAAAAGGTAGAAAAACCGGCCATTACGCCTGTTACAGTGAATCGTGATGAGCAAAGTGATTTTGTAAAAAAAAGCATTGCTACTCCAATAAAAGATATTGAACCGGTATTTATTGATTATGCTGAAGACATTGAAAAATCAACTTTAAAAAGTGGCATTCCTGTTTTATATACTCGAAATAGCGAAAATAAAACATTTGATATGTATTATGTTTTGGATATGGGCTCCAATCACAATAAAAAAACAGATGTTGCCATCAACTATCTAAAATATTTAGGCACAAAAGAATTATCGGCTACTCAAGTGCAACAAGAATTTTACAAACTAGGTTGTTCTTTTGATGTTTATGTAGGTGAAGACCAAACCTGGGTAAGCTTGCGAGGCTTAACGGATAACATTGAAAAAGCAACAACTCTTTTCGAAAACTTATTGACAAATGCACAACCAAACCAACAAGCACTCGAAAATGTGGTTTCAGATATTCTTAAAAAACGAGAAGATTCAAAATTAAACAAAGGAGAAATTTTATGGGGCGGACTTTTATCTTACGGGAAATATGGAAGGTATTCGGCTTACACCAATATTTTGACAACCGCAGAATTAAAAAATTTGAAATCTGAAGATTTAATTTCAATTATTAAAGATGTTACTTCGTATCAACATCGCGTTTTATATTATGGAAACAATAGCTTAAATGATGTTACTTCTATGCTAAACAAATTGCACAAAACTCCGGCAGAAATTAAGCCTACTCCAATGAATGTGAAGTTTCAGGAAACAGAAGCCAACACTAATGTTTATGCAGTTGATTATGACATGAAACAGGCGGAAGTTATTTTTATTTCTAAAGATGAAAAATACAATAAGAATACAATTCCCACTGTTCGCTTATTCAATGAATATTTCGGAGGCGGGATGTCCTCCATCGTTTTTCAAGAGATGAGAGAATCAAAAGCATTGGCTTATTCTGTATTTTCAAGTTATAGCACCGCCAATAAAAAATCGGAAAGCAACTATGTGTTTTCTTATATAGGAACACAAGCCGACAAATTACCCGAAGCAATGAAAGGAATGATGGAATTGGTGAACAATATGCCAGAATCAGAAAGTAGCTTTAAAGCATCTAAAGAATCCATTCTTCAAAGTATCCGTACCGAACGAATCACAAAAGCGAGCATATTATTTAACTATGAAAATGCGCTACGTTTGGGACTGGATTATGACATCCGTAAAGATGTGTTCAAAAATGTTCCTACACTTACTTTTGACCAACTAAAATTGTTTGAAGCAGAACACGTTAAAAAGAAACAATATACCATTTTGGTTATTGGCAAAAAGGAGAGTTTAGATATTCCAACACTTCAGAAATATGGCAAAGTTACCTTCCTCACGTTGGAGGATATATTTGGTTATTAGTTGGTAGTTGATAGACGGTGAATCATATTTAGAAATTCGTACTCTTCCATTTTCCTTTGTCACCCTGAGCTTAGTCGAAGGGCGTATTGTTTTCGTAATTCGCTGGGGTAGGAATTCCTTGGAATATGAATTTGTTGGGATAACTGTACGATCGTTTCGGCTTTTTATTTCAACCAAAATGTTATATTTGCACTTCCTTAGAAATACTCAATTTTTAATTAAAACTAAATTATCTTACAATGAGCAAAATTAAAGTATCTAACCCTGTTGTTGAATTAGATGGCGATGAAATGACTCGCATCATTTGGAAATTTATTAAAGATAAATTAATCCTTCCTTATTTAGATTTAGATATTAAATATTACGATTTAGGCGTTGAACACCGTGATGCTACTAACGACCAAGTTACAATTGATTCGGCTGAGGCAATAAAAAAATACAACGTAGGTATCAAATGCGCTACCATCACTCCCGATGAAGAACGCGTAAAAGAATTCAAATTAAAACAAATGTGGAAATCGCCCAACGGAACTATCCGTAATATTTTGGATGGAACCGTTTTTCGTGAACCTATTGTTTGTAAAAATGTTCCTCGTTTGGTTCCAAACTGGACAGCACCAATTTGTATTGGCCGTCACGCATTTGGTGACCAATACCGCGCTACCGATTTCGTTACAAAAGGAAAAGGAAAATTAACTGTAAGCTTTACTCCTGAAGATGGAAGCGCTCCACAATCGTTTGAAGTATTTAATTTCAAAAGTGATGGTGTTGCCCTAACAATGTACAATACGGATGAATCAATTCGTGGATTTGCTCATTCTTGTTTCAATACAGCTTTATCAAAAGGATGGCCATTATACTTATCTACAAAAAATACCATATTAAAAAAATATGATGGTCGCTTCAAAGATATTTTTGAAGAGATTTATCAAAAAGATTTCAAAGCAAAATTTGAAGCAGCAAAAATTGTTTATGAACATCGCTTAATTGATGACATGGTTGCTTCCGCTTTAAAATGGAATGGAAATTTTGTTTGGGCCTGCAAAAATTATGATGGAGATGTTCAATCTGATACCGTTGCACAAGGATTTGGTTCGTTGGGATTAATGACTTCTGTACTGGTAACACCTGACGGAAAAACAATGGAAGCTGAAGCTGCTCACGGAACAGTAACACGTCACTACCGCGATCACCAAGCCGGAAAACCTACTTCTACAAATCCTATCGCTTCTATTTTTGCATGGACACGCGGATTGGAATTCCGTGGGAAATTAGATAATAACCAAGAGTTAATTAATTTCTGTCACGCTTTGGAACAAGTTTGTGTAGAAACAGTTGAGTCAGGAAAAATGACGAAAGATTTAGCAGTTTGTATCCATGGAAACAAAGTAGAACACGGAAAACACTATTTGTATACCGAAGAATTTTTAACTGCTTTGGATACTAACTTAAAAGCAAAATTAGGTAAGTAGTCTAAAACCCTTACATATTTTAAAAAGGCGCACCAAAAAAGTGCGCCTTTTTATTTTATCTTTGTTGAATTAAAAAATAAAAACAGAATAAAATGGGAGTATTTAAAGAATTTAAAGATTTCGCCATCAAAGGAAATGTAATTGACCTAGCCATTGGTGTTGTAATTGGTGCAGCGTTTACTAAAATTGTTAATTCCTTAATTGAAGATGTTATTACTCCAATGGTGCTGCAACCTGCCTTAAAAGCAGCACACCTCACTAACTTACATGATTTAACAGCTTTCGGCTCCATCAAATATGGTATATTCATTTCTGCCCTCATCAATTTTTTAATTGTTGCCTGGGTGTTATTTTTGGTCATCAAAGGAATAAATGCTGCAAAAAAACGAGAAGCTGCAAAAATACCTGCTGCTACAAAAGGCCCTAGCCAGGAAGAATTATTAATGGAAATTCGAGACTTATTAAAAGAGCAAAAAAAATAATTTCATCATGAAAAAAATCATTATTTATTTTCTGACGATTATTTGTCTTACTTCCACAGCTCAAACAATTGATTCCACAATAGTAAAAACCGACACAACAAAACTTTGGAAAAAAGGTGGAATGATTGGCGCTGATTTTTCACAAGCCAGTTATACCAATTGGGCTGCTGGGGGAATCAATTCTCTTTCCGGAGTTGCATTGTTTAATTTATTTCGCAATTATAAATCTGAAAAAACAAGCTGGGATAATAGTCTGGACCTTGCTTACGGTGTAGTAAAAATTGGTTCAAGCAGCATCAGAAAAAGTGAAGATAAAATTGAATTCAATTCCAAATTTGGTCAACAAGCTTCTAAAAATTGGTATTATGCTGCTTTATTAAATTTCAAAAGCCAGTTTGATGTCGGCTATAATTACCCCGATGACACTACCATCGTTTCCCATTTTATGGCACCTGCCACTGTATTAGCTGCTTTGGGTTTGGATTATAAATCGCATGACAAAAGTCTTTCCTTTTTTGTATCACCTTTAACCGGTAAAGCTACATTTGTAAACGACCAGCGACTTGCAGATGCAGGAGCATTTGGTGTACAAGCAGCAGAATATGACACCGCAGGTGTAAAAACAAAAGATGGCCAAACAATCCGTTATGAATTTGGAGGATTTCTAAAGATGACTTACAAAAAAGATATTTTTAAAAATGTAAATTTTCAAACAAAACTAGAACTCTTCACCAACTATTTAAATCATCCCGAAAACATAGATGTGAACTGGGAAATTCTTTTAGCCATGAAAATTAATCGCTTTCTTTCCTGCACAGTTAACACTCAATTAATTTATGATCATGATATTCCAGTTCCCTATGAAAAAGTTGTAGCAGGACAAACAGTTAGGGGCACTGGACCACGCTTACAATTCAAAGAAGTACTGGCAGTGGGATTAGCCTATAAATTTTAATTGCAAAAACCACTCAAAACAATGGTCTTATATTTGCGTTATACTCACAAATGAAAAAACTGCTTCCTATATTTTTTCTCATCAGCACATTTTGCACATTCGCGCAAGAAAACAATCGTGGCACCATCAAAGTTCAGAAAAAAGGCAATGTTTATGCAGTACTATTCGATAATGTTAACAATAGATTAGTAGGGAAAGACAACTATGGAAATGTATTAGATTCGGCTGTTATTTCATTTCATGTGATGGTAACCATACAGGGAATTGCTTATGAAGAAACCATTACAGGAACTACTTTATCTGACATTATGCAAAGCCGAATTAGACGAGTAGATAGAGGAACAACCTTATTTTTTACCAATATCAAAGTGAAAGAAAAAAAAGGAACACTTATCGATTGGCCAAAGTTTAGCGCCAAAATTGGATATGTATTAGAGAAAGAAGAATAACATCCTACTCCGTAAAAAAATCTTTATTAAAATTTACTAAATACAATTTCTCGGATGCACGCGATACTGCTGTATACAACCAACGCATATACTCCGTATTTATCATTTCATCTGTTAAATACCCTTGCTCTACAAATACACATGGCCACTGCCCACCCTGCGCTTTGTGACAAGTCACAGCATATGCAAACTTTACTTGCAAAGCATTAAAAAAACCATCTCCCTTCACTTTTTTTAATCGCATCCTTCTGTCCGCTATATCACTATAATCAGCCGAAACCGAATTGTATAATCGTTTATTTTCTTCTTGAGAAAGTGCAGGTGCTTCACTCATAATTGTATCGAGCAATAAACGTGTTTCTAATTCCGGTTCATCGGGATAATCTATCATCCGCATTCTCACATCCGCAAACCTAAAACCATGCATCACCTGAATTTTTCCTATGCTCATCAACTCAACAATATCACCATTGGCAATAAATCCTGCTTTTGATTCATCGGGTAACCAGAAATAATTATTTTTCACCACCATCATAAAATCACCTGTGGATAATTCATTTTCTTGCCAACGAATACGAGCGCGTATTTGCTGATTAAAAATATTTGCTCTTTTATTCGAACGACAAATCACCATTGTATCTTCTGCTCCATATTTGGAATAAGCACTATTCAAAGCATCTTCCAGCTCATCTCCGCCCAAACGAACAATGTCCTTAAATCCATTTATTTTAAAGTGTGGCTTTGCATCTGCATCATTTTTAATTTGATTTCGAATAGTAGTTGCATTAGATAATATTCCCGAATCTTCTGTTTGCCGCACCACCTCCGTTAATTCAAATCCATCCACTTGAAAATAGTAAGATGCTTTTATAAAATCTAAATCTAAAGCCGGACTTACATCCAGGCCCACAGGTGGCAACTGAGCTGTATCACCAATAAATATGAGCTTGCAATTGTTACCATTAAAAACATAAGAAATTAAATCGTCCAACAAACTTCCTCCGCCAAAAGTTCCACTTGCATTTAATCCACCCGAATTTGAAATCATAGATGCTTCGTCCACAATAAAAATGGTGTTCGTATGCAAATTTTGTTGCAACGTAAAAGCCATTCCTCCTTCGTTATCAGGCTTACGATAATATATTTTTTTGTGAATGGTAAATGCTTGCTTTCCCGTATAATTCGAAAGCACTTTTGCGGCTCTTCCCGTTGGTGCCAATAAAACTGTTTTCCCTCCCAAAGCGGGCAAACTTTCAACAAGCGCCCTAACAGTAGTTGTTTTTCCTGTTCCCGCATAGCCTTTTATGATAAATATCTGGTCGGAATTAATATTCAGAATAAACTCCGAAAGTTTTGTAAACAACATCCTTTGTCCACTTGTAACTTCAAAGGGAAAACGCTGCAACAATATTTTACTAAACTCTTCTTGTTTCAATTTAATGATATTAATCGCCACGAATTTACATAATCTAGCTCCAATAGGAACGCAGATTGTTATGATTGTTATGATAAAACATGATTTATGATTTTTCATACTAAAAATCAAGCCTATAAAAAACGTAGAATTCGCAATTCGAAATGATTCGTAATTCGTAGAACTTCCTATCTTTGCAACCCAATGACCACTGATATAAAAAATAAACTAACGCAACTTCATTCATTCATTGATGAAGCTTTTGATGCAAAAAAAACTGCATCTTATCAATTGCTTCTGCAAGTGGGAATAAACGATGTTTTGGTTGGCATTCATGACAAACAAAAAAACAAATACATTGCTCTAGAAAAATACAGCATTTCCAATGTTCATAATTTTGACGGCCTTGCCGAACTGATTGACACGCTATTAAAAGAATCAAAACTGGTCAACCATAAATTTCAATCGGTTTCCTGTGTCATTGTCAATAATCTTTCTACTTTGGTTCCAAATGCTCTTTTTGAGGAAGACAGAAAAAGAATGTATTTGAAATTCAATGCTTCTTTGGAAGGTGATGAATTGGTTGCAATAGACAACATCAGAAGCTTGGATGCGAAAAATGTTTTTGCTATTCCTTTGTCCATAAAATCAAAATTGGATGCACAATACAGTAATGTGAATTACCACCACGCTTCCAGCACCTTAATTGACACTTTGGTTGCAAACCATAAAAATCAAATCGGAAAAAAATTATACGTTCATATTCAAAATACGCATTTTGAAACACTTTTAATTGATGGTAAAAATTTGATTTTTTATAACACGTTCAATTACCAATCAACGGAAGATTTTATCTATTATCTTTTATTTGTATACGAACAATTGCAATTAAATCCTGAGAAAATGGAGACTATCTTTTTGGGTGAAATAGAAAAATCTTCTTCCATTTATACCTTGGCAAATAAGTACATTCGTACCATAAAATTTGGAGAACGCACCGATGCCTCTGATTTTAGCTACCAGCTGCAAACCTTACCAAAACACTCCTATTTTACTCTATTTAACAGCTATTTATCCTAATGCGAATAATTGGCGGAACGCATAAAGGCAGAGTCATCCATCCGCCAAAGAATTTACCCGTTCGCCCCACCACCGATTTTGCCAAAGAAAGCATCTTCAATATTTTAAACAATCATTTTGAATTTGACGGATTAAAAATTTTGGATTTATTTTGCGGGACAGGAAACATCACTTATGAATTTGCTTCTCGCGGATGTGGCGATATTACTAGTGTTGATAGCAACTACAGCTGCTGTGAATTTATTAAAAAAACAATTTCCGAATTTAAAATGGATGTTGTAAAAATGATAAAATCCGATGCATTTGCATTTTTAAAACGTGCAACTATTCCTTATCACATCATTTTTTGCGACCCACCTTATGATATGGAAAATTTTCATTTATTACCCGAATTAGTATTTGCCAATAAGCTTTTAAAACCACAAGGCTGGCTAATTGTAGAACATGGCCCGCATACCGATTTATCCAAACTCCCTCACTTCAAAGAACACCGCAGTTATGGAAATGTGAACTTTTCGATATTTGTTGAAAAGGCTGAAGAAGCTTAAAAACTTTTCGTAAATTCGTACAGCCTTCGCTAAAGCTATGGCGCACAAAGTTTTAATCAATCCAAACAAAAATGGAAAAACGTATCGCTATCTTTCCCGGCTCATTCGACCCAATTACAAAAGGGCACGAAAATATTTTGAGAAGAGCTTTACCGCTCTTCGATGAAATTGTTATCGCTATTGGAAAAAACAGCAGTAAACAAAACTATTTTAGTTTGGAACAACGCCAAAAATGGATAAATCAAGTTTTTGCTAAGGAACCAAAAGTAAAAATTGAAACGTATACCGGTTTAACAATCGATTTTTGTAAAAAAATGAATGCCAATTTTATCCTTCGCGGATTACGCACCTCGGCCGACTTTGAATTTGAAAAATCGATTGCCCAAAACAATACCATGATGGCTCCTTCTATCGAAACAGTATTTATTTTACCTATTCCCGAACTTTCTGCAATAAATTCAACAATTGTACGTGATATCATCAGAAATGGTGGTGACGCCTCGCCTTTTGTTCCCAAAGGAATTGATATAAAAGCACCCTAATTAGGCATAATATTTGTCATTTCGAGCGAAGTCGAGAAACACATGAATAAAATCATCCTTATTGCAAACATCTTTCTTTTTCCCCTTTTTTCACATGCTCAAAATGTGACAATAAAAGGCTCTGCCAAATCCTACGAATATCAAGAAATTGGCCTATGGATAAACAACGACTATATTTCCAACCAACAAAAAAAACTTACTTATACCGTTGTCGATTCACTTGGAAATTTTACACTTGAATTCAATACCAAAGAAATTCAATACGTTACTTTAAAAGTTGACAAAAATATTTCTTCGTTGTACATCGAGCCAAAGGGCGATTACGATGTCATATTTTTTCCACCTGATTCAACTACTTACCACAATCCAAATTTGGAACACGATGTAAAATTATCTATCCGATTAAGAAGCAAAACTGAAATCAACTCCTTAACGATGGATTACGACAATCGCTTTGATGAATTTTTAGCTATAACTTATTTGAGAATAAAAACGCAAGCTAAAATTGATTCTTTTAAAATAGCGATGAAAGATTTTTATTCTACAGTCAATAATGTTTATTTCAAAAATTATATAACCTACTCTATTGCTTCACTCGAACAAAAAACAAAAATGAGTGAAAAAAAATTGTTTGTTGAATATCTTTCCAAAAAGCCTATTTTATACAGCAATCCCGAATACATGCTTTTTTTTAATGATTTTTTTAAGCAAAAAATTCAAGATTTTTCAATGTCGAAATTAGGAACACCTATGGCATTTCAAATAAACGATAGAGGAAGTTTTTCAGGAACAATGGAAGTATTAAAACGCGATGAATTTTTACAAAACGATACACTTTGTGAATTGGTGTTGATAAAAGGATTATACGAATCCTATTACGATAACGCTTTTAAAAAGCCTAGCATTGTTGCTATTTTGAAACAAATAATTGAAGAATCTAAAATAGATGAACATAAACGCATTGCTCAAAATATTTTAAATTCTTTTTCAAAATTACAGGTAGGCGGACAAGCACCTTTCTTTGAACTGCCTGACAAATCAGGACTTACACACAGTTTGGATGAACTAAGAACTAACAAATATCTTTATCTGATGTTTTATGATATCAACTGCTCTGCCTGTCAGCAACAAATGAAAATTATTCCGTCTTTAATAAAAACATATGGCGATCGAATTGCTTTTGTTAGCATCTCTACCGACAAAACAAATGCAGATTTGAAAAATTTTCAAACTAAAAACCCAAAATACACTTGGCTTTTTTTATCAGATAATTCTTTGGGGAAATTAAAAAGCGACTACGAAATTAAATCCTTACCGACTTATTTTTTGATTAGTCCCGATGGAAAATTTATTCAAGTACCTGCTGAAAGTCCGGATGAAGATATCGATCGCGCATTCTACGACATCACTAAAATAAAGCCGAAAGTACACGGAATCGGAGATAAAAAAAATCATTAAATCGATTTGCAGATGTACTGATGTGCAGATTTACTAATGTGCAGATGTGCAGATTAAAAAACACTAATTAGCTAATGAATTAATGAACCGATTTTAATACTTCTTTTATCGATTCAAAAGTGTTTTCATATACTTGACTTAATTGATCTTTTGAAAGCCACTTCACTTCTGTAATGCCTTCCTCTTCTTGTGGGATCAATGCCGATTCATCTTCACACAGCATTTCAAACCAATACGTGCGCTTTAAAATCGCTTTTTCATCTTGATGATAGGTATGGTAAGTTGATTCTAATTCTTTTACAATTTTTAATTTGCCTACACTGCATTCCTCTTCCACTTCGCGAATGGCAGCAGTTTTTATTCCTTCTCCTTTTTCAATTTTCCCTTTTGGTAAATCCCATTTCCCATTTCTAAAAATAAAAAGGTATTCTCCATTTTTATTTTTCACCAAACCACCTGCAGCTTCAATTACCTTAAAAGCAGCCGAAAAACTTGTTAATAGAAGTTTTTCATTTTCATGATAATAATAAACTTCAATAAATTGATTTTTATTTACCAGTTCATCGTACATCATCTGCAATTCGTCTAAGGAATGAATCCTAACCAAAACAGTGTCCTTCCTTTGCTGGTAGTCCATTAGATTGCTAGTAAGGCATATTGTTTTGTTTAATGAAAATACTTTTACCATTACTAATTTTGTTAATTAAAATATTGATTGTCTTTACAAATTTAGTTTATTTTTGCCGCATGAAGAAGAACGATGAATCTGCATTGAAGGTTGCAGAATTTTTATTACAAGTGAAAGCCGTTAAGTTACAACCCCACAAACCATTTATTTGGGCATCGGGCTGGAAATCGCCTATTTATTGCGACAACCGAGTAACTTTATCTTTTCCACAAGTGCGCACATATATTCGCCAACAGTTTGTAGATGCCATCTTAGAAAAATTCGGTAAACCTGATGTTATTGCTGGTGTTGCAACAGGTGGAATCGCACAAGGCGCTTTGGTTGCTCAGGAAATGGGATTACCATTTGTGTATGTTCGTTCAGAAGCAAAAAAACACGGACTCACAAATATGATTGAAGGAATTGTTGAAAAAGGACAATCTGTGGTGGTGATTGAAGATTTAATTTCAACCGGTGGAAGTAGTTTAAAAGCAGTAGATGCTTTACGCGAAGCTGGTTGCGATGTTAAAGGAATGGCTGCAATTTTTACATATGGGTTTAAAACAGCAGTCGACAATTTCAAAAAAGCAAAATGTGAATTAGTTACTTTGAGTAATTACGACACCATGATTAATCAAGCCTTGCAATCAGATTATATCAACGATAAAGATTTGGCATCTCTTAAAGCTTGGCGCGAAAATCCTGCCGAATGGGGAATTCAGTCGACAGTAGACAAGAAAAAAAAGTAGACAATTGGCAGTAGGCTTCCGATAAAGATCGGGAAGCGAGAATGATATTCAATATTACAATTTTCAATACTATGTCCTTAACCAAAATAGAAAGTGAAAAAATAGAGATTGCAAATTCTGCTCAAAATATATTCAACTATTTAAGCGATTTCAATAATTTCGAAAAACTAATGCCTTCTCAAGTTACCAACTGGACATCCACTTCCGAAGAATGCTCATTCACAATAAACGGTATGGCAACTATCGGGATGAAAATTATTGAAAAAACGCCTGTCTCAAAAATCACCATCACTTCTCACGGAAAGGTTCCTTTTGAATTTAAACTCTTTGTTTTGCTTACCGAAAAAGATGCTAATAATTGTGTTGGACAACTGAGCTTTGAATCCGATATGAATCCAATGATTAAAATGATGGTAGAAAAGCCCCTTGGAAATTTTTTCAATATGCTTGCCCATAAAATGAAGGATATTAAATAAAGGAAATCTCCTTCAAATCAAACTCTTTTACTTCATTACTTCTTAGTTCAACTTGCAATTTCCCAATTTTAGAAACTCCTGTTATTTTTCCTTCAAAAGAATCTCCACTTGATTGATATTGCGCCCATTCATTTACCTTATAAAATTTCTCTAAATAAGCATTATCTACGCTTTCGATCTTCCCTGCTTTTAACTGCAAATACCAAGCTTCAAAAAATTCACACAATCGCTCAAGAACCTTCATCAAATGAAAGTCATTATTTGCCAACAAAGCAAGTGATATTGCATTTCCACTGGTAAAACTCTGTTGATTCACATTTATCCCAATCCCTACTATAGAACTCTGAATACGGCTCTCACGCAAACTATTTTCAATTAAAATGCCCGCTATTTTTTTCCCTTTTACATAAATGTCATTGGGCCATTTTATCTTTATTTCCTTAGGATTGATAGAATCCTCCAGCAATTCTGCCATTAAGTCAGCGACCGCTAAAGAGCTTATTTTTGTTAGTAAGAACTGCCTTTCAGCCGATACAAAGCCAGGATATAAAACAAGGCTCAAAGCCACGTTTTTATTGGGTTCGCTCTCCCATTGATTTCCTCTTTGTCCACGTCCATTTAACTGCTCAAAACTATAAATAACACTGCCTTCCGACAGCTCAATTTGTCGCATAAGTTCAGTGGCATAACTGTTGGTAGAATCAACCGACTCAACATGAATGCTATTTTGCCCTACAAATAATGTTTTCATTAGAGTTTTGCGAAAGATTTGATTATTTTTGTGAATAATCACCCAGCAAAGAAAGTAATTAAATAGATATATCCTTAAATGGCGAAAAAGAAAGTGGCTCCTGTAAAAAAAACAGTGGCAAAGAAGAAAGAAGTAAAAACGAAGTCGGCTACTACAAAAAGTGCGAAAACAGCTCCAAAATCTAAGCGCCTCCAAGTTGGCAAGGCAGGTTCGATAGCCAGCAAAATGACAGCTAAAAAAGTTGCCCCGAAGGGGTCAACCCCAAAGGCGTCAACAAAAAAAGTAGTTAAAAAAGCTATTCAAACAATTGCTCAAAAGGGATCACTAAAAAAAGCACTTGTTAAACCAGTAAAAACACTTGCAAAACCTGTAGCTAAGAAAATAAAAGGTCCATCTGAACTATTAACAGATGCAATTGTTGAAGGAGTGCTGGAAGTAAAAGGAAGAAACATTTCTGTTTTAAACTTACAAGATATTCATAATCGCGTTTGTGATTATTTTATTATTTGTCAAGCTGATTCAACAACACAAGTAAATGCAATTGCTGGTTCGGTTGAAGAAATGGTGAAAAAATTAACAGGAGAACGCCCTTATCGTAAAGAAGGTTTTGAAAATTCAGAGTGGATATTAGTAGACTACGTTACTGTAGTAGTACATATTTTTCAAACAGAAGTGCGTAATTTTTATAATTTAGAATCGTTATGGGCTGATGCCGAAGTAACGGAAATAGCATTTGATAAATAAAATTTAGAAAGAATATAAATGAGCGAGCAAGAAAAACAATCGGACAATAAAAATTCTTCTGACAAGAATTCGTTTCCGAAAAAACCAAATATTCCTAAAAATCCATTTAATTTTTATTGGATTTATGGAATCATTGCTGTAGCAATAATTGTAATGCAGGTGCTTTTTTCGTCCCCTTCATTACAAGAAAAAAGCACAACCGATTTTATTGAAACAATGCTAAAACAGCACCACGTTCAAAAAATTGTAATTATTCCTTCCGACAATGTTGCAGAAATCACTATCAAAAAAGATTTCTTACAATTACCTCAATATGCCAACGATAAATTGGACAAGCGCAAGGATGGCCCGCATTATAAAGTAAAAATTTCTAGTGTCGATTCGTTTAATGCCAGATTAACAGAAGCTCAAAAAGATTTTGCGCCTACCGATAGGGTGGATGCAGAAAATGAAAACCGAACTTCATGGACAGATGCATTGGGTTGGTTAATTCCTATTGTATTGATGATTGTTATTTGGATAATCATTATGAGACGAATGGGTGGGGGTGCAGGAGGTGGACAGATTTTTAATATCGGAAAATCAAAAGCCACCTTGTTTGATAAAAACACCAATGTGAATATCACATTTAATGATGTTGCCGGTTTAGAAGGTGCGAAAGTGGAAATAAAAGAAATTGTTGACTTCTTAAAAAATCCAAAAAAATATACTGCATTAGGGGCTAAAATTCCAAAAGGCGCATTGCTGGTTGGCCCTCCGGGAACAGGTAAAACCCTTTTGGCAAAAGCTGTTGCAGGTGAAGCCAAAGTTCCTTTCTTCTCTTTATCAGGCTCCGATTTTGTGGAAATGTTTGTAGGTGTGGGTGCTTCCCGTGTCCGCGATTTATTCCGTCAGGCAAAAGAAAAAGCTCCTTGTATTATTTTTATTGATGAAATTGATGCGATTGGTCGTGCGCGAGGGAAAAACCCTGCTCAAGGTGGTAACGATGAACGTGAAAATACCCTGAACCAATTGCTAACGGAAATGGATGGCTTTGGAACAAATAGTGGTGTAATCATTTTAGCTGCAACAAATCGTGCTGATATTTTAGACAGAGCATTGATGCGTGCTGGCCGCTTTGATCGTCAGATTTATGTGGATATGCCTGATTTAAATGAACGTAAAGATATTTTCAAAGTGCATTTAAAACCATTAAAACTAGATGCATCTGTTGATATTGAATTCCTTGCAAAGCAAACTCCGGGTTTTTCAGGTGCTGATATTGCAAACATATGTAACGAAGCAGCATTAATTGCTGCTCGTCATGATAAAAAAGTTATCGAAAAACAAGATTTTTTAGATGCTGTTGATCGCATCATTGGAGGCTTGGAAAAGAAAAATAAAATTATTTCCGTTCATGAGAAAAAAGTAATTGCTTATCATGAATCCGGTCACGCTGCTACTAGCTGGTTGCTGGAACATGCTCACCCCTTAATTAAAGTAACAATTGTACCACGCGGTAAATCTTTAGGCGCTGCTTGGTATCTACCTGAAGAACGACAAATTACTACCACCGAGCAATTAATGGATGAAATGTGCGCCACTTTGGGTGGAAGAGCTGCCGAAGAAATTATTTTCGGAAAAATTTCTACTGGCGCTTTAAGCGATTTGGAAAAAGTAACAAAACAAGCTTATGCGATGATTTCAATTTATGGTTTGAATGATAAGATTGGAAACATTAGTTATTACGACTCAACGGGTGCAAATGAGTATGGTTTTACGAAACCGTATAGCGAAAAAACTGCTCAAACAATTGATGAAGAAGTTAGTAAATTAATTGAAACTGCATATGTAAGAGCGAAAGACATCCTTACTAAAAACAAACATTTACTTACTTTGTTAGCTGAAAAATTATTAGACAAAGAAGTTATTTTTAAAGAGGATTTGGAAATTATTTTTGGTAAACGCCCTTTTGAGAAAGATGAATTGCCTTTTGTAAAAACAGAAGTTATTGACAGTCCGAAACCAGAAATAAAAGCAGAAGAGAAAAAAGAAGAAACGAAAATAGAGGAGAAAAAACCGGAAGACCTGTCTGCCGACAAGGCAGGGAAGAAAGATGGTGAGCCGGAGAAACCGTTGAATACCTTGTTTTAGGTTTTTTCAATTATTTCAAAATATTATCCCTCCTCGAGTACTCGGGGCGGAATGACGATATAAATTTATTCCTTGTATTCGTATTATGCGCGACAGCACTACTTCTAAAGAAAAAATATTAAAAAAAATTCGAAAGGCGCTTATTCATAAATCACCACAAGAGATTGGTGACGTTGATAAAGAGTCGGAAATATTTGTAGCTTCAGAAGAATCTCTTGAAATGCAATTTGCACAAAATTTTACTGCTTTAAATGGTAAATTTATTTTCTGTGAAAACGAAACCGAATTTCTCGAAAATTTTCATTGGATTGTTAAAGACAATGAATGGAAGCATTTGTTTTGTCTCGAACCAAAAATAAAAGAGCTTTTTAAAAAAGCTAAAATTAAGTTTTCCGATAAAGAGGATGATTTTTTAGCAACCGATATCGGAATTACTTTATGTGAATGTTTGATTGCCCGAACAGGAAGTGTACTGATAAGCTCCAAACAATTATCTGGCAGACGACTGCCCGTATATGCTAATTTCCATATTGTGGTTGCTTATACGTCCCAACTTTTAGAAAATGTAAAAGATGGATTGAAATTCATCAAAGAAAAATATCAAGATAAATTACCATCTATGATTTCTACGATTACAGGTCCGAGTAAAACTGCTGACATTGAAAAAACACTGGTACAAGGCGCACACGGACCAAAAGAAATATTTGTATTTTTAATTGATGACGTTCAAGTAGAGTAAAATAATTAAGTGTCACACTGAGCATTCTGCTTTGAAGCAGACACATCGAAGTGTACACGAGGCAAACACAAATTTTAATTCAAGGCCGTGAACAACTTTTTAAAACGTACACTTACAGCTGGTGCATTTGTTGCTGTTCTTTTAGGATGCACCTATTACAATCAACTCTCCTTTTCTATTTTATTTTTTAGTGTCACCATTTTAGGACTTTGGGAATTTTATGCACTTTCTGAAATAGGAGCGAACAAACCACAAAAAATTTGGGGAACTATTACCGGTGGAACTATTTTCGCAAGCACTTCATTGGTTTGCATGGGTTATGATTACCATTTGTTAATCATTAATATCCCACTGCTATTTCTCATTTTTATCTGCGAATTGTATACAAAAGCAGCCAACCCTTTTCGAAATATCGCTTTTACAATATTAGGAATTGTATATGTTGCTGTTCCATTTTCATTATTAAACTACTTGGTAACCTTCACCGGAAAATACAATTATGAGCTGTTATTCGGCTTTTTCTTTATTCTCTGGTGCAACGATTCGGGAGCCTACTTGGCCGGTTCTGCCTTTGGAAAACGTAAATTATTTCCACGAATTTCTCCGGGAAAATCCTGGGAAGGAAGTATTGGAGGAGCAATTGCCAGCTATATTGTGGTCTTCATTATTTCAAAATGGTACACCAATTTTAGTATCATCGATTGGATGATAATTGCAGCTATTTTAATTGTAATAGGCACTTTAGGCGATTTGGTGGAATCATTATACAAAAGAAGTAAAAACGTAAAGGATTCGGGAACTTTGTTACCGGGACATGGAGGAATTTTAGACCGTTTTGATAGTCTGCTAATAGCTACTCCATTTGTTTTCAGCTACTTATACATATCCCAGTATTTCCATCATTTATACCCTTAAAAAGAGTAAAAAAGGGTTGAAAAGTCAAATTGGGCGAATGAAAGCTCAGATTTAACGATTACATTTTAGATAGTTTATAATTTTACTTAAATTCGCACACTTTAATGTGTTCCGACTCTCTAAGAACAAAGGAACCGAACATAAAACTTATGACAACGAAAACAAATTCGACAACAGTAGAAAATCACGACAGCATGTTTGATTCAGTTCTTGCCAGACTTGATGTTGCTGCAAAAATTTATGGTTTATCCGATGATGTTACAAGTATTTTAAGAAATCCGCAAAAACAAGTAAAAGTGAGCATTCCAGTTATGATGGATGACGGGAAATTGCAAGTTTTTGAAGGATTTAGAACCATTCATTCAACTGTATTAGGGCCATCCAAAGGCGGGATTCGATATGCAATGGATGTTTGTGATGATGAAGTAAAAGCGCTTTCTGCTTGGATGACTTTTAAATGTGCTGTTGCCAACTTGCCCTATGGGGGAGCAAAAGGCGGTATCAAATGCGACCCCCGTAAAATGAGTGTTGGAGAATTAGAAAGATTAACAAAAGCATATACCGTTGCAATGGCCGATGTATTTGGGCCGCAAACAGATATTCCCGCTCCCGATATGGGAACAAGCGGAAGAGAAATGGCTTGGTTAGTAGATGCATACAATAAAGTTCACCGTGGAAATTTCCCGGGAGTAACTACAGGAAAACCGGTTGGTTTAGGCGGGTCATTAGGTCGCGATGCTGCAACCGGACGTGGTGTAATGGTTGCTACCTTATCGGCTTTGGATAAAATGAAACTTCAAAAAAATGAAGTAACCTGCGCAGTTCAAGGTTTTGGTAACGTGGGTTCACATGCTGCTCGTTTTCTATTCGAACAAGGACTAAAAATTTGTGCAATTGGCGATCATACTGCTACACTTTGGAACGAAAAAGGAATTGATATTAAAGCGGCTTTGGATTATGCTAAAGCAAATGGAAATGTATTAAAAGGATTTACCGGTGGTGTTGAAATAAAACCTGCTGAACTTTTAACTGCAAATGTGGACGTTTTAGTTCCTGCTGCTTTACAAAATGTTATTACCGAAGAAATTGCAAACAACATAAAAGCAAAATTAATTGTAGAAGGAGCAAATGGTCCGACTACAGCTGAGGCAGATCATATTTTAAATGAAAAAGGAATTATTGTTGTTCCGGATATTTTAGCAAATGGTGGCGGTGTAACCGTTTCTTATTTTGAGTGGGTACAAAACAACCAAGGTTATTATTGGTCAGAAGATGAAGTAAATGCAAAACACGATGCTTCTATGAAAGCTGCATTTGAAAGTGTTTGGAACAACGGGCAACAATATAAAACTACCATGCGTATTGGTGCATACATTACTGCTTTGAAAAAAGTAGAATTGGGTATCAAAGCAAGAGGGAATTATTAATTCATGGTAATTCGAATCATCGAAAAGCTCTTTCTATCGGAAGGGCTTTTTTTTGTATCTTAGTTGTACTTAGATTTACTTGAAATGAAAACAAGTGAAAGCTGTCATGAAAAAAACACACCTGACGGAGATGCAATTTCCCCTTATGGATGGAAAAAAGCAAAGACAAATAAAAAATTAGCATTTGACGAAATACATAAATAGAATAGATGCACTTCACCCTTCGCCCTTGGAATATAAACGATTTAGATAGCTTAGTGAAACATGCAAACAATCCAAAAATTGCCGCAAATCTCACCAATAAATTTCCATACCCATACACAAAAGAAAATGGAAAAATGTTTATAGACTTTGCAACAAAAGGAAACCCTGCACACATTTTTGCGATTGATATAAATGGTGAAGCATGTGGTGGGATTGGAATTCATCCGCAGGAGGATGTGCATTGCAAAAATGCAGAACTAGGCTATTGGCTGGCAGAACCATTTTGGGGGAAAGGAATTATCAGCAAAGCCATACCTCAAATTGTAGAATATGGATTTAAAACATTTGACATCACTCGAATTTTTGCTCAACCCTACGGAACAAATATCGCATCTCAAAAAGTATTGCAAAAAGCCGGATTTACTTTAGAAGCAACATTTGAAAATATTTTTTTTAAAAATGAGGAATATTTGGACGGACACATTTATGCAATAAGAAAAAAATGAGATTACTAAAAAGCATCAGCTTGTTCTCTTCCATTCTTCCCATTAAGAATTACTCCATTGTTCGTCCCCAACTCAAAGGAAACTCAACATTTAAACCTGTTCTTCTTACTTTTGATGATGGTCCCAATCAGATTGATTCTGTTACCATGGAGCTTCTTTCTGTTCTAAAAAAACACAATGCAAAAGTTTGTTTTTGTCTGATTGGAAAAAATGTAAAACAATACCCGCATATTGTAAAACAAATGTATCTGGATGGGCATATTCTAGGAAATCATGGTCATTCGGGAGATGTTTTTATTTTCAAAAAGAAGGAAAAAATTCTGATGGATATTGATGCTTGCAATGTGGCTATTTGTGAAGCCATAGAAAACATAGGTCACAAAATAGACTATTTTCGTCCGGGTTATGGTGCATATTTTAAAACGCAAAAACATCATTGGGAGTCAAAAAGTATGCGTATACTTCCTGTAACCGATTTCTTTTTCGACCACAAAGTAAAACCATCAGAGATGGAAAAATTTGTTTTACAATTTACTAAAAAAGTAAAAAAAAATAATGGTGGTGCTTATGTGCTTCATGATGGAAGAAATGAACATCACAAAATAAATTCCAAAATAACTACCTCTCGTTTACAGAAAAAAATATCCGACTACGATCGCACATGGGTTCCTGTAGCTGTGGATAAAATTTTAATTGAATTAAAAAAATCAGGGTTCATCATTCCTGCACTGGATGATGGTTTGCCCAACCAACTGAATTCAGAGTTCAAAAAATTCCTGTTTGGTGAATGACGCTCCGTAAAAATAAAAAAGGTCAGAATAAAATCCTGACCTTTCAAAAATAATTTTAGAACTCTATTTCTTGTACAACAAATAATGCTTCACAACAGTAGTAGCACCTTCTTTTGCTGCAACGATATCTACTTTTTCATCAATAGGTTTAAATCCTTTCACATCAATTTTTACCTGATATGTTTTACCGGCCAACAAGGTTAAAAAGTACTCTCCGCTTCCTTCACTAGAATTGGTACTGCCAACTTTTGCGCCTGTTTCATCATACACTACAACCTCTGCTTCCATTCCTGCCCCTGCTCCTGCATCAAAAACATCTCCTTTTAAAATTGCCATTACCGGTCCGCCATCCACTTTTTTCTTCATGTCTTTTTCTAGCACCATATAGTTGCTCAAATCCACCATATAAACATCACGGCCACCTAAACCACCTTTTCTGTTACTTGTAAAATAGCCGGTTTTTGCATCAATGGATAAACTAAAACAATAATCATTATAAATGGTATTGATTGGATAACCTAAATTTACTGGCGTACTCCATTTTCCACCTTCATTCACCGTTTTAAAAATATCGTAACCTCCCATAGAACTATGTCCTTTAGAAGTAAAGAACAATGTTTTTCCATCAGGAGCTAAAAACAATCCACCTTCATCTTCGCCAGTATTAATTGCATCGCCAAGGTTTACAGGCTTTTCCCATTCAGTACGAGTTTTACGTTTTATCATCCAAATATCAGCCATACCCAACCCACCTTGTCGTTCACTTACAAAATACAATGTTTTTCCATCAGGAGAAATACAAGCACCAAGCTCGGCATAAGTTGTATTGATTGGCTTTCCCATTGATTTAGGCGCTCCCCATTTTCCGGAAGAACTTAAACGTGAAACATAAATATCGCCACCACGAGATTCTGCTTCTATGTCATTTTTGAAAAGAAAAATTTGTTTTCCATCCGGAGAAATACTGGTTGCTGCGTCTTGTCCTTCAGTATTCAATGAGCCGGGAATTAACTCTGCATCACTCCACGCTTTTTTAAGCGTGTCCCAACGAGAAATATAAATATCCTCAAAATACATTCCGTCATCCGGATTCACCGCACTTGATTTACCGGGGCGTTGAGAAGTAAAAATCAATGTTTTTCCATCGGCACTAACCATTGGGGCTTTGTCTTCAAATTCGGAATTAATTACATCACCCATATTCTCTACTTTAACATCAACCGGGTTAGCCATTTGTTCTTTTGCAGTATTTACTTGTAAAATATATCTTTCTACTTCACTTTCTGCAACTTTTTTGGGACTTCCAACATTCTCCTTAAAGGCATTGTACTCAGCCAACGCTTCATCTTTCATATCTTCTATCTGGTAAATTTTCCCCAACAAAAGTGAGTTGTATGCATTTGCTTTCGGATCTATTCCTTTTGCCTTTTCAGCATTTTCACGCGCATCCTTCATCAGTTTTAACTCATACTGACATTCAGCGATGTGAAAAATAACATTCGCATCATTCGGTTTACCTGCCAACACATCTTTATAAATTGCCAATGCACCGGCATAATCCATTGCATAAAATTTTTGCTCCGCAAGAAGCATTTTAGCAACATCACCACCTTTATCAAAAACGTTCTGCTTATTTTCTGTTGTTTTTTCTTGAGCAGATACTGCTCCAAAAATAAACATTGAAAACATCAACAAATACATACCTTTTTTCATATGAGAATTTATTTTTTTTAATATGGAATACGCCATGTGTATTCATGAAATTTGTACAATTTGACACATGGCTGTTTTATACATGATTCTATAATTGTGAAATGTAAATATAAAAAATTATTGCTCAAGATTTGCCTGATAAGACAAAAATAGTTCCAAACCTTGCTTTTTGGCTGCATCAAAGTGATAGTGGATGTTTTGGTTCAAGTACGCATCTATGTTTGTGGAATATTTATCGCCTTTTTGTAACTCTTTTGCCAATTCTGTACGCATATTCAAGCCATTTTTAAGTGCGGTATTAAATTCGGCTACAAATTCTATTGGTAATGATTTATTTGCAACCCAGCAGGCAAACACAAAAGGTAAACCGGTAAATTTTTGCCACTCCTCCGCCAAGTCAAAACTGAATTTATATCTATTTTCCAAACCAAAGGTTCTGTCCCCGATAATTACGGCAGCTGTTGTTCCTGAAATTTTTGTTTCATAATTTTCATCTGCCGAAACCCAATTGGGATTTATTTTCCAAAATTTTTGGGCAAGAATCTTTGCCAGTGTTATGGAAGTACGAGATTGGTAATCGAGTAACACCGATTTAATTTCTTGTAAGGGAACATCACTGTAAAGCATCACCGAAGCCACTTTTCCAACTGCACCTATGCAGTAATCACTTATGATGTATTTTTCTTTTAATTTTGGAAGTACAGCAACAGGTATTAAACCTAAATCCACTTCTCCATCCATCAATTTTTGAGCGCAAACAGATGGAATATCTAATTGTAAATCTATTTTACTGCTGATAACTGCTTCTTGCAGTCCTGCTATAAAGGGTTTGGAATTTAAATAAGAAACAACTGATATTTTAATTTTTTGCATATACTATTCTCTACTTTCTATGTCCATTACCGCAATACAGGCGGCTACAGGGGCAACCACAGTTGCTATCATTCCTCCAATAAACGGAATTGAAAACAACAAAGAAAAAATAAATCCATTCCCTATTGCTAAACCTTTGTGTTTTCTAACGTAAGAAACGCTTTGAGAAACTCCTTTTTTTCTTCTTTCGTTTACATAATCCATCATCGAAAAACCATAAAAATAATACGAAATTATTAAGAGAAATAAAGCACATGCCCATCCTATTACAGGAATCCAACAAACAAAAAAGCTCAAAAAAATAAAACTAAATTCGATACACATATTACGCAACGCAATCATCACACCTCTGAATATATTTTTAATAAAGAGCTTGAATTGAAATGGATATACTTTCCCGGTAATAATTTCCTCAGTACGCTCCGAAAGTAACGACATGATGGGCGACATTAAAATCAATAAAATGTATTTACTGAATGTAGAAAAAATAAAAAAGAATAAAATTTTTAATCCTATAGACAGTAGTAATCGCAAAAAATCTCCTAAAAAACTAAGCCATCCCGTTTGTATATCGGAGCTGAAATACGACATAATTAACCCTTCCAACCAATCAGTAAAAACCCGAACCAACTGAAAGCCAAAAAAGGTCAATAGTCCTGCAATAACAATGGTATAGATAAAGTAAATCCAAAGTCCTTTTTCAAAAACAAAGGAAAAAGCTTTCCCATAGCTTTTTATGCCTAATCCGAATTTCTGAAAAAAGGATAGTTGCTGATTCATTGTGTAAAATTAGCATTTATTTTTTGATAGTAATTCTACTTTTCGAGCTACAAAATTTCAAATTTCAGGTTTCATATTGGCTTTGATTTGAAATCTGAAATTTGAAATTAATAAACTACTTTTACAGCGTGAAAAAAATCACTTTCATATTGATTATTCTTGTAAGCGGACTCAAAATCTCTGCACAAACCTATACGCAAACCATTCGTGGTAAAGTGATTGACACAGATTCAAAATCCACATTACCTGGCGCAACTATTATCCTGCTGAATAGCGATACCTTAATTGGTTCAACAAGTGATGCAGATGGGAAATTTAGATTGGATAAAATTGCGGTTGGCAGAAGAGCAATCAAAGTTTCTTCCATTGGCTATGAAGAAGCAGTTATAAGCAATATTATTGTTACCTCCGGAAAAGAAGTAGTACTTACAGTTGAACTTCGGGAAAAGGTATATACATCAGCAGTAGTTGAAGTGGTTGCAGAAAAAGATAAAACAAAAGCAAACAACGATTTAGTGACTGTTTCATCTCGTAACTTTTTGGCGGAAGAAACCGGCAGATATGCAGGTAGTAGAGGCGACCCAAGTAAAATGGTAGCAAATTATGCAGGCGTTTCATCCGGAAACGATGCGAGAAACGACATTATTGTAAGAGGAAATTCTCCCTTAGGAGTGTTGTGGCGAATGGAAGGAATTGATATTCCAAATCCCAATCACTTTTCGGCACAAGGCGCAACTGGCGGACCAATTAGCATGCTCAATAATAATATTTTAGGCAACTCCGATTTTTTAACGGGTGCTTTTCCTGCTGAATATGGAAATAAAACTGCTGCCGTTTTTGATATAAAACTTAGAAACGGAAACAACGAACAAAATGAATATACCGGCTCCGTAGGAATAAATGGAGTTGAACTTGGAGCAGAAGGCCCGATTTCAAAAAAGAATGGAAGCTCCTACCTTATCAATTATCGTTATTCCACTTTAGAAGTATTCAACAAATTGGGAATTCGCTTTGGAGTTTCTGCAAGCCCGCAATACCAAGACGTTTCTTATAAAGTAAATATACCTACCAACAAAGCAGGCATTTTTACACTTTGGGGGATAGGTGGAAAAAGTAAATTATCATTATTGGATAGCGATCGCAAAGCGACTGATTGGTCATATATCACTGGTGGACAAGATTTAGTTTTTGGCACCAGCATGGGCGCAACTGGCATTTCACATTTGTATTTTTTCAATCCTAAAACATCCGGGAAATTATCATTGTCGGTTTCGGGAACGGATTTAGACGCCTTTGTGGATACCATTTCTCCGGTTACACTTAGCTCATTTTTAACTCGGAAAAATAAATCTACCGAGGGAAATATGATTGCCAATTATACCATTTCAAAAAAAATAAATGCTAAGCATTTAATTAAAATTGGAGCTACTTATCAAAGCATTTATTTTAATGCTGAATCCTATGAATACTATCCACAATATTCAAAATACATTTACGATTTAAATGTAAAAAAATCATTTGCCGATTTGGTACAAGGCTTTGCACATTGGCAATACCGACCAACCGACAAAATAACCATCAACAGCGGGGTGCATTATCAGAATTTTTTATTGAATCACACTTCTGCTATCGAACCAAGGTTGGGAATGCGGTTTCAGGTGACTCAAAAACAAACTATTAGTTTAGGATATGGACTGCACAGTCAGATGCAACCCACCATTTATTATTTTTACGAAACGTATATTCCGGCTACTGACAGCTATTATAGAAGCAATCGAGATTTGGATTTATCAAAAAGTCAGCATGCAATTTTATCCTACGATTTTAATTTTTCAAAAGAATATCGTATAAAACTGGAAGGATATTATCAATATGTTTACAATGTTCCTGTGCAAAAAAATTATCAATCTTCTTTTTCTATGATTAATGTTGGCAATGCTTTGGAAGGAATTCCATTGGTGGATAGCCTCGAAAACAAGGGTGATGGAGAAAATATTGGAATAGAATTTACATTAGAAAAATTTTTTAGCAACCATTTTTATTACCTGGCAACGGCTTCTTTCTATCAATCGAAATACAAAGGCAGCAATGGCGTTGAGCACCACACAAGCTACGATGGCGGATATGTTTTTAATGCCTTGGCAGGATATGAATTTACCTTGGGAAAAAGTAAAAATAGAGCTTTGTCGGTCGATTTAAAATTCACGCAAGCAGGCGGAAACAGGTATACTCCAATTGATTTAGAAAAATCAAAAATTTATGGTGATGCTGTTTACATTGATGAAGAAGCATTTTCAAAACAATTAAAAGATTATTCCCGTTTTGATATTAAAATATCTTACAAAACCAATCGTAAAAAAACATCTCAAAGTATTTTTTTAGTGGTAGAGAATATTTTTGATACTCAAAATATTTTACGAGAATCATATGATCCAACTTTACAAAAAATTCAGCAGGAATATCAGTTGGGGTTGTTTCCTTATTTTGGATATAAGATTGAGTTTTAAGTTTTTCCAATTTTTGCTCGCTGATTTCGCAGATTTTCGCAGATAAAAAAAAGGAAAAGGAAAAGATCTGTATAGAATCTAATAAAAAAGCTAAAAATTGTTTTCTAGCATTTTTATTTGGTAAGAAGAGATTTAAACTATTTAAAATAAAAATCTGCGAAAATTCGCGAAATCTGCGAGCAAATTTTACGGGTCTCAATCACTATTTCCCTATTAACTATTCACTATCCTTACCATTCACCCCCCAAAAACCACCGATTATCTATAGGAAATTGCATTCTGGAAAATTACCCCCCTTTTCATTCAATAAATTATTACATTTACACACCTTTTAAAAAAGGTTAATAATATTAAAAACACTACAAAATATGAGTACCCCAACAGTATCGATTAAAAATTTATTTTTTGCATTTTTTATCCTCATTTCTTTCAGCACCTTTTCTCAAGTAGGAACCATCCGAGGATTTGTTTATTTAAAAGATTCCGGTGAACCGGTATTGTTTACCAACGTTATTTTAAAAGGAACAACTATCGGAAATTCAACCGATGTAAATGGCTATTTTTCTATCACACAAATACCACCCGGCAACTATACTCTTTTAATTGCATCCACCTTAGGATATGATAGTCTTCAAGAAAATGTAACTGTAAAAGCAGGAGAAATTTTGACTAAAAAATTATTCATCACCAAATCGGATGTGAAATTAAAAGTCATAGAAATTTCTGCGGAACAAGAGGCAAAACAAACAGAAACGCAAGTATCCGTAAATAAAATTGATCCGATAACCATTAAAAAATTACCATCAGTTGGAGGCGAGCCCGATTTAGCTCAATATTTACAGGTATTACCCGGAGTAATTTTTACGGGTGACCAAGGCGGTCAATTATACATACGCGGTGGCTCACCTATTCAAAATAAAGTTTTGTTGGATGGTATGATTGTGTACAATCCCTTCCATTCTATTGGTTTATTCTCTGTTTTTGATGCTGACATTATTCGTAATGCGGATGTTTACAGTGGAGGGTTTGGTGCTGAATACGGAGGAAGAATTTCATCTATTATGGACATTACCACCCGCGATGGTAATAAACGTAAAGTAGCAGGCAAAATAGCAGTTAGTCCATTTGGAGCAAAAGTATTAGCTGAAGGTCCATTAATGAAAGCTACTGACGAAAGTAAATCAACCGCCTCTTTTATCCTTTCAGCAAAAACATCTTATTTACCAACTACATCAAAATACCTTTATAGTTATATTGACACTGCTGGTTTGCCATTCAGCTTTAACGATTATTATGGAAAGGTATCCTTTAATACCAGCAATGGAAGCAAACTCAACTTATTTGGATTTAACTTTAGCGATAAAGTAAATTATAAATCGGTGCAAAATATGCGATGGGATTCCTATGGTGGTGGCGCTAACTTCTTATTGGTTCCTCAAAACTCCCCTATTTTAGTTACCGGAAACTTTGCTTATTCGCAATATAAAATAAGACTAAAACCCGAAAGCGATTCTCTTAAAACAAGCGCTATTAAAGGTTTTAATATGGGTGTTGGCTTTACTTACTTTATGGGTAAAAATGAAGTGAATTACGGATTAGAAGTCCTAGGTTTCAGAACTGACTTTGATTTTTACAACCCTTCTAACAGACATATTTCACAAGCTGAAAGCACAACAGAAATTGGTGGTTATGTAAAATTTAAATACGTTTCAAAACATAAAAAATTATTGCTAGAGCCTAGTTTCCGAGTAATGTATTATGCTTCTTTGGCTAACTTTTCTCCTGAACCACGCTTAGGTTTAAAATGGAATATTGTTCCACGCATCCGATTTAAATTTGCTGCCGGCATGTATTCTCAAAACCTTATTGCTGCTACTTCCGAAAGAGATGTGGTGAATTTATTTTACGGATTTTTATCTGGTCCGGATAACCTCCCCGAAAGTTATGTAGATGAAAACGGAAACGTAATTGAAAGAAAACATAAGCTGCAAAAAGCAAATCATTATGTTTTAGGATTTGAATTTGATTTAGCGCGACATTTAGATTTAAACATTGAAGCATATCGCAAGGATTTCAAACAATTGACAAATTTGAATACCAACAAAATGTTTGATGATACACCTGCTAATTCAGCCATTCCGGAAGTATTAAAAAATGATTTTATTATTGAAACAGGAAGAGCGCAAGGAATTGATGCTGTTTTAAAATACGATTATAAGCGACTTTACCTTTGGGTAGTTTATTCCTTAGGTTATGTAAACCGTTGGGATGGACTTGAAACATATCGTCCGCATTTCGACAGACGGCACAATGCTAACATTGTAGCTTCTTACATTGCCGGAAAAAATCGGAATTGGGAATTTGATGTTCGTTGGAACTTAGGCTCAGGCTTTCCTTTTAAGCCAACTGGTGGGTTTTATGAAGACCAAAATTTCACACAAGGAATCAATACCAACTATGTTAGTGGACAAGGAGATTTAAATTATTTCTTTGATGAGGGACAGGTGAAAGAATTACCATGGTATCATCGTTTGGATATTAACATCAAACGAACATTCCTTTTCTTTGAAAACACTAAGCTGGAAGCATCTTTAGGTGCTACAAATGTGTATAATCGCAAAAACGTATTTTATTTCGACCGTGTACGCTATAAACGCGTAGACCAGTTGCCATTCTTACCTTCCTTTAGTTTGGTGATGACGTTTTAATGTTGTTCTCAAAAATTTAAACACATAGAAGCATAGAATTTATAGGGTTAAAGATGGATAGTTTCGCATAGAGAACCCTATGAAGCAAGCTTCATTTTTAATATTGAGAGGTAAGACATCATTCTGATTGAAATGTCTTAAATGAAGCCAGGCTTCAACTATGTAAATAAACATACAGAAAAAATCTATGTCTCTATGTGTTTAATTTTTTCCTTTTAACGCCCAGATATCTTCCTTTTTTCAACAAATTATCAATACACCCTCCATCCAGCAGATTTTTTCCGTACTTTTGTACGACCCGCAAACATTTCCTCTGGTCAGGGATTACCTGAAATTAATTTAGAAAATGTCATCATCCACTAAATACATATTTGTTACCGGAGGAGTAACTTCATCATTAGGAAAGGGAATTTTAGCCGCTTCATTGGCGAAACTTTTACAAGCCAGAGGTTATACCGTTACCATCCAAAAGTTAGACCCCTACATTAACGTTGATCCGGGAACATTAAACCCATATGAGCACGGGGAATGCTTTGTAACAGATGATGGCGCAGAAACTGATTTGGATTTAGGTCATTACGAGCGTTTTTTAAATGCTCCTACTTCACAAGCTAATAACGTTACAACCGGTAGAATATACCAATCTGTTATTGAAAAGGAAAGACGCGGAGATTATTTAGGAAAAACCGTTCAAGTAATTCCTCACATCACCGATGAAATAAAAAACAGAGTAAAACTATTAGGCAAAACAGGTAATTATCAATTTGTAATCACCGAAATTGGCGGAACAGTTGGTGACATTGAATCACTTCCATATGTGGAAGCTGTGCGTCAGTTAAAATGGGAACTTGGAAAAGATGCCATGGTTATCCATTTAACATTGATTCCTTATTTATCTACTACCGGAGAATTAAAAACAAAACCAACACAGCACTCCGTAAAATTATTATTAGAGTATGGGGTTCAGCCAGATGTATTGGTTTGTAGAACTGAGCATGCTTTGAACAAAGATTTAAGAAATAAAATTGCTTTGTTTTGCAACGTTGCTCCTAATGCAGTTATTGAAGCTCGCGATGCAAGCACCATTTATGAAGTTCCTGTTTTAATGGAAGAAGAACAATTGGATATAGTAGTATTAAATCATTTGAATTTACCCGTTTCTGAAAATACCGATTTAGCAAAATGGAAAGAATTTCTTCATAAATACAAACACCCAAAACATCAGGTACGCATTGGATTAGTAGGAAAATATGTGGAGTTAAAAGATTCATATAAATCTATTTCCGAATCCTTCATTCATGCAGGAGCTACCAACGATTGCAAAGTGTCAATCGAATGGATTCACTCCGAAAGCATCACCGATGAAAATGTTGCAGAAAAATTTGCGGGACTAGGAGGCATTTTAGTTGCACCGGGGTTTGGACAAAGAGGCATAGAAGGGAAAATTACAGCTATTAAATATGCAAGAGAAAACAATGTGCCATTTTTTGGAATTTGTTTGGGAATGCAATGTGCTGTAATTGAATTTGCACGAAATGTGTTAGGGTTCAAAGATGCGAATTCTACCGAAATGAATCCCGGAACTACTAATCCTGTTATTGATTTATTGGAAGCACAAAAGAAAATCACCAACAAAGGCGGAACAATGCGTTTGGGAGCTTACCCTTGTAATGTAGTTGAAGATTCAAAAGCATGGGAAATATACAAACACAAAGAAATTACTGAACGCCACCGTCACCGTTACGAATTTAATAACGAATATTTACAAGATTTTGAAAAAGCAGGAATGATGGCATCCGGAATAAATCCTGAAGGCGGCTTGGTGGAAATTGTCGAGATTAAAGATCATCCTTGGTTTGTAGGTGTACAATTCCATCCCGAATATAAAAGTACAGTGGCCAATCCACATCCTTTGTTTGTTCATTTTGTAAAAGCAGCAATTGAAATTAAGAAATTGGTTCATTAAACCTAGCCCAAACCCGTCATCCTGAGCGTAGTCGAAGGAGAAGGGAATAAAAACCTTATCATGAAAAAAATTACTCTATTATTTATTTCCATCTTAGCATTTACTTTTACAAGCAATTCACAAAATATGACCTGCGGAAGTTTTTGCATTCTCAATATTGATAATGTTGATTCTGTAAACAACACATTGGATGTTACCATTTACAATGGTGACAGTGTATTTGTAAACTATCCTATCGTTATTGTTACAAATTCAATTGGAGATACTATTGCAAACATAAGTAGTCTGTTTTATTTTTTCGGACACATGCCATTAGATACATTGGTTCATACCATTCCAGCAACAGTTGATAGTCTTCCTACCGGATTTACAGGAACTGTTTATTATGACGACCCTACAGATTCTATTGCACCTTGCGCTTATGCTTATCCAATGACTTGTTCGGTTGGAATAAATGAATATGCGTCTCAAAGTTCTGTTTTGATTTATCCAAACCCTGCTTCTACCGTTATCAATATTAGCATAGAAAATTTCAGCAATTCTGAAACACTTGTTTCTATGTATGATGTGACAGGAAGAATTGTAAAAAACGTTTCAACGACAGAAAAATCGTTATCAATAGACCGAGGAGACTTACGGAGCGGGATTTATTTTGTTCAAGTAAAAATTGGAGATAGTATTGTGACGAAGAAAGTTGTGTTGGAGTAAACTATTTTACCGTTCTATCAATCCAGCTTTTAAAAACTACACTTTTGGAACTTAGATCGGTTCCTTTATCAAACACATCTTCATTGAATTGTGTTTTTTCTCCTGTTTTTTTGTAGCCTCGTACAATAAAGTAAAAACTGCACTTTTTCAAATCATGGCTATCACAAAACACTTGATTTGTGCGAGATGTGGCAGGGAAAATGGTGGTATTGGTTTCTAAGTCACTCCCTGTAAATTGTCCTTCCTTTTCAAGTACCATCAATTTAACAGATTCTTTTGGTGCAATCTTCTTTTTGAACTCTTTTGTATTGGGGTCATATAATTTAAATGCAGCAATAATATCTTCATCAGGTCCAAATCGGTGAAGTTCTACTTTGAACATATCATAGCCTTTCATTTCTTCGGTAATCGGCACAATAATACTCAAATCACTTATTTTTCTGCAGTTAACAAATAAACCTTCTGTTACTTCTGTCTTAAAATTATCGATATAAACAGAAATTTTGACATCAGTTGCTTGGAAAGAAAACAACAGTATACTCAAACAAAAAAAAAGTAAAAAGGATTTTGTTTTCATTTTAAGAAGAGTTTGAGCTCAAACATCTTGCAATTGCATAACAATAAGCTTGCTTCCAAAATGCTCAATCAAGCAATGAGTTCTTTAAGGAAACTTCACACCATCACATTCGGTGCAATATACTTCGGGAATAGAAGCATTGTATTTTGTATTTATTGCCTTAATAAATTCATTGGCAATAAGTGAATAGCCTTTTTGGTTGGGATGATAGCCATCCAGACTTAAAAATCCACCACTTACAAAAATCATATTCATATCAACACCATTCCATTTTATTCCTGAAAAAACAGTATTCATATACGAATGCATATCTACTAATGCTAAATTATACTGACTAGCTTTTTGTGCAATTACAGCATTATAAGAATTTATAGCCTGATCAATTTCATACACTTCGGTGCTATCCAAAACATATCTATCATTTAATGTTTCAAAAAATAATCCGTATTTATAACATTTCATTGAATCGATTGGAACTGAAAGTGTGATGTATTCTCCTGCATGAATTTGTCGTACACCACCCAAAGAAGCAGCATCATCAATTACAAATCCATTTCTTCCAAGTTGAAAATACAATTGCGGTAAACCAGAAGTAGTATAAATATCATTTAACGAATCTACTTGTGTTTGTCGCACCAACACTGCATTATCCCATGCCACTAAAGTATAATACGGGTAATTCCTAAAATCAGGAATGTTTGCTATTACACCTTTTGCTCCGTTAGCAGTTAGTCCGCCCAAAATAGTATCCAAATAATTTCCAAAACTTGTTGCTGAAGGAATCCCCGCTCCGGTTCCCCCTCTGGCAGCATAATTATAAATATCTTCCATTCCCAACCAAGCAGTAATAAATGTTGCGTTCTGTTGACGAGCATCTTCATACAACGTAGAAACGCCAGGGTTACTTGCTATACGTGCATAGTAAGGATTCAGGTTTGTTGGATTAGAACTGTATCCAAATGCCGGATTCATATAATCAGGAATTGTTGCAAAAGGAACTGCTAAATTTTGAACACTGTTTCCTGCCATATCCGTTAAATAAGGAGTTGCGGAAGAAACAGAAATGGTATTTTTTATTGGAGATAAAGAAGTGATTCCTTGACAATTTGTTTTATTTCCCAAATGACTTGGAGTGATGAACCAACTTTCCCAAATTTTACTATTTACACCTAAGCCATTGTTATCGGGCATTAGCGCCTGACCAAATGTTGGTCCACCCACCAACTTAAACTGCTCTGCCAATAACGCTGGAATAGAAAGTGATTGTCCTTTTCGGTACAATGCCCCATCTTGATAACCTGCCAAATAGTTTCCGCCTACTGCAATCATTTTAGAAAAATCAGCATCGCCTGCACTTGGCTCCGGCATATCCAATTCGGGAGTGCAGGAGGAAAGTAAAAGAACAATGAATGATATGACGAAAATGTGTTTCATTATTTTATTTTTTCTGCGAAATCTGCGTGCTAAACTTATACTGCCAAAGCTAAATTCACGGCCTCCACACTTTTAATTTCTGGAACTGCTCTTTTAATTGATTCTTCGATACCGGCTTTCATCGTCATCATGCTCATAGAACAAGATTTACAAGCTCCCAACAATTCCACTTTCACTACAAAGTCATTTGTAATTTCTACTAACGAAACATTTCCACCATCTGCTTGCAGGTATGGACGAATTTGATCCAAGGCATCTTCTACTTTTGCAATAATTTCTGCTGTTGCGCTCATCTCTTAAGATTTAAAATTAATTTATGCCGGTTCAACCTCTTTTTCTACAACTCGTTTTGAGTTTACAATAGACACTTGTTGTGCAATTTTACTTGCCATTTCCATAAAAGCAATTGCTTGTGGAGTATTTTCTTGTAAAACAGCCGGACGACCTGCATCTCCTGCTTCACAAATACTTTGTACCAAGGGAATTTCTCCTAATAAAGGTACATTCAACTTCTCGGCAAGTGTTTTTGCTCCGTCTTTACCAAAGATATAATATTTATTGTTTGGAAGCTCTGCAGGTGTGAAATATGCCATATTTTCAACTATCCCCAATACAGGCACATTGATGGAAGCCATTTGGAACATGGCTACACCTTTTTGCGCATCGGCTAAAGCTACATTTTGAGGAGTACTCACAATCACCACTCCATTCAAAGGAATAGCACCAACCAATGATAAATGAATATCACCGGTTCCTGGAGGAAGGTCAATAATCATATAATCCAGTTCTCCCCATTCAGCATCTGCAAACATTTGTGTTAATGCTTTTGCAGCCATTGGTCCACGCCAAACGATGGCTTGTGACGTATCAGCAAAAAATCCGATGGACAATAATTTTACTCCGTAACTTTCAACAGGAATAATTTTATTTTTTCCATCGATTACTTTTATCATTGGTTTTTCATGCACTACATCAAACATAATGGTTTGAGAAGGTCCATAAATATCGGCATCTACCAATCCAACCGAAGCACCTTGTTTTGCCAATGCTGCAGCCAAATTAGATGCTATTGTTGATTTACCTACTCCACCTTTTCCGGATGCAACGGCTATTATATTTTTTACTTTAGGCAATAGTGGTCCTGATTGAACTTTTCCTGCTGTAACATTGGAAGTCATATTCACTTTTACAACTGCTTCTTTATCTACAAAATGTAAAACAGCATTCACGCAAGCTTTGTGAATCATTTCTTTCATCGGACAGGCAGGAGTGGTAAGTACAACCGTAAAGTTTACATTTTTACCATCTATTGCTAAATCTTTAATCATGCCCAAGGTCACCAAATCCTTTTTCAAGTCAGGATCTTCCACATTTTTTAAGGCCTCTAATACTTGTTCTGTTGTAATGCTCATTCTTATTTTTTTAGTAGGGTAAATATACAAAAAAAAGAGATAAGAAATGGAATGAAATAATAAATTCCAAGCCTTTTTAACGACTATTTATCTCCCGATTTCGTTTTCTATGAACTCACAAAGTGAATTCCGCTTCTGTTTATTTACAATAGTTATAAAGGATTTCAATCTGAAATAATGTGCCTTGATTCTGCTGATGTATGGTAGTACATTATTTCCTTTTCTCAATTCACAATTAATTTTGAGTCGAATTAAAAAACAATTTTAAAAAACCAAAAAATCATGAAAACAAAAATTACAATTTTAAGCTTAATGTGTATGCTATTTGTTAGCGCATTAAAAGCTCAAGTAGATTTAGTACCGGGAATCAGTTATAGCTACACACCTCCTGGCTCAAATGGAATTATTACAGATATTAACGTAGATGCCGTAAACAATGGCAGTTCATCGGCAGGGGCATTTGACCTCGCCATGTATTTGTATGATATGGGAACCGGGAATTATTGGGTGATTGGTACTTTTCCAATCCCATCATTGGGTGCAGGAAATATATACAGCATCACAAGTTGGGACATTAATATTAATGGTACTTCAGGGATTCCGGCTGGTGTTTACCGATTAGGAATTTGGGTAGATAGTAATGATAATGTAGTTGAAAGTGATGAAACGAATAATGCAGGCTTACTAGCCGGTAACATTAATTATACCCCAAGTGGTGCAGGTGTTGAAGACATTAATACTCAAATTACAAACTTTAGTCTTTATCCAAATCCGGCAGTAAATAACATTACTGCTTCATTCAATTTAGTAGATGCTTCTTCCACAACTATTAAATTAATAGATGTTACAGGTAGGCTGATTGATATCATTTACGATTCTAAGGAACTTCCTTCTGGAATTCAAACAATCGACTATTCAACAGAAAAATTGGCGAATGGAATATATTATTATTCAATTTCCACCGAACATGGAACAATAGCCAAAAAACTAGTTGTAAGTAAATAATACAATTGGGAATTCCGTCCTTTATTTAATAGAGGGCGGAATTTTTGGTATGGTGTCGGTCAAGTATTTCCTTGTATCATCCACCCACCTTATGAGTATACGTTTTTGTTCTGAGTTTAACTTTGCCTCCCCATGCTGAAGCGTATAAGAACGTAATGGCATTTCGCCTTCTTCCACCTGCTCTTTTATTTCTTTCAGTTTATGTAATTTTCTTTTTAAAGAATAGCTCTCAAACTCCGAAAAATTTAATTCGTCTTTTCCTTCCTCCACATGATGATTCATCCACCAGCCAATGGGTTGAATGTTTGTGTACCAAGGATAGTTTGTATAATTTGAATGGCAATCAAAACAAGATGTTTGTAAAATTCTGCCTACTACATCTGAAACAAAAATGGTATTTTCCGTTTCTCGCTTTCCCAAATTTCTTTCCGGGCGAATGAATTGAATAATTACAAAAATGATTAGTAAAAAGTAGAAGAATTTTTTTTTCTTTGACATAAAACAAAATTAAAATGCAGGTGTAACAGAAGTAGTATGTTTTTCTTCCTCTTTCTTTAAATCAAATCGCACACGATAAGCAACACCAACACTAATGATAGGATAATTTTTAATGGGAGTATAAATTGGATTTCCATAATACGCTTCTTTTTTATCATTCGTACCATATTTATGTTGCCAAGGACTTTTACCAATAGAATAGCCTACTTCAGCAAACACAAGCACTTTGGGAACTACAAAATAATCCACAAATAATTTTACTTGTGATTCATCATAACGTACATAATCATAGTTACTGGATTTAGACAAACGGAAAGAGCGCGTGAAAAACTTCAAATTTAATCCCGTATACAATTTATTTTTGGCAAGATTAAATTCTACTTTATAATTGGTTGGCAAAATTCCATATAAATTAATCCTATCATTCACTTTCCAATCCACTCCCACCAAAGGCACAAATAAATTCCCAAATGCCTCACGATTATAATACAAGCCTGCTTTTATTTTTACTTTGTCGTTAGGAACAAAATGCTCCAAAAATATCCCTCCATATTGATAATCGTAAGCATCGATAGCATCTTTAAAATCGGAAGCTATTTTAGGAATAACCAAAACTACTGTTTCCCATTTTTTACTTTTTGATACCAGTTTCATTCCTAAAGGCAATGAAACGCTGGACAATGTTGAGGAATAAGAAGAATCCGGGCTTATGGTAGAACTAAGCATTTCGGTATTCAAGCGCACCAATAAGGTATTGCCATTTTTGAAATTTTTCGGCAAAAACAAATTCAAAAAATAATCATCGGTTTTATTTTTCCATTGTGTGCTATCCTGATAATTGGATGAGAATGTTTGATAGTTGAAATTTAAGATATCAGCAAAAGGTTGAGCCAACATCTTTGAGGATAAAAACAGAACAGCAAAACCTATAAATACAAGCTTTTTCATACAACAAAGAAACAAAAAAATCCCGTTCTACAAAATTGCAAAACGGGATATTTATCTTTTACAAGAATGCATTATTGCATCTTAACAGCATCTTTACTTTCCTTCATTTTATGAAATTTTATTCCAATCATCAACTCATGAGTACCAGTGCTGTGTTTTTTGATGTTGGTCATTGTAAAATCATAAGAATAAGCGAATGTAATATTCTCTTGCATGGTATAACCTACCATTGCCGAAACAGCATCCAAATAACGGAAAGCACCGCCTATCCATATTTTATCTTGATAGATAGCTCTTAAGCCTAAATCAAATTGTAAAGGAGCTGGTTTCACATATTTAATACAAGTAGAAGGTTCTATTTTAAAATCATCATTGATACTAAATTTATATCCTGCTGTTGCATAAAAATGTGTTGCTAATTTGCTTAAAGAAGTAGTTGAGTTATCGAAGAACTTTATTTTTTGTTGAATAATTTGAGGAACACTTGCTCCTACATACCATTTTTTATCAGTAGAATAAGCATAAATTCCCGCTCCGAAATCAGGCATCAGTACCGATTGAACACCATTACTAATAACCAAATCAGAAGGGTCACGTAATGTAATTTTTGAGCCATCCACCATAAATTGAAGCAAGCCCGCAGATAATCCCAAGGATACTTTTACTTTTTCAGTAACCTTTAAATGATACGCATAAGAAAAATACAAACCCGTTCTACGGGTTGGTCCAACAATATCGGTAAACAATAATCCTCCTAATCCCATTTTCATATTTTTTGTCGGGCCGTTCACACTTAAAATATAGGTGCGTGGGGCATCAGTAATTCCAATCCACTGATAACGATTATTAGAAGCGCCTTCAAAATAGTTGTCGCTACCGCCTATCGCAGGATTCATTGCATAATCATTGATCATGTAATTGCTGTAATGAGGCAACTGTTGAGCACTTAGTTTTACAAAACCAAACAGTAAAATAAATATGAGGATTCTATTTTTCATTCAATTTATTTTTTTCTTTTCTTTTTCAAGCATCTTTCTCTTACCGTCATCCTGAGCGTAGTCGAATGGATAAGGATTCGAATTTTGAGGTCTATCTCATAATAGTTATAGGTCCAGTATAAGCATCCGGAAATAAATCATCTTTTAAATCAATTACATAATAATAAGTTCCAACCGGTAGCTCTTTGCCTTTAAATGTTCCTTTCCAAGTTTCTTTGTATCCAACCGATTGAAACAATAATTCACCCCAACGATTGTACACCTCAACTTCACAATTAGGGAACAAATCAATTCCATCAATAATCCATTCATCGTTTGCACCATCGGCATTTGGAGAAATACCATCAGGAAAAATAATACTTGGACGAACGGTTATTACAACTGAATCTACTGCCGTACAACCTTGTGCTGATGTTACTGTTACTGTATAAGTTGTAGTTGTTGCAGGATTTGCATTTGGATTACTTGCTGTATAATTATCTAATGAACTTGGTGCTGGAGTCCAGGAAATAGTGGCGCCAACAGCACTTGTAGTAGGACTTCCACCTATAGGAGTTGTTGCTCCAATGACAATTGTAACATCCGCTCCGGCATTTGCATTTGGTAATGGATTTGCTGTAACATCAACAGTATCATTATCCGAACAACCCGTTCCATTATCTACCACTACATAAAAACTATTTGTACCTGTTGGAGGATTAAACGTCAAAGTAACAGAAGAGCCCAACAAGGTATTACTCATATCAAACCATTGATATGTTGTTCCATTTACACTTGCAGAAGCATCTAAAGTAATTGCACCACTCTCACAGAAAGAAGTATCATTTCCTGCATCTGCAATTACCGTTTGTGCAGGTAATAAAATAATGGTGTCGACAATTGTACAAGAGTTGGAATCGGTAACTGTAATAGTATACGTTCCGCTTAAAATCCCCACTAAGTCTTCGGTTACTGCAGATGAACCACCACTCCATAAATAAGTATATGGAAGCGTTCCACCACCAACTGTTACATCAATTGCTCCATCAGGAATTGTATTACAACTTGAAGGCGTTGCAACATTACTGATAGTTAAAGAAACAGGATTTACCAATGTAACTGTTTGTGTTGCATTACAACCATTGGCATCGGTTACTGTTACAATATATGTATTTGCATCTAAACCAACTGCTGTTGCAGTAATTTGTCCTAGTGCTGGAGCCGGTGTCCAGCTATAAGTATATGACAATGTTCCTCCTGACGGAATAATTGTTATTTGTCCATTTGCATTTCCGTTACACAATGGGTCTTGCGCATTTGCAACACTAAATCCAATTGAATCGGGTTCTGAAATTATTGAAGGGGCTATTGTAACACAACCTGCAGCATCGGTTACTTGAATAAAATAAGTTCCTGCACATAGTGTTGCAGTGGTTACCGGAGTTGTTTGTAAAGACACATCATTCCACAGATATACAAACGGTGAAGAACCAGTTGCATAAACGCTATCTATTCCATTACAAGATCCATTGCATGTAACATCGGTAGGGAAAGTGGTAATGGTTGGACCACTCTGGCTATTTAAAGGAATCATCACATTTTGTATACAACCTGCAGCATCAGTAATATCAACTGAATAAACACCTGCACATAAATTAATTAAAGATAAAGCACTTGAACCTGTATTCCATAAAACGGTATAAGGACCAGTTCCTCCACTTGGAGCAATGGTAATTGTTCCATCACACAACCCGCAAGTTGCAGCAGTAATTACCTGATTTGCTAATATTGGAGATGGCTCCGTAATAATAACTGAATCCATTAATGAACAACCATTCACATCAGTAATTTGAATAAAATAAGTTCCTGCACATAAGCTTCCAATTGCAGCAGTAGTTTGTCCGCTTGCAATCCACAAGAAAGTATATGGTGCTGTTCCACCCACCGGAGTTACTGAAGCCACTGAACCATTACACAATCCGTTGCAAGTAATGTTTGTTGAAACGATAGTTGCACTTGTTGGTCCGCTTGTATTGTTTACCGGAATAGGCACATTGGTAACACATCCATTTGCATCGGTAATATCAACAGTATATAATCCCGAACATAATGCTGTGGCTGTTGGAGTAATTTGTCCGTTACTCCACAAATAAGTGTACCCTGCTGTTCCGCCTGTTGGAGTTACAGTAGCACTACCATCACACAATCCGCAAGTGGCACCCGTGATAACAGCATTTGCTAATACTGGTGGAGTTGAAGTAACTGTTGTATTTAAAGTAAGTGTACAACCTAAAGCATCTGTAATATCTACCGAATAATTTCCTGCACAAAGTGCAAAAGCTGTATCGTTAGTTTGTCCGGATGGGTCATTCCATTGAATGGTATATGGACCGGTTCCTGAAGTGATATTAATATATGCAATTCCATTGCAAGAGGCCGAGCAAGAAATATTTGTTGAAGCAATTGTAGCAGTTAGCGGAGTGGATTGTCCCACCACAAATGAATCCACTTTCACACAAAAATTTGCATCGGTTATTGATAAAGTATACGTTCCCGAACACAACCCTGTAACTGTTGGAGTGCCTTGTCCTGTTATTACCCCGGGAGTCCAGAAATAAGTATATCCTGCTGTCCCGCCTGTTGGAGCAACAGTAATTGCACCGGTACAAATATTACTACACAATGCCATTGTAATAACCCCATTTGAAAGAATTGGAGCAGGTTCAGTAATTGTAATAGGAGCAAAATAAATACAACCCGCAGCATCTGTTATCTGAACGAAATAAGCGCTGTCACACAGGTTGAAAGCACTATCATTTGCTGTACCCGGAATATCGTTCCACAAGAAAGTAAATGCAGGTGTTCCACCAATTACTGTATCGACTGAACCGCTTCCGTCACAAACTCCAGGACAAGAGGCAGGATTACTAGTAGTTATTGCACCTGTTGGTCCGCTTGAATTATTCATTGGGATTGTAAATATCGAATCGCAACCATTTGCATCGGTTACCAAAACATTATACAAATCAGCACATACATTTGAAACGCTCGATGTTCCATTTCCTGTAAATGGCAATGCAGGAGGCAAACCGGTTAAAGCTATCGTCCACACATAAGTATAAGGAGCTAATCCTGTGGTTGGTGTAATTGTAATTGTTCCGTCACACACTCCACAATTTGCAGGCGTGCTTCCAATCACAACGTCTATTCCCGGAGGATCTGAAAGAGTAACACTTTGCGTATCAGCACAACCATTTGCATCGTTTACGATAACAGTGTATATATTCGGGCACAAACTAGTTACAGTTTGAGTAAGTATTAAGCCAGGAGTCCAAGAATAGGTATATGTTCCGGCACCGGTTCCGCCAGTTGGGTTGGACGTGACACTTCCATCGCAATCGCCAACACAAGTTGGAGAAGTTGCAGAAGGATTTGCATTTAAAACAGCAGGGTCTATTAAAGTAACATTTTGTGTGGCGAAACAATTTCCATCATCAACAGTAACCATATAAGTTCCGGCACATAATCCCGAAGCGGTAGCCGTTGTTTGCGCTAATGGATCATTCCACAAATAAGTATAAACTCCTGAGCCACCTGTTGGAGCAGCTGTTGCTGTTCCATTACAAGAGCTGTTACAAGTTGGATTTACAAACGTTGCATTGGGCAAAATTGATGCAGGTTGAGAGATTAAAACTGTAGGAGTAGATGAAACACAACCATTAAAATCGGTAACGGTAGCTGTGTAACTTCCTGCGCACAATCCATTAGCGGTATCAATTGCTGTTGCACCCGGATCATTCCACAAATAGGTATATGGCAACGTTCCTCCACTAGCCGTTACAATTGCCTGACCATCACAAACTCCAAAACAAGAAGCATTGGTTTGAGAAGTCACAGTTGTTAAGGCCACTGGTTCTGTAATAATTACTGTATCTAAAGCTGTACATCCGTTTCCGTCAGTAACTGTAATATCATAACTTCCGGGACACAATCCTATAACATTTGGCAAAGGGAAAAGCGGACCCAATGGAGGATTTGGTAACCAAGAATAAGAATACGTTCCAGCACCTGTTCCACCCACTACAACTGCAGTTGCTGTTCCATCACAAAAACCATTACAAGTTACATCAGTGCTTGAAAGTGTAACAACCAATAAAGGCGGAGAAACAATAGTAATCGTTAAAACAGAATCACAACCATTGCTATCGGTAACTGTAAATGTATATGGACCTGCACACAAACCACTGATAGAGGGTGTTGTAGCACCTGTACTCCACAAGTAGGTATAACCTGGAGTTCCACCTGTTGGCGCCAAAGTAATACTTCCATCGCAAGCACCTCCGCAACTTTCGTTCACAACAGTAGGGTTTGGTGAAATTAAAGACGGATTAATAACTGTTGCGGTATCTATCGTTATACAACCTGCAGCATCGGTAACGGTAACCGTGTACGTTATTGTTCCACACAATGCTGTAATTGCAGCCGTTCCATCACCTGTTGGTGCACCTGGAGTCCAATCATATAAATAGCCCGGTGCTCCACCAGCAGCCACAACAGTTGCTGTTCCATCGCATGCTCCAAAACAAGAAACATCTGTGCTTGACATTGTGGTAGTTGGTCCGGCAATGTTATTGACAATATAGCTAAAATTATAAGTACAGCCTCCAGTTGTAATAGCGAGCGTATAAATTCCCGGTAAAAGGCCAGTTATTGTTGCGGTAAAATCACCTGCTGGACTTCCCGGACCCCAATCATACGTGTAACTTCCTGCACCTGCTCCGCCTGTTGGTGCCACAGAAATAGAACCATCAGCAAACAAACAATTTGCGTCAGTTATGGTGAAGTTATCTACCACTGCTGGCGGGCCAGTGATTACTACAGTATCCAAAGCTGTACATCCGCTGGAATCTGTTATTGTTAAAGTATAAGAACCCGTACATAATCCCGTTGCTGTAGCTGTTGTTTGAACAGGAACCGTATTCCATGAATAAGTAATTGTTCCTGTACCTCCCGTTGGCGTTGCTGTTGCTGTTCCGTCACATGAGCCACTACAAGATTCGGTAGTAGTACTTGTGCTAACAATTAAAAGTGGAGGATCTGTAAATGTTATTGAGTCGCTATTAAAACAACCTGCTGCATCAGAAACATTTACTACATAGGTTCCGGCACACAAACTTGTGGCCGTTTGAGTTAACGATATAGTGGCTGTTGAAGGAGATGGGCCTGTCCATACAAAATTATATGGAATAGAACCACCGGCAGCATTAGCTGTTACTATTCCATCACAAGCACCAAAACAACTCAATGTAGTGGGCGATGTCGTAATACTAATTATGATTGTTTGCATAATAGTAACTGTGCTAGTAGCAACACGTCCATTTGCATCGGTTACAGTAACTGTATAAGTAACATTCGGACAAAGCCCAACTGCTGTTGGAGTAACTTGTCCGGTTGGCATCCATAAATAAGTATACCCTGGAGTTCCGCCTGCTGGTGTTACAGTTGCTGTTCCATTGCAAATATTACAACTGGAAGTAGAACTTGTAATTGGCGCAGTGAGCACTAGTGGCTGTGTAATGGTGACGGACATGGTAGAAGGACACAAATTTGCATCCAACACAGTTAAATTGTATGTTCCTGCACAAAGCCCTGTAACCGTTGGAGTGCCATCACCAGTGGGTGCTCCCGGAGACCAGTCAAATAACGAGTATGGAGGTACGCCTCCAGATGGCGCTGACGTAGCGGAACCATCACAAGGAAGAACACCTGCACAACTGATATTTGTAAGAACCGAAGGGTTTGCAAAAACTTGAGTAGGCTCAGTAATAGTAACAGTATCTAAAATTGTGCAACCATTTAAATCCGTCACTGTTAAGGTATAACTTCCTGGACATAAACCGCTAATAGAGGAAGTAGTTAAACCACCTGGCATCCAAGAATAAGAATATCCTGGGGTTCCTCCTCCAGCAACAGCTGAGGCTGTTCCATTACATGCACCGAAACATGTAACATCTGTAGTTGAAGTAACTAAAACAAGTGCAGTAGGCTGAAAAATTGTTGCACTGGCAGTAGCCGGACAACCATTTGCATCAATTACATCTATGGTATAAGTTCCAGCGCAAAGAGAACTAATTATTGTTGTTCCATCACCAATTGGCGCACCAGGCGTCCAGTCGATAGTATATAAAGCTGTTCCACCGGTAATAGTGGCCGTTGCAATAGCATTGCAATCGCCATTACATAGTAATGCTGTGGTAGCTATACTTACGCTTAATACATTGGGCTGAGTAATTACAACGGTTGCGGAATTAGTACAACCATTTGCATCGGTTACAGTAACTGTATATGAACCTGGACACAGCCCGGAAATTCCAGGAGTTACAGCACCCGTACTCCATAAATATGTATATCCCGGAGTGCCACCTGTTGGAGTTGAGGTTGCAGTTCCATCACATGCGCCATTACATGTCACATTTGTAAATGATTCACCGGCATCCAATATTGGAGGCTCTGTTATTGTCACACTTTCTAAAGTATCACAACCATTTGCATCGGTTACTAAAACGCTATATGTCCCAGGACATAAATTTGTGATGGTTGCAGTACCATCACCTACGGGTGCTCCGGGAGTCCAGTCATAAATATATGGAAATGTTCCACCTGTTGGCGCAGCAGTGGCAGTTCCATTACATGCTCCATTACATAAAACATTTGTACTTGTTGGATTTGGAATCAATAAAGCCGGTTGGTTAATTGTCACCGCACCTGTATCATTGCAACCATTAATATCAGTAACAGTAACGGTGTAGGATCCAGGACAAAGGCTCGTGATTGTTGCTGTACCATCACCAATTGGTGCTCCGGGTGTCCAATCATATGTATATCCAGCGGTGCCGCCAACAACCACAACAGTTGCCGTTCCATCGCATGCACCAAAGCAGTTAACATCTGTGCCTGTTGCAGTTGCCACTAAAACAAGTGGTTCGGTAATGGTAACATTATTCGTAATTACACAACCATTAAAATCGGTTATTGTAACAGTGTAACCGCCTGCACATAATCCGGAAATGGTGTTGGATAATGACGCGGTAGTGGTAGTTGAACCATTCGACCAAACATAAGTATAGGGAGAAGTTCCACCTGTGATTGTTGCTGTTGCTGTTCCATCACATACTCCGCCACAACTCGCATTGGTTTGCGACATCGTAAGCGTTAAAATCGGTGGCTGTGTTATTGTAGCAATAAAAGTTGCACTGCATGCATTGGTATCTGTAACCGTACAAGTATAAGAACCGGGACAAAGATTGGTTATGCTAGCAGTTCCATCTCCAATAGGACTTCCCGGGGTCCAATCATATGTATAAGGAGGAGAACCGCCTGCTGCAACAACTGTAGCTGTACCATCACAAAACCCAAAACAAGTTACATTTGTAGAAGAACCAGGCGCCACAAGAACTGCCGGTTCTGTAACAATTATTGTTGTACTTCCTGTACAACCGTTCGCATCTGACACTGTAACATCATAGCTTCCTGCACAAACGCCCGTAACGGTGTCATTTCCATTTCCTGAAAAAGGAGGCCCCGGAGGCAATCCTCCAATTGTCCAGGCATAAGAATAAGCTCCCGTACCACCCGAAGCCGCAATTGTAGAACTTCCATCACACAAACCATTACAAGTAGGAGGAGTTGTCACTAATTCAAAATCGAATAACACTCCAGGTTCGGTAATTGCTATTGAACAGAAACAAAAAGCTCCTGTGGATGTATTTGTTACCCTAACAGTATATGTTCCTGTGCACAATGCAGTAATATTGGGTGTAAAGTCTCCCGTGGGTGTTCCAGGGCTCCAATCATAAGTATAAGGACCAGCTGCCGGAACTACTGTTGCTGAAGCAGTTCCATTACACAATCCATTACAAGTTACGTTTGTAGCAGTAATGGAAATGGTAAAAGTTGCACAAGGAGTTCCAGATGGACTACAAGCTGCAGCCATAGCTGAAACAGAATTATAGACGAGTCCGCCACTTCTAAATTTATTATCATTAAGAGAATCTTCAAAAATTATTCGGGATGTCCCGGTTTCAAATGTTAGCTGGGAAGGCGAGCTAAAATCCCATTTATCCTTAATAAAAATTTCGGATGAGGAAAGATCTAAAAGCCTTTGTTGTGAAGAATTTCCAATGAACGATCCACAATATACTGTTTTTCCATTTGTAAATAAAGACCCCTTTGTGAGTGCGATTGATACGGGTCGTTCAGTGCTAATATCATCAATAAGCACCCAAGAACCCGAGCCATTAAACTCCCAATTTCCAATTATCATCTTGCCAGCTGTTGCAATTGAATTATTAAGAGATGAGGAACCAAAAATTGTTTTTCCTAAAAATCCATTAAATAAAAGAGGAGATAATTTAAAAGAACCATAAACAATCAAAATCCTTTCCTTCCCAGCAGAAAAAATAGCCTTATCGTCAATCCCGTTCCAATCAATATTATGACAGACAGAATTTGTTACAAGTTTTACAGTTTGTTTATCGGCAGTAAAAGAATTTTGATCAAAAAAAACATCATCAGAAGAGGTAGGAATCACATTTCCATGAGCACCTCCAGTGGTAAGCGACCAATGTTTAATATCGTTCCAATCACCTGTACCACCTACCCAATATAAATTGGTAGCTGAGGCTGAGGCAACAATTACTAAAACGAAAGAGAGGAGTATATTTCTTTTAAAATTCTTCATAAGCGATTTCCTTACAAATATGCTACAAATACTTGAATTATAAAAATAGTACCTAACTATTATACACAAGCTTCTGTTAATAATCAAAAGATGCAGAAAAATAGCAATTAGTTGCTTGGAAGAGGTGAATAGTTGGTATAAAGCGGTAAAATAAATAATTGGATTTTGTAACTTTTTACGAAGGTGGTCGTCCTACTCCTAAATCAATTAACATTTTAAAAATACATAGCGCTGTAACTTTTAAAACAAACCAATCGTCACATTCAAAAAACAACGAAAACTTAATACACATGAACACTATAAAAACAAAAATTCTTGGATTAGCACTTGTAACAAGCTTATCCATTTCAACTGCAACAGCTCAGCAAACAAGAACAGTTGGTGACTTTACAGGAATTAAAGCAGGGGATGCATTTAACATCTCTCTTACACAAAGCGATGTCAACTCTATAAAAGTAGACGCTCCGGAAAGCTCACAAGCTCAAATTAAAACGGAAGTAAAAGAAGGTATTTTAGTTATCTATACCGAAGGCAACATCAAAAATGGGGATGATATTAAAATTATGATTTCTGCAAAAGCGCTTTCGAGTATTGATATCTCTGGAGCATCTGATGTAAAAAGTGAAAATCAACTGACTTGCGACAAATTAAATATCATTACAAATGGTGCTGGTGATATTCATTTAGACGTTAAAGCAACAGAAATAAAAACAGATATCAGCGGTGCAGGTGATGTTACCTTAAAAGGTACTACTCAATTGTTGGACGCAACTATTTCAGGAGCGGGCGATTTAAAAGCTTCTAATTTAGAAGCAACAAAAATTAAAGCAAAAGTTTCAGGCGCTGGTGATGCAAAAGTAAATGCCATTCAAAGTATAGATGCAGATGTTTCGGGAGCAGGTTCCATTATTTACAAAGGAAATCCGACCGACCGCAATGTTAATATTACAGGAGCAGGGTCTGTTCGTGAAAGTAAAAGCGGAACCGGAGACGAAACAGCAAGTGATACTACCAAAATTAAATTGGGTGGGAAAAACTATATGATTATCGGTGACGATGATGATGACCATGACAATAGTAAAATGTCTAAAAAAGATTCTACCAGCAACTACAACGAAAAATTCAAACACTGGAATGGAATGGAGTTTGGAGTAAACGGCATGTTGGATTACAAAAACAACATTAACCTGCCTGCAAGTGCAAGTTTCCTTGAATTAGACTATGCAAAATCAATTCAGTTTGGATTAAATCTTTGCGAAAAAGATTTTCACATCGCAAAAAACTATATGAATCTTGTTACAGGTTTTGGATTTGATTTTAATAGTTATGCTTTTCAAAATAACGTCACTTTAAACGGAGACACTACTTACCTATCTGCTTCCACTGACTCTACTATCGATTACAAAAAAAATAAATTAAATGTTGCTTATTTAAAAGTTCCATTGATGTTAGAATTCAACACCAGCAAAAATCCAAATAAAAATTTACACATTGGGGTTGGAGTAGACCTTGCATACAGAATAGGCGCTACTACTAAACAAAAATATGATGCGAACGACAAACATTATAAAATCAAACAACACGATGATTTTAATTTGGAACCTTTCAAATATAGCGCTGTAGCAAGAGTTGGATTCAATGATGTTACCATATTTGCAAGCTACGGATTAAATCGCTTGTTCAAAAAAGACAAAGGACCACAAGTATATCCTTTCACAGTTGGAGTAACATTTGCGATGTAAAAAAAAATAAAGACTGTTTAGTTTAAATGACACTTCGACTACGCTCAGTGTGACAACTCAAATGTCATCTGGTGTAGTCGAAGAATTTTATAAGGCAGCATTCAATTGAAACAACAAAGGCTTGCTAGGCGATGCATCATTTTCAAAACTCGCAATTTGTATGTTTAATAAATATGTTCCGTCATAAACAGTATTTGGAACATAAATCATTTCCGTAATCGTGCGTTGCAGTTGAGTATTATGAGGGTATTGCCAAAATGCATGATGCGCCAATAATTTTCCATCATCCACTTCCTTATCTACCGATGGCAAATCAATCATCAAATGATCAATTCCTAATTCATCAATATACTTGGCTGCATCTTCTAACAAATAAGGTGGATTGGTAGTTGAATATTGTTTGTTCATTTTAGAAATGTGATTGTCCAATGTACGAATCACAATTGCTCCAGGACGTTTTTCTCCTAAACAATTTTGTATGTGTTTTTTTGTAATTACTTTATCTCCATTTTCTAATTCATCGGGCAAAATTGTAATTACTTCTGCAATAAAAAAGAATTTTTTTAATGTTTGGTTGATTGTATAATCTTCTTTACTAATATGTCCAACACACTCCGTATGTGTCCCATTTCCGTGAGGATTAAACATAATATTTCTAAAATTTACAGACCCACCTTGTTTCACATCGCCTACCCAATCACCCATACGAACAGGCTCAATGGTCATAGGATTAGAATACCATGCATTTACGTTTTCTTTTCCTGTTCTAAGAGGAATAGAAATGTCAATTGGTTTATCTAAATCAACGTTGTAAGATTTTCCTTTGTGTGTAATTTTCGAAATCATGTTAATTCGTTTTAGTCCTCCCCCTGCCCCCTCCAAAGGGGGACAAAAAAAAGATCGCTTGCAATTTTATCAGCAATTAATTTTCCTTTATCTGTTAAATAATACCTCACCCCATCCCTCTCCAAAGGAGAAGGGGATTGCTCTATTAGAACATCGGATGTGCTAATATACAAATCAATTTCTTTCAAAAAATAATTCACATACACTTCCCCAAAATTTTGACGAATACAATTCAAGTCTACGCCCCAAATGGTTCTGAGGGAAGTTAAAACATATTCATTATACCTTTGCGCTTCAGATAAAATTTCTTTTTCAAAGTTTAATTCTTCCTTTTCCAAAGATTGAATATACAAGCCATTATTGGAAACGTTCCATTGCCGACTTTCACCATTAAATGAATGTGCCGAAGGCCCTAATCCCAAATAGTTTTCTTTTAGCCAATAGTTACTATTGTGTTTGGAAAATGCTCCGTCTTTGCAAAAATTTGATATTTCATATTGCATAAAATCATTCTGATGCATTGCCTCTAACATTATTTCAAATTGCTCAGAACAATGTTGTTCCTCTACATTTTTTACTTCTCCTACTTTTATTTGATGTGCTAAAGCCGTTTTGGGTTCAACCGTTAAGCAATAAGCCGAAATATGTTTTACATTTAAAGCAAAAGCTATTTGCAAATTATTTCTCCATCGGTGATTAGTAAGCGTTGGAATACCATAAATTAAATCAATGGTAATATTTTCAAATCCATTTTCTTGCGCCAATTTTACTGCTTTAATACTTTCCTCGGAAGTGTGAGCACGATTCATCAAGGTTAAATCTTCGTCATAAAAACTTTGAATTCCAATGCTCAACCTATTAATTGGTGTGCCTTTTAAGTCTTTTACTTTTTCTTCTATTAAATCGTCCGGATTGGCTTCCAATGTAATTTCTGCATCTTCACTAATCTGAAAACTGGTGTTTAGTGAATCAAAAATTTCAAGCAATTCTTTTTTAGAAAGCAAAGATGGAGTTCCGCCTCCGAAATAAACTGTGGAAATTATTTTGCCCTTCAAATAGTTTTTTTGAAGCGAAATTTCTTTGTGCAGAGCTGTTAAAAAAGCTTCTTTATTTTGAAGAGAAGTAGAAAAGTGAAAATCGCAATAGTGACAAGCTTGTTTGCAAAAAGGGATATGAATGTAAATGCCTGCCATTATTTATTAAGCACAATTCTAAAAGTTGTGCCTTTATCTATTTCAGAATTTTTTACAAATATTTTTCCGGAATGGTAATTTTCAATAATCCGTTTTGTAAGTGATAAACCTAAACCCCAACCTCTTTGCTTGGTAGTATATCCGGGCTCAAATACTGTTTTGTATTTTGATTTAGAAATCCCTTTTCCTGTATCTGCTATGTCAATATATACGAATTGTGTTTGGTCAGAAAGAGAAATAACAATAGAACCACTTCCATCCATTGCATCCACTGCATTACGAATCAAATTTTCAATTACCCATTCAAACAAAGGAATATTCAAGGCGGCAAACACCTCTTTTTGATTGTTTGTCTCAATAGAAAATACCACATTTTTTGATGTTCTTAGTTTCATATAGTTCACCGCAACATCCAACACTTGAACCAAATCCACTGAATCCAATTTTGGAACAGAACCAATTTTGGAAAAACGCTCGGTGATTGTTTCCAATCGTTTTACATCCTTCTCTATTTCAGCAGCTGTTTCCGGATCCAACCCTTTTGAGCGTAAATATTCCAACCAGGCAATGAGTGAGGACAAAGGTGTTCCTAATTGATGTGCCGTTTCTTTTGCCATTCCCACCCAAACTTGATTTTGCTCTACTCTTCTAGCTGTACTAAACAATAAATAAGCAACCAATAAGAACAACCCAATTATGGTGAACATCACATAAGGATAATATTTTAATTGAGTGAGCAATTTCGATTCCTGATAAAAAATATAACTCCTATTGCCATTACCTATTTCAACTTCAATCGGTTGGTTTTGGGAAGACATCAGCGACAATGTTTGTTGTAAATAGGAAACATCTTTTATTTTTATTGAATCAACATTGCCCGAAGCAAGCACATTTAGTTTTGTAGAATCGGTATAAATCACCGGCACTGATGCAGAGTTTACAGCTACTTCAGAAATAAAAGATTTAATTAAATCATCCAAATTATTTTTTAATTCTGAAAACAACTTAGAATCCTGAAAGTATAAATAGTTTTTTTGCCCTTTGTAAATGGCAATTTCTATCGGCTCCTGCTTAGCACGCATTGCTTGCATTTGCAACTTTAAATACGTTTTATCATTTTCTTTGGCCGGATCCAAATTTCTGGAAGTAATTACGGTACCATGATCATCGGTTAAAATAACAGGCACGGTGGTGTTATCGGAAACTACTTTTAAAACAAAGCCATAATCACTTAAATCTTGAGAAAGTTGTCGCGTTGCTTCAGCCCACAATTCCACTTTCTTACGTTCATCAATTTTAATTTTATTAAAAAGCTCGTTGGTATATTTTACTAAATCGGCTTTCTTTTTTATTGCATCTGCCCATAGTTTTACCTTTACCCGTTCTTCCTGCGCTATTTTGTTTACCAAAGTGTTGGTATACCAAAGTGAAATCACAATAATAACAATGGCCGTTACAAACAGCCACAATTTCCATTGTTGTTTTTTAGAATAAATACTCACGTAATCCTTATTTAGAGGTACGAAAATAAGGTTTTTTAGCTTAAAACAATGAATATGATAACTGAATATGAAATGGTTCTCAAATTGGGATTTGCCCATCCCCCTACCCCCTTCGAAGGGGGACACATTCTAATTGTGATTCTGAACGATGTGGAAGGAACCCTAGAAATCTTCTTCTTCAGGTTTTTTAGGCTTCTTAAGCTCTTTTTTCTCATCAGGTTTGTTCGCTTCCTCCCATTTTATTATGAATTTTGTGTCTTCGTTGGGAGTTTTACTCTTTAGACTTGTATCTTTTTTAAACAAACCAAATTCTTCTTTTAAAATCGTTTTTAAAGTCTGTTTTTCTACTTTCAAATCCTGCTGCACATTTTTTATCGCGCTTTTTGAATCGTACTTTATTGTTGGATTATCGATGGTACCGGTCATCAATAAAAAGATATTTGTTCTTCCTAAACCATCATCTGCTACTTCTCCAAATTCATCATTTTCTTTTTTAGCACTCTTCGCCTTCTTAGACAACAATTCATTTAAAGACAATTTTACTCTATAATTAATTTCATTTTTAAATGTATGTGTGCCCGATGCTGTAATATTGATTGCATTTGATTTTACTTCCATTTTCGGAATCGTAATCACTTGATTTTTTATTTCAATTTGATTTTTTAATGTGGAGAAGCGTACATTCTCCAAATCTTTTAATTCAATAAAACGAGACAAACTTTTCATCGCTTCCACATTGTTCATTTCTCCATTCTCAATCGTCATTTCAACTCCTGCATACAATTTATCCAAATCCATTTGCAAATCGGGACTCAACATAGATGCAAATTGAATTTTAGCTGTGGCAACACCTTTTAAGTTTTTGTCGGTGACAGCTGTTTGTCCAAAATTTTCAAATTCTTCAAACATTTTTGTGATGTTAATTTTACTGACATCCGAAAAACATGTAATCAACAACTTAGTGCTATCCGTTCCATCTATTAATCCACTGGTAGTAATATTTCCACTCATAGTTGATAAGACAATTGGGTCAACTACCATTTTTTTGTCTTTCACTTTTATGATTCCATGAATATTAGTTGCATCAAATTTTCTGAAAACCAGGTGCTCAATTTCACTATTCAAATTAACGTCCAGCAAGTCCGAAAATTTCAGCTTATACTTTGCTCCACTTCTTGTTTCTTCTTTGTTCGATAATAGCTCATTTAAGTTAATATTTTTAGAATTTAGCGTTGCATCAATCGTGACAGGCTGATTTTCTTTCAAAACAAAACCAACGACATTTCTAAAGAATCCTTTCAATTCAAAATCACTGCTTGCAATATTTCCTGTTAATGAATTTACTACCAAATCGTTATTATCAAATTTGAAATCGCCATTAATAGCTGAAAAATTTAGCGTATAATTTTTCAGCTTCAGATTCATGTCGTTAATTTTTAAATCTCCTGTAGTAGCAATGTTTTCATAATTTCCTGAACTACTATTTTTTTCATCACCCTTAAATGAAGCATCTATATTGAGCTTTCCCGTAAGCGATTCTATTGTATCAATTTTCACAAATTTTTGCACATTTTCTAAATCTAAACTTGCTTTTATCTTTCCAAAAAAGGAAGGATTTGATAAATTTTTAATAGTCACTTCACCGGCCAGTGTCCCTTGGTCGATGCTAGCTGAAAAAGGAATCAATGTCAGCAACGATGGCTCATTTGCATTTTTACCTGCCTGTCCGGCAGACGGGTTTCCATTAAAATAATGGCCTTTTAAATTGACATTGTGCAGTTGAATTTTGTCTTTTGTTTGTGTGATATCCGCATTTTTTATTCCAAAATCTGCTGTAATTTGAGGCATTTGTTTGGCAGAAAAAATACCTTGAATGGTCGCATCAAAATAAAACTCTCCATCACTCTCATAATCTTCTATTGCTCCTTTATATTTAGCCGGAATAAGTGAAAGCACCGATTTAATATCCATATCTTTCCCCTTTATTCCAAAATTTACAATTGGCTCATTTCCTGCATTTACAACATTTCCAAACACTTCAAATAATAAATCCTCTATTTTAATTTTTCCATTTTTAATTTTATAGGACGGCACCGAATTATCCACATTCAATTCCATTTGAGCATGGATATTTTTTTTTCGCAGATAATTTATGTTGTCTGCTTTTATAAAATTCACAAACATGTTAGTGGTTGATTTCAACGAATACTTTTCATCCGAAAAATTTCCACTGAGTTCACTATCCTTTATCAAAAAATCGATGCTTTGTTTAGCTTTACTATTTTTGAATGAGACTTGAATTTTTTTCAAAATAATTTCTTCCAGTGAAAAAGCAAAAGAGGTATTGGTAGAATCAGTCGACTCTTTCCAAAAGTGATAATTGTCATTACCATCTTTATCAATCCGAACTTTTAAATTTACTTCTTCTATCTCAACTTTTTTAATCTTATAATTTTTTTTAAAGATGTCTAAAACATTAAACTGAAAAGAAATTTTGCCAGCAGAAAATAGCGTATCTTTCTTTTTACTTTGAATGGCTTCTAAAGCTTTTACATTTTTAAAATCGACTGAGGCGAGAGGAAAGTTTTGAATGACGGTAAAATCAATATCTTTTCCATCAACAATTATTTCGGTATTTAATTGTTTATTAAGTTCAGCAATCACATATTCTTTTACTTCATCTTGATAAAAATAACCTATTACAAATCCAGCTCCTGCCAATAAAACAAAAAGAAAAAGAAAAAAGAAAAAAATGCGCTTCAAGAAACGAAGAAAACGATTTGGTTTTTTCGGACTTTTTTCGGGAGTAATTAATTGATTTTGATTGTCCATTGAAAGCAACTAATGCACAACAAAGTTTACAATAAAACACAGCAATACTTTGTAAAGCAGAAAGATGTTATCAATAACGGAAAGTGAATAAGTTTAGTATTGCTTATTTTTCGGTGCTAATCATTTTTAGCATTCCCACTTCAGCATCGGTAAGAAAGCGCCAACGACCACGCGCCATATCTTTCTTAGTAAGAGAGCCAAACATTACCCTATCTAGCTTACGAACATTGTAACCCATGTGCTCAAAAATTCTTCTTACAATTCGGTTTTTCCCGGAGTGAATTTCCACACCAACCTGCGTTTTGTCAACGCCATTGGCTACATATGAGATTTCGTCCACTTTAATGGAGCCATCTTCCAGCTCTAATCCTTCTGTTATTTTATCCATATCTGCTCGCTTCAATGGCTTATCCAGCTCCACATGATAAATCTTGCGCACACCATATTTAGGATGAGTTAATTTTTTTGTTAAATCGCCATCGTTGGTAAACATCAACAAACCAGTAGTAGCTCTGTCCAAACGACCAACAGGGTAAATTCTTTCTTTGCAAGCTCCGGGAATCAGTTCCAAAACGGT